>NZ_JALDPT010000041.1 GCF_022695515.1 Phenylobacterium aquaticum
CTCCGCCCCGGTCCAGCTCGCCAGCCGCCGCTCGCCCGTCCAGGCAGCCCACGCCGCGCCCGCCGCGGCTGCCAGCGGCGTCTATCGCGTCCAGGCCGGCGCCTTCAGCGATCAGGCCAACGCCCAGCGGGTCGCCAGCCAGCTGGGCGCCGCCGGCGACGCCACGGTCGAGGTGGTCCAGCGCAATGGCGCGACCCTCTACAGGGTGGTGTTGCAGAGCACGTCGGACGAGGGCGAGGCCTGGGCCCTGCGCGATCGGGTCGCCTCCTACGGCTTCGGCGACGCCCGGGTGCTGCGCCCCTTCTAAAGGCGCGCCCTAGCCCTGGACAAACGGCGCGAACCGGCCATGTTGCGGCCGTGGTCCAGGGTCGTTTCATTACGTTCGAAGGCGGGGAAGGGGTCGGCAAATCGACCCAGATCCGCAGGCTCGCGGCGCGCCTGTCCGCGACCGGCCGGGAGGTCGTGTCCACCCGCGAGCCCGGCGGATCGCCCGGCGCCGAGGCCATTCGCGACCTGCTGGTGAAGGGCGCGGTGGACCGCTGGAGTCCGGTCACCGAAACCCTCCTGATGTACGCCGCCCGCCGCGACCATATCGAGCGGGTCATCCGCCCGGCGCTCGCCCGCGGCGCCCTGGTGGTCTGCGACAGGTTCGCCGATTCGACCCGCGCCTATCAGGGCGCGGCGGGCGGAACCGATCCCGGCCTCATCGCGGCCATGGAGACCTACATCCTGGAGGAGGTGCGGCCCGACCTGACCCTGGTGTTCGACATGGCGCCCGAGGCGGGGCTGGCCCGCGCCGCCGACCGTACCCACGCCGAGACCCGGTTCGAGTCCAAGGGCGCGGCCTTCCACGCCCGCCTGCGCGACGCCTTCCTCGCCATCGCCCAGGCCGAACCCGAACGTTGCGCGGTGATCGACGCCGCCCAGGACATCGACAACGTGGAGACGGCGGTCTGGTCCGTGGTCACGCGCCGGCTCGGCCTCGATGGCTGAACCGATCCCGCATCCCAAGGAGGTCTTCCGGCTCCAGGGACACGAGGCGTCCGAGGAGGCCTTCGAATCCGCCCGCGCCAGGGGCCGGCTGCACCACGCCTGGCTGCTGACCGGGCCGGAGGGTGTCGGCAAGGCGACCTTCGCCTATCGCGCCGCCCGTCGACTGCTGGGCGCGCCGCATGATCCAAGATTCGGCGTCCTCGGCGTTGATCCGGCGAACCCGGTCCCCCGCCAGATCATCGCCAGATCCCACCCCGACATTCTCGTGCTCGAGCGGATCGGCGAGGACGGCAAGCCGCGCAAGACCATCCCGGTCGACGAGGCCCGCCGCCTCTCAGAATTCTTCTCGAAGTCGCCGGCCTCAGCGCCCCACCGGGTGGCGATTATCGATGCGGTCGACGATCTGAACGTCAACGCCGCCAATGCGGTGCTCAAGACCCTGGAGGAGCCGCCGCCGCGGGGCGTGCTGTTCCTCATCTCTCATTCACCGGGCCGGCTTCTGCCCACCATCCGCTCGCGCTGCCGCCGCCTGGGCTTCAGCCCCTTACCGGAGCCGGAGGTCGCCGCCTTCGTGTCCGACCACACGGGGGTGAACGCCGAGGACGCCATCCGCCTGGCGCGCATGTCCGGCGGCGCGCCCGGACGCGCCTGGTCGCTCGCCTCGGCCGGGGCCGTCGCCATCGACGATGCGGCGCGCGAACTGCTTCGCGACCTGCCCCAGGTCGATGAGGCCCTGGCCCTCTCGCTCGCCGACAAGTTCCGGGGCGGGGAGGGCGCCCAGCAATTCGCCCTGCTGTTCGACCGCCTGGGCGAGCGCATCCACGCCCAGCTCCGCCAGAAGGCCGCCGAGGGCCGCGGCGGTCTTGATCGCTGGGCCGCGGCGTGGGAGACGCTCCAGCGCCTGCCGCGCGAGGTCGAGGCCGTGAACCTGGACCGCACGGACGCGCTCTTCACGGCGCTTTCCGAACTGCGCGACGCCGCGCGCGCCTGAGGCCTTCGCCCTTCGATGCTGATCGACAGTCACGTCAACCTGCACGCCCCCCAGTTCGATGAGGACCGGGCCGAGGTGATCGCCCGCGCCCGGGCCGCCGGGATCGAGCTGATGGTCAATATCAGCGACAAGGTCTCCCACTTCACCAAGGTCCGGGAGATCGCGGAGGCAGCCGACATCTGGTGCACGGTCGGCACTCACCCGCACGAGGCCAAGGAGAATCCCGACCTCACCGCGGCAGACCTGCTGGCCTATTGCGACGACCCGCGCGTCGTGGGGATCGGCGAGACCGGCCTCGATTTCCACTATGATCTCAGCCCCCGCGACATCCAGGCGCGCGTGTTCCGCGCCCATGTGGCGGCCGCACGCGACAGCGGCCTGCCCCTGGTGGTCCACACCCGCGAGGCCGACGAGCTGATGGCCGAGATCCTGGAGACCGAATACGCCGCCGGTCCGTTCAAGATGCTCCTGCACTGCTACACGTCGGGGCCGGACCTTGCGGCGCGGGCCGCGGCCATGGGCGCCTGGTTCTCAGTGTCCGGCATCGCCACCTTCAAGCCCGCCCAGGACGTTCGCGACGTGATCGCCCACATGCCGGCCGACCGGATCATCGTCGAGACCGACTGCCCCTATCTCGCCCCTGTTCCGCACCGGGGACGCCGCAACGAGCCGGCCTTCCTGCCCGATGTTCTGGCCGGCCTCGCAAAGGTGCGCGGCTGGGACCTCCAGGAGGCCGAGCAGCGGACCGAGGACGCCTTCTTCGCCCTGTTCGACAAGATCCCCCGTCCCGCGGCGAGGGCGGCATGAACGGCGAACTGGAGATCACCCTGCTGGGCTCCGGCTCCTCCGGCGGCGTGCCGCGGGCGGACGGCGACTGGGGCGACTGCGACCCGCGCGAGCCGAAGAACCGCCGCTCGCGCTGCTCCCTCCTGGTGCGCCGCAAGGGCGCCGGCCCCGAGCATGAGACGACGGTGTTGGTCGACACCTCGCCGGACCTGCGCCTGCAGACCGCCGAGGCCGGCGTGAAGCGGCTCGACGCCGTGCTGCTCACCCACGACCACGCCGACCAGACCCACGGCATCGACGACATCCGCGCCTTCTTCATCCGCCAGCGCGCCCGGATCCCGACCTATATGGACGCCGCCACCGAGTCCTCGATGATGCGGCGCTTCGGCTATGTGTTCGAAGGCGAGGGGGGCTATCCCGGCATCGCCGACCGCCGACCGATCCCGCCCCATGGCGAGCCCTGGCAGGTCGAGGGCCCGTCCGGCGCCATTCCGGTCGTGACCTTCGACCAGGACCATGGCGGGGTCCGCTCGGTCGGGTACCGGTTCGGCGACCTGGCCTATTCCAGCGACGTGGTTCACCTCGACGACCATGCCTTTGCAGCTTTGCAGGGCCTGGATGTCTGGATCGTCGACGCCCTGCGCTGGCGGCCGCACCCGACCCACGCCCACGTGGAGCGCACCCTGGAATGGGTCGAGCGGGTCAGGCCGCGCCGCACGATCCTCACCAATATGCATATCGACCTCGACTATGACGACCTGCGCCGCAAGCTGCCCAAGGGCGTCGAGCCCGGTTTTGACGGCTTGCGTTTTTCACATCATTTGCGCGGCGATTTCTGATTATGAAACCGCTGCTTAAGCTGGGTTTTCTCGCCTCCCGAAACGGCTCCAGCCTGCGCGCCATCGTGGCCGCCATCCAGGGCGGTGAACTGGACGCCGAAGCCCGGCTGGTGGTCAGCAACAACAAGGCCGCAGCGGCCCTGGCCTTCGCCGCCGAGGCGGGAATCCCGGCGTTCTGCATCCCCACCCAGGCCGATCCCGCGGCCGCTGACCAGCGCCTGGCTGACGCCCTGCGAGACGCCGGCGTCGAGCTGCTGGTCCTGTCGGGCTATCTCCGCCGCCTGGGTCCGATCACGCTTGCCGCCTATCGCGATCGCATCCTCAACATCCATCCCGGCGCCCTGCCGGCCTTTGGCGGCGAGGGCATGTATGGTCGCCGGGTGCATGAGGCGGTGATCGCCGCGGGCGTCGCCGAGGGCGGCGTCACCATTCATCTGGTGGATGAGGAATATGATCACGGCGCGGTCCTGGCCCGGCGGTCCGTCCCCATCGCGCCGGGCGAGACGGCCGACAGCCTGGAAGCCAAGGTCACCGCGCTTGAGCCGGGCTTCTTCGTCGAGACCCTGCAGCGGATCGCCCGCGGGGATCTGCCGCTGCCCTAGTCCCCAGGGCTTGCGCGGCGGCGCTGCTGCGCCACACTGGCCGCCGCACGCCACCCAGGACCCGCCCCGTGAGCCGCACGCGCCATCTCGTCGATCCCCAGCTTCTGCCGCTGCTGGACAGCATTCCGCCCTTCGATCTCAGCGAGGCGGTGCTGCCGATGATGCGCGCCCGGCCCGCGCGCTTCGCACCGGCCGAGGCGGATCTAGCGGCGACCGAGATGGTCGTGCGCTATGTCCCGGGCCCGGCCGGGGCGCCCGATGTGGGCGTGGTCATCTATCGCCCGAAGGCGGTGAAGGACCGGCTGCCCTGCATCTTCCACATCCATGGCGGCGGCTATGTCACGGGTTCGGCCTCGGCCAATGAGGCGGTCCATCGCTCCATGACGGCCGAACTCGGCTGCTGCATCATCTCGGTGGAGTACCGCCTCGCGCCGGAAACCCGGTTCCCCGGCGCCGTTGAGGATTGCTACGTCGCCCTGAGCTGGGTGTTCGCCAATGCGGCCGAGCTCGGCGTCGATCCGGCGCGGGTCGGGATCATGGGCGAGAGCGCCGGCGGCGGACTGGCGGCTTCCCTTGCCCTGCTGGTCCGCGACCGCGCGGAGTACAGGCTCGCCTTCCAGCACCTGATCTATCCGATGATCGACGACCGCACCTGCGTGACCGCCGACCCGCATCCGCACGTCGGCGAGTTCGTCTGGACGCCCCAGGCCAATCACTTCGGCTGGTCCTGCCTGCTGGGCTTCGAACCGGGCGGGGAGGGCGTCTCACCCTATGCCGCGGCCGCCCGCGCCAAAGACGTGGCCGGCCTGCCGCCCACCTATATCGCGACCGGATCGCTGGATCTGTTCCTGGAAGAGGACCTCGCCTACGCCCAGCGCCTGATCCGCGCCGGCGTGCCGGTCGAGCTGCATGTCTATCCGGGCGCCTTCCACGGGTTCCAGTGGGCGCCGGAGGCCGAGGTCAGCCGCATCGCCGCCCGGGACGCCCGCGCCGCGCTCGCCAAGGCCATGGCCTGAACCCATCGGCCGGATCAAAGCCGATTGACTGCCCCTAGGGCGCTTGAGCGGAACTCCCGAAGACACCAACCCAACCAGGATCAATCATGGCCACTCAGCCCCGCGCCCACAAATCCGTCGGCGAAGACTATCTGGCGGGCGCCAAGCGGGTCAGCCACGCCTTCAACCTGCCGGCAAAGGCGGTCTGGGCCGCCTTGCTGGATGGCGACGCCTGGACCGAATGGCTGCCGATCACCAAGGTCACCTGGACCAGCCCCAAGCCCTTCGGCGTCGGCACGACCCGGACGGTCGAGGTCGGCGCGGCCAAGATCGAGGAGGAATTCTTCGCCTGGGAGGAGGGCAAGCGCATGGCCTTCCGCTTCGCCGCCTCGACCTTGCCGGTCAGCGCGGCCGTGGAGGACTATCAGGTGGTCGAGACGGTCACCGGCTGCGAACTGCGCTGGGCCGGCCGCGCCAGCGCCATCTTCCCCCTGGGCTTCCTCGTCACCCAGCAGCTCGCCGGCAGCCTCAAGACCGGCTTGCCTAAGCTGGAGGCCCTGATCAAGGCCCAGCCCACGCGGTTCGGCCTCTGATGAGCGACCGGGGCCTGCGCATCGTCGTCCTGAACGGCGTGCTGATCATCCTGGCCGGCATGATCCTGGCCGGCTTCCCGCTCGCCTTCGTGGTCGCCAAGCAGGTCTATGGCCAGGCCGCGCCGCTGAACCTGGGCGGCGACCATCGCGCCTGGACCATGGCCCATCTCGAGGGCCTGCTGAACGGCCTGCTGGTCCTGGCGCTCGCGGGCGCCACCCGGATCGGGGGAGGGGTGAAGCCCGCCCGCGAGGCCTGGCTCGCGCCCTGCCTGCTGGTCATGGGCTGGGGCAATCTGGTCGCCTCGATCCTCGCCCCCATCCTCGGGGTGCGCGGCATGGCCTTCGACGCCCATCCCGCCAACAACCTGGTGACGGGCCTGTTCATGGTCGCCCTGGTCGCCTCGTTCGCGGCCTTCTTCGGCGTCATCCAGTCGCTGATGACGCCGGGGCCGTCCGAACAGACCTAGGCCGCCACCGCCGCCCGGGCCGGCACCGGCAGCTTGCCGCCGGCCGCCTGGGCGCGCTTCTCGCCCTTGGCGATCTCCTTCTTCAGGTCGGCGCAATAGAGGTTGAAGTCGACCTGAATGGTGTGCCGCTTGGCCTGATAGTACTGGCCCAGGTGGGTCTCCTCGTCCTTGGCGATCACCCGGCGCATCTCATCGGGGGAGGGGGGCAAGTACTTGCCGGCCAGATAGGCGGCCACCAGCTTGGCCTGCTGCTCGGCGAAATTGACCAGGGTCGGCAAGGGCTGGGCCAGCGCCATATAAAACAGGTTCGGGATGTCCGGGTTCATCATCCGCTTGAACAGCGGCAGGCGGTGATCGGCGTCCGGGACCAGCTCGGGATCGCTGAAGAACGGGAAGCGCATGTCATAGCCGGTGGCGAAGACGATGACGTCGACATCCTCGACGCTGTCGTCGGTGAAGCGGACCTGCTTGCGTTCCAGCGCCTTGATCGCCGGCTTGAACTTCACGTCGCCGCAGCCGACCCGGGTCAGGAACTCGCCGGACACCGAGGGGTGCGCCTCCAGCGGCTCGTGGTCCGGCTTGGGCAGGCCGTAGTCTTCCATATTGCCCAGGGACTTCTTGATCGCCTTGCGGGCCAGGGACAGGCCGAGCTTGCGCGGCATCCAGGCCGGCATCGCGGCTTTGTCGGCCGGCTTGCCGTTCATGTATTTCGGCATCACCCAGACGCCGCGGCGGGCCGACACCCAGAGGTTCTTGGCGATCGGCCTTTGGCTGAGCTCCGAGGCGATATCCATCGCCGAATTGCCCATGCCGACCACCACGATGTTCTTGCCGCGCATGTCCACGGGCGAGAACGGATCCCGATAGGCGTGGCTGTGCAGGGCCGCGCCGTCGAATTCGCCGGGATAGTCGGGGATGCGCGGGCTCCAATGGTGACCGTTGCAGACGAACAAGACGTCATAGGTCCGCGTCTCGCCGGTCGAGAGTTTCACCTCCCACAGCCCGTCGGCGTTGCGCTTGGCGCTTTCGACGGCGGTGTTGAAGGTGATGGTTTCGCGGATGCCAAAATGATCCACGTAGTCTTTGAAATACTGGAACAATTGGCTGTGGTGCGGAAAGTCCGGCCAGTCGCTGGGGACCGGGAAATCCTCGAAGGCGAGCCGCCATTTCGAGGTGTCGATATGCAGGCTGTTGTAGCAGGCCGACATGCCGTTCGGGTTGTTGTAGTACCAGGTGCCGCCGACATCGTCGGAGAGCTCGAAGCAGTCGTACGGAATGCCGTAGTCTTTCAACCGCTTGGCGGTCGAAAAGCCCGTGGGGCCCGCGCCGATGATGCAGGCCTTGGGAAGTTGCGCTTGAGCCGCCACGGTCGGGTCTCCCTGAGCTGTCATTCTGAATTATCGTTGTTCAGGTAGATGCTATCAGGGCGCAAATCCGGGACAAGCCGTGACCCGGCGTCACCTGAGAGGGAATCTCAAGTTCGCCGCCGACGCCGGATTGGACGCCAATTTACACGATAAAACAAAGATCTGGCGGAATGGCCGAGCGCAACCCGGTTAGGCTGAGGGTTCCGTGGCCTCGTAGAGGTGCATTTGCGGCGGCGCCGACGCCAGGGCCGTCATGCGCCGAACGAAGTCGCCGGAGGCCGGGACCGCGAAATGGGTCCGCACGGCGGCCATGTCGGCCCAGCGCTCGACAAACACCAGCTTGCCGGTGTCGGCCGCGTCGATGTGGCAGTCATGGGCGAGGCAGCCGGGTTCGCCACGGGAGCGGGCGCAATGCTCGAGACCGAGCGCGATGGCGGCGTCGAGATGGTCGGGGGCGACTTGGACAGAGCCCAGGATGATGATCACGTGAGACCCTTCGAGGATTCGCTGCAGGGCCAGCGGCGTAACCGGAATTGCATGAAACGACCAGCTTCGGTCGCCCAGGACAGCAAGCCTCATATTTCCGATAATCTTCCTTAGGCGAGAAACACATAACGCCATGTCAGACCCCCAATCGGTCCGTCACGCGCGTCAAAGTCTGTTTGACGGCCACCGTCCTGCAGCAGTCTAAGACCTGAGTTCCGCGCATGGAGTTGACCCGATGGCGTACTGGATCGCGAGCCTGGCCGGATTGGCGATCGCCTATCTGCTCGGCGCCACGCCCACGGGCTATCTCGCCGGAAAGCTGCTCAAGGGCATCGACCTGCGCACCATCGGCTCTGGATCCACCGGTGCGACCAATGTCCTGCGAACCCTGGGCAAAGGCCCGGCCTTGGCGGTGTTCCTGATCGACCTGGTGAAAGGCGCGGCCGCCGTCCTGACCACCCGCTGGCTCTGGGCCTGGCTCGCGACGGCGCCGTTCGGCGCGCCGCCGGCCGGGTTCACTCCTCAGATCTTAACGTCCTGGGCCGTCTGTCTGGCGGGCCTGGCCGCTGTGATCGGCCATAGCCGGTCGATCTGGCTGAACTTCACGGGCGGCAAGTCCGCCGCTGCAGGGCTCGGCGTCTTGCTGGCCATGTCCTGGCCGGTGGGTCTGGGCGCCGCAGCCGTGGTCATCGCCACGCTCGCGGCGTTTCGGATCATGTCGCTGAGCTCGCTCCTGGGCGCGGCCAGCGCGATCGCCCTCGCCTGCGCCCTGGACGAGCCCCTTCCCTACCGGCTGCTGGTCATCGCCGGCGGCCTCTATGTGACCTGGCTGCATCGCGCCAACATCGGCCGACTGCTGACCGGGACGGAGCCGCGCCTGGGCCGGTTCAGCCCAGGCTCTGCAAACCCCCAGACCTAGTCCGCCTTCATCCGGTCCGCCGCCATCCAGCAGGCGTGGAAGCCTAGCGGGATGCGGTGCGGGATCAGCACCTGGGCGACAGGGCCGTCCTCGATGCGGCGCGCGTCGAACACGTCGAGCGTCTCGCCGCGCAGCCGGTCGTTCCACTGGAAGGTGATGACATAGCCGTGGTCTTCGGACTGCGGATTGTCGGCCGCGGCGAACCAGGGCTCGGAATAGAAGCAATGGTCCGGGTCGTCCGACCAGGCGCCGAGGCTCTCGCCGGTGTCCAGGTCGTACTTGCGGATCCCCGCCCATTGCAGGGTGCGGGTCTCGGAGTGATCGACGAAGTAGCCGTAGCGCGTGCGACGGCCGGACAGCCGGCTGTTGAAGGTCGGAAATTCGACATTCCGGTCCGGATCGAGCATCCGCTCCTCGATCTCGCCGGTCTTGACGTTCATCCGCCACACCCAGAGCCGGGCGTGCATGACCAGCTCGGCCACATCCTTGGCGGTACGGGCGGCGTCGATGTTCCCGTGAGCGTCCAGGGCCGGCATGTAGCGGCTGCCGACCATCACCACCCAGTCGCCCTCCTCCCACGCATTGGCCACGTGGTAGAGGTAGCAGGGCGAGAATTCGAACCAGCGGATCGTATCCGCCGCGCCATAGCGCGGGATCACGCCGAACCGGGCCGGGATGTCCGGATAGAACATCACCTTGTGCCGGCCGAGCTTCAACGCTTCGGGATCGTGGAACAGCGGCAGGTCGTGCAGCACCGAATAGTGCTCGGTGATCGCCATGTCGTGCGGCAGACGCGGCCCCGGCAGGTCGATCGGCACATAGTGCTTCAGCGCGCCATCGGCGCCGACCACGCCATAGTGCATGTAGGGCGCATCGGTCCCGTAGTCGAAGAAGATCAGCTCATCGGTGATCTCGTCGACCTTGGCGTGGGCGGAGATGCGACCGCCGCTGGCCAGCACGCCGGGTGACTTGCCCAGGGTCTCCAGGCTGACCGGATCGATCTCATAGGCGTCGCCCGACATGTACCAGAGCGCCAGCACCTTGCCGGCATGGGCGACAAGGTCGGTGTTGGCGGTGTCCTTCAGCCGTTTGTCCTGGCGGCCCTTCAGGGTCTCGCGGATGCCGTGGAACAGCCCCTCACCGGCCTGGTCCTCTTCCTTCCAACCATCGGTCCGCACCCAGCGGTTCCGATAGGTCAGCTTGCCGTGGTCGAACTGGGCGGCGTGGACCATGCCGTCCCCGTCAAAGGGGTGATAGCGGCCAGTGGGCGCGAACCTCGTATTGGGCCCGGCCCGCAGATAGACCCCGTTAAGGTCGGCCGGAATGGCGCCCTTGAGCAGCGGGAGATCGGTGAGCGTCACCTCCTTCCGGGTCGGTCCATAGATGCCCATCAGGGTCGGGCCATAGTCCTCGCCGAAGGGCGCCAGGTCGTCAGGGGGCACGTGGGTGTTCACGGGGATCTCCTCGCCAAATCCGCTTTGTGACTTTTATAACGAGACTAACTTGGCGGAAATTGAGCTGGATCAAACGGCGCTGCGGCCAACCCAATTGGCGGCACGGGATCTGATGAGGATCGTCAAGGGGCGGGCGCGGGCTGGATTTTGCGTCCCCAGGAACCTGCCTTGCCCATTCAAAATACCCAAAAGATAAATAAATTCAATAGTTGTTCTTTCGGGCCCGCATCGTCATTTCGCGAAAGTTCAGATCCCTCAGGTCTTCCCCTCCCCCCAGCCTAGCGGGGCGCGTCGTCGCGCGCCGCCGAAGGAGTCCGCATGCTTGAACGCCAACCCAGCCGGACCGCGCTCGGCGCCGCCGGATATCGCGCCGCCCATCAGGTCCTCGAGGACGGCGCGGTGTTCCGCGACCCCTTCGCCCGCGCCATGCTGGGCTCGGCGGCGGACGCGATCATCGCCGGATTGTCCGGCGATCCCGGCCAGACTCCGATCCGGCTGTTCATGGCCGCGCGCAGCCGCTTCGCCGAAGACCACCTCGCCGCGGCGGTGGCGCGGGGCGTGCGCCAGGCCGTGGTGCTGGGCGCGGGCCTTGACACCCTTGCCCTGCGCAATCCTCACACCGACCTTGGCCTTAAGGTATTCGAGGTCGACCATCCGGAAACCCAGGCCTGGAAGCGGCGGCGGCAGGCGGAGACCGGCCTGCCCCTCCCCGCCGCCCTGACCTTCGTCGCCGTGGACTTCGAGCGCGAGAACCTGAGCCAGGGCCTGGCGGCGGCCGGCTTCGTCGTCGACCAGCCTGCGGTCTTCATCTGGCTGGGTGTCGTGCCCTATCTCGGCCGGGCGGCGATCACCGCGACCCTGGGGGAGATCGCCCGCGCCCCCGGGGCCGAGGTGGTGCTCGATTACAGCGAGCCGCTGGAGAACTATC
This sequence comes from Phenylobacterium aquaticum, assembly GCF_022695515.1. Classification (GTDB taxonomy): domain Bacteria; phylum Pseudomonadota; class Alphaproteobacteria; order Caulobacterales; family Caulobacteraceae; genus Phenylobacterium; species Phenylobacterium aquaticum. The sequence continues at coordinate 11,421 of NZ_JALDPT010000041.1, forward strand.
CGCCGGACCTGCGCGCCGAGATGCAGGTAGTGGCGGACTGGGCTGCGACCATGGGCGAACCCTGGCTCAGCCACTTCGCCCCCGTCGAGATGTCCCGGCTGCTGGACGCTCACGGCCTGTCGGAACAGGAAGACCTCGACATGGAAGGCATCGGCGTCCGCTATCTCGGCGCGCCCCAGGCCGCCGCGCCCAAGGCGCCCAGTCCGCATGTGATCTGGGCCCGCCGCACTGGCTGAGCCCGGGCCTACTGGTCCAGGAACCCGAGCATGGCCGCATTGAAGCCGGCCGGGTCCTGGACCGGGGCGAAGTGGCTTACCCCCGACAGGATGACCAGCGGCGCCGGGGATGGTGCGCGCCAGATAGTCGGTATGGGCCCGCGAGATGAACTCCTCATGGTCGCCGTCGACGATATCGATACGCGGGCCGCGGATCGCGGCGAGGTCCTTGGGCGAATAGTTCGGCTGGCTGGACTGCATGGCGAACACCGCCTTGGAGAAGGCTGGATAGTCGCCCGGGGTCTTGGAGAGCCTGGCATAGTCCGCCGCCAGCCGGGCCTCGACCTTGCCGAGAATTCCCGCATAGAATCCTGAAAGATTGAAGGCTTTCAGGTCCATGTTCGCGCCGAACGCAAATACGCTCTCGACCCGGTCCGGATGCTTCATGGCCATGATCAGGCCGATGATCGCCCCGTCGCTCCACCCCACCACCTGGGCCTTGTCGAGGCTGAGCGCGTCCATCACCGCGATGACATCGCCCTCCATCTGCTCATAGCCGAGCGGGCGGGCGTCCCGCGTGCTGCGGCCATGGCCGCGGCTGTCGATGAGGATCACCCGATGGTGGTCGGCGATCAGGGCCGGCGCTTGGTCGCCCCAGAGATCGCTGCTGGCGTCGCCGGCGTGCAGCAGGATGACCGGCGGCCCGGCGCCATAGGTCGCAAACCAGATCTGCGCCCCGTCGTGAGTGACCCGGCCTTCCAGGTCAGGCGCCGGCAGGGCCGCAGGAGCGGGGAGACTTTCCCAGGGGCTCGCGACCGCCTCGGTCCGGGCGACGGCGGGCGTGGCCAGCAGAATGGCCCATGCGAACACCCACAACCGCTTCATAGGCTTGCCTCCGGCGCGCCCACCACTGTGCCGGCGCCGCACGCGGGCGACAAGACACGGGATCGGGAGGCTTGATCCATGTCCGGTCGCACGCGCCTCCGGCCGTGTAGGATCATCGTCGACACCCTGGGGAGGGACGGGCCATGCGGCCTCTGGAAGTCCTGGTCATCCTGTTGATCGGCGCGGTCCTGGCCGCGCCGTGGCTCCCCTGGACCGCAGTGCGACGCGCCCTGCGCCCCTTGCCCCTTCTCCTGCTGCTCGCGGCGATCGCCCAGATCCTGATCGAGGGCGCGCGCTGGCAGATGGCGCCGGCCTACGCCCTGGTCCTGGCCGTGATCCTCCTGCCGCTCGCGGCCGGCGAGGGCCGGGGCGACAGATCCCCTGGCGCCCTGGCGCTGGGCGCAGCCGCCCTGGTGCTCGCCGTGGTCCTCCCCCTCGCCTTCCCGGTCTTCGACCTGCCCCGCCCGGACGGCCCCTATGGGATCGGCACGGTCACCTATGACTGGACGGATCCGAACCGACGCGAACTCTTCACCGCCGCGCCCGGCGACCATCGCGAACTCATGGTCCAGGTCTGGTATCCCGCCGCGCCAAACCCGCGGGCGGCCCGCGCCCCCTATATCGCCGACGGCATGGCGCTCGCCCCCCTGGCGCGCCTGCTGCACATGCCGGGCTTCGTCTTCCAGCACTTGAAATACGTCCGCACCAACGCCATGCCCGGCGCGCCCATGGCCCGCGGCGGACGCTTCCCGTTGCTGATCTTCTCCCACGGCCGCGGCGGGTTTCGGCAGCACAACAGCCTGGAGATCGAATCGCTGGTGTCCCACGGCTATGTGGTCGCCGCGATGGACCACACCTATGCCGGCGCCGGCGTTGACTTCCCCGACGGGCGTCGCATCGCCATGGCCGAGGGCATGAAGGTCCGCGGCGTGCTCAACCGCTACCTGCCCTATCTGGCCCAGGACGTCAGCTTCACCCTCGACCGTCTGACCGCCATGGACCGGTCCGACTCGCAGGGCGTGCTCACCGGGCGTCTCGACCTCGACCATGTAGGCATGTTCGGTCTGTCGATGGGCGGGGCGATCACAGCCGAAGCCTGCCTGCGCGATCCCCGCCTGCGGGCCTGTCTGCCGATGGACGTCTTCATGCCCCCCGATGTGGTGCGCTCAGGCCTGGCCCAGCCGACCCTCTGGATCAGCCGCGACGCCGCCACCATGGCCCTGGAGGGCTGGGCGCGGCAGGACATCGACGAGACCCAAACCACCATGCGCACCGCCTATGCGGCCGCCCGCGGCGACGCCTATCTGGTCCTGATCCCCGGCATGTTTCACCAGAACCTGTCGGATTTTCCCTATCTGGTCGTCTCGCCCATTGACCGCTGGATAGGCCTCGACGGTCCGATCGACGCGCGGCGGGTCCATCAGATCGAGACCCGCTACAGCCTCGCCTTCTTCGACCGTTACCTGAGGGGCCTCGGTTCCCCCTTGCTCGACGCGCCGTCTCCTCAATTTCCCGAGGTTCAGTTCCAGCGCAGAACCGGCGCGGTCGAAACGCGATAGCCCGCGAACCGCCACAATCTGGCGCGAGCCTTTCACTCTGTCATGATCGGGAGGAGCCCCCATGCGCCTGTTGCTGACCACGACCCTCGCCGCCGCCAGCCTGGCGGGCGCGGCCTTCGCGGCCCCCGCCTCTGTCACCGTCAAGATCTCGCCTCAACTCCAGCAGGACGCGGCCAGGACCTATGGGACCGCCGAGGTCCAGCGCCTGGCTGACGACCTTAAGCGCGACGTGATGCGGCGGCTGACGGATACCGGCGTCCTCAGTGGCGCAGAGATTGAACTGACCCTGGTCGACGCCAAGCCGAACCGGCCGACCTTCCAGCAGATGCGCGACAAGCCCGGCCTGTCCTATCAGAGCCATGGGGTCGGCGGGGCGCGAGTCGAGGGCAAGGCGATCTCGGTCGACGGCACGATCACCCCGATCGCCTACCAGTGGTACGAAACCGACATCCGTAACACCTGGTATCAATCCACCTGGGGTGACGCCAATACGGCCTTTGAACGTCTCGCGAGCCGCCTGGCGCAAGGCGAAACCTACGCCAGCCGCTAAGCCCCCTTGCCTCCTTCCGCTGCGCGAGGTCTGATCCTGCCGCGCGTCGGCGGCGTATTCGACCGGCCGCAGGGAGCGAAATGGAAATGGCTGGCGAGCCGCAGAGGCGATCGAACTGGACCTTGGCGGCCTATGCCGCCCCCTGCCTGCCTCTGGCGGGCCTCGGCCTGCCCCTGGTGGTCTACCTGCCGGAGTTCTACGCCAGCGAACTGGGCCTGAGCCTAGCCCAGGTCGGCTTCGCCTTCATGATGGTCCGCTTCCTGGACATGGCCTTCGACCCCTTCATTGGCGGGGTCATGGACCGCACCCGCACACGGTTCGGTCGCTTCCGGCCCTGGTTCGCCATCTCCGCCCCGATCCTGATGATCGCCACCGCCATGCTGTTCATGGCCAAGCCCGGGGTCACCACGCTCTATCTCTGGACTTGGCTGCTCGTGCTCTATGCGGGCGTGTCGATCTCCAGCCTGGCGCAGCTGGCCTGGGGCGCCGCCCTCTCGCCGGAATATGACCAGCGCTCGCGCATCTATGCCTGGTGGCAGGGCGCGAACGTCGTCGGCATGATCCTGGTTCTCACCCTGCCCGCGTTGCTGCCGATGATTGGCGTCAAAGGACATGCCGCCGCGGTCGGGGCGATGGGATGGTTCGTGGTCGCGCTCCTGCCCCTGGCGGTCGGCCTGGCGATCTGGAAGGTGCCGGAGCCCCTGGTCGTCAAGAAAGCCGCACGTTCGGGCTTCGCCGAATATTTCAAGCTGCTGCGTCGCCCGACCGTCGCCCGCCTGCTGATCGTCGACTTCCTGGTCGGCACCGGCCCCGCCATCACCGGCGCCCTGTTCTTCTTCTTCTTCGTGCGGGTGAAGGAGTTCGACAAGGCGACCGCCAGCCTCTTGCTGCTCACCTATTTCATCGGCGGCCTGATCGGCGCCCCGATCTGGACCCGCCTGGCCTACAAGATCGGCAAGCATCGCGGCCTCGCCGTCTCGGGCCTGTTCTACGCCGCCGTCACCTTGGGCACCTACATCATGCCGGCCGGCAACCTGCCGGTGGCTGTCGTGATGATGTTCCTGGCCGGCCTGCCCTATTCCGCCGGCGCCTTCCTGCTGCGCGCCATGATGGCCGACGTCAGCGACGAGGTGCGGCTGGAGACCAAGATCGACCGCACGGGCCTGCTCTATGCGCTCCTGTCCGGCACGGTGAAGATCGGCTCGGCCTCGGCCGTGGGCATCACCTTCCCTGTGCTGGCCATGATGGGCTTCGACGCCCACGCCAAGGCCGGGACCAGTGGTCTAGCCGGCCTGCAGGCCATGTTCACCCTGGTTCCCGCCGGCCTGGCCCTGGCCGCCAGCGCGATCATCGCCGGCTACAAGCTGACCTCCGAGAAACACTCCGAGATCCGCGCCGGCCTGGACGCCCATGACAAGGCCGAGGCCGCCCACGACCTGGCCGAAGCCGCGCCGGAAATGGCGGCGGAGCCCAAGTTCGTCGAGGAGATCCACCCCGTCGCCCGCCCGGCGGAGTGATCATGGCGGAGGCGGAGCGACCGATCGACCGGCTGCTGGCCATCATGGCCCGGCTGCGCGATCCCCAGGGCGGCTGTCCCTGGGATCTCGAACAGAGCTTCGCGACCATCGCGCCCTACACGGTCGAGGAGGCCTATGAGGTCGCCGACGCCATCGAGCGCCACAACCTCTCCGACCTGCGCGAGGAGCTGGGCGACCTGCTGTTCCAGGTCGTCTTCCATGCCCGTATGGCCGAGGAACAGAACGCCTTCGCCTTCGACGACGTGGTCGAGGCCATCTGCGAGAAGATGCTCCGTCGCCATCCCCATGTGTTCGGCGAGGCCGAAGCCCGCACCAGCGACGAGCAGACCGCCGCCTGGGAGGTGATCAAGGCCCAGGAGCGCGCGACCAAGGGCAAGGCCGAAAGCCTGCTCGACGACGTCCCCGCCGGCCTGCCGGCCATGACCCGCGCCGTGAAGCTGTCCAAGCGCGCCGCCAGCGTCGGCTTCGTCTGGCCGACCATCACCGAGGTGATGGACAAGCTGCACGAGGAGGTCGGCGAACTGGAGGCCGAGATCGCCGCCGGTGATCGGGAGAAGGCCCGTGCCGAACTCGGCGACGTCCTGTTCGTCGCGGCCAATATCGCCCGGACCCTGGACATCGATCCCGAGGACGCCCTGCGGGCCACCAACGCCAAGTTCTCTCGGCGCTTTCGCTTCATCGAGGCGGCGTTGCGCGAACGCGGCAAGACGCCCGCCCAGTCCGATCTGGCCGAGATGGACGCCCTGTGGAACGCGGCCAAGGCGGCGGAATAGGGCCTAGGCCAGGCAGGCCGCGATGATCAGCACCGGCCAGATATAGGGCGACCACAGGAGCGGCCAGATCAGGTCGTCGGCCCGCCGCCGGAAGGCGAACCAGGCGAAAAGAGGCCCGAGGATCAGGGCCACCGGAAACGCCATGGCCGCCACGAAAGCGATCACCGCCCGATGGTCGTCGGCGACCTGCGCCAGCGCCAGCGCCAAGGCCTGCAGGGCGACATAGACGGCCGGCGCCAAGGCCGCGATCTCCAGCCCGGTCATGACCCGCAGATGCAGCGGCGCACGACGCCGCTCCGGGCCGATGGCGACGTAGTCCATGCCCATGATTCAGCTCGTCAGGCCCGCATGCGGGAACAACTGCTCGAACTGCCCCAGCGCCTGCGGGCTGAGTCGCACCGCCAGATGGACGCCGCCCGCATCGTCGTCTTCCCGCTGCATCACCCGCCCATGGCGATAGAGCCAGGCGATCGCCGCGCCCTCGCCGGCCGGGGCATGCACGCTCACCGGCGGCGCCTCGTCCACGAGCCCGGAAATGGCGGTGAGCAGGTCGGATATCCCCTCCCCGGTCACGGCGGACACGGGAATGGCGGGAACCCCGCCACGGCGGGCGTCGCCCAGCACCTCGTCCTTGGTGTCCGGATCGAGCAGGTCGATCTTGTTCCAGACCTCGATCAGCCGCCGCTCGTCGATCTCGACCTCCAGCCGAGACAGGACCTCCCGGACATCGGCCGCCTGGGCGTCGCTGTCGGGATTGGAGAGATCGCGGACATGCAGGATCACGTCGGCCTCGCGCACCTCCTCCAGGGTGGCGCGGAAGGCTTCGACCAGTTCGTGCGGCAGGTCGGAGATGAAGCCCACGGTGTCGGACAGGATGCAGGGCCGCCCATCGGGCAGGTTCAGGGTCCGCAGCGTCGGGTCGAGGGTCGCGAACAGCATGTCCTGCGCCACGACCGCCGACTGGGTCAGGCGATTGAACAGGGTCGACTTGCCGGCATTGGTGTAGCCGACCAGGGCGACCGAGGGCACAGGCGCGCGTTGGCGAGCGGCGCGCTGCAGATTGCGCGTGCGGCGCACCTCCAGCAGGTCGCGCTTCAGCTTGGCGATCTTCTCGGCGATCAGCCGGCGGTCGGTCTCGATCTGGGTTTCCCCCGGACCGCCCATGACCCCGAAGCCGCCGCGCTGGCGTTCCAGGTGGGTCCAGGTCCGGACCAGACGCGACCGCTCATAGGACAGCCGCGCCAGTTCGACCTGCAGCCGGCCTTCACGGGTCCGGGCCCGGCGGGCGAAGATCTCCAGGATCATGCCCGTCCGGTCCATGACCTTGACCTGCCAGGCCTTCTCCAGATTGCGCTGTTGGACCGGCGTCAGCGCGTCATCGACCACAGCCACGGCTGCGTCGTGCGCCTCGCACAATTCCCCGATTTCCTCGACCTTGCCCTTGCCGAACAGGGTGGCGGGCGTGACCTTTCGCAGCGGCGCGATGATCGCATCGCGCACCTCGAGGTCGAGGGCGAGCGCAAGGCCCACGGCTTCTTCCAGGCGCGCCTCAGCGCTCCGGCCGGAGCCGCGGTCCCCGCGTTCGGGATGGATGACGACGACGCCCTGGACGGGCGCCGCACGGTCTATGGGTTTTGAGCTCAATCCGTCTCGTCTTCCGCCGGCTCGTACAGCTGCACAGGCTGGGCCGGCATGATGGTGGAGATCGCGTGCTTATAGACCAGTTGCGACTGGCCATCGCGACGGAGCAGGACGCAGAAGTTGTCGAACCAGCTCACCACGCCCTGAAGCTTCACGCCATTCACCAGGAAGATGGTCAGCGGCGTCTTCGACTTGCGCACGCTGTTCAGGAACGTGTCCTGGAGATTTTGTTTCTTTTCGTTCGACATGGCTTGTCGCCCTTTGTTCTGGTTCGGGGGCGAAATCACCCCCACACACGCAAGGTCACGCTAGCGCGCCGTCTGTGACCGGCGCAATCGCGCAATAGAGTCTAGATCGCGGTCTCCCGCGCCCGCTCGATATAGAGGCGACGGAGCCGACTTGCCACCGGTCCCACAACCCCTTTTCCAACCGGGGCGCCGTCGACCGCCACCACGGGCAGGACCAGGGAGCCGGCGCCGGTGATAAAGGCCTCGCTCGCCGCCTTGGCTTCAGCCGGCGTGAAAGGCCGCTCATCCACCTTCAGGCCGCTCTCGCGGATGATGTCCAGCAGGGTGTGGCGGGTGACGCCGCGCAGGATGTTGGCGTTGGTGTCGCGGGTGCGCAGCGTCCCGTCCCCATCGACGATCCAGGCGTTGGACGACGCGCCCTCGGTCACAAAGCCGAGCTCGTCCACGAACCAGGCCTCGGCCGCGCCCTTCTCCTTGGCCGCCTGCTTGGCCAGCGCATTGGGCAAGAGGCCGACGGTCTTGATGTCGCAGCGGCCCCATCGGTTCTCCGGCGTGGTGATCACCGAGACGCCCTTGGCGGCCTTGGCCTCGGAGGCGGCGCGATCCACCGCCTTCACCGTGATGACCACCGCGGGGCTCACCGGATCGGTCGGGAAGGCGTGGTCGCGCGGCGCGACGCCGCGGCTGACCTGCAGATAGACCAGCCCGTCCCGCACCCGGTTGCGCCGCACCGTCTCGCGCAGCACCACCAGCAGCGACCGCTGGTTCATCGGCATCGGAATCTTCAGTTCCGAAAGGCTGCGCTCCAGGCGGGCGAAATGGCCTTCCGGGTCGGCCAGCTTGCCGTCGAACAGGGCCCAGACTTCATAGACCGCGTCCGCCAGCTGATAGCCGCGATCCTCGATGTGCACGGCGGCCTCGCCGTGGCGCTCATAGGCTCCGTTCACATAGGCGATGCGGCCCATCAGGCGTCCTCTTCTTCCAGCGGTCGGGCCCCGGACAGGCCCAGGGATTTCAGTTTGCGGTGCAGGGCGGACCGCTCCATGCCGATGAAGGCGGCGGTGCGGGAGATGTTGCCCGAGAACCGCAGCATCTGGGCGTTCAGATATTCCCGCTCGAACACCTCGCGGGCCTCGCGCAGGGGCAGAGAGATGATCCGCTCGGCGCCCATGGACGAATTGCTGTCCGACGGCGCGGCGTCGCCCGGCAGCATGTCGGCGGTGATCGGCTCGGCCGGATCACCCGAGGCCAGGATCAGCATCCGTTCGATATTGTTGCGCAGCTGGCTGAGATTCCCCGGCCAGGCCCGCACCTGCAGGGTGGCCAGGGCGTCATCGGCCAGGCGGCGGCGGGCCATGCCGGTCGCCTCGCAGATCCGCTGGATGAAATAATCGACCAGTTCGGGGATGTCCTCGCGGCGCTCCGACAGGCCGGGCACCGTGACCGGCACCACGTTCAGCCGGTGGAACAGGTCCTCGCGGAACCGTCCGACGGCGATTTCCTCGCGCAGGTCGCGGCAGGTCGAGGAGACCACCCGCACATCCACCTGCACGTCGGAGCCCCCGCCCACCCGGCGGAATCGCTGCTCGACCAGCACGCGCAGGATGCGGCTCTGGGTCTCGCGCGGCATGTCGGCCACTTCGTCGAGATAGAGCGTGCCGCCGTGGGCGCGTTCGAACACGCCGATCTTGGCCGGACGGCCGCTCTCCGCCTCCTCGCCGAACAGTTCGACATCGACCCGCTCCGGCGTCATGCCGGCGGCGCTGATCACCACGAACTCGTTCTTGGCCCGGGGGCTGGCGGCGTGGATCATCCGCGCCACGGTCTCCTTGCCGGCGCCGGGCGGTCCGGCGATCAGCACCCGGCTGTTGGCGCTGGCCAGCTTGGCGATCAGGCCGCGCAGTTGCTGGGTCGCCACCGAGCGGCCGATCAGGCCGTCGGGCGCGATGGTCTGAACCCGCAGGCGGCGGTTCTCGCGCTTGAGGTTCGTGGTCTCCAGCGCGCGCTCGACCACCAGCAGCAGCCGGTCGGACTTGAAGGGCTTCTCCAGGAACTCATAGGCCCCGCGCTTGATGGCGCTGACCGCGGTTTCGATATTGCCGTGACCGGAGATCATGATCACCGGCAGGTCGGGATCGAGCTCCTTGACCAGGTCGAGCAGCTCCAACCCATCCATGCCGCCGCCCTGCATCCAGATGTCGAGCACCAACAGGGCCGGCTTGCGGGCCTTGATGGCCGCGAGCGCCGATTCCGAGTCGTTGGCGGTGCGCACCGCATAGCCCTCGTCGGAGAGGATGCCGGCCACGAGTTCGCGGATATCGGCCTCGTCGTCGACCACCAGAACATCAGCCGCCATCAGCTCACCTCCACATTCGTCTCGACCATCGCCGGCGCGGATCCGGTGCGGATCATCGCCATGGTCGGCAGTTTCAGGATGGCCCGGGCGCCACGGCCGCTCCGGGCGTCGGTCAGAATCAGTTCCCCGCCATGGTCCTCGAGGATGCGTTTGACGATGGCGAGACCGAGGCCGGTGCCCTTTTCACGCGTGGTGACATAGGGCTCGGTCAGGCGGTCACGGTCCTTGGCGGGCAGGCCCAGGCCGTTGTCCTCGACGGTGATGGTCAGGCCTTCGGTATCGACCACCAGCTCGGTGGTGATCTTGCCCTTGGGCTTGGGGGTCTCGGCGACCCGCGCGGCCACGGCCTCCGAGGCGTTCTTCAGCACATTGGTCAGGGCCTGGGCCAGCATGCGGCCATCGGCCAGCAGGGTGATCTCCGGGATCGGCTCGCGCAGCTCGACGGTGATGTCCGGCGTCGCCACGCGCTGGGCGAACACCCCGGCCCGCAAAAGCTCGGCCGCATCCTGCTCGGCGAACTTGGGCGCCGGCATCCGCGCGAAGGAGGAGAATTCGTCGACCATCCGGCCGATGTCGCCGACCTGGCGAACGATCGTGTCCGTGCAGCGATCGAAGACCTCCAGGTCCTCGGCCGGCACGCCCTTGCGGAACTTACGCTGCAGGCGCTCGGCGGAGAGCTGGATGGGAGTCAGGGGGTTCTTGATCTCGTGAGCGATGCGACGGGCGACGTCGCGCCAGGCGGCGTTCCGCTGGGCCGAGACCAGGCGGGTGATGTCGTCGAAGGTCAGCACCAGGCCGTCCGAGGTGCGGCTGGCCCGCACCCTCAGGCGGCGGGTGTCGCGCGCCCGGGCGACGTCGACCTCTTCCTCGGCCTGGCCGGCGATGCGGGCGTTCTCCGCGATGACCGCGAATTCGGGCGCCACCTGGTCCAGGGCCCGCCCATGTCCGCGGTCGCCCGGCAGGTCCAGCAGGGACACGGCCTGGCGATTGGCCGCCGAAATCAGTCCTTCGCTGTCCGTCGCAATGACCCCGGCCGACACCTCCGCCAGCACGGTCTCGATGAACTGGCTGCGCTCCTTGGCCTCGTCGCCGGCGAATTTCAGGGCCGCCTGTTGGCGCTGAAGATCACTGGTCATGTTATTGAAGGCGCGCGACAAAACAGCGATCTCCTCAGGATCGCTGTCGGCGTCGACCCGCGCAGTGAGGTCCCCACCGGCGACCCGGCCCGCCGCCTGCACCAGGCGCGCCACCGGGCCCGAGATGCCGTTCGCCGCCGCCATCCCCAGCCACACCGCGCCGACCAGCACCAGGAGCGCGGTCTCCCCATAGGACAGGGCGAACACAGTCTGGATCCGCGCCCGGCTCTGGGCCGCTTCGCGATAGGAGACCACGGAGGTCTCGGCGTCGCGCAGCTGGCTGATCATCCCCTTGGCCAGGGGGCGCATCACATAGAGATAAGCGTCCGGAAAAGCGCGCAGCCGGTAGACGGCCCGCACCATGTCGTTGGGATCGAAGGAGGCCGAGATGGTGTCGCCCTCGTCCGCCGCCTTGAAGCGGGCCGGCGACGGGGTGACGAAGGCCGGGGCGTCGTCAGCCTCGGCGCGGGCCAGGATGCGGCCGTCGCGGTCCATGACATAGGCCGCCTGGAACGCGTGATAGGACGCCTGCTGGGCCAGGAAGTGGCTGAAGGTCACCGGACTGGCCTCCAGTCCCGGCGCGGCGCGGTTCAGGTCGGCCGACATGAGGGCCACATGGTCGCTGATGTAGCGCTGCTGATCCTCAAGATAGGATCGCGAAATGGTGGCGGAGTTCTCGACCACGGTCTGGACCCGGCTGGAGAACCAGTTGTCGACCCCGCGATTCACCAGCACGCCGTAGAACAGCGCCACGACCACGGCAGGCGCCACGGCGGCTAGCGCGAACAGGGTGACGAAGCGCAGGTGCAGACGCGCGCCGGCGTCGCTGGACTGGGCGTCGAGCAGGGCGAGCAGCCTCAGGCCGACCACGCCGGCAAGGCCCAGGATCAGCACCAGGTTGAAGCCCAGGATCACCAGGATGTTGCGGCTGGCCGGCGCCAGGGGCCCGGTCTCCGGCGGCGCGGCCGCCAGCAGGATCGCCACCCCGGTCAGGATGGCCGCGAGCGCATAGCCGCCGCCCAGGACATAGCGCGACTGCAACGCGCGCCACAGCTGTGCGGCGCGCGTCGACCGAGCCTCAACATCGTGACCCAGGGACGCCATGCCCGGTCACCCTAGGCGGAACTGTGCCCCAAACTCAACAGTCTGTTGCGCAAAAGCGTCACTTTTCCGCGACGGCCGGCGTGGCCCTAGCGACGACCCCGGTTCATCTCCACGCCCAGGTCCTGGATCTTCTTGCGCAGGGTGTTGCGGTTGAGGCCCAGGATCTCCGCCGCGCGGACCTGGTTGCCGCGGGTCGCCGACAGGGTCAGCTGGATCAGCGGACGCTCCACCTCCTCCAGCACCCGGTCATAGAGCCCGATCGGCGGCAGGCCGTCCGGCTGCTCGGCGAAATAGCCGCCCAGGTGACGCTCGACGAGCGTGGCCAGGGTGACCGGCCCCTCCTGGCCCGGCGTGACCGGCTGCTGGTCGGCGAGCTCCCGCTCGACGATCCGCGCCGTGATCAGCTCCTCGGCATAGAGGGCGCAGATCCGACGGATCAGGTTCTCCAGCTCGCGCACATTGCCCGGCCAGAAGTGCAGCTTCAGGCGCTCCAGGGCGCTGGCGTCGATGGTCTTGGCCGGCAGGCCCTCGCGGTTGGCGCGCAGCAGGAAGGCGCGGGCGAGGTCCGGAATGTCCTCCACCCGATCGCGCAGCGGCGGCAGGCGCAGCGGCGCGACGTTCAGGCGGAAGAACAGGTCCTCGCGGAACAGGCCCTGCTGGATCAGGCCGCGCAGGTCGCGATTGGTGGCGGCGATGATCCGCACATTGGGCCGGCGGCCGGTCTTGGGGTTGAGCGCGGCCTCGGAGCCGTCGATCACCCGCAGCAGGCGGGTCTGGGCGTCGAGCGGCATGTCGCCGATCTCGTCCAGGAACAGGGTGCCGCCATCGGCCTCGACCAGCTTGCCGACATCGCCGTCCTCGCGGCCGAACAGCTCGGTCTCGACCCGCTCGCGCGGCACGGCCGCCAGGTTGATGACCACGAACTTGCCGTCCTTGCGCCGACCCATGTCGTGCAGGGCGCGGGCGACCAGCTCCTTGCCGGTGCCGGATTCGCCCAGGATCAGCACTGTCAGGTCCGCGCCGACAAGGCGCGCGATGGTGCGATAGACGTCCTGCATCGGGCCGGAGCGGCCGATCAGCGGCAGGCGCTCGTCGCGCACCGCCCGGGCCTGGGCCTTGGAGGCCTCGGAGTCCGCCGGTCGCGCCAGGGCGCGTCGGGCGACCGAGGTCATGTCGTCGAGGTCGAAGGGCTTGGAGACATAGTCGAAGGCGCCGACCTCCGCCGCGCTGACCGCGGTCAGCAGGGTGTTCTGGGCGCTCATCACGATGACGGGCAGCTTGGGCCGCTCCTTGCGGATGCGCGGCAGCACGTCGAAGACGTTCTCGTCGGGCATCATCACGTCGGTGACGACGAGGTCGCCCTCCCCGTCCGACACCCACTTCAGCAGCGTCGTGGCGTTGCCCGTCGCCCGGACCTGATAGCCCAGGCGGGTGAAGGCCTGGCTGAGCACCAGACGGATGGAGCTGTCATCGTCGGCGATCAGGATCTTCTTGTTGGCGTTGGCTACCGCGTTCATGCCGACACGTCCTCTTCGGAAACGATGGGCAGGAGCACACGGAAAGTCGTGCGCCCCGGCTCGGAGTCGAAATCGATCAGTCCGCCATGGGCGGCGACCAGCTTGGAGACCAGGGCGAGCCCCAGGCCCGCGCCATTGGCCTTGGTGGTGACGAAGGGCTGGAACAGGCTCTCGCGCAGATGGGCCGGCACGCCGGGACCATTGTCGGTGATCCGCACCTCCAGCGGCGCGCCGCGCAGGGCCTGCCCCTTGGAGGCGCGCACCCGCACCCCGTGACGGAAGGCCGTGCGAATGGTGATCTCGCCCCGGCCGTCGCCCCGGGAATGGGCCGCCTCGGCGGCGTTCTTCACGAGGTTGAGGAAGATCTGGATCAGCTGATCCTCGTCGCCATAGGTCGGCGGTAGCGAGGGGTCGTAATGCTCCTTCAGGCCCAGGCCGTCGGCCACGCCGTTGGCGGCGAGCGCCCGGACGCGATCGAGCACCTGGTGGATATTGACCGGTACGCAGTCCGGCAGAGCGTCATCGGAGAAGGCCTCCATCCGGTCCACCAGCCGACGGACCCGATCGGTCTCATCGACGATCAGCTGGGCGAGCGGGCCATCCTCGGCCTTGGCGCCCACCTTCAGCAGCTGGGCCGCGCCGCGAATGCCGGCCAGCGGGTTCTTGATCTCGTGGGCGAGCATCCGACCCAGGCCGACAATGGTGCGCAGGCCGGCCGCCTCCACGCCTCCGCCCCGTTCGACGCCGAAGGCCCCGCCCCGCACATGCAGGGTCAGCAGAACCGAACCGTCGCCGAGAGGTGCCGCGGCGCCATCCGCCTCGAACGAGGGATGTCCGAACAGCGAGATCACCACCCCGCGTTCGCGCACCGGAGCGTCTTCCTCCAGCGCCCGGTTCAGCAGGGAGACCAGGGCCGAGCCCGGCGGCAGGGCCGCCTGGAACCGCCCGCGGGTCAACAGACCCAGTCCCTGGCCGAACAACCGCTCCGCCGCCTCGTTCACCGCCACCAACGCGCCGTCCCGGCTGACCACCAGGGCCGGCTCGGGGGACAGCTCGAAGGCGGCCGCCTTGAGGGCCTCCAGATTCAGACCGCCCTGGACGGTCAAAGTGCGCCCTGTCATGCCGCCAACCTCTTCTCAGGATCGCGCCACAGCGCGCTCAGGCCATGCTCGACCCGGATGGCTTCCTCCTCACGGCAAAGCGCCTGTCGGGCGCTCCGCCTGGCCTCGGCCTGCATGGGCCAGGGCGCGTTATCGACGTAGGACGCCAGGTGCTTGCGGAAAATCCGCAGGCCCAGGCGATCCCCATAGAAGTTCAGGCTGTCGCGGAAGTGATCCAGCGCGATGGCCAACCGGGCCTCCGCGTCAGGTTCCACAAAATCCAGGCCCGCAAGACCCGCCTCGATCTGGGCGGCGACCCAGGGCCGGCCATAGACGCCGCGGCCCACCATCACCGCATCGGCGCCGGACTGCTCAAGCGCCAGGCGGGCGCTGCCCGCATCGACAATGTCGCCATTGACGATCACCGGCACGGCGACCTCGTCCTTCACGGCGCGCACCGCCGACCAGTCGGCGACGCCCTTGTAGAACTGGCTGCGGGTGCGGCCGTGGACCGTGATCGCCCGCGCGCCCCGCGCCACCGCGCGGGCGGCGATCTCCGGCGCGTTCTTCGAGCTCTCGTCCCACCCCAGGCGCATCTTGACGGTCACTGGCACATCGACGGCGTCGACGGCGGCGGCCACCAGGGCCTCGGCCAGGTCCGGCTCGCGCATCAGGGCCGAGCCCGCCATGGCGCCACCGGTGACTTCCTTGGCGGGGCAACCAAAGTTCAGATCGATCACCTGGGCCCCGGCGCGGGCCGCGAGCCGCGCGCCCTCGGCCATATGGACCGGGTCGCGACCGACCAGTTGCACCACCATCAGCGGCAAGCCTTCCCCCACCGCCGCGCGGCGAACGACATCCGGACGACCGCGCGAGAATTCGGCGCAGGCCACCATCTCGGTCGCCACATAGGCCGCGCCCAGGCGGCTGGCGGCCCGGCGGAACGGCAGGTCGGATACGCCGGTCATGGGCGCTATCCACGCCCGACCCGGCACCTCGACTACCCCGACTGCGAGCGTGTTGCTCATTTTCTAGTCATCCCCATCGCCCCCTTTTTAGGCACTTTGTGCGGCGCCGTAAAGCCCGCAGACTCCCCATTCCGAACAGCCCCGCTGGACATGGCCCCGCCTCGCCCTAAACAGACCGCCCATGAGCTTCTCCGTCGTCATCGTCGCCGCCGGCTCCAGCACCCGCGCCGGGCCGGGTACGCCGAAACCCTGGCGCGACCTGGCGGGCCGCCCCATCCTGAGGTGGTCGGTCGAAACCTTTCTGGCCGCAGGGGCTGAAGATATCGTGGTCGTCACCGCCGCCGACCGCATCTCCGCCGCGGACGACGCCCTGGCCGGCCTGCCAGGTTGGCGCGCCGTCACCGGCGGCGCCACCCGCGCGCTTTCGGTCCAGGCCGGTCTGGCCGCCCTGGCCGGCGATCCGCGGGATCCCGTCCTGGTTCACGACGCGGCGCGCCCCTTTGTCACCACCTCTCAGGTCGCCGCTCTGCTCACTGCCCTTGAGACCGCCGATGGCGCGATTCTCGCCCTGCCGGTCGCCGATACGCTCAAGCGTGGCCAGACGGAGATCGAGGCGACCTTGTCGCGGGACGGCCTGTGGCGGGCCCAGACCCCGCAGGCATTCCGGCGAGACATCTTGGCCGCGGCCTATGCGGCCTGGCCGGGTGACGCGGAGCCCACCGACGACGCGGCGGTGGTCGAGCGCACGGGCGGGCGGGTCGCCCTGGTCGCGGGCGATCCGATGTTGATGAAGCTGACCTATCCGGAGGATTTCGCCATGGCCGAGCGCCTGGCGGGCGGCGCCCGCGTCACCTGCATCGGCCAGGGGGTCGACGCCCACCGCTGGGGGCCCGGCGAGGCGGTCTGGCTTTGCGGCGTCAGGATCGATCACGACCAGACCCTGATCGGCCACTCCGACGCCGACGCCGGCCTTCATGCCCTGACCGATGCGATCCTCGGCGCGATCGGCGACGGCGACATCGGCGAGCATTTCCCGCCCACCGACCCGCAGTGGAAGGGCGCGGCCTCCGACCGATTCCTCCTGCACGCCGCCGAACGGGTGTCGGCCCAGGGCGGCCGCATTCTCAATGTCGATGTGACCCTGGTCTGCGAGCGCCCCCGCATCCGCCCGCATCGCGACGCCATGCGCGCCCGCCTGGCCGAGCTGCTCGGCCTGCCCTTGGCGCGGGTCAGCGTCAAGGCGACCACCACGGAGGGCATGGGCTTCACCGGGCGGCAGGAAGGCCTGCTGGCCCAGGCTGTCTGCGCCGTGGAGCTGCCCGCCTGACCGCGACTTGGCGGTTCGGACTTGTATCCTGGGGGGCGGCAATGCTGTGGTCCCCGTCCTGCCTCGTTCAACGGAGTCGCCCGCATGTTTAATCTCGAGATTGAGACCCTGGCGCGACTGCTGATCGACGAGGCCCGTCAGCGTTCCCTGCGCATCGTCACCGCCGAAAGCTGCACCGGCGGCCTGGTGGCCGGCGCCATCTGCTCCATCTCCGGCGCGTCCGACGTCTTCGAGCGTGGCTTCGTGACCTACACCAACCGCGCCAAGCAGGAGCTGCTGGGCGTGCCCGGCGACCTGATCGCCGACCTGGGCGCCGTCTCCGAACCCGTCGCCCGCATGATGGCCGAGGGCGCTTTGGAAAACTCCAACGCCCACCTCTCGGTCGCCATCACCGGCGTCGCCGGCCCTGGCGGCGGCACGCGCATGAAGCCGGTGGGCACCGTCCACATCGCCACGGCGCGCACCAATCACGGCCTGATGCACCGGCAGGAATTCTTCCAGCTGGAAACCCGCGCCGAGATCCAGCTCGCGGCGGTTCAGGCCGCGCTGCAGGCCATGCTCGATCGGCTGGTTCCCTAGGCCGGCCTTGCGCCGGGCCCATAGAGCTGGGCGGCCCGGTCGTCGAAACAGCCCATCAGCTTGGCGACCGCGCCCTCAAAGTTGCGCGACAGGAGGCCTTCCAGCAGGCGGGTCTTGAAGCTGAACTCGATGTCGAACTCGACCCGCGTTCCGGCGGGGTCGGGGTGGAAGACCCAGCGGTTTCTGAGGTTCGTGAACGGCCCTGACAGCAGCCCCACATCGATGGTGCGGCTCGCCGGGTCGCGCCGCACCCGGGTCGAGAACTTCTCACGCAGGAACGAGAACCCCACCCTGGCCTCGGCGTCGGCCCAGCTCACCCCCTCCGGATCCACGCGGTGGTTCCAGGTCCGCATGCCCGTCAGCCAGGGGACGAACTGCGGATAGGACTCGATATCCCCGACCAGGGCGAACAGCTGGTCGGGCTGGTAGGGCAGGATCCGGGTGACGTGGTGGCGCAAGAGCTTAGAGCGCCGCGTCCTTGGCCAGCCGCGCGGCCTTGAGCTTGGCGAAGTCCTCGCCGGCGTGGTGCGACGACCGGGTGAGCGGGCTCGCCGAGACCATCAGGAAGCCCTTGGCCCGGGCGATCTCCTCATAGGCCTTGAACTCGTCGGGATGGACGAAGCGGTCCACGGCGGCGTGCTTGCGGGTCGGCTGCAGGTACTGGCCGATGGTCAGGAAGTCGACGCCGGCCGAGCGCATGTCGTCCATGACCTGCATGACCTCTTCCTTGGCCTCGCCCAGGCCGACCATCAGGCCGGACTTGGTGAAGCGAGTGGGGTCGCGCTCCTTCACCCGCTCCAGCAGGCGCAGCGAATGATAGTAGCGGGCGCCGGGTCGGATCGAGAGATAGAGCCGGGGCACCGTCTCCAGATTGTGGTTGAACACGTCCGGCTTGGCGTCGATCACCGCCTCGGCGGCCGAGGCCGGCTTCCGCAGGAAGTCGGGGGTCAGGATCTCGATGGTGGTGTCCGGCGCCGCGGCGCGGATCGCCAAAACCACGGCGGCGAAATGGGCCGCGCCCCCATCGGCCAGGTCATCCCGGTCGACGAGGTGATGACCACATGCTTGAGCCCCATCTTGGCCACGGCGTCGGCGACGCGCTGCGGCTCGGTGGGGTCAAGCGCGTCCGGCTTGCCGGTCGCGACATTGCAGAAGGCGCAGGCCCGCGTGCAGACCTCGCCCATGATCATCATGGTCGCGTGGCTCTGGGTCCAGCATTCCCCGATATTGGGGCAGGCCGCCTCCTCGCAGACCGTGGTCAGGCCATGGGCCTTCACGATTTCACGGGTGGCGTTATAGCCCGCAGAGCCAGGCGCGCGCACGCGCAGCCACTCGGGCTTGCGCAGCATCGGCGTGTCCGGCCGGGCTTGTTTTTCAGGGTGGCGCGGACGCGCGCCGGTGAGGGTGTCGATGACCGTCGCCATGGCCCCTAGATCGGCGCTCAGGGGCTTCGGATCAAGCCGCGATTGAGTGCTGTTGCGTCGCAGGCCCGAAACTGGCTCAAACAGGGCGATGGCCCGCGCCCTGATCGCCGCTCTGCTCCTGCTCACGCTCGCGGCCTGCGGTCGCGGCGAACTGATGGGCGCGTTCGCCGAGAGCCGCACCCCGCCCTCGATCGGTCCGCGCTTCTTCACGCCCGAGGGCTGGGCCTGGGGATTCGTCCAGACCGGCGACCATCCGATCCAGCGCTATGGGGTCGCCACGACCTGGCATGCGCCGCGCGCCATCGTCGTGATCTTGCCAGGCTATGGCGAAAGCGCCGAGGTCTGGTTCGAGACCGTCGCCGCCCTCACCCGCCGTGGCTACACCGTCTGGGTTCTGGATCGCGCTGGTCAGGGCGGTTCGGCGCGCTTCACCCTGCCCCGTGACCTTGGATATACGCCCAGCTTCGATCCCGACGTCGCCAATCTGAAGGGCCTGGTGAAGGTGGTGATCCGCCCGCAGCCCGGCGTGCCCCTGGTCCTGCTGGGCCATGCCGACGGGGCGGTGGTGGCCCTGCGCGCCGCCGAGACCGGCCTGAGGGTCGATGGCGTAGTCCTCTCCTCTCCCAACCTTGCCGCCAAGGCGGTGAGCCAGGACAGCGCCCAGGCCTGGGCCGGGCGCGTGCCCCTGCTCGGCCGGCTGCCCATGGCCGGATGGCGTCCCTGGAGCCGCAGCCGGCCGGACGAACGCGAACAGGGCCACACCCATGATCTGTGGCGCGGGGCCCTCGCCAAGGCCTGGCAGACCGCCAATCCCGACCTGCGGATGTCCGACCCCAGCCTGGGCTGGCGCGGGGCGCATCAGGCCGCCAGCCGGCTGGCGCAAACCGACGCGGCCCGCGTCCAGTCGCCCGTCCTGGTGCTGAGCGCCGGCGCCCCGACCGCCGAGACCACGGCCCTCTGCAAGGCGCTGAAGCGCTGCGTGACCCTCCCGATCCCCGGCGCCCGAGCGGACCTGCACCTCGAATCCGATCCCTGGAGAACCCCCTGGTTTGAGGCCGTCGCGGCCTTCGTCGCCGACAAGGCCTGGGCCAGCCGTGCGGTCGCCATTCCCCACACCGCCCCCGCTTCGCCCGTGAATTCAGAGGCTTCCGACGAAGACACGGCGCACCAGCGCTGAACGGGGTTCACGGATTGTAACGTGTCTTTTCAATGACGAAGGCGGAGGCTAGGCTCAGCTTCCAACAATACCGGCGAAACGGTCGGGGAGGTTTTCGCCTTTGTCGCGTCAATATGATCCGCGTGAGAACGCCAAGTCCCTGTTCTCCGCCCTGCTGGACGCCCGCGCCAAGTACGGCGCCAAGAAGCTGATCCTGGAGGACCAGGACCGCAATCCGCTCAGCTACACCGACCTGATCCGGGCCGCCTTCGCGCTGGGCCGCAAGATCGCCGCCTTCACCAAGAAGGGCGAACGGGTCGGCGTCATGCTGCCGGCCAGTTCGGCGGCGGTGGTCACCTTCTTCGCCCTGCACGCCTTCGGCCGCGTGCCGACCATGCTGAACTTCACTGCCGGCATCCGGAACCTGAAGGGCGCCTGCGAGCTGGCCGGGGTGAAGCATGTGCTCACGGCCCAGAAGTTCATCGAGCAAGGTCAGTTGCACGACCTGATCGACGCGCTGGAGACGGTGGCCAAGGTCGCCTACCTCGAGGACGTTCGCGAGTCCGTGGGTCTGGCCGACAAGCTGTTCGCCGCCACCGCGGCGGCCATGCCCGGCCCGTTCCTCGCCCAGACCAAGCCGTCAGATCCCGGCGTCATCCTCTTCACCTCAGGCAGCTTCGGCGTGCCCAAGGGTGTGGTCCTGACCCAGGAGAACCTGGTCGCCAACGTCAATCAGATCGCGGCCCACATCGATCTCGATCCCGACTGGGTGATGTTCAATCCCCTGCCGACCTTCCACTGCTTCGGCCTGACCGGCGGCGTGCTGCTGCCGATCCTGACCGGCATGAAGGCGTTCGAATATCCCTCGCCGCTGCACACCAAGATCATTCCGCCGCTGCTCAAGGACACCAAGGCCTCGATCCTGCTGGCCACCGACACCTTCGTGAACCAGTACGCTCGCGCCTCGTCCGGCGACGAGCTCTCGGGCCTGAAGTTCATCGTCTGTGGCGCTGAAAAGGTTCGGGAAGAGACCCACAACCTGATCCGCGAGAAGTTCGGCGACGTCCCCGTGCTCGAGGGCTATGGCGCCACCGAGGCGGCCCCGGTCATCGCGGTGAACACGCCGACGGACAATCGTCGCGGCACGGTCGGCGGGCTGTTGCCCGGCATGGAGACGCGGCTGGAATCCGTCGAGGGCATTCCCGGCGGCGGCCGGCTCTATGTGCGCGGCCCCAATGTCATGGCCGGCTATCTGCGCCCCGACGGCTCGATCGAATCCCTGGCCGACGGCTGGCACGACACCGGCGACGTCGTCGATGTCAGCAAGGACAACTGGATCACCATTCTCGGGCGCGTGAAGCGCTTCGCCAAGGTCGGCGGCGAGATGGTCTCCCTCACCGCCGCCGAGGACCTGGCGCTCGCCGTCTGGCCGGAAAGCCGCCACGCCGTCATCGCCATGCCCGACTCCAAGAAGGGCGAACGCCTGGTCCTGGTCACCGACCGCCGGGACGCGGAGTCCGGCTCGCTGGTCGCCCACGCCCAGTCGATCGGCGCGCCGGAACTTTCGGTGCCGCGCAAGATTATCAAAGTGCCGGAGATCCCGGTGCTGGGCACCGGCAAGACCGACTATGTCGCCATCCAGCGCATGGCCGAAGCCGAGGGCCGTCGCGCGGCCTAGAAGCCGGCGAAGGTGGCGAACGCCTCCAGCGGCTCGCGATCGCTGCGGTACTGATTGATCGGATGGGTCTCGTCGCGGCGGCCCATCGCCATGGCGCAGAACACCATCAGCTCGGGCGGGATGTCCAAGGCCTCCCGCACCGTCGCGTGCCACAGGGCCCAGGACTCCAGGGCCGCGGTGTGCAGGCCGTGCTCGCGAGCCAGCAGCATGATCGACTGCATGTACATGCCCAGGTCCGCCCACTGTCCCTGGGCCAGGCCGCGATCAATGGCGAAGATCAGGCCGACCGGCGCATCGAACAGTTCGAAGTTGCGGACATATTCCCGCATGCGCGACCCGAGATCCTCGCGCGCTACGCCCAGGGCCGCATACATCGCTTCGCCCGCCCGAAACTTCCGTCCCAGATAGGGTTCGCCCATGTCCGGCGGATAGATGTTGTACTCCGTCTGGCCGTCAGAGATCTGGCCCGCGGCGATCTTCGCGGTGATGGCGCCCTTGAGCGCCGCCAGAGCCTCCCCCGACAGGGCCCACACCCGCCAGGGCTGGAGATTGCCGCCGGAGGGCGCGCGGCCGGCCTCTGTCAGGATCGCCCGCACCGTCGCCTCGGGCACGGGCGTGGTCAGAAAGGCCCGGCAGGTCATGCGGGTCTCAAGGGCTTCGGTCACATTCATCGCGGTCTCGGCCTTGTGGTCGGCGGTCGCGAGCCTGGGCGTCACGGCCATCGCGCCACAAGCTGGGGAAACTACGGTGGCGGCGTCCGGGGCGGCGATTTGGCCTCCCGCCGGGAACCGAAGCGGCTAGGATGAGGTTCGACCCAGATCCTCCCGGCAAGGACGCGCCATGGACCAGAGCCCGGTCACCCAACCCCGCACAGGCCTCCAGTGGCGCGCCGAAGGCGGCGTCCGCCAGATGGAGCGGATCACCCCCCGGGAAGAGGCGGTCGGCCTGTCCTTCGATGGACGGCCCCACACGGTGCTGATGACCACCCCGGCCGATCTGCAGGATCTGGCGATCGGATTCGCGATCACCGAGGGGGTGGCCGAGGCCGACGAGATTCTGGCCGTCACGGAAAAGCGCACCGAGGCCGGCGTCCTGATCGACCTCGCCCTGTCGCCCGCCGGCCGCGTCCGGCGGGCACGCCCCCGCGGGCTGGAGGGCCGCTCGAGCTGCGGGCTCTGCGGAGTGCAGCGGCTGGCCGATGCGGTCCGCCCCCTGCCCCGGGTCCGCCCCGGCCAATCCTTTCGGCACGAGGCGGCGCACTCCGCGACAGAGGCGATCAGCGAGCTCCAGACCCTGGGCCGCCTGACCCGGGCCACCCACGCAGCCGCCTTCGCCCGCGCCGACGGCACGCTCGTCATGGTCCGCGAGGATGTCGGCCGCCACAATGCGCTCGACAAGCTGGCCGGCGGCCTGGTGCGCGCCGGGCTGGACGCCTCGGAGGGTTTCGTGGTGGTCACCAGCCGCTGCTCGTTCGAGATGGTCGAGAAGACCGCGCGCATGGGCTGTCCGATGATCGTGGCCGTCTCCGCCCCCACCGACCTGGCGATCCTCAAGGCCGAGGAGGCGGGCGTCACCCTGATCGCCCTGGCCCGACCGGACGGCCACGCCGTGTTCAGCCATCCCGAGCGCATGATCGCCGAGGCGCCTGCCCATGTCTGACAAGCGCAAACGCGGCGTCCGCAAGTACGACGCCCCGGCTGGCGGCTGGGGCGCGCTCAAGGCCGTGGGCCACGCCCTTCAGGACCAGCACACGGTCGTCGAGGGCGGCCGGACCCTGCTGCACGCCAATCAACCCGATGGCTTCGACTGCCCCGGCTGCGCCTGGCCAGACCCCAAGCACACCTCGTCCTTCGAGTTCTGCGAGAACGGCGCCAAGGCCGTGGCCTGGGAGGCGACCTCCAAGCGCGCCACGCCGGAACTGTTCGCCGCCCATACCGTGACCGAGCTCCTCACCTGGAGCGATCACCAGCTGGAGGACGCAGGCCGCCTCACCGCGCCCATGGCCTTTGACCGGGCCACCGACCGTTACCTGCCGATCAGTTGGGACGAGGCTTTCGCGCGCACCGCCCAGGCCCTGAACGCCCTGGATCATCCGGACCAGGCCGAGTTCTACGCCTCTGGGCGGGCCTCCAACGAGGCGGCCTTTCTCTACCAGCTGCTCGGCCGGCGGTTCGGCACCAACAATTTCCCCGACTGCTCCAACATGTGCCACGAGCCGACCAGCGTCGGCCTGCCGGACTCCATCGGCCTGGGCAAGGGCTCGGTCACCCTGGAGGATTTCGACCACGCCGACCTGATTCTCAGCTTCGGCCACAACCCCGGCACCAACCATCCCCGGATGATGGCCACCCTGCGCGACGCCGCGCGACGCGGCGCCGGGATCCTGGTCTTCAACCCCCTGAAGGAACGCGCCCTGGAGCGCTTCGCCTCGCCCCAGGATCCGGTCGAGATGGCGACCTTCACCTCGACCGAGATCGCCTCGCGCTACTATCAGCCGACGCTGGGCGGCGACGCGGCCCTGGTCCAGGGCATGATGAAGGCCCTGATCGCCTGGGACATCGAGGCGCTCGCCGCCGGCCGCCCGCCGATCCTGGATCACGCCTTCATCGCCGAGCACACCCTGGGCTTCGACGCCCTGGCCGCCGATCTCGCAGGCCAGGACTGGGCGAACCTGGAGCGCACATCCGGCCTGCCCCGCAGCCAGATCGAGGAGGCCGCCCGCACCTATGCCGAGGCCAAGGCGGTGATCCTCTGCTACGGCATGGGCCTCACCCAGCACCGCAACGCCTCATCCACCGTCCAGCAACTGGTCAACCTGCTGCTCCTGCGCGGCAATATCGGCCGACCCGGCGCGGGCATATGTCCCCTGCGCGGTCACTCCAACGTCCAGGGCGACCGCACGGTCGGGGTCTGGGAGAAACCCACCGAGGCCTTCCTCTCCGCCATGGACGGGGTGTTCGGCTTCCAATCGCCACGCAAGCACGGCCACACGGTGGTCGAGGCCATCGCCGCCATGGAACGTGGGGAGTCGCGGGTGTTCCTGGGCCTGGGCGGCAATTTCGCCGTCGCCGCGCCGGATCCGCTGCGCACCTTCGCCGCCATGCGGAATCTCAAGCTTTCGGTCCATGTCGCGACCAAGCTCAACCGCACCCACCTGCTGATCGGCGACGGCGCCCTCCTCCTGCCCTGCCTCGGCCGCACCGAGCTCGACCATCAGGCCACGGGCCGCCAGGCGGTGACGGTCGAGGACTCCATGTCCATGGTCCACGCCTCGCGCGGGCTCAATCCGCCGGCCTCGCCCGACCTCAAGTCGGAAATCGCCATCGTCGCCGGGATCGGCAAGGCGACTTTCGGAGCGACCGATCCCGTCGACTGGGACGCCCTGGTCGCCGACTATGACAGGATCCGAGAGCTGATCGCCGCCGTCCTGCCCAAGCTGTTCGCCGACTACAACGCCAAGATTCGGGTCCCCGGCGGCTTCCGCCTGCCGGTCGCGCCGTCAGACCGGGTCTGGACCACGCCCAGCGGCAAGGCCCATTTCCTGACCTATGCGGTCACGGGCGCCGATCCGCGTCAGGGCGATCCGGAGGTCCTGCTGCTGACCACCCTGCGCAGTCATGACCAGTACAACACCACCATCTACGGCCAGGACGACCGCTATCGCGGAGTGTTCGGTCGGCGCGACGTGGTGTTCGCCCACAAGGACGATCTGGCGGCCAGAGGCCTGAAAGACGGCGACGCGATCGACCTGCTCGCCGCCTTCGACGCCAGCGGCGAGCGCGCCGTGCGGCGTTTCACCGCCATCGCCCGCGACCTGCCGCGCGGCTGCCTGGCCGCCTACTATCCCGAGACCAACGGTCTCGTGGTGCTGGACGATCACGACCAGCGCAGCGGGACGCCCGCCTACAAGTCCGTGCCGGTCAGGCTTCGCGCCGCGCTCTAGACGTGCAGCACCATGCCGAAGGCGTCGAGGGAAGCCTCATGCATGGCCTCGCTCATGGTCGGGTGCGGGAACACGGTGGCCTGCAGCTCGGCCTCGGTGGATTCCAACGTGATCGCAATGGTGAAGCCCTGAATCATTTCAGTGACTTCTGCGCCAATCATGTGAGCGCCGATCAGGGCGCCCGTCTTGGCGTCGAACACCGTCTTCACGAAGCCCTCGGTCTCGCCTGAGGCGATGGCCTTGCCGTTCACCTTGAAGGGAAAGCGGCCCACCTTGACCGAAATCCCCTTCTCCTTGGCCTGGGCCTCGGTGAGGCCGACCGAGGCGATCTGCGGCGTCGAATAGGTGCAGCCTGGGATCGGCGAATGGAGGTTCGAGGCCGGGACGCCGGCGATGTGCTCGATGCAGTGCACGCCCTCATGGCTCGCCTTATGCGCCAGCCACGGCGGACCGGCCACGTCGCCGATGGCGTAGAGCCCCGCCACCCCGGTCGCGCCATAGGCGTCCGTGACCACATGGGTCCGGTCGATCTTCACGCCCAGGGCCTCCAGGCCCAGGTTCTCGACATTGCCGACGATGCCGACCGCGACGATGGCGACCTCGGCGTCGAGGGTCTCGGACTTGCCGCCCGCTTCAAGCTCGACCGACACCCCGGCCTTGAGCTTGGTGAGCTTCTTCACGCTGGCGCCGACCCGGAACTTCAGGCCGCGCTTCTCATAGGCCTTGTGGGCGGCCTTGGAGACCTCCTCGTCCTCAACCGGCAGGATCCGCGGCAGGGCCTCGATCACGGTCACGTCGGCGCCCAGCGCCCGGTAGAAGCTCGCGAACTCGATGCCGATGGCGCCAGAGCCGATGACGATCAGAGACTTGGGGCAGGCCTTGGCGGTCAGGGCCTCGCGATAGGTCCACACCCGCTCGCCGTCCGGCTCCAACCCGATGGCGGGAATGGTGCGGGCCCGCGCCCCGGTGGCCAGGATCACGTGCTTGGCCTGAACCGTGCGCGATCCGCCGGCCTTCAACGCCACGACGACCTTGGGCGCAGGCGAGCCCTTCTCCAGCTTCGCCGTGCCCTCGATCACCTCGATCTTGTGCTTCTTCATAAGGAAGGCGACGCCGGAGTTCAGCTGGGCCGCAACCTTGCGCGACCGCGCCACCACGCCCGGGAAGTCGAAACTGGCCTTCTCGACCTTCAGGCCATAGTCGGCCAGATGGCCCAATTGCTCATAGACCTCGCCAGACTTGAGCAAGGCCTTGGTGGGAATGCAGCCCCAGTTCAGGCAGATGCCGCCCAGGAGCTCGCGCTCCACGATGGCGACCTTCAGACCCAGCTGGCTAGCGCGGATGGCGGTCACATAGCCGCCGGGGCCGGACCCGATGATGACGACGTCGAAATCCATGGTCGGGCTCCTCAGACGATCATCGTGATGGGGTCTTCGATCAGGGCCTTGAAGGCGGCGAGCCAGCGCGCGCCGACGGCCCCGTCCACGACCCGGTGATCGCAGGTCATGGTGACGGTCATCACCGTGGCCACGGCCAGTTGGCCGTTCTTGACGACAGGCCTTTGCTCGCCCGCGCCCACCGACAGGATCGCGCCCTGGGGCTCATTGATGATCGAGGAGAAGGCCTTGATCCCGTACATGCCCAGGTTCGAGATCGAGAAGGTCCCGCCCTGGAACTCCTCAGGTTTCAGCTTCCGCGCGCGCGCCCGGGCCGCGAGATCCTTGGCCTCCGTGGCGATCTGGGCCAGACCCTTGGTCTCCGCCGCCCGGATGATCGGGGTGATTAGCCCGCCCTCCAGAGCCACCGCCATGGCGATGTCCGCATGGTGGTGCATGGCGATGCCTTCGGGCGTGTAGGACGCGTTGGCCTCCGGCACCTGCTTGAGCGCGATGGCCGCGGCCTTGATCACCAGGTCATTGACGCTGACCTTCACACCCTGGCTCTCCAGCAGGGCGTTGATCTTCACCCGGCCAGCCAGCAGGGCGTCGATCTCGAGATCGAGCGTGAGGGGGAAGTGCGGCACATCGCGGAAGCTCTCGGTGAGCCGCCGCGCCACGGTCTTGCGCATGCCGTCCAGCGGGATGAGGTCATAGCTGCCGTCCGGAATGCCCATCTGGGCCAGGTTCAGCACCTGACGCGGGGCCACCGGCGCCATGGTCGCCCCGCCGCCAATGGCGGCCGGCGCGGGACGAGCGGCGCCCGGCGTCGCGGACTCGACATCGGCCTTGATGATCCGGCCATGCGGGCCCGAGCCCTTGAGGGCGGACAGATCCAGCCCCTTCTGCTGGGCGATCCGGCGCGCGAGCGGCGAGGCGAAGATGCGGCCGCCGTCGGAATGGACGGCCGGGACCGGGGCGCTTGCGACCGGCGACGGAACAGGCGCAGCGGCAGGCGCGACCGCCGGAGCGGCGACCTTCGTCGGTTCGGGCGACGGCTTGGCGGCCGGCGCCGCCGCCTCCCCCTCCCCGGTCAGCCGCGCGATCGGCGTATTGACCTTCACGCCCTCGGTCCCTTCCGGAACCAGAACGTCCTCGACCACGCCCTCGTCGACCGCCTCGACCTCCATGGTCGCCTTGTCGGTCTCGATCTCGGCGATCACATCGCCGGACTTCACCACA
>NZ_JALDPT010000042.1 GCF_022695515.1 Phenylobacterium aquaticum
CCGGAGCCGCGGGGGACGGCCGGCGCGGGCGGCGCGGCCCGATCGCAGGCGCTCAGCATCAGGATCGCCAGGGCGGCGGCGGGGACGGACAGGCGGGCGGGGACCATGGAGGCTCCTTCAAGGGCGGCTTCGACCCTAACGCGCGAACAGCCCTCCCGGCCAGGGCCGACGCGCGTCCCCCCTTCCCCTGGACCGCCGCGACCGCCTATGGTCGGTCCAAACAAAGTGTGTCTGGGGGGCGTGAGTTCATGGCGGCAAGCGGGGCGGCGGATTCGGCGGAGACCGGAAAGACGGTCTATTCCAATCTCTATCGAGGAACGGTTCTGGCCCTGCTGGTCACGGCCTACACCCTCAACTTCATCGACCGGACGATCATCTCCACCATAGGTCAGGCCATCAAGGTCGACCTGAAGATCACCGACACCCAGCTGGGCCTGCTGGGCGGGCTCTATTTCGCCCTGCTCTACACCCTGCTCGGCATTCCGATCGCGCGCATCGCCGAGCGCTTCAGCCGCGTCAACATCATCGCCGCCGCCATCGTGATCTGGTCTGGCTTCACCGCGCTCTGCGGCACCGCCGGCAATTTCGCGGCCCTGGCCGCCTATCGCTTCGGCGTCGGCTTTGGCGAGGCGGGCCTGTCCCCGCCGGCCCACTCCCTGATCAGCGACTATTACGAGCCCAAGAAGCGGGCCACGGCGCTGTCGATCTATTCCTTCGGCATTCCGGCCGGCACCATGATCGGCGCAGTGGTCGGCGGATGGCTGGCCCAGAACTTCTCCTGGCGCATCGCCTTCATGCTGGTGGGCCTGCCCGGCGTGATCGTCGCCATCCTGATCAAGCTGATCATCAAGGAGCCCAAGCGCGGCCATTCCGACATCCAGGAGCATCCGGTCTCGCCGGAGGACGTCACCCCCGTCGTGCCGGCCTTCTCGATCTGGGGCGAACTCAAGGAGCTGGGCTCGGTCGCCAAGACCCTCTTCCTCAAGTGGCCGGTGGCCAACATGGTGCTGGGCGTCACCATCGCCTCCTTCGGCTCCTATGGCTCGGGCCAGTTCGTGCCGCCCTATTTCACCCGCACCTTCGGCCTGAACTATGCCGAGGTCGGCCTGATCACCGGCCTGGTCGGCGGCTTTTCCTCGGGCATCGGCACCATCCTGGGCGGGGTCATCACCGACCGCATGTCCAAGCGCTCGGCCCGCTGGTACGCGCTCACCCCCGCCATCGGTCTGACCATCGCCACCCCGATCTACATCGCCGCCTATCTGCAGCCCTCCTGGCAGACCGCGGCCATGATCCTGCTGATCCCCGGCATCTTCCACTACACCTATCTCGGCCCGACCTTCGGCGTGGTGCAGAACATGGTGGAGACCCGCCGCCGCGCCACGGCCACCGCGCTGCTGTTCTTCTTCCTGAACCTGATCGCGCTCGGCGGCGGCCCGCCCTTCACCGGCTGGCTGATCGACCACTTCGCCCAGTTCAACTTCACCCATCCGGGCGAGAACGGCATCGTCGCCAGCCTGCAGCAGATGATCGGCGGCGCGACCAAGGCCGGCGAACGTTTCGCGGAAGCCTGCCCCGGCGGCATCGCCCCCAAGGGCTCGCCCGCCGAGCTGGCCGGGCACTGCAAGGGCGCCCTGGTCCACGCCACCCGCGAGGGCGTGATCGTCTCGCTCTGCTTCTACCTCTGGGCCGCCTTCCACTACTTCCTGGGCTCGTTCGGCCTGGTGAAGGCCATGGCCAAGGCCCGCGCCGACCGCGGCGAAGCCTAGCCGCCTAAGCCCTCTCCCCACATAGTGGGGGTCGAGAGCGGCGTGTCGCCAAACCATTGGCGCCACGCATAGCCGGACCAAGCGGTCCGGCTCGCTCTCGACGGTTGGGTGAGGGGCCGGCCCGCCGCGCCCTCAGCTAGAATTGACCACGAACCACACGAACCACACGAACCTCAGCTGCGAGACCGCGGATCACCCGACCGCGCGCAAGCGCGCCTCATTCCAACACGAGCCCCTCAACCACCCGTTCGTGTGGTTCGTGTGGTTCGTGGACGAAATCCTTCTCCGCAGCGCCCGACCTCACCCCGCCTTCGCCAGGTACAGGTGCGTCTCGTAGTCGAACTCGAACCCGTCGCTGACCTTGGCGATCGCCGCCTCGATCCCGTCCAGCAGCGCCGTGCGCTTCGGCTCCGGCAGGGCCTGGTGGTAGGACTTGGTGCTCATCAGCGCCCGATAGCTCTGCGCCGTCTGCGGGATCGACCAGGCGTAGGCCCGGTGCTCGACCGGCCCGAAGGCCGGCGTCTCGGCGATCAGCCCGGCCACAGGCCCGCTCGGCAGGTACCAGGTCTCCGGCGCGGTATTCCCGAGCAGCTCCGGCGCGACCGCCAGATAGACCCCGAAGATCGCGCTTCGCACCGCCTCCGGCACGGCCTTGGGCACATTGCCGAACACCGCCAGGGTCCCGCCGGGCGACAGGGCCGCGGCGGCCTTGGCGAAGCGGATCTCGGGCGCCACCCAGTGGATCGCCTGGGCCGAGGCGACCAGCCGGAACGCCCCGGGCTCCGGCGGCCAGGCCTCGAAGGTGGTCTCGACGAACCCCACGTGCCCGGCCTCCGCCAGATTGCGCCTCGCGATCGCCAGCAGCTCGCCACCTGGATCCAGCGCCAGCAGCGGCAGTCCCAGCCGGGCGAACCCCGCCGTCGCCTGGCCTGAGCCGCAGCCCACCTCCAGGATCCGCTCGCCCGCCTTCAGGCCTGCGAACGCCGCCACGTCCGCATAGACCGCGTCCGGATAGGCCGGCCGCGCCGTGTCATAGGTCTTGGCCACCTGATCGAAGGTGACCCTCTGCTTCAGGCGTTCGTCCCGCCAGACCGCGTCCTCGCTCATCTCGTCCTCCCAGATGTCGCGCGAGGATGGGCGCCGCCCCGGGACGTGACAAACGACATCTCGCCCCAAATCTTGTGATGTGAACTCACATGCACTCGGCCTTGGGACGGCGCCCGACCTCGGCCATAGTCGCTCGCATGTTCGACGGTTTCGCCCATGTCTGGACCCCGCTGGTCACCGCCCGCAGCCTCGGCCGCACGCCGCTCGGCCTCACCCTGGCCGGCGAGCGGGTGGTGCTGTTCCGCGACGCCCGGGGTCAGGTCGGCGCCCTCATCGACCGTTGCCCGCACCGGGGCGTCGCCCTGTCCCTCGGCCATGTGGCCCCGGACGGCTGCCTCGAATGCCCCTTCCACGGCTGGCGCTTCGACCGCACGGGCGCGAACCGGCACGTGCCCTTCAATCCCCAGGCGCGCCGCGAGACCCTGGGCGCCACGCCGATCCCGGTCCGCGAACTGGGCGACCTGATCTGGGTCTACACCGCGCCGGGAGCCACCGCGCCGGTCGAGCCCCAGCCGCCGGAAGGCCTGATCGCGCCCGGCCTGCGCCGCACCCTGATCGCGCGCACCTGGGCCTGCCACTGGACGCGGGCCATGGAGAACATGCTCGACAGCCCGCACCTGCCCTTCGTCCACCGCGCCACCATCGGCAAGCCGGTGCGCCGGCGCATGACGCCCACATCCACCATGGAGATCACCTGGGAGGACACGGCCTTCGGCGGCCGCAGCCGGGCCATTCTCGACGGCGACGACAAGGGGGCGCACCTCGAATTCCACCGCCCCAACATCATGGCCCTGCACATCCCGATCCCCGGCCGCCACCTGCGCATCCACGCCCTGGTGATCCCGGTGGACCAGGCCACCACCCGGCTGATGGTCGTGGCCTCCCGCGACTTCGCCAAGCTGGGCCTGCTTGAACCGTTTTTCGCGCGCATGAACGCCCGCATCGCCGACGAGGACCGCGCCGTGGTCGAGAGCTCCCAGCCCTCCGAGGTCCCGCCGCTCGCGCAAGAACACTCTGTCGCCACCGACCGCGCCACCCGCGAGTTCCGGCGCTACTATTTCGAGACGCTCAGGCCGTCGGCGGCGTGACCATGCGCAGCCTCACCGGCGTTCGCGGCGTCGCCGCCCTTTGGGTCTATCTCTACCACGTGACCAACGCCGGCTTCGGCCTGGGCCTGCCGGGTCTCACCCTGATCCCCATGTCGCGGTTCGGCTGGGCGGGGGTGGACCTGTTCTTCGCCCTGTCCGGCTTCGTCCTGATGCACGCCCATGGAGCCGACCTCGCCCGCCTCTCCCGCGCGCGGCTGATGCGGTTCTTCAAGCTCAGGATCGCGCGGGTCTATCCGCTCAGCCTCGCGGCGCTGGTACTGGTCGCCCTGCTGGTCGCCGCCGACCCGGCCTTTGCCGCCTGGTTCCGGGCGCAGGCGCCCGGCAATCTCTCGGGCCCCGCCTTCCTCAGGACCGCCCTGCTGGCCACCCGCTGGGGCCTGCCGGGCAAGGGCGACTGGAACGAGCCGGTCTGGTCGCTCTCCGCCGAGCTGGTCGGCTATGCCGCCTTCCCGGTCTTGGCCTGGGTCCTGATGCGCGCCAAAGGCTTCTGGGCGCCGGTCGCCGTCGCCGCGCTCAGCCTGGCCCTGCTGCTCACCTTCCAGGTCGCTGCGCACCAGACCGCCGACAATTTCTATGATCTGCGCAGCGCGCTCATCCGCATGGGCTGCGGCCTCACCGCCGGCGCGGCCCTGGCCAAGGCCTTCGCCCGCGCGCCCACCTGGGCCGCCCGCGCCGCGACGCCGCTCAGCCTCGCGGCCCTCGTCCTGATCGCCGCCGGCGGCGTGCGGCCCGACCTCGCCTGGACCGCGCCCCCAGGATTCGCCCTGCTGGTCTTCGCCCTGGCCTTCCAGCGCGGCCCGGTCGATGCGCTGCTGGCGTCGAAGCCGGTCCACGCGCTCGGGCGCATCTCCTTCCCGCTCTATCTGATCCATTCGATGCCGCTCATGGCGCTCAGCCATTGGGGGATCTCCAGCCACCCGGCCCCCGCGACCGCCGCCGCTGCCCTGGCCGTCCTGGTCATCGCCACCCTGGCCGCCGCCGCCCTGCTGCACATCGCCCTGGAACGCCCCGCCCAGGCCTGGGGCCGCAAATGGGCCGGCCCCGCCGTCTGAGCGGCGGGTCTTCAGAAATAAGTTGGTCCACGAACCACACGAACCACACGAACCGCAGCTTCAAGGCCGCAAGTCATTCCACCGCGCGCAAGCGCGCCAATTCCTCACCCCGAGCGCCTCAGCCGCCCGTTCGTGCTTTTCGTGTTTTTCGTGGTCAGCTCTTAGGCCGGCGCCGTCACCACCAGCCTAGCCAGCCCCCCCAATCCGTTCGTGAGGTTCGTGAGGTTCGTGGTTCAAAGCCTTGCGGCGCCCGCCACGCCTAGCTGCAGGTCGACAGGTTCACCGGCGCCACGTCCTCGCCCGTCCACACCCCGCCCGCCTTCACAAACCGCCGCGTGCGCGACACCGGATCGGCGTCGCCGTCCTTGGGATCGAAGGCGTTCCAGCTCATCGCCACCACCACCTTGGCGGTCACGCCCTTGGCGGCCTCGGCCGGGCCGATCGCCTGGGCGCCCTTGCAGCCGACGTCGAAGCCGGTACAGGCGTCGGCCTTGGCGGCGCAGGCCTTGTCGGTCTTCACGATGCCGGTCCGCCAGGCCAGGATCTGGGCCTCAAGCTCGCTGTTCAGGTCCGTCGCCGGCTTGGGCTTCTGACATCCGGCCAGGGCGAGAGCCGCCGCCGCCAACACCACCATCGTCTTCAAGATCGCCGCTCCGCGCTGCCTCGGCCGGACTGGCCGGTCGGCGGCCTTATCACGACAATCAAGGCCGTCCCGTGACGGCGCGCGCCAACTTCCGCCCTGGGCCCGCGACGCCTATTGTCGCGCCATCTCACGCCCTTCGAGGAGTCGCCCATGCGCTACGAGATCACCGGAACGGTCATGCAGACGGTCAGCATCGACCTGGCGCCCGGCGAGACGGTCTACAGCCAGACCCACGCCATGGCCTGGATGAGCGACAGCGTGAACATGCACACCAACACAGGCGGCGGCCTGTTCGCGGGCTTGAAGCGCTCTCTGACCGGCGGCAGCTTCTTCGTCACCGACTTCACCGGCGAGCGCGGCAACGCCCATGTCGCCTTCGCCCCGCGCTTCCCCGGCTCGATCATCGCCCGCCAGCTGGCGCCCGGCGAAAGCCTGATCTGCCGGCGCGAGTCCTTCCTCTGCGCCGAGAAGTCGGTGTCCCTGGAGCTCGCCTGGCAGCAGCGCATCGGCGCGGGCTTCTTCGGCGGGGCGGGTTTCATCCTGCAGAAGGTGACCGGCCCCGGGGTCGTCTGGCTCGATCTGTCGGGCGAGGTGGTCCACAAGACGCTGGCGCCGGGCGAACGTCTGCTGGTCCATGCCGGCCATGTCGGCGTCCATGAGCCGACCGTCAGCTTCGACATCCAGATGGTGCCGGGCTTCCGCAACATCCTGTTCGGCGGCGAGGGGCTGTTCCTGGCCAGCCTGACCGGACCAGGTCAGATCTGGCTGCAGTCCATGCCGATCCTCAACCTCGCCGAGGCGATCGCCGAATACCTTCCGGCGGCCGAGGGGCCGCGCGGCGGCGGCGGCGGCACGGTCGGCGCCCTGGCCGGGGCGGGGATTGTCGGCGGCATACTGGGCGGCCTGCTCGGCGGCGAAAGCTAGGCCGCGTCGCTTTCCGCCCGGGCGACCAGGGCGGAATTGATCGCCTCCATCAGGTCGCGGATCTCGATCGGCTTGGCGACGAAGCCGTCCATGCCCGCCGCCAGATAGCTGTCGACCTGGTGGGTCATGGCGTTGGCGGTGAGCGCGATGATCGGGGTGCGCGGCCGGCCGCTCTCGGCTTCGCGGATGCGGATCGCCCGCGCCGCCGAGGGCCCGTCCAGCACGGGCATCTGCACGTCCATCAGGATCAGGTCCCAGGGCTCGGCCTCCCAGACGGCGACCGCCTGCTGGCCGTTGTCGACCACCTGGGGGGTCAGGCCGAACTGGGCCAGCAGGGTCTTGAGCACCAGCTGGTTGATCGGATTGTCCTCGGCCGCCAGGATCCGGAACTCGCCGCCCAGCTCGGCGGCCTCCTCCTCGCCCGCGCCGTCCGGCAGCAGGCACAGATCGCCGTCGGCGCGCGGCAGGGGCAGCACCACCGTGAAGCGGCTGCCCTCCCCCTCGCGGCTCTCGACCGAGATCGTCCCGCCCATGGCCTCGGCCAGCTCGCGGCTGATCGCCAGGCCCAGGCCCGTGCCGCCGAACTGGCGCGTGGTCGAGGAATCGGCCTGGACGAACTTGGCGAACAGCTTGTCCAGCCGGTCGGCGGGAATGCCGACACCGGTGTCGGACACTTCGATGCGAATGCCCGGATCGGCGGCGAGGATCGACACCCGCACCCCGCCCTCGGCGGTGAACTTCACGGCGTTGGAGATCAGGTTGTAGAGCACCTGCCGCACCCGGGCGGAGTCGCCCAGATAGGCCCCGCGGGCCTCGGGCGCGATCTGCAGGTTGAAGGACAGGCGCTTGGAATTGGCCGTCGAGGTGAAGGTCGCGTGCGCCCCTTGCGCCACCGCCTCCAGGTCGAAGGGCGCGGTCTCCAGCTCCAGCTTGCCCGCCTCGATCTTCGACAGGTCGAGCACGTCGTTAAGGATGGCCAGCAGGGCCTCGCCCGACTGGCGGATCACGTCCAGCCGGTCGCGCTGCACCGGCGACAGCGGCTCGCGGGTCATGGCCTGGGCCATGCCCAGCACCCCGTTCATCGGGGTGCGGATCTCGTGGCTCATGATCGCCAGGAATTCGCTCTTGGCGACGCTGGCGGCCTGGGCGGCCAGCATGGCCTCGGCCTGATCGCGGACCACCGACTGGAAGGCGGTGATGTCGACAAAGGTCACCATGCACATCGACCAGGGCCGCGCCCCGGCGGACATGGCGCGCACGTGCACCATCACCTCGGCCGCCTCGCCGTCGGATCGGGTCAGGGTGGTCGGGAACGGCGGCAGGGTCCCTTCGGCCGAGACATCCCTCAGGCTCAGCGCCAGACCGGTCAGCATGGAGTCGTCGAACAACTCGGCCATGGAGCCATAGCTCAGGTCCTGGGCGCCGATCAGCTCGCGGGCCGCGCCATTGGCGTCGGTCAGCCGGATCACGTGCAGGGCGTCCGGATCGGAGGTCAGCCGCTGGGACAGGAGCTCCATGTCGTCGCCGTCGGCCTCGACGCCGCCGGTCAGGCGCTCGTACAGGGGCGAGGCGTCGAAGCACAGCTGCGGCATCGGGCTGTCGTCGAACAGGTTGCGCCACCGGCCGCGCTCGGCGTTGGCCGCCCGCTGGGCGTCGGCGGCGACGTCGCGCTCCCGCTGCAGGTCGACCATGGCCCGGCGCAGGGTCTGGCTCTCCGCCCCCATCATCGCCGCCAGCCGGGCGATGAACACCCCATAGGCCGCGCCGCCGAAGCTGAGGAACACCGCGCCCTTCCAGGTCAGGGCATGGCCCAGCAGCAGCGCCACGATCGGCGCCAGGGTCAGCATCAGGGTCGCCGGACCCACCAGGGTCAGCGCATAGCCGCGGACGCCACGGGTCATCACGGCATTGTTCAGGGCGATGGCGCAGCCGACGAAGATCGCCGCGCTCAGCCCGATCGTCGAGCGGTCCAGCAGGAACAGCCAGATCCCCGTCCCGTACAGCCCCCCCGACACGGTGCGCGACAGGGCCGAGCGCAGGGCCATGCGGTGATTGGTCGGGTCGGCGGCCAGCCGCCGGGCGAAACGCGCGTCGGCGATCAGCACCAGGTTCGAGGCGATCACCCAGACCACGGCGATCCAGACGGGGATCAGACAGGCGGCCAGGGCGCCCAGCAGCACGCCTTGGGCGATCCGCCCCCCCACCCCGCGGGTGCGCCATTCCAGAACCCTGCGGCTCGCCTCGGTCTCTTCGAACACACAGCCCCCCGCCCGCAGCATCTACAGGTCTCTGATCAGTGTGCTCCAGATTGCGGCCGGCAAATTGAAAGAATACCTACCAGGCCCCTGCGTCACTCCGCCACAGTCAGGTATTGAACGCCCCGATTTGGGTCCTTTGGCCCGCGAGTTCATAGCTCAACTCAGATTGGGTGTAGTATCCGAGGTCAGCGGCCGACAAAAACCGGCTCGCGCTTCTCCAGGAAACTCCGGACCCCCTCGCGGTGATCCTCGGTCTGGAACAGGCGATAGATCACCTCGATCGCCCAGCTTCCCACCTCGCGCGGGTCGCCATAGGCCGTCCTGGCCAGACCCTGCTTCATGTAGCGCAGGGCCAGCGGCGAATTCGACGCGATGCGGCGCGCCAGTCCCAGGGCCCGGACCATCAGCTCCTCATGCGCAACAACCTCGCTGACCAGGCCGATCCGCCCGGCCTCGGCCGCGTCAATGACGTCGCCGGTGAACAGCAGCTCGGCGGCCTTGGCCGGCCCGACAATGGCCGGCAGCCGCAAGAGGCCGCCCACGTCGCAGATCAGGCCGCGGCGGATGAACAGCTCGGCGAACTTGGCGTTGGTCGAGGCGATGCGGATGTCGGCATAGAGCGCCAGCTCCATGCCCCAGCCGACGGCCGATCCGTTGACCGCCGCGATCACCGGCTTCTCGCACTCCAGCGCCGCCATCGCCGCCGGGGTCGGGGCGTACTTCACAGGAACCTGGGCCGCCCCGCGCGTCTGCGCCCCGCCCTCCCCGGTCATCATCTCCTTGACGTCCTCGCCGGAGCAGAAGGCCGGATCGGCCCCGGTCACCACCACGCAGCGCACGTCCGGATCGGCGCTCGCCGCCTTGAACGCGCCCTCGATCTCGGCATAGGCGCGCGGGTTCAGCGCATTGCGCCGCTCCGGCCGGTTCAGGGTGATGGTCGCGATGTGGTCGGCGACCGAATAGAGCGTGCAGGTGAAGTCGGCGGGCGCGATGGTCATGGCGGGTCCTCCCTCGAGGTTTTGCCGGCCATGCTGGCCCCAAATCGCCTGCCGTGAAATGGCGCCCTGGCGTCAAGCGGGCGCCGTCAGTCGAAGAAGGCGGTGATGTCGTCCATCGCCTGTTCAGTGGTCTGAAAGTGGATGGCCCTCATGCCCGTCTCACGAGCGGCCTCGGCGTACTTCGCAATATCGTCGACATAGACAATCTCGCCGGCGTGCGCGCCCACCCGGTCTAGGGCTAAGCGAAAGATTTCCGGATCGGGTTTGGCGACCCCAAGATCACACGATGAGATCACGCCGCGGAACATCCCTTCGAAGCCGGGACGGCTCATCCACTCCGCCTCAGGCGCCAGACTGTTGGTCAGGGCCCAGACGGTGACGCCCCGCCCCGTCAAGTCCCTCACGAAGCCCGCGAAGCGCACATTGAAGTCGCTCATATAGGCCTCCTCCAGCATCGCCCTGAAGGTCTCGCTGGTCGTGCCCCAACGCTCGGCGGCGCGGCGGTAATAGTCTGCGGCGCTGATGCGTCCCAGCCGCGCAAGGTCGGCCTCTCCTCCCGTAGACAGCCAGGCCTCGAGCTCAGGCCGGTCAAGCCCGGTGCGCGCCGACCAGCGCGGCCAGAAGTCATCGGTGGGCCAGCCCCGGTAGAATACGCCGCCGATATCCGTCAGCAGGACTTGCGCCATATCGGTTCCCCTAGAGCGGCGGATCCCTGGCTTGGGCCCGCCTTTTCGCAGGCATTTTGGGCCGCAAAATTACGACGATGCGACCCCCAAAAAATCGCTATGCGTCCCCTAGGTCGCCGCTCCTACTATGGCCCCAACAAGAGACGCCATCACATTGGGGAACGACGATGACCGCAGTTGCTGCAAAGGGCGAAACCACCAGCCTCGACGCCGTGATCATCGGCGCGGGCATCTCCGGCATGTACATGCTGCACCGTCTGCGCGGCCTGGGGCTGAAAGCCCGGGTCTATGAGGCCGGATCGGATGTCGGCGGCACCTGGTTCTGGAACCGCTATCCGGGCGCGCGGGTCGACATCGAGAGCCAGGAATATTCCTACTCCTTCTCCGAGGAGCTGGAGCGCGAGTGGAAGTGGAGCGAGCGCTACGCCGCCCAGCCCGAGATCCTGCGCTACCTGAACCACGTCGCCGACCGCTTCGACCTGCGCCCCGACATCCAGTTCGACACCCGCATCGCCTCCGCCCATTTCGACGAGGCCGCGGGCCGCTGGACCGTCCGCACCGAGGCCGGCGAGACCATCGACGCCAAGTTCTGCATCGCCGCCACCGGCTGCCTTTCGGTCCCCAACGAGCCTAATTTCAAGGGCCAGGAGACCTTCAAGGGCCCGACCTATCACACCGGCCGCTGGCCGCATGAGGGCGTGGACTTCACCGGCAAGCGGGTGGCGGTGATCGGCACCGGCTCCTCGGCCATCCAGTCGATCCCCCAGATCGCCAAGCAGGCCTCCCAGGTCTACGTCTTCCAGCGCACGCCCAACTACAGCGTGCCCGCCCACAACGCCCCGATCGACACGGCGGTGGCCCAGGCTTGGCTCGCCAACCGAGACGAGAACCGCCAGCTTCAGAAGATGTCCACGGCGGGCTTCCTGTTCTCCAATCCCCGCGAGGAGATGGCCACCCAGGTCGGCGACAATGAGCGCCGCAAGGTGTTCGAGGAGCGCTGGGCCCAGGGCGGTTTCGCCGTCGGCGCGTCCTTCGCCGACCTCGCCGTCGACCCGGCCGCCAACGCCATGATCGCCGAGTTCGCCGCCGAGAAGATCCGCGAGATCGTCAAGGATCCCAAGGTCGCCGAGAAGCTGACACCCAAGGACTATCCCTTCGGCACCAAGCGCCTGTGCGTCGACACCGGCTATTACGAGGTCTTCAACCGCGACAACGTCCAGCTGATCGACCTGAAGGAAACGCCGCTCGACACCATCACTCCCACCGGCGTGAAGACCACCGGGGCGGAGTTCGAGGTTGACGCCATCGTCTTCGCCATCGGCTTCGACGCCATGACCGGGGCGCTCTCCAAGATCGACATCCAGGGCCGCGGCGGCCAGACCCTGAATCAGGCCTGGGCCGAAGGGCCCAAGTCCTATCTCGGCATCATGGTCGCGGGCTTCCCCAACTTTTTCACCATCACCGGCCCGGGCAGCCCCTCGGTCTTGTCCAACATGATCGTCTCGATCGAGCAGCATGTGGACTGGCTGCACGACCTCCTGGCCTTCATGGGCCAGTATGGCCTGGCCACCATCGAGGCCTCGCCGGAGAGCCAGACCGCCTGGGTCGAGCACGTCAACGAGGCGGCCTCCAAGACCCTCTACCCCTACGCCAACAGCTGGTATCTGGGCGCCAACGTCCCCGGCAAGCCCAGGGTGTTCATGCCCTATATCGGCGGGGTCGGCGCCTATCGCACCCTCTGCGACGCGGTCGCCGCCAACGGCTATATGGGCTTCAAGCTGCGCCCGGCGGCCTGACCCCATGCAGGCCTTTCAAGCCGAAACGCTGGAGTCGATCGACAGCTATCGCGCCGTCGACCTTCCCCCGCCCGAACCCGGCCCCGGCGAGATCCGGGTGAAGGTCGCCGCCTGCGGGGTCGGTTATGTCGACGCCCTGGTCTCGCTCGGCCGCTATCAGGTCAAGCCGCCGGTCCCGCACGTGCCGGGCAATGAGGTCGGCGGAACCGTCGAGGCCCTGGGTCCGGGCGTCACCGGTCTCGCGGTCGGCGACCGGGTGATGGCGGCCGTCCGCACCGGCGGCTTCGCCGAACTGGCGGTCGGCCCCGCCGCGGCGGCCCTGCGCATTCCCGACGCCATGAGCTTCGCCCAGGCCGCCGGCTTCCGGGTCAATTACCTCACCGCCCTGCACGGCCTGCGCGACCGCGCGGCGCTCCAGCCCGGCGAGCGCCTCCTGGTGTTCGGCGCCGCGGGCGGGGTCGGCGCGGCCGCCGTCCAGGTCGGCCTGGCGCTCGGCGCCCAGGTCATCGCCGCCGGCTCCTCCGAGGAAAAGCGCGCCTTCGCGCAAGGCCTGGGCGCCCAGGCGACCATCGATGTCGAGCCGGAGGGCTGGCGCGACCGGCTCAAGGCGCTCACTGACGGCAAGGGCGTCGACGTGATCTTCGATCCCGTCTGCGGCCCCCTGTTCGAGGCCGGCTTCCGCTCGCTCGCCTGGGGCGGCCGCCACCTGGTCGTCGGCTTCGCCGGCGGCAAGGGCATCCCCGCCCTGCCCTCCAACCTCTCGATCATGAAGGGCGCGGCCCTGGTCGGGGTCGATGTCCGCCAGTTCCCGATCTTCGAACCGGCCAAGGCCGCCGCCGAACTCACCGAGCTCCTGGCCTGGGTGGGCAAAGGACGCCTCAGCCCGCCGGTCGGCCGCACCTTCCCCCTCGCCGACGCCGGCCAGGCTCTGGAATACGCCCTCACCGGAACGGGTCTCGGCAAGACGGTGCTGGAGATCGGCT
Organism: Phenylobacterium aquaticum; assembly: GCF_022695515.1. Taxonomy (GTDB): domain Bacteria; phylum Pseudomonadota; class Alphaproteobacteria; order Caulobacterales; family Caulobacteraceae; genus Phenylobacterium; species Phenylobacterium aquaticum. Next base: position 13,326 of record NZ_JALDPT010000042.1, read on the forward strand.
GAGCCCTTATGGCCGCCGATAACAGGCCAGAGCCCCGGCCGTCCCATCCCCCTGCGCGTCGCAGACCCAGCGCGGGTCGAGCTTGCTGATCGCCGGCGGGAACCGGTGGGCCGAGGTGTGGCCGTTGCGGTTGAACATCCAGATGAGGCCCGGCCGATCGCCTTGCGCGGCGTCCAGGATCAGCCGGTTGGCGTCCTGGTCGGGCGGAACCACCAGGGGTCGGATCGAGACCGGCCGCCGGGCGCGGTCGAAGAAGGCGCCGCCGACCTGGCTGAGGGTCGCCGCATCCATGATCGGGGCCAGCTCATGGTCCCAGACGAACACCACATTGCGCACCCCGTGCGCGGCCAGGAACGCCGAGCCGGTCTCGAACTCGTAGCGCGGCAGCCGCCGGGGCCCTGACAGGGCGTCCAGGGCGGGCCGGACCTGGGCGCCCAGATAGACCACCGCCAGGGCCAGATAGGTCAGGCGGGCCCGCGGCCCTGCGCGGGCGATCAGCACCACGCCCAAGAGCAGCGAGGGCGCCAGCGGGATCATGTAGCGGGGCGACAGGCCCGAGCCGAACACCCCAAAGCCCAGCATCAGGGCGAAGGCGGCCGCGCGCCGCGGCGGTCAGGGTCAGCGCCGGCTCGGGCGTCGTGTCCTCCGCCTCGGGCGCCGCGGCGGGCCAACGCTTACCGATCAGCCGCCCGCCGATCAGGACCACAGCCACGATCTCCAGCATCAGGGGCTGGCCCGGTCCGATCACGAAGCCCGCCATGTCCAGGGCGCTGCGCGCGTCCACCGGCGGATGCCAGACTGACGCCAGCCGCGAATAGTCGGCCAGCCTGGGCGCATGGCGAAGGATCCAGGTCGCCACCGGCGCAAAGACCAGCACGGCCGGCCAGGTCCTGACCGCCGCCATCCTGTGCCGGCCCAGATAGATCAGCCCCTGGGTCAGGACCAGGAACAGCATGTAATAGTGGAGCAGGACGCCGAGCGCCCCCAGCGTCATCCACATCAGCGCCCGGCGCAGGCTGGGGGCCGCCATCACCCGCCCATAGGCCAGGCCCTGGCCGGTCGCGACCGCCAGCAACAGGCCGTAGCAGCGGGCGTCGAGGAAGAAGCCCACACCCCACCAGGCGAAGATCATCGCGCCCCAGGTCGTCCGCGCCGTTCGCGACAACCCGTTCAACGGAACCAGCAGCGGCAGGGCCCCGGCCGCCCAGACGGCCAGCAGGGTCGGGATCCGCAGGGCCAGGTCCGAGCGCCCGGCGATCCCGCTCCATAACCGCTCGATCAGGTAGAAGGCCGGGCCGTTGGAATCCAGATAGACCTGCCGCCAGAAGCTGGCCGCATCCGGCCGCGAGACGATCGACAGGGTGAAAGCCTCGTCGAACCACAGGGGCTCGTGCATCGCGAAGACCCACCGCGCGGCGCCGAGCACCAGGGCCGCCAGCCCCAGCGCCCCCGCCCCCCACATCAGAAGCCGGGATGAGCCGCCCTCCGTGCTCGTCTGGTCCGTCATCGCCCGCCCCGTTTCAGCATCCCGCGTCCACCCCTTTCCCTTCAAGGTTATCAAGCGGTTAAGCCTAAGGCTTCGGGCGCCGCTTAAGACTTGCGTAGAGTCTGGCGGCTAGGCTTTCGCCCAGACTTCCGAGCCGACGCGAGCCCCTATGACCTTGAACCCCGCCCTGACGGCCTATCTGCAGCCGGCCCTTGAAATGGGCGCCCTGGCCGTCGGGTTCTTCCTCCTGTCCCTGCTGGTCAAGGGCGCGCGCGCCGTGTCCGACGCCCGCGCCGCCGCCTCGGAAACCCGCAACAATATCGCGCTCTATGTGCTCGACACCCTGACCGTCGCCCCGGCGCTGACGCTGGCCACCGCCACGGTCTACGCCCTGATGCATGCCCCCGGTGCGGTCTATGCCGGCGAGGTGATCTGGACGCGCGTGGGGCCGATCGGCACGGGGATCGCCGCCATCGCGATCTGCGACTTCCTGGGCTACTGCAACCACCGGCTCTATCACACCGCCCTGCTCTGGCCGTCCCACGCCATCCACCATTCCGACACCAAGCTCAGCTGGTTCAGCCTGGTGCGGATGCATCCTTTCGACCGCATCGGCACCCTCATCGACCTGATGGGCATGGTGCTGCTGGGCCTGCCCGACTGGGCGGTGATCCTGGCGGTCTCGGTTCGCCACTACTGGGGCCACCTGATCCACGCCGATGTGCCCTGGACGCTCGGGCCGCTGGAGAAAGTGTTCATCTCGCCGGCCATGCACCGCTGGCACCACGCCCTGGAGCAGCGCGGCGCGGGCGTGAACTTCGCCACCATCTTCTCGCTCTACGACCGGATCTTCGGCACCTGCTACGCGCCGGGCCCGTGCCTGGCGCCCACCGGCATTGACGACGACGTCGCCCCTGGCGTCATCGGCCAGTACCTGCACCCCCTGCGCACCTGGTTCCCGGCGCTCAGGACGCCTGTGACCGCGGGCTGATCGCGCCCAGGGCGGTTGACGCCCGCCCAGCTTCCCGCACCATGGGTCATGACCCGCACGGTCCTGCCGACCATCCTGATTTGGGCGCTGATCCTCGCCGCCGGGGCCTTCGCCCTGCGCTGGATGGAGTTCCAGTACTTGGCCCGCGCCTTCCCCTGGCGCGTCTATATCGGCCTGATCGGCGCGGCCTTCGCGGCCGGCGGCGTCTGGGTCGGCTGGCGTCTCGCGGCCCGCGCGGCCCCCGCTCCTTTCGCGCGCAATACCGCCGCTCAGGCCGCGCTCGGCGTCACCGGCCAGGAGATGAAGGTGCTCGAGCACCTCGCCGCCGGCCGCTCCAACAAGGAGATCGCCCAGGCGCTCGGCCTCTCGCCCAACACCATCAAGACCCACATCGCCAATCTGTTCGCCAAGCTCGAGGTCGCCCGCCGCACCCAGGCGCTCGCCAAGGCCCGCGACCTCCACCTGATCCCGTAGAGGGGCCAAATCGTCGAAATCACCCTTTCGGGCGATGGCCCCAGGCTCGCGCCACGGCCAGGCTTGCGGCATCCTCATCCAGCTCGTTCAGGGAGCCACGGCATGCCCCGCTACATCCTCACCTATGGCCTGATCTCCGGCCTGATCGTCATCCTCGGCATCATCGGGACCATCCTCGCCTCCCACGGCGGCCCGCCCCATTCCGATGTCTGGCTGGGCTATCTGATCATGCTGGTCGCGCTTTCGGCGATCCTCGTCGGCGTGAAGCGCTATCGCGACCAGGCGCTGGGCGGGGTGATCGGCTTCCTGCCGGCCCTGGGCATGGGGCTCGCCATCGCCGTCGTCGCGGGCCTCGCCTATGTGGCGGTGTGGGAGGTCTATCTGGCGCTGACCCACTACAGCTTCATGGAGATCTATGTGACCCAGGCCCTGGCCGCCAAGCGCGCCGCCGGCGTCACCGGCGAGGCCTATGCCCGGTTCGCCGCCCAGATGGAGACCATGCGCGTCCAGTACGCCAATCCGGTCTACCGCCTGCCCATGACCTTCGCCGAGATCTTCCCGGTGGGCGTGGTCATCGCCGTGATCAGCGCCGCCCTGGTGCGCAATCCCCGCTTCCTGCCCGCCCGCTCGCGGCCGGTCGGTTAGGCCGCTCAGTCCGCGTCCACGGGGGGCTGCAGCGCCTCGCGCACCGCAGTCTGCAGGGCGTTGATGCGGAACGGCTTGCGCAGCAGTCCGCCCTGGTCGACCACCTTGTCCACCGCGTCCATGTCGGCATAGCCGGTGGCCAGGATGATCGGCAGCCGGGGCGCCTTAAGGCGGACCTTCTGGATCACCTCGACCCCGTTCATGCCGGGCATGGCGTAGTCGACGATCAACAGGTCCGGGGGATCGTCGCCCAGGCTGGCGAGGCCCGCCTCGCCGTCCGAGGCCTGGCTGACCTGGTAGCCCAGCATCTCCAGGCACTCGACGATGAACTGGCGCACGGCGGTGTCGTCGTCGATCACCAGGATGCGGCCCTGGCCCTGGGAGGACAGCGGCGCCTCGACCGCGTGCCCCGCCCCGACCGGCGCTGGGACGGCCAAGGGCAGCCAGATGGAGAACTGGGCGCCCGCCCCCTCCTCGGTGTCGATCGTCACCGTGCCGCCCGACTGGCGGGCGATGCCGAACACCTGGCTCAGACCCAGCCCCGTGCCCTTGCCGATCGGCTTGGTGGTGAAGAACGGGTCGAAGATCTTCGAGATCAGGTGGCGCGGCACGCCGGTCCCGGTGTCGGCCACCCGGATCACGCCATAGTCACCGGCCGCCAGCTCGGCGTCTGCCGCGCTCAGGCGCGCGGTCTCCAGGGTCAGGACCCCGCCGTCGGGCATGGCGTCGCGGGCGTTGATCGCCAGGTTCAGGATCGCCAGCTCCAGCTGGTTCTCGTCGGCCATGGCCCACGGATCCTCGGGCGACAGCCGCGTCTCGATGCGCACCTGCGGCCCGATGGTGCGGATCATCAGGTCGTTCATTCCCAGGATCAGGGCGTTCAGGTCCACCGGCCGCAGCCTCAGCCGCTGGGTCCGCGAGAAGGCGAGCAGCTGGTGGGTGAGCTTCGCCGCCCGCTCCGCCGCCTCCGCCGCCAGCCGCGCCTGGCGCAGCAGCCGCTCCTCCTCCGTCCGCCGCTGGATCATGTCCAGATTGCCCAGGATCACGGTCAGCAGGTTGTTGAAGTCGTGGGCGATCCCGCCCGTCAGCCGGCCGACCGCCTCCATCTTCTGCGACTGCACCAGGGCCGCCTGCGCCCGTTCGCGCTCGGCGATCTCCTGCATCAGATGGTTGTTGGCCTCCGACAGCTCCGCGGTCCGGGCCAGGATACGGCTCTCCAGGGTGGCGTTCAGATTGCGCATGGCCTCCTCGGCGGCCTGCAGCTCATCCAGCCGCCGCCGCGCCTCATACTGCCGCCGCCGCACCCGCAGGGCCGAGCTGACGGCACTCGACAGGGTCTCGCCGTGGATCGGCCGCTCCAGCACCACCACATTGCCCAGGGCCGCCAGGGTGCGCAGCGCCTCCGGCCCCCGCCGTCCCGACCGCTTGGTGGCCAGCAGGATGAACGGAAAGTCCGACCAGGCCGGCTGCCGCGCGATCCAGGCCGAAAGGCCCGAGCGGTTGGCGTCGCCCAGGGACTCCTCGGTGATCAGGGCCGTGCCCCCGCCCACCGCCAGGGCCTGGGCCAAGCCGTCGGGGCTGTCGCAGACCTCGCACTCATGGCCCTGCCGGGTCAGAAGCTGGGCTATGACCTGGGCGTCGCGACCGCGCAGCGCCAGCAGCAAGATGCGTTCCTCGAGGTTCACCCCGCGCCGACCGCGGTCTCGGAGCTCAGCAGGGGCGTCGCCCCGCTATAGGTCGGCAGGCCGCTCATCACGCCCTCGAAGTCCTTCAAAGGCTCGCCGATGATGATGCCGCCCGACGCCAGCCGGAACTCGCGGATGCTGGCCTCGTGCGCGGTGGTCCGGCTCTTGGCCACCGATATGGCCTTCAGCATGCTGCCCTGGGCCTCGAAATAGCGGAACAGCACGATGGTGTCGGACAGATAGCTGAGATCCACCTCCGAGCGGATCTCGCCGACGATGCCGTGCTGGCCCAGGATCAGGACGGTGATCACCCCCTGCTGGTTCAGATAGCTCAGCATCTCGTGCATCTGCAGCATCAGGTACTTCTCGCCCGGCATGGCCTGGAGGAAGGCGTTCAGGCTGTCGATGACGATGAACTTGACGCCCTCGGTCTCCACCGCCGCCCGCACCCGGCTGGCGAACTCGCCGGGCGACAGCTCCGCCGGATCGATCTGGAAGACCTGCAGCGCGCCGGACTCCAGATGCGGTTCGAGGTCCAGGCCCAGCGCGCGCGAGCGGGCCAGCATGGTCGTCTTGCCCTCGTCGAACAGATAATAAGCCGCCTTGTCGCCGCGCTCGATCGCGCTCACCGCGCAGCGCACGGCCGTGCTGGTCTTGCCGACGCCCGAAGGGCCGTTCAGCAGGGCGTTGGTGCCCACCGACAGGCCGCCGCCCAGCATCTGGTCCAGCCGCTCAAGTCCGGTCGTCACCAGGGACTCGGAGAAGTCCGTATGGTGCTCGGCCGCGATCAGCCGCGGGAACACCGACACCCCGCCGGTCTCGATGACGAAGTCGTGGAAGCCGCCGCGATACTTCACGCCGCGCATCTTCACGACCCTCAGCCGCCGCCGCTCCGCGCCATATTCCTGCGCCGACTGCTCCAGGGTGATCACCCCGTGGGCGATGCTGTGCAGCTGTAGATCGCCGGGGTCGGAGCTGCGGTCGTCCAGCATCAGGACCGTGCAATTGCGGGTCGAGAAGAATTGCTTCAGCGCCAGGATCTGGCGGCGATAGCGCAGGGAGTTCTGGGCCAGCAGCCGCATCTCCGACAGGCTGTCGAACACCACCCGGGCCGGGCGCAGGCGGTCGACGCAGGCCATCACGCCTTGGATGGTCTCGCCGAGCTCGACCTCCGAGGGCTCCAGGATTGACTGCTCGCTGTCAGGGTCGAGCCCCTGCTCATTGACCAGCTCGAACAGCTCGATGCCGTCCAGGTCCCAGTTGTGGCTGCGGGCGACCTCGGTCAACTCGGCCGCGGTCTCCGACAGGGTGATGTAGAGGCCGCGTTCGCGGCGCTTCACGCCCTCCAGCAGGAACTGGAGCGCGATGGTGGTCTTGCCGCTGCCGGGCGTGCCTTCCAGCAGATAGGCGCGGTGGCTGGTCAGGCCGCCGCCGAGGATGGTGTCCAGCTCGGCGATCCCGGTCGAGATCCGCGGCGGTGGGGCGAATGTGGTCACAGGTGGCATGGCTTCCACGGGTGGCGCGCAACAGCGCAGGTCGAGGAGGTAAACGACCATTCCGCGAAATGGCTCCTCCCCGACGGGCGCGGCCGGCCCGCAATCCGCCCCGGCCCGCGCCGCGGCCGACCCCGCGCTCTTTTCAATCCGCGGAACCGGGCGCATGATTTCCGCCAGGGAAATCAGAACAATGGGAGGAAACCTTATGGCGTCCGAGTTCCCGATTCACACCCCCGAGGTCGTCGAGCACGAGCGGGCCTATCACACCTTCAACATGGTCCTGCGCTGGTCGATGCTGCTGCTCGGCGTACTCGTCCTGACCCTCACCCTGTGGTTCGCCACCCCGGCGGGCTTCTGGGGCGCGGCGATCATCGGCGCGATCGTCTTCGGCCTGGGCTACGTCTTCCTGGTCCGCCACGAGGCGCATCAGCCGCTGGACGTCTGGACCGAGGGTCGCTGATCCTGCCCCGTTTCTGACGGCCACGCATCCCTTCGGCGTCCCGGGCGTTAGCTTGGCCAGGGACGTCTGAAGGAACCTGCGTAATGCGATCGATCTTGATGATGGCCGGGCTGGCTGTGCTGATCACCACGCCCTCCCTGGCCCAGGCCAGAACCTACTGCGACGAACGCGGCCATGACCGTAAGGTCGCCGGAACCATGCTGGGCGCCGTCGGCGGCGCCCTGATCGGCAACGCTGTCGCCCCGCGCGGCGGCGCCCTGATCGGCGGGATCGGCGGCGCGGTGGTCGGCAACCAGCTGGCGCGCACCAAGTGCTACAACCGCTCGGCCCGCTACCAGAGCAGCGGCCGGGTCTATGCCCGCCCGTACAACAGCGAGTACGTCCAGGCCGGCAATTGCCACATGGAGACGCGCGCCTACTACGACGACCGCGGTCAGCTGATCCAACAGCCGACCCGCGTCTGCGAATAGGTCTGCGCCATGACCCCCGTCCGTCTGCTCCCCCTGGTCGCGGTCCTGGGGCTCGCCGCCTGCGGCCAGCCCGTCGCCCGCGGCATCTGCACCCCGTTCCCGACCACCCCCTCGGCGGCCGCGTCAGGCGCGCCGGCCCCCGCCCCCGCGGTCGGTGACCCCGCCGCGCCGGTCGAGGACTGCGTGCACCGCTGGGCCTACAGCCTGGCGGGCTCCAGGGATTCCGCCGACGAGGTGGCGGCCGCCACGGTCGCGGCCTGCTCGGGCCAGCTCTCCCGCTGGAACCAGCAGACCCTGGCCCCGGCCGCCCAGGCGGACGCGGTCAGCCTGGTCACCGGCGAGGCCACCGGCCCGATCGCGGCGCACCATGAGTTCGCCGCTCCCGCGCCCTGTTCTACGTCGTCCAGGCCCGCGCCGGCCGCTGCGCCCCGCCGCCCCCGCCCAAGGCCGGGGCCGTCGGCTAGGACGGCGCCGCCGCGGTTTGCCCCTTGCCCCCTCCGGGGCGAAGCAGCCTAGGGTCCTCCCCGTCGGCCTCCGCCGGCGACGGAGCAGACCCATGGATCGGCAAGCCGCGGCGACCCTGTTCGCCCAGGCCCGCGAGGCCCTGGCCCTCGGCCGCACGGCCGAGGCCGAGGCCGGCCTGCGCCGCCTGCTCGCCGTCCTGCCCGACAATCACCAAGTGAAATATCATCTGGGCGAGGCCCGCCTGGCCCAGGGCGATTTCGCCGAGGGCTTCGCCCTCTATGAGAGCCGCCGGTTCCTGCGCGGGGACGGTCCCAAGATCACCCAGGCGGCCTGGCGCTCCGGCGAGCCCTGGACCGGCCAGCCCCTGGCCGGCAAGACCATCCTGCTGCTGGGCGAGCAGGGGTTCGGCGACCAGATCCAGTTCGTGCGCTTCGCCCTCCAGGTCCGCGACCTGGGCGCCCAGGTGCGGTTGTGCGTGGTCCCGCCCCTGCTCGGACTGTTCTCGGGGCTGGGCTTCGAGATGCACCCCCTGGCCGCCTGGGCGCCGCTTCCCGAGGCGGACTACTGGTGCCCGCTGATGAGCCTGCCCTATCGGCTCGGCGTCACCCTGGAGACCCTGCCCTCCGCCCCCTATCTGCGCACCCCCGACCACGGGGTCGGCGACTGGTCGCAGATCCGCGGAATCGGCTACGCCTGGCATGGCAGCCGCACCCACCCCAATGACGCCAACCGCTCCATGCCCTCGGCCGCCGGGCTGGAGGCCCTGGCCCCGGACATGGTCGACATGACCGAGCCGCGCGGCGGCTTCCCGGACTCCGCCGCCATCCTCGACCGCCTCGACCTGCTGATCACCGTGGACACCGCCATCGCCCACCTGGCCGGGGCCATGGGCCGGCCCTGCTGGGTGCTGCTGCCGGCCATCGGCTGCGACTGGCGCTGGCTGCAGGACCGCGCCGACACGCCCTGGTATCCGTCCCTGAGGCTCTATCGCCAGCCCGCCCCCGGCGACTGGGACAGCGTCATCGCCCAGGTCCGGGCCGACCTCGCGCGGGGGCTCTAGGCGCCGTCATCGGCGTCGCCGGGCGACAGGCCCTCCAGAACCGGGATCAGGTCCTTCAGCGTATAGGGCTTGGTGATCACCCGCGCCGCCTGGTGCTGCGGGCCGAGGTTCAGGGCCTCGCCATAGCCCGTGGCGAACACCACCGGCTTGCCCTGGGCGATCAGGATGTCCGCCACCGAGACGCTGGTCTCCTTGCCCAGATTGAAGTCCAGCACGCCCAGGTCCACCTCGCGCGTGGCCAGCAGGGCATGGGCCTCGGCCACCGATCCGGCCACCAGCACCTCGCGCGCGCCGAGCGTCAGGAGCGACGCCTCGCACTCCAGGGCGATCATCAGGCTGTCCTCGACCAGCAGGACCACCAGATCGCGCAAGGGCGTCGCCTCGACCGGCGGGGTGTCGAGCCCCGCCGCGGGCGGCATGAGGTCGGCCGGCTCGCCGGCGGCCAGGAACCGCTCGGGCACGGTGAACTCGGCCTCCAGCCCGCCGAGCGCATAGCGCAGCTCCGCCCGCCCCCCCAGCTCGTGGGGCACGGACCGTTCGATGATCGTCGAGCCGAACCCCCGGCGCGCGGGGGCCGCGACCACCGGCCCGCCCAACTCTCGCCAGGTCAGGATCAGGTCGCCGGCTGTGTCGCGCCGCCAGTCGATCTCCACCCATCCACTGTCCGACAGCGCCCCGTACTTGGCCGCATTGGTGACCATCTCGTGGATGACCAGGGCCATGACGGTGAAGGCCTCGGGCGCCAGCCGCACATCCTGGCCCAGCACCCGCACCCGGTCCCGCCGCGCGCCCAGAAAGGCGCTGGCCTCGGTCAGGATCAGCCCGGTCAGGCTGGCCGGCGCCATCCGGTCGGCGGTCACCTGGTCATGGGCCCGGGCCAGGGCCTGGACCCTCAGGTCCAGGGTCAGCATCATGTCCTGGCCGTCGCCGGGGCCTTGCCGCGTCTGCGACACCAGTCCGCGAATGAGCGCCAGGATGTTGCGCACCCGGTGGTTCAGCTCGGCGATCAGCAGGGTCTGGCGCTCGTCCGCCCGCTGCCGCTCCTGGCCGGCGGCCTCCGCCAGCCGCAGCACCACCTCCAGCAGGGCCCCGCGCAGGGTCTCGGCGATCCGGAGCTCGGCCGGGGTGAAGGGCGCGGCGCGGCCCCGGACCATCTGCGACCATTCCTGGAAGCTGGTCCGCGGCGACAACCGGCCGCCGTCGGCCTGGGCGGGCTTCTGCGGGTCACCCGCCCAGCGGATCGCCCGGAGCAACTCGGGGCGGAACAGCACCACATAGTCGCGGGGGGATCTGGAAATAGGGATCACCAGCATGCCGGCGGCCCGCGCGGCATAGGCCGAGGCGGCGGGCAGCAGGTCGGCCAGATGGTCGGTGGCGTAGATCTGGTTGCTGGCCCGGCGGTTCAGCACCGCCAGCAGGGCCAGGAACTCCGCCCGGTCCGGGGTCAGGCCCGACAGGGACACGATTCCGTCGATCAGCACCCCAACCCCCTCGCTGGGGATCGCCTCGCCCACCACCCCGCCGAACCATTCGGCGTCGGCCATCTGGCCCGCGTCCTGGGCGATGGTGGCCAACAGGCGGTCGGCGACGGCGCGCGCCTTGCGCTCGTACTCGGCCTCGGCGGTGCGCTCGCGGCTCTCCAGCATCAGGGAGAACATCGCGCCGAACAGCTCGGCCGCCGTCCGCTCCACGAAGCTGGGCCGCCGCGGCGTCAGATTGTGACAGGCGAACAGCCCCCACAGCCGCCCCTCCACCACGATGGAGATCGACAGCGAGGCGGCGACCCCCATGTTGCGCAGGTATTCGATATGCACCGGCGACACCGCCCGCAGCACCGACAGCGACAGGTCGAGCGGCGCGCCCTCCGGGTCGAGCTGCGGCGTGATCGGCGACGGCGTCGCCTCGACGTCGGCGATCACCCGGAAGATGTTGCGCACATAGAGCGCCCGGGCCTGGATCGGGATGTCCGAGGCCGGGAAGTTCAGGCCCAGATAGCTGTCCACCCCGGTGCGCCGGGCCTCGGCCATCACCTCGCCGCTGCCGGTCTTGTCGAACCGATATACCATGGCCCGGTCGAAGCCGGTGAGCGCCCGCACCTGGCGACAGGCTTCGTGCAGGAAGTCGCGCAGGGTGGGCGTCTGGCGCACCCGCGACATCATCCCCCGCACCAGGGCGCTGGCGTCGGCGCGATCCGGCGCGGCGGGCTCGGCCTCAACCACCAGGTTCGGGCCCGAGAAGTGGATCGCCAGGTCATAGGGCGGCCCGCCCTCGGTCAGGGCCACGTCAAATCCCCGCTCCACCGCGTCCGGCCCGCGCAGCACCGCGGCCATGTTGCGGATCACGTGGATCGCCTCGGCGCAGAACAGGTCCGTGGCCGCCCCGCCCAGCACCTCCTCGGCCTCGCGGCCCAGGAAGTCGACGAGGTTCGCCGAGGCGCGGGTGACCAGCCAGTCGCCGCCGAACGCCACCAGGAAGCCGAAGGGCTGCACGAACCCCAGCTGATGGATCGGCTCGCGGTCGCAGTCGGTCAGGTCGATCTCGGGGGTCGGGCTATGCATCGACCGGCGCCGCGAGGCAGGCCTCGAAGGCGGCGAAGGCCAGGTCGGCGCCGGCCACGCAGCGCGCCGCCTCGGCCGGCGTCAGCTGCGCGGCGTCGAGGGCGTCCACGAAGGCCGGCCAAAGGGCGGCGCAGTCGGCCTGGTGCGCCAGGTGCTGCGCCGCGAAGCTCTCGGTCAGGCTCAGCCGCCGCGCCCAGGCGCGCAGATGGGTGGCCCCCAGCGCCGACCCCGCGAGCACATAGCCCACCCCCCAGAGTCCGGCCGCGTCCGGGGTCGGGCCCGTCCAGCCGGGTGCGCAGGCCTCGGGCGCCAGGTCGAGATCCAGGAGATCGGCCGCCATCCGTCCGGCGCTCGCCGGTATTAGCCAAGGCCCGACAGGTGACGCCTCGGAGAAGATCAGGGCCTCAAGCGCCGAACGGGCCCGCCAGGCGCCCAGAAGATAGGTCTTGTACCCGGCGAGATCTTTGAACAGCGGCGCGATCCGGCCATCGAGACGGTCGTGACGCGCCCGGGTCTCGTCACGCAGTCGAAATCGCAGGTGCGACGCCATTCGGGAACCTGGACTGACCTTGGAAGGTTAAAGGCGGTCCCAGGTCGTTAACACGGCCAAGATTCGAGCGTCTATGCACAAGAGCACACAGGCGCGGACGGAGGAGCTGTACGGTGTCAACGGCCACGCTTGATGAAATCGCCACCAACAGCCTGTTGTCTATTCTGGTCGACCACGATCAACGCCGTCTGGCGCCGCATCTTCACAGCTTCGACTTGAAGGCCGGCGCGATATTGCAGCACGCGGGCGACGATGTTGTTCACACCTGGTTTCCCTGCGGCACGGCGCTGGCCTGCTTCTTCGTGAGCGCCGACACCGGCGACGCCGTCGAGGTCGCCGTCGTGGGATCGGAGGGCGCGGTCGGCGGCATCGTGTCCAACGGCGCCGCCCCGGCCTTCGCCACCGCCCAGGTGCGCACCGGCGGCCGCTTCCTGCGGATCAAGACCACCGCCCTGGAACAGGCCAAGATCGACTCCACCTCGCTGCGCCACTGGTTCGCCCGCTATTCCGACTGCCTGCTGGCCCAGGTGTTCCAGACGGCGGCCTGCAATGCGCGCCACACCATCGAGCAGCGCGCCTGCAAGTGGCTGCTCGCCACCGCCGAGCGCAGCGGCTCCAACGAGGTCGCCATGACCCAGGACGAGCTGGCCGCCCTGCTGGGCGTCGGCCGCACCTTCGTCAACCGCACTCTGCGCCGCCTGCGCGAGGCGTCCCTGCTCTCGACCCACCGCGGCAAGATGGTGATCCTCGACCGCACCCGCATGGCCCACACCGCCTGCCGCTGCGCGACCACCGTCGAGAACCATTTCGACGAGGTGCTGCACGGCATCTACTAGCCGCCGCCCCCCCGCCGTCAGGAGCCCAACGCCGATCACCCGCCCACCAGGCTGGCGCCCGCCATCGCCAGGACGGCGCCGCGTATGCCGGCCATCAGCCGCTCCATCACCGGCCCCGTGCGGATGACCACCGAAGGAGGGCCGCCCTCATCGAGGGCGCGGCCTCCCCGCCGAAAGCTTGACAGCCCGCCGGTCCTGCCACCTCAGTCGGCGAGGCGCGGGGGATTGAAATGATGGGCCAGACGACGGCGCCGACCAGATGGCGGAGCCTGAGCCGGGTGTGGCAGGTCCTGGGCCTGATCTTCGCAATATTCGTCGTCGAACAGGATATCGAATATACGCTGCGGACCGCGCACCTGCACCCCGGATCGGGCGTGCTGGGCGTCACATTCACCGCGGCGCCCAAGTTCGCGCCAGGCTATCTGAAGTTAAGCGCCGTCGCTCCGAACAGCCCGATGGCGAAGGCCGGCGCCCAAGTCGGCGACCACATCCGCTTTGATCGCCCGGCGGACTGGCAGCGGCCGCTGCGCAAGGACGAAACCCTCGGCCTCACACTCGATCACGCCGGCGTTCAGCGCCACCTCGTCGTCACCACCGCGACCGGCGACAAGGTCTTTTCCGCGGACGACCGCGCCTTCACCCTTGGCTTGGGGCTCTCCAACATCCTGCCCGCTCTCGTTGGCGGTTTCATCATCTGGCGCAGCGGGGGGCGTGGCGCCGCCCTGCTGCTCGGGCTGTCCCTGGTCGGATTCGCCAAAGCCTCTCCGGGCCCGGAGCCCTGGCTGTCCACCCCCGAAACCTATCCACCTCTGATGGGGCTGTGCGTCGTGGCGTTGATCGTCACCGGCGGGTTTTTTCTGGCCTTCCCCTTACGCTTTTACGAGGAGACTGTGGGCCCGCTGAAGCGCTGGGTCTGGCCCAGCCTGCTGGCGACGATGGCGCTGGCCAGTTTGGCAAATATTCCGGCCTCCGTGCACTATCTTCTGACCGCCCAGGCCTTGCCGGTGCTGGGAGACGGGTTTTTCGGGGTGACCGTCGGCGCCTTTGCGGCCATGGCCGGCAGCCTGGCGGCGATGATCCTCGGTTGGCGGCGCGCGAGGCCGGAGGCGCAGAAGCGCTACGCCCTGCTGCTGATCGCCTTTGGGATGATCGTCGCCATCCAGGGCGTCCTCGGTCTGTTCGCCTATGTCGATCCCACCCTCGTGGGTCCGAAAAGCCTGTTCGCGTGGGTGACGATCGCGGTCCAGGGCGTGATCGCGCCCGGCCTCTTCGCCTATGCGATCCTGCGCAACAAGGTCTTCGACCTCTCCTTCGCGCTGAACCGCACCCTGGTGTTCGGCGTGGTCAGCGCCATCCTGCTGGTGGCGTTCGGCCTATCGGAATGGGCGCTGGACAAGCTTGTCCACATCGAGAGCCGCGAAACCAACGCGCTCCTGGACGGGGGTTTGGCGCTGGGGGTGTTCCTCGCCTTTCACCATGTGCACCGCTTCGTCGAACAGGTGGTCGAGCGCCTGTTCTTCCGCCATTGGCACGAGAAGGAGGCTGCGCTGAAAAGCTTCGCCCGGCAGTCGCCGGCGTTCGAGAAGCGCGAGGCGCTGGTCCGAGCCTTCGTCGTGGAATTGCAGGCCTTCGGCGACGGCGCCGAAGCGGCGCTCTACCTGCGCGGCGCGGCCGGCGACTATGAGCTGACGGAGGGCGAGATCGCCCGGGCGCCGCGGACCATCGAAGCCGATGATCCGGTGCTGGTGCTGATGCGGACCGACCGCGGGCCGGCGGAGGTCGCGGCCACGCGCTCGACCCTGCCGGCGACGCTGGCGCTGCCGACGATCCACGGGCGCGACCTGAAGGGATTCGTCCTGCTGGGACCGAAGCCGGGCGGGCTCGAATACCGGCCGGACGAGAAGACCGCCCTCGCCGCGGTGACGGCCCAGGTGGGGATGGACATGGACGTGCTGCGGATGGAGCAGCTGGAGCAAAGCCTGGCCAGCCTGCGCGCCGCCGATCGCCGCCTTGAGGATGCGCGCCTGGCAGGAATTGGCGGCTCCTAGGGCGACGGAGGCGGACCTCCGCTCATGTGGCTTGAAGCGGGCGGTCCGAATGTTCGCAGAGGGTGGATTGCGGGCGCCGGGATTACCGATAATTTCCAAACGCGACCCCAACGGCCAGCGCTCCAGCTGCGAGAAGCAAGAACCCTCCTGCGGCCTTGAGGCCAGCCTTGGATCCGCTTGCCTATAGCCAGTTCCGAACGCCCGCGACTGCAATTTGGACCTGGAGGCTATGCTAGCTCGGCCACGGTGCTAGTGCCATTGATCTCCAAGACTTTGTATTCCGGAGAGCACCCTTCCTCAGCGCGTCAAACGAGTGGTCAGCGGACTTGCGACCTTGGCCTAAGGAAGTCAGGTTTGGCGCATGATCGGTAACATCATTGACCGCCGCAAACGCCCCTATCGATGGCGGGCGGTGAAAGCTGTCGTTGAAGCTATCGAGCACGATAACAGTGTGCCTGACGCGGATCAGGCAGCGGAAGCCGATGTGAATACGGTCGTGGATTACCACGAGCGGCTGTCGATTTCTGTTCGTGATGCGATCCTATGGGCGACCGAGCTGCCGTGTGAGGTGACCCTCTACCTCTACGACCTTGGTGGCGGACCTGAGGGGACAGTTCATTTCGACGCACAAGCCATCCGGTTCTCAGACGAGTAGGCACGAGGCCCAATATGGTCGAATTTGGTCGTGGCCCCTTCGCCTCGAGCCGGACGTTCAGCGCAACTGCCTTGCAGCGGCCGTTCCGAACGTCAGCGAAGGGTGGGAAGCGGACGTTAAGCAGCTATGAGAAGCTTGACCTCCGCCCCATCGGGCAGCCGACATTACAAGTTCAAGCCGCTTACTCTGCGGTTAAAGCGAGTATCAACTCTACACTGAAAGAATTCCAGTCGAAGCCTTTCGGCAAGCGGGCTGGAACTGTTCGCAAACGTTCGCAAAGTCCTTTTGCAAATAGGCTCGCCAATTCGGTATCCGTTCGACCTGTGAGGTCTTCTGGATCAAGTTCGACCGCGAGGCAGAGCTGTCTGAACTTGACGCCCTCTTTAGACATGACCGTGCCCAGGTTGTTGTAAGGCTTCGCGAAGCGCGAATTGTCCTCGGTGTCGACCGACACCAAGACGCCGAGAAATTCGTCAATGCCGGTACCGTAGGAGCGGCTCCCGATCCTGAGCGCCACGCGATCTTCAAGGAATGTGAGGGCGTCGGTGGCAACCGCGTGGACCTCCTCCCACACAATGCTGGTGAAGCGAACACGCATTCATGGCCTCCGTCGCTGCAGCCTAGCCAAGCGGCGCCGTCCAGCAAGCGGACATTCCCTGCGTCTCAGATGGGTCGAATGCGTTCGCGGCCCCATCTCCCGGAACCGGACCTTGGCCCAATTGCCATAAAGCGGTCATTCGGAATGTCAGCGAAGGGTGGAATGCCGACGTTGCTGCTGCAGCCACGGCCTTCGTCCCTGAACATCCTTTGGCTGAACGCTGATTGGAATCTTGCGCTTGAGCAAGTTCTAGGAGGACCTAGCTTGTACAGCATGAAAGGCCCGCCAACGACACCGTCGGCCAAGCTCCACGCATTGCCTGTGGCGCTTGAAGCGAGCCTACGCGCAATTGCCGCAAACGGCGGCGAACATGTCGATGCGCAGAGAGTCTCGATCCTTGAAAATTTGATAGATGAACTCCTGGGCGCCTCCGATCTGGACGCCGGGTCTGTCGGAGAGGTGCTTGCGGATCTCAGGAACGATTTGGCGTACTTCGTTCCGAACCCGGCTCATGGGGTCCAAGACCCTTCGTATTTCGGACCTGCAAAAGCTAGCGCTCTCGCCCTCATCGCCCTGAGTAAGATCGAGCGGCTTCTGAGGGATATTTCTCCCGCCCCAAACGCCTAGATGTCCGAAACGGGTCGATTGCGACCTTGGATCTTTCGCTCGGAACCAGACCTTCGCCCAAATGCCTTGAAGCGGGCGTTCCGAATGTCCGCATAGGGTGAGGAGCGGACGGTCACTCCCCACGCACCTGCCCTTCGTACAAGCACCACCAATATGTCGGTCCGGAGCGCAGGTGCGGATCATCACGTCCGACGTGTGGCAGCACGCCTACGACCGCTTCTGGCGATTGCCCTTCCGGATAGTCGATGAAATCCACGGCATTGCCGGTTCCGACGGCGATCGAACTGCCATCGCGGAAACGCACGGTGAAGATCGTGTACCCCATCCCGCTCTCGCCGGCCTTGTACAACTCGTCCGCAAAACGAGCCGGAAGACGTGAAGGGCTGTTGTTGATGCTCGTGATCGTTCTGACGTCGATAGACCGCTTCCCTGGATCATCTTCGGGTCAAACGCCCCAGTCTCGAAACCAAGGCCCCGCCTCCACCAAATAGACTCTGTCCTTCACGGTCCCATCGGACAGCACCACAGAGCTTGGATGGTAGAAGCCGCCACTTACGGGCACTGCCGACAACTGGCGCGCCAAATTGGGAGAAAGGGGTGGATACCTGCTGCTCATGGTCGTCCCTACAGGCGGAGCTGCGTTCGTCGCAGGCGCACGCAATGCCGCCGCCGCGAGCGCACCGAACAATGCCCGCCTGTTCATGCCCCCTCCGAGAGCTGTCTGCGAGACCCAAGCCAATCCTTAGGCTCAGACCTCCTTGCCCAACTCACCCCGCCGCCACCCCGAACAGCGCCCCGACGCCAGCCGTTAGCGCCATGGCGAAGGCGCCCCAGAAGGTGACGCGCAGGGTGGCCTTCACCACCCCGGCTCCGCCGGCCTGGGCGCCCACCGCCCCCAGGAGCGCCAGGAAGGCCAGGGAGGCGGCGCTCACCGTCCAGGTCAGCGCCCCCATCGGCGCCACGGCGGCGACGGCCAGCGGCAGGGCCGCGCCCACCGAGAAGGTCGCCGCCGAGGTCAGGGCCGCCTGCACCGGCCTCGCCGTGGTGTGTTCGGAAATGCCCAGCTCGTCGCGGGCGTGGGCGGCGAGCGCGTCGCCGGCCATCAGCTGGTCGGCCACCTGGCCCGCCAGGACGGCGTCGAGGCCGCGGCTCACATAGATCTGGGCCAGCTCCTCGCGCTCGGCCTTGGGATCGGCGGCCAGCTCGCCGCGCTCGCGGGCGAGGTCGGCCACTTCGGTGTCGGCCTGCGAGCTGACCGAGACATATTCCCCGGCCGCCATCGACATGGCCCCGGCCACCAGCCCGGCCAGGCCCGCCACCAGCACCGGCTGCCGCGTCGCGCTGGCCGCCGCCACGCCGACGATCAGGCTGGCGGTCGAGACGATCCCGTCATTGGCCCCCAGCACCGCCGCCCGCAGCCAGCCGATCCGGGCCACCAGATGCCGTTCCATATGCCGCGCCATGGGCCGTCTCCCGCAAGGTTTCGCCCCAGACTAGACCCCCGGCCCGGGCGCGGCGCGGGGCAGGATCAAATTCAGGCCCTGGCCAAGAGCTCGCCCATCTTCTGGTGCAGCATGTTGATCGCCTTCAGCGGGCGGACCATGACCTTGAAGCGGGTGATCTGATCGGCCTCGTTCCACCAGATCATGTCCACGCCATTGACCGCGATCCCGTCGAGGTCGCAGGCGAACTCCAGCACCGCCGAGCGCTCGGCGGTCCATTCGCCCAGATAGCGGAAGGTGCCGTTGTTCAGCAGCGTCATGGCGGCCTGCAGGTACTTGGCGGTGATCGCCTTGCCGACCTGGGGGGTGTGCACCACCGGGCTCTCGAACACCGCGCCCTCGGCCAGCAGGGCGTCGAGCCCGGCATAGTCGCGGGCGTCGATCAGGGCGTGCCAGCGGTGAAGGGCGGTCATGGGCGGAAGCTCCGTATGGGTTTGCCCCCAAGCGTACCAATTGTCGCGGTGCGAGGCGAATGGCGGTGTTGGCGCTTGGCCTTGGCCGGCGCGCGTGCTTGTGAACCCCGGCAAGTTCGGGGACGGGCGTGACGGTGAAGACAATGATCCGGCGCGGGGCGCAAGCCGCCCTGGCGCTCCTGCTGCTGTCGGCGGCGGGCGCGGCCCATGCCGATCCCTTCGAGGCCAAGTCCATGCGCTGGGAGGAGGACTA
This sequence comes from Phenylobacterium aquaticum, assembly GCF_022695515.1. Classification (GTDB taxonomy): domain Bacteria; phylum Pseudomonadota; class Alphaproteobacteria; order Caulobacterales; family Caulobacteraceae; genus Phenylobacterium; species Phenylobacterium aquaticum. The sequence continues at coordinate 32,598 of NZ_JALDPT010000042.1, forward strand.
TTCCGCCCAGGCCCGCGACCACACCCCTCTCGTCGGCCTGCAGCGGCTGAAGGTCCTGCCCCTCACCGCCGACGGCGGCATGTGGCTAAGCGCCGGCGGCGAGCTGCGCGAGAAGGTCGACATCATCCGCTCGTCCCAGCTCGGGCTCTCGGCCTATCCCGCCTATGACACCGCCACCACCCGCGCCTATCTGCACGCCGACGCCCATCTGGGCGAACACGTCCGGGTGTTCGGCCAGCTCAGCTGGGCCGACGAGGGCGGCCGGCGCGGGCCGGACCGATCCTATGACGAAAGCGGCGTCGACGTGCAGCAGCTGTTCGTCGACCTCGCCCCCGCCGCCGGCGCGCGCCTGCGGCTGGGCCGCCAGGAGCTGCCGCTCGGCGACCAGCGCCTGTCGGAGGTGCGCGAGACCTACGACCTGCGCCGCAGCTTCGACGCCGCCCGCCTGGACCTGACCGCCGCCGACGGCGCGACCCTGACCGCCTTCTCGGCCGCCCTGGTGCTCAACCACCCCGGTCCCTTCGACGACCGCGAGCAGCCCGGCGAGCGGTTCCAGGGGGTGTACACCGCCCTGCCCTCGCCCCGGACCGGCGGCGGCATCGACCTCTTCTGGCTGGAGCGCCGCCGCCGCGCCGCCGTCTATGCCGAGGGAACCGCGCCTGAGCGCCGCGAGACCTGGGGCGTCCGCGCCCACGGCGCCCACGGGGCCTTCGACTACAACCTCTATGGGCTCGCCCAGACCGGCCGCTTTGGCTCAGCCGACATCCGCGCCTGGGCGGCCAGCGCCGACCTCGGCTGGACCGGTCACGCCCTGGCCTGGTCCCCGCGGCTCAGCCTGCGCGCCGACGTCGCCAGCGGCGACGCCCGCCGAGGCGACGGCGAGATGAACAGCTTCGACGCCCCCTATCCCAACACCTCCTATCTCTCGACCAGCAGCGCCTACTGGCCGGGGAACGCCTGGTCGGTGTTTCCCCTGGCGACCCTCAAGCCGTCCCGGGCGCTGACCCTCTATCTCGGGGCCCAGTCGGTCAGCCGCATGTCGCGGGGCGACAGCTTCTACTACTCGCCCCAGGCGCCGCTCGCCCTGCCCGCCGGCCACGGCCAGGTGATGATGCGCCAGGTCTATGCCCGCGCCCGCTGGGAGCCGATCCGCGACGTCACCGTCTCGACCACCGTCATCCGCCAGTTCGCCGGCGACCCGGTCCGGGCCCGCGGCGGCCGCGACGGCACAATCATCTCCCTGGCGGCGGACTGGAAGTTCTGAGACACCGGCTCCCATGCCCGCCCCCGCCGCCGTCCGCGCCAGCGTCCACCTGACCCTCGCCTTCATCCGCATCACCCGCGGCTGCACGGGCGGCGACCTGGTGCGGGCCCTGATCTTCGCCGGCCTGATCGACGCCAATGTCGGCCACCTGGACGACAATCCCGAGACCTCCCGCCGCGCCGCCGCCCTGGACCCCGACTATCCCGACAGCCTGCGCCGCCCGATCCGCGCCCAGCGCATCGCCGAGTCCCTGGGCCTGCCGCGCCAGACCACCCGCTACAAGATCAACCAGCTCATCCAAATGGGCCTGGCGCAGGAAGGGCCGGACGGCCTGATCATCCCTTCGGCGGCCCTGATCTCCGACAGCTTCCTCCTGGGCCTGGTCGATTATCTCGCCGCCCTGGCCGCCTATGTCGCCGAGCTGGCGCCGCTCCAGGCGGTCGGCCTGGCGGCGGACGAGCGCCTGGTCGATCCCATCTGGCCGGTCTCCGGCGCCGCCATGCGCATGGCCACCCGCCACGTCCTGCGGGTGGTGGGCGAGCTGCGCGACCTGCTCGGCTTCGAGGGGCTGATGGAGGACTATGTCCTCCTGGGCCTGCTGCACGAGACCATCGCCGCCGGCGGCGGCCAGATCACCGGGGTCAGCCTGGCCGAGAAGCTCGGGGTCCCGCGCGAGACCGTGCGCCGCCATCTCGCCGCCCTGCGCGCCCAGGGCCGGCTGGAGGCCGGAGCCGGGGGCTTCTCGATCACCGCCAGCCAGCTCTCCAGCCCGCCGATCCAGGCCCTGATGGGCCGCATCGAGGGCGACGGCGCCCGCATGGTCCGCCGCCTGCGCGGCGTCGGCGCCATCGTCACGCCGACCGCCTGACGGGAGCGCCAGCCCCGCCGCACCCTCAGCACCACTCCGCCCCCACCGGCTCGCGCCAGGTCCGGGGCGGGGGTGGCGGCGGGACCTCGATCTTGTCCGGCCCCTCGCAGAACTTGCGGACCTCGACGATCACCTCGGGCTCGTCCTCGGGCGCGGGGGCGAGGCGCAGCGGCCCGTACTTGGGCGGATTGACCATGGCGATCCACCACTTCAGCGTCGCGCCCCTCAGGCTGTCGGCCTTCACCGTCACCTCGGTGGCCTCCATGGCGATCTCCAGGGCCGTGTCGAACAACAGGTCGGCGCCGGCGGCCTTGGCGTCCTCGTACATCTCGCGAAACGCCTCCTGCTGACGCAGCCAGCGAGAGATGGTCCTGGCGCAGGGCATGGCCGGATCGGCCCCGATCGCCACCACGCTCCCGCCCGCCGCCACCCGCGCGCAGACGGCCTCGGCCATGGCCTCGCTATAGGTCGTGGGCTGGCCGCCCCGCCGGTCGACCTTGCGCCTCAGGCTTCGGCGCCAGACCTTGGCCGCCTCGACCTCCCGGTCCCGCCGCAGGGCCGCGTCCCGCGCCGTCAGTTTGGCCCGCATCAGGTGCGCGGCGAAGATCGGATCGCGCTGGGCCCAGTCCCGAAAGGTCCGCCGGCATGGCATGCCCGGCGCGCGCGCCAGGGTGTGCTCGCTCTCGCCCGCCGCGATCCGGGCGCAGATCTCATGGCCCAGCTCGACCGAATAGCGCACAGGCGTGCGCACGGGCGCGCGCCCGCCCACGCCCGCGTCAAACGCGTCGTCCATGGTCGTCTCACAGATGTGTCAGGAAGACAGGCAGCCTCGCACAAAGCGCGCAAAGTCAGAACAAATACAGAACGACCAGCCACGCCGCCCCCCGCCAAAC
>NZ_JALDPT010000043.1 GCF_022695515.1 Phenylobacterium aquaticum
CGCCGCCCTGACCACTGCGCCGGCCCTGCCGGCGACGGCCGCCGGCGCGCGCCTGGCGACCGTCGAGCCCCTGCCCCAGGCCGAGCTGGAGGCTTTCACCGACGGCCTGATCCGCGACGCCATGGACCGCGAGCACATCGCCGGCGTGACCGTGGCCGTCGTCCAGAACGGCCAGGTGGTGCTGAAGAAGGGCTATGGCGCGGCCAGCCTGTCGCCCCTTCGCCGGGTCGACCCCGACACCACCCTGTTCCGCATCGGCTCGATCTCGAAGACCTTCACCTGGATCGCCCTGATGAAGGAGGTCGAGGCCGGCCGCATCCGCATCGACGCGCCGATCAACCTCTATCTGCCCGAGATCCTGGCGGTGAAGGACCAGGGGTTCCGGGCCCGGTCCGGGTCATCAACCTGATGGATCATTCCGGCGGCTTCGAAGATCGGGCCATGGGCCAGCTGATCGAGAAGGATCCGAAGCGGGAACGGACGCTCGCGGAATATCTGATGAAGGAGCGCCCTCATCGGGTTCGCGCGCCCGGCGCCATCTCCAGCTATTCGAACTATGGCGCGGCCCTGGCCGGCGAGGCGGTCACCTATGTCACCGGGCGGCCCTATGAGCGGCTGATCGAGGACGAAATCCTCACCCCGCTCGCGCTCAATCACACCACGTTCCGCGAGGCGCGGCCGCGTGAGGCGGGGCTGGCCGGGCCGATGCCGGCGCCGATGGCCCGCGACCTGTCCCAGGGCTTCCGCTGGACCGCCGCCGGCTTCAAGGCGCGGCCTTACGAATATCTGGGCCATATCGCCCCGGCCGGGTCGGCCTCGTCCACCGCCGCCGACATGGCCCGCTACATGTCGATGCTGCTGAACAACGGCAGCCTGGACGGCGCCACCATCTATGGCCCCAAGGCGGCCCAGGCCTTCCGCACGCCGATCCGCCAGGTTCCGGCCGGGATCAACGGCTGGGCTCATGGCTTCATCCAGTACGCCCTGCCGGGCGGTCACGCCGGCTATGGCCACGACGGCGCCACCCTCAGCTTCGTCTCGCGCATGGTGGTCGCGCCGGACCTGAAGCTCGGGATCTTCATCTCGACCAACACCGAGACCGGGGCCGAACTGGTCCGCCGCTATCCGGACCGGCTGGTGCGGCAGTTCTACATGCCGCCGCAGATCTTCCCCCGCCCCGGGGACCCGGCCCTGGTGGCGCTGTCGAAGCGCTATGAGGGCCACTATCTGGGATCGCGCCGGGCCTATGGCGGACGGGAGGGCTTCATTGGCCTGCTGCGCTCCGGCGTCACCGTCGACGTCACCCCGGAAGGCCGCCTGCTGACCATCGACGCCGACGGCCCCCGCGCCTGGACGCCCGAAGGCGACCCGGCCAAGGGCCGCTTCATCTCCGCGACAGGTGACGAGCATATCGCCTTCCTGGGCGACGGACCGCGCGCCACCGCCTTCATGGGCGCGCTCGGCGAGCAGACCTTCGAGCGGGCGCATTTCTGGACCGAGGCGACGGTGATGGCCACCTTCGCGGGCCTGACGGGGCTGTGCGCGGCCGTCACCCTGGCCGGCATCTTCCTGCGCAACCGCCGGGAATTCCGCCAGACCTCGATCCAAGGCCTGATGAGCCTGATCCAGAACATCCAGGCCGCCCTGTGGCTGACCAGCCTGAGCCTGTTCGCCCTGTGGCTGTCCAAGACCGGCGACGCGGCCAATGTCATGTACGGCTGGCCGGGTCCCTCCCTGATGATCGGCGAGGCCTGCGCCATCGTCGCGGCGGTGCTCACGGTGATCACCGCGGTGTTCCTGCCCGCCGTCTGGCGGGGCGGTCGCCGGGTCGACAGCTGGACCCAATTGCGCAAGGCGGGCTTCACCCTGACGGTGGCGATCTATCTCAGCTACTCGGCCCTGCTCCTGGCCTGGGGCGCCTTCGAATTCTGGCGCGGGTGATTCGAAGCGGGCTTAAGCCCCCTAACGGCCGTTAAGACCTTAACGGCGTCGGCGCCGGCAAAGCTGTGGACAACCCCTGATGGGCGGGCGCCACGGGGCGCCCGCGCGCCCCTCGACCCATGGCTAAGCTGTTCAAACCATGCGGTTTCGCCAGGCTGAACGGGGGTCAACCCTAATGGCCGTGGTGCGACAGTCTGCGCCACTCAAAGTGTCGCCTTCACCCAAACCTTAAACGCGTCGTTTACCATGGACTGGGTAAATCCTGCCTAGCGGCGGGCGAGGTATGCCCGGTCCGCGTCACGGGAACAGGGGCGCCTCGCGTTGAACGGATTCGTCGCCGCTTTGCAGAGGTTCGGCATTGGCCGTCTGGCCGCCATCCTCGGGATCGGGGCCGGCGTGGCCGCCGCGCTGTTCGCCATGACCATGAATCTGGGTCAGCCCAAGTCCCTGCTCTATTCCAATCTCGACCTGAAGGAGGCCGGCACCATCACCGCCGCCCTCGACCAGGCCGGGGTGAAGTACGAGGTCAAGGGCGACGGCTCGACCATCCTGGTGGATCGCGACGTGGTCGCCTCCACCCGACTGATGCTGTCCAGCAAGGGCCTGCCGACTTCGGGGTCGGTGGGCTACGAGATCTTCGACCAGACCAATGCGCTCGGCCAGACCGACTTCGTCCAACAGCTGAACCGCCAGCGCGCGCTTGAAGGCGAACTGGCCCGCACCATCCAGAGCCTGGACGGCGTCACCTCGGCGCGGGTCCACCTGGTCCTGCCCAAACGCGAGCTGTTCGAGGAAGAAGCCCAGCAGCCCTCCGCCTCGGTGAGCATCGGGGTGGGCGGGCGCGAGCCCGGCCCCGACCAGGTGCGCGCCATCCAGAACCTGGTGGCCGGCGCGGTGCCCAACATGAAGCCCGACCGCGTCACCGTGGTCGACCAGCACGCCAAGACCCTGTCCGGCGGCGAGGCCGGCGACGCCCTGGAGGCCGACGGCCGCAAGAGCCAGGTCGAGGCCCGCATCGCCAAGTCGGTGAAGACCATGATCGAGGGCCTGGTGGGCGCCGGCAAGACGCGGGTCAATGTCACGGCCGATCTCGACCTGTCGCGGGTGAGCACCCAGCAGGAGACCTTCGACCCGGACGGCCAGGTCATCCGCTCGGAATCCACCACCGAGGAGAACGCCAAGGAGAACCAGCCGGACTCCACCAGCGGGACCAGCGCCTCGGCCAACATCCCGGGCGGCCCGGCCGGCTCCAGCGCCAACAATTCGTCGGCCAGCGGCAAGACCGAGTCGACCACCAATTACGAGATCTCCAAGACGGTCCGCACCGAGACCACCGAGCCGGGCAAGGTGAAGCGCATCTCGGTGGCCGTGGCGGTCGACGGCGTCACCGCCATCGGCAAGGACGGCAAGCCCGGCGCCTACGCCCCCCGGACGCCCGAGGAGATGCAGCGCATCGAGCAACTGGTGAAGACCGCCGTCGGCTTCGACCAGACCCGCGGCGACCAGGTGACCGTGGTCAATGTGAAGTTCCCCAACGAGGCCGATCCGGAGGGCGTGACCACCACCAGCCCGCTGATGGGCTTCGACAAGAACGACATCATGCGCGCCGCCGAACTGGGCGTGCTGGCCATCGTCGCCATCCTGATGATGCTGTTCATCGTCCGCCCGCTGCTGCGCGGCGCGGCCGGCGGCGGCGCGGCGGGCGGCAGCCTGCCCGCCCTGACCATGGCCGCCGCGCCCGGCATGACCCGCATCGTCACCTCGCCGGACGGCCAGCCGATGCAGATCCAGGTCGATCCCTCGACCGGCCAGCCGCTCGCCCTGCCCGGCCCCGGCGGCGCGGACATGGACTCGCGCATCGACATCGCCCGCATCGAAGGCCAGGTGAAGGCCTCGTCCGTGAAGCGCGTGGCCGAGTTCGTCGACAAGCACCCAGAGGAGTCGGTGTCGCTCCTGCGCACCTGGCTCCATGAGACGACCTGACGAACATGGCCGTCAAAGGGAAAGCCATTACCGATCCGTCGCGGCTCACCGGACCTGAAAAGGCCGCGGTGATCCTGCTGTCGCTCGGCGAAGAGCACACCGTGATCTGGCAGCAGCTGGACGAGGAGGAGATCAAGGAGATCTCCCAGGCCATGGCCGGGCTGGGCAATGTCTCGTCCTCGGTGGTCGAACAGCTGCTGGTCGACTTTATCTCGGGCATGTCGGGCGCGGGCTCGATCATGGGCTCCTTCGAACAGACCCAGCGCCTGCTGGCCTCGTTCCTGCCGGCCGACAAGGTCGACAACCTGATGGAGGAGATCCGCGGTCCGGCGGGTCGGACCATGTGGGACAAGCTCGGCAACGTGAACGAGGCCGTGCTCGCCAACTATCTGAAGAACGAATACCCCCAGACCGTCGCCGTCGTGCTGTCCAAGGTGAAGTCCGACCACGCCGCCCGGGTGCTGTCGGCCCTGCCCGAGGACTTCGCGCTGGAATGCGTGACCCGCATGCTGCGCATGGAGCCGGTGCAGCGCGAGATCCTCGACAAGATCGAGCAGACCCTGCGGACCGAATTCATGTCGAACCTGGCGCGCACGTCGAAGCGCGACAGCCACGAGATGATGGCCGACATCTTCAACGCCTTCGACCGCCAGACCGAGGCGCGCTTCATCGCCGCCCTGGAAGAGCGCAACCGCGAGAGCGCCGAGCGCATCCGGGCCCTGATGTTCGTGTTCGAGGACCTGTCCAAGCTCGATCCCGGCGGGGTCCAGACCCTGCTGCGCGCCGTGGAGAAGACCCAGCTGGGCCTGGCGCTCAAGGGCGCCTCGGATTCCTTGCGCGAAATGTTCTTCTCCAACATGTCCGAGCGCGCGTCGAAGATCATGCGCGAGGACATGGAGAACATGGGCCCCGTGCGCCTGCGCGACGTCGACCAGGCCCAGATGGCCATGGTGCAGGTCGCCAAGGACCTCGCCGCCAAGGGCGAGATCATGCTGGCCGGCAACGGCACCGAAGATGAGCTGATCTACTGATGTCAGAACCAGCTCACGAGAAATTCGGGTTCGACACCGTCTTCGACAACGCCGGAGACGTGGCCTTCGCCCAGCCGCGCCCCAAGCGCCTGTTCCCGGCCGAGGAGGTCGAGGCGGTCCGCGCCCAGGCCCTGGCCGAGGGCGAGCGCAAGGCCATGGCCTCGATCGCCGCCCAGCAGGCCCAGGCGCTGGCCTCCATCGCCGACTCCGCCCGCCTGGCTTTGTCGAAGCTGGCCGAGGTGGCCCACGACCATCGCCAGGGCTCGGCGGAGCTGGCGCTGGCCTGCGCCAAGGCGATCGCCGACGCCTCGCTGGAGCTGTTCCCCCAGGCCGTGATCCGCCAGGCGCTGGAATCGCTGGCCCGCGAGATCGAGGCCGCCCCCCGGCTGATGGTCTCGACCCGGCCGGAGCTGGTCGAGCCCCTGACCGAGGCGCTCAACCAGACCGCCGACCTGATCGGCTATTCCGGCCAGATCCAGGTGCGCGCCAATCCGGGCCTGCCGCCGGCGGCCTTCACTCTCGATTTCGGCGACGGATCAGCCAGCTACGATCCGCAGGCCGCCACTCAACGCGTGACCGCGGCTCTGGACGCGGCCCTAGCAGCCGAAGGGCTGCACGCCGAACCCCTCATTCCCGGAGTTTAAGGCGTAAATCCCATGTCCGAGAACGAACTGAAACTTGACGAATTCGGCCCCGGCGACGGCCTGTCCATGGATATCGGCGAGGGCGAGGAAAAGACCGCCACCGACCTGGCGCCGGTCTTCGACGTCCCGGTCTCGATCTCCGCGGTGCTGGGCCGGGCCCAGCTGTCGGTCGCCCAGCTGCTGCAGCTGAATTCCGGCAGCGTGCTGGAGCTGGACCGCAAGGTCGGCGAGGCCATCGACATCTATGTGAACAACCGCCTGGTGGCGCGCGGCGAGGTCGTCATCGTCGACGAGCGCCTGGGCGTGACCATGACTGAAATCATCAAGGACGGCGACGGTCAGGCCTGAGGGCCTGAGCGGGTATAGGAGATTCCACCATGCGACTTCTGGTCGTCGGAAGACTGAACGGACAACTCGCCCTCGCCGTGAAGATGGCCATGGCGGCGGGCGCCAAGGTGAGCCACGTCGAGACCATCGCCGCGGCGACCCACGCCCTGCGGGCCGGCCAGGGGGCCGACCTCCTGCTGGTCGACTATGACCTCGACATCGCCGCCCTGATCGCGGCCAACGAGGCCGAGCGGATCCGGGCGCCGGTGGTGGCCTGCGGTGTCGCCGCCGACCCGCAGCGGGCGGCCGACGCCATCCGCGCCGGGGCCAAGGAGTTCATCCCTCTGCCCCCCGAGGCCGAGCTGATCGCCGCGGTGCTGGCGGCGGTGGCCGACGACAACAAGCCGATGGTCGTGCGCGACATCGCCATGCAGCAGGTGCTGCAGCTGGCCGACCAGGTGGCGGGCTCCGACGCCTCGATCCTGATCACCGGCGAGAGCGGCTCCGGCAAGGAGGTCGTCGCCCGCTACGTCCACCAGAAGTCCCGCCGGGCCAGCAAGCCGTTCATCTCGGTGAACTGCGCGGCCATCCCCGAGAACCTGCTGGAGAGCGAACTGTTCGGCCACGAGAAGGGCGCCTTCACCGGCGCCGTGGCCCGGCGGATCGGCAAGTTCGAGGAGGCCAACGGCGGCACCCTGCTGCTCGACGAAATCTCGGAAATGGACGTGCGCCTGCAGGCCAAGCTGCTGCGCGCCATCCAGGAGCGGGAGATCGACCGGGTCGGCGGCACCAAGCCGGTCAAGGTCGACATTCGCATCCTCGCCACCTCCAACCGCGACCTGACCCAGGCGGTGAAGGACCAGACCTTCCGCGAGGACCTGCTCTATCGCCTGAACGTCGTGAACCTGCGCCTGCCGCCCCTGCGCGAGCGGCCCGGCGACGTGGTCGCGCTCGCCGAGTTCTTCGTGAAGAAGTACGCCGCCGCCAATGGCGTGCCGGAACGGCCCCTGTCGGCGGAATCCAAGCGCCGCCTCGCCGGCCACCGCTGGCCGGGCAACGTCCGTGAGCTCGAGAACGCCATGCACCGCGCGGTGCTGCTCTCGGTCGGGCCCGAGATCGAGGAGACGGCCATCCGCCTGCCGGACGGCCAGCCCCTGTCCTCGCCCGACGCCGGCAGCCGCGCCGCCATGGCCGCCGCCGACGCCGCCGAGGCCGTGACCCGCGCCTTTGTCGGCCAGACCGTCGCGGCCATGGAGCAGCAGCTGATCCTCGACACCCTGGAGCACTGCCTGGGCAACCGGACCCATGCCGCCAACATCCTGGGCATCTCGATCCGCACCCTGCGCAACAAGCTGAAGGAGTACGGCGAGGCCGGCGTCAGCGTCCCCGCCCCGCAAATGGGCGCCAACGCCGCGTAGGATCTGAGTCCCCCCAGTGACCGATTACGTCCTGAACCATAGCCGTCCCGGCCCGCGCGAGGTCCTGCATTGGGTGATGCGGGGCGAGGTGGCGCTGGCGCTCGGCGTTGTGGGCGTCATCGTCCTCTTGATCCTGCCGGTTCCGGCCTTCCTGCTGGACACGCTTCTGTCGCTGTCGATCACCAGCGCGGTCCTGATCCTGATGACCTCGCTGCTGATCCGGCGGCCGCTGGAGTTCACGGCCTTTCCGACCGTGCTGCTGGTCACCACCCTCTACCGTCTGGCGCTCAACATCGCCTCGACCCGGCTGATCCTGGGCCACGGCCACGAGGGTGCGCACGGCGCCGGCAAGGTGATCGAGAGCTTCGGGCGACTGATGACCGGCGGCAATTTCGCCATCGGCCTGATCGTCTTCGCCATCCTCGTCCTGGTGAACTTCATCGTCATCACCAAGGGTTCCAGCCGGATCGCGGAAGTGGCGGCCCGCTTCACCCTGGACTCCATGCCCGGCAAGCAGATGGCCATCGACGCCGACCTGTCGGCCGGCCTGATCGACGAGGCCACCGCCAAGCTGCGCCGCAAGGAGTTGGAGCAGGAATCGACCTTCTTCGGGGCCATGGACGGCGCCTCGAAGTTCGTGCGCGGCGACGCCGTGGCCGGCCTGGTCATCACCGCCATCAATGTCATCGGCGGCATGCTGATCGGGGTGATCCAGCACCATGTGCCGATCGGCCAGGCGGCCGCGACCTACACCGTCATGACCATCGGCGACGGCCTGGTCACCCAGATCCCCGCCCTGATCATCTCCATCGCCGCCGGCTTCCTGGTGTCGAAGTCCGGGGTCGAGGGCTCGGCCGACAAGGCCCTGGTCACCCAGCTGGCCATGAACCCGATCAGCCTGGGCATGGTCTCGGCCGCCGCGGGCGTGCTCGCCCTGATCCCCGGCATGCCGATCATTCCCATGGTCGGCATCTCGCTCGGCACCGGCCTGCTCGCCTATCGGCGCGGCATGAAGGCCAATGAACCCGCCCCCGTCGCCGCGGCGCCCGAGGCGCCGACCGAGCAGGAAGACGAGCCGATCAGCCAGACGCTGGCCATCGATGAGATCAAGATCGAGCTGGGCTATGGCCTGCTGCCCCTGATCAACGACCTGGAAGGCCGCCGCCTGACCGACCAGATCAAGGCGCTGCGCAAGACGCTGGCCGCCGACTACGGCTTCGTCATGCCGGCCGTGCGCATCCTCGACAACATGCGGCTCGACAGCCAGGGCTACATGATCCGCATCAAGGAGATGGAGGCCGGCGCGGGCTCCGTCCGCCTGGGCTCGCTGATGGCCATGGATCCGCGCGGCGGCCAGGTCGAGCTGCCCGGCGAACATGTCCGCGAACCGGCCTTCGGCCTGCCCGCCACCTGGATCGACGACGGCCTGCGGGAAGAGGCCACCTTCCGCGGCTACACCATCGTCGATCCGGCCACGGTGCTGACCACCCACCTGACCGAGATCCTCAAGGAGAACATGCCGGACCTGCTCTCCTATGCGGAGGTGCAGAAACTGCTCAAGGACCTGGCCCCCGACCAGAAGAAGCTGGTGGACGACCTGGTCCCCTCGGTCGTCTCGACGGCCACCATCCAGCGGGTGCTGCAGGCCTTGCTGCGCGAGCGGGTCTCGATCCGCGACCTGCCCTCGATCCTGGAAGGCATCGGCGAGTCCGCGCCGCACACCTCGTCGATCACCCTGCTGGTCGAGCAGGTCCGCGGCCGCCTGGCCCGCCAGCTGTCCTTCGCCCACCGCGGCGACGACGGCGCCCTGCCGATCATCACCATGTCCGCCGACTGGGAGAACGCCTTCGCCGACGCCCTGATCGGCCAGGGCGACGACAAGCAGCTGGCGCTCGCCCCCTCCCGCCTGCAGGACTTCATCCGCAGCGTCCGCGACTCCTTCGAGCGCGCCGCGCTAGCCGGCGATTCCCCGGTCCTGCTGACCAGCCCGCAGATCCGACCCTATGTCCGCTCGATCATCGAGCGCTTCCGCGGACAGACCCCGGTGATGAGCCAGAACGAGGTGCATCCCAAGGCGCGGCTGAAGACGGTCGGCACCATCTAACCGCAAGGGTCCACGCAGGTCCGTTTACGACGTTGCAGCGGCGCGTGGCGGCTGGTAGCGGTTGGCCGCAAGGGTCTCGCCACGAGTCCCGGGCGTTGGACATCGCATGCGGCCTTCTAAACCCCCTCCCGTTCGGCGCGGCACAGGTTCAGGCCTGTTCTGGGACCTGCTGACCTTCGAACACCTGATGACCAACCAGGTCATCCACCTGATCTATTGGGCCGGCCTGGGCGTCATCGCCCTGATCGCCTTCGGCTTCGTCGGCACCGCCGTGGGCGTGGCCTGGCGCGAAGGCCAGTTCATGGGAATCCTGCTGGCGGTCGGCGTGCTGATGGGCGGCTTCCTGGTGGTCGGCGCGCTCATCCTCCTGTGGCGCAGCTTCTGCGAGCTCTATGTCGCCCTGTTCCGCCTGAGCGACGACCTGCACGCCATCCGCCAGGCGACCGACGCCGAATATTCCGCGCGGCCTGTCGCCCCGCCCCCGGCGCCGCGCGCCAAGTGAGCCCACGGCCGCCGGTCCTGGAACGGACCTCGACGCCGACGGACGACGACTACGCTAGCATCGGCAGGGCGCTGATCGCCTTCAACGAAGCGGCGGTTGGCGACGCCACGCCTCGCCCCTTCGCCGTGCTGGTCCGCGATCCCGACAGCGGCGAGGTGATCGGCGGGCTGTGGGGCAAGTCGGTCTGGGGCTCGTTCTTCGTCGACACCCTGGCCCTGCCCGAGGCCGTGCGCGGCCTGGGTCTGGGCAAGACCCTGATGGCCGACGCCGAGGCCGAGGCCCGCGCCCGGGGTTGCCACAACATCTGGCTCGACACCTTCGCCTTCCAGGCCCGGCCCTTCTACGAGCGCCTGGGCTTCCGCCTGTTCGGCCAGATCGACGGCCCCGCCCCGATCTTCCCGCGTTTCTTCATGGTCAAGGACCTGGGGTGAGCAATCAATTCCCTCGCCCCCTTTGGGGGAGAGGGTTGGGTGAGGGGCCTCACGATATACGCGCTTCACCCTCGTCGACGAAAAGCCCCTTCGCTTTGCTACGGGCCCCTCACCCTGCCCTCTCCCCGCGACGCGGGGCGAGGGTTCAGAGCTAGAGCTCCCGCGTGATCTGGGCTTTCAGCTCGGCCAGCGCCGCCTCGTTGCGGCGGTAGAAGGTCCACTGCTTGATGCGTTTGGGCGTCACCAGCCCGGCCTCGGTGAGGATGCGCATGTGCTCCGACAGGGTCGGCGCGCTGACCCCCAGCTTGTCGGCGATGAAGACGCCGCACACCCCGTCCTCGACCAGGTCCCCGTCGGTCTGGGGCGGGAAGTGGGCGCGGGGATCCTTCAGCCACTCCAGGATCTGCAGCCGCTTGTCATTGGCCAGGGCGTGAAAGGCGTCTCGCATTTAGGGACTTTGCCAATCGACGAACTTATGTCAAGTCTGCCGGCCTCATCGCTTCCGGGAGCGCGCCATGCGGACCTATGCCTTCGTCACCGTCGACGTCTTCACCGACACCCGCTTCGGCGGCAATCCGCTCGCCGTGTTCCCCGACGCCCGTGGCATGAGCGACGACGAGATGCAGGCGCTGGCGGCCGAGTTCAATCTGTCTGAGACCACCTTCGTCCTGCCGCCGGAGGACCCGGCCAACACCGCCCGCGTGCGGATCTTCAACCGTTCGGCCGAGATGCCGTTCGCCGGACATCCCAATGTCGGCACCGGCTGGGTGCTGGCCCAGGCCGGTCGGGCCAAGGACGGGGTGCTGGTGTTCGAGGAGATCGCCGGGCTGGTTGAGATCAAGGTCGAAGGCGCGGGCGCCAATATCGCCGCGCCCCAGGCCCTGTCGACCGGCGCCCGCTTCACGCCGGAGCAGATCGCCGCCTGCGCGGGGATCGACGCGGCCGACGTGATCACCACCGCCCATGGTCCTATCCAGGCCTCGGTGGGGGTCGACTTCGTGTTCGCCGAGGTGACGCCGGAAGCCCTGACCCGCGCCCAGCCGGATGCGGCGGCCTTCCGCCAGGTGGCCGACACCACGGAGGGCTTCTCGATGCGCCTCTCGCTGCACCTTTACGCCAAGGTCGGCGACCATATCCGGGCGCGGATGTTCTCGCCCCTGACCGGCACGGTGGAAGATCCGGCCACCGGCAGCGCCAACGCCACCCTGGGCGCCCTGCTCCTGTCCCTGACCGACGCCGACAGGGGCGCCTATGAGATCGTCCAGGGCGTCGAGATGGGCCGGCCCAGCAGGCTGTCCGTCACGGCCCGCCGCGCCGCGGACGGCGTCCGCGCGACGGTCGGCGGCGGCTGCGTGCCGGTGCTGAAGGGCGAGGTCACCCTCTAGCGCAGCCCTCGCTCCCAGGCCGCCGCGCAGGCCTTGGGGCGGCCCTGGTCGTCGAACATCAGGGGGGTGTCGGTGGGATCCTCGTGCTTCAGCCACGAGTCCTTGTCGCGCAGGCCCCAGTGGGTGAAGGCGAAGCGCTGGCGGGCGGGCAATTGCGAGAAGGCCTCGGCGGCCTCGGCATAGACCCGGGCCTGACCGGCTTCCAGCTCCGCCCGGGACTTGAACAGCCCCCTGGCGCGGGCCGGCGAAACGTCCATCTCCGAGATGTGGATCGGCAGGCCGAGGCTGGCGATGTCGGCGAGCGCCGCCTTGATCGCGCCGGGGGGCAGCTCGGGCCCGCAGTGGGTCTGAGTGCCGAGGCCGGTCAGGGGCGCGCCGGCCTTCAGAAGGGCCTCGGCCAGGCGGAGGAATTCGGCCCGCTTCTTGGGCTTCAGCTCCAGATAGAAGTCGTTGAGGAACAGCACCGCATCGGGGTCGGCCTCGCGGGCGTGGTGGAAAGCGAGCGTCATGTGCTCGAGCTTGCCGAGCTTCTGGCTCCAGAGGCTGTCGCGCCAGCCGTCGCCCTCGTCGGCCACGGCCTCATTGACCACGTCCCAGCCCACGACCTGGCCGCGATAGCGCCCGACGACGGTGGTGATGTAGTTGCGATAGGCGGTGGCGAAGGGGGTCTTGGCTTCGTCGAGGTTCAGGAACCCCTTGGGCTTCTGGATGTACCAGACGAGCGTATGGCCGAAGAGCCGGATGCCCTTGGCCTTGGCGAAGGCGGCGATCTTGTCCGGCGCGTCGAAGCGGAATGCCCCATCGTCGCCGACGATGTATTCCATCTTCATCTCCCACTCCGGCGTCACCTGGGAGACCTGGGCCTCGACCAGGGCGGCGTAGGCGGGGTCGGCGAGGAAATCGGAGCGCACGCAGGTTCCGACCGGGAACTGGGCGACGTCCTTCAGAGGCGGCAGATGGCTGGGGGCGGTGAGCGACAGCTCGCGGTGATCGCAGGCCGATAGCGCCAGGCCGGCCCCCAGGACGGCGCGGCGGGACAGGGTCATCGGCCGGCGGCGGCCCGACGCAGGCCGAGCTCGTCCATGGCGGCGATCTCCATGCGGGCGACGACCTTGTCACGGGCGATCCGCATATTGTCGGCCACCTGCTCGTACTTCTTCTGCTCCTCGAAGGCCTGGGCCAGGGCGTCGCGGGCGCCGGCCTCCTCCATCATGATCTGCTCGGCCTCGTACTGCAGGGCGGCGCGGCGGATGCGGACCCCTTCCAGGAAGCCCACCTGATACCAGCCGTTCTGGGCGTCCTCGCGGGCGCGCTGGGCCTCATGCTCGGCCTCGGCCTCCAGCATGGCGATGCGCATGTCCACGGCCTGGCGGCGGTCGGCGATCTCGGCCAGGCGCTTCTGCAGCACCTCGACCTCATAGCCTGAGAGTTTGATCAGACTGTCGGCCCAGCTCATGTCCCGTTCCCCCTCATGATCAGGCGGCCTCGCCCATCAGAACCCGCGCCAGACGCTCGAAGCTGTCGTCCAGGGAGGTGGCCTCGTCCTTGTCCTGGCGCAGGAATTCCTCCAGCGCCGGATTGAGCTGGATCGCCCGGTCGACCAGGGGATCGGCCCCGGCGCGATAGGCGCCGATGCGGATCAGCTCTTCCATATTGGCGTAGGCCGACAGGGTCTGGCGGGCCATTTTCACGACCTCGCGCTCTTCCGGCAGCTGACAGCCCGGCATGGTCCGGCTGATCGACTTCAGCACATTGATCGCCGGGAAGCGGCCGCGCTCGGCGATGGCCCGCTCCATGACGATGTGGCCGTCGAGAATCCCGCGCACGGCGTCGGCGATCGGCTCGTTATGGTCGTCGCCGTCGACCAGCACGGTGAAGATGCCGGTGATGGGCCCGGCCGTGGTGCCGTCCGGCCGGATCGGTCCGGGACCGGCCCGCTCCAGGAGCTTGGGCAGCTCGGTGAAGACGGTGGGGGTGTAGCCCTTGGTGGTCGGCGGCTCGCCGGCGGCCAGGCCGATCTCGCGCTGGGCCATGGCGAAGCGGGTGACCGAGTCCATCATGCACAGGACTTCCATGTCCTGGTCGCGGAGGAATTCGGCCAGCGCGAGCGTCATATAGGCGGCCTGGCGGCGCTTGAGCGCCGGCTCGTCGGAGGTGGCGACCACGACGATGGCGCGGCGCAAACCCTCCTCGCCCAGGGTCTCCTCGATGAATTCGCGGACCTCGCGGCCCCGTTCGCCGATCAGCCCGACCACGACGGCGTCGCAATCGGCCTGCTTGGCCAGCATGGACAGAAGCACCGACTTGCCGACGCCGGAGCCGGCGAAGACGCCGAGGCGCTGGCCGCGGCAACAGGTGGTGAAGACGTTCATCGACCGGACGCCGAGGTCGAGGCGCTCGCCCACCCGGCCACGGGCGTGGGCGGCCGGCGGCGAGGCGCGCAGGGGATAGACCGCCTGGCCTTGAGGCAGGGGGCCCAGGCCGTCGATAGGATTACCGAAGGAGTCCACGATGCGGCCCAGCCAGGCCTTGGTCGGCCGCACGACCGAGCCTTCCGGCTCGATGCGGATCTCCGCGCCGGGGGCGACGCCCTCGACGGGACCGAAGGGCATCAAGAGGGCGCGGGTCTCGCGGAACCCCACCACCTCGGCCGGCAGGGGCACATCTGCGCGGCGGACAATGCCCACGCGTGCGCCGACCGACAGCCGGGTCAGGCCGCCCCGGGCCTCGATCAGCAGGCCGTTCACGGCCGCGACGCGGCCGGACACGGTCAGCGGATCGATGCGCTCGACGGCGGAGACGAGATTACGCAAATTCGGGCCTCAAACTTGAGGCCGAAGAATCCGCCGCGCCGCGTTAACTGGTCGTGAACGTCGTGGGTTTCAGCGCAGGGCTGCGACCAATCGCGCCGAGGTTTTCGGGAAGCGCGCGGCGAGCCGGGCGGCGGCGATGGGACGGCGTCGCGCGGCGTCGATCAGCAGGGGCCTGACCGTCCGCGCCGCCATGGGCCGGGCGGCCTTGCCGAGCGCGCCGGCGCCCTTGAGGATCGCACCGCGACCCAGCACGGCGGCCACCGCGCCGACGGCCACCACGCCCAGGCCGATGAACAGGCCCGGCCGCTTCTTGAACTGGGCCTTCAGATCAAGACGACGCGGTGGCTTCGCCTCAAAGGCGGCGGTCAGGTCGGCCACCTGGGTCTCGAGATCGAGCTTGGGATTGGGGGTCATGGTCAGGCTCCGGATGTGCGGGACAAACGGTCGCTGCGGCCGGGCGTTCCACGAGGCTGGGCCGGAAAAATTAATCTGCGGCGGACTGACGCAAGCCGAAACGCCCCCCGGTCCGTCCTGGCGTGGGCGCGGAGCCCGACAAACGGAGGCGCGCCCCTCGCGATCGCGATTCACCATTGGCCTTCGGCCGGCTCCAAGCCCTTGATCGGACTCGCACTTCCCGCCCCCTCCGGAAACCGCGCCCGGAGACCCGCCGAAGCGCGCCGCCAGCGGGGCGAAACGCAAGGGCTTTGACGGAGTTGTTCAATCACAAAAGATTCAACCGGGACCGGACTCCCCCCGGACCGGGCGGCCTTGAAGCCGATTCTCAAATCAAGTTAACGATTCGCGCAGAGGCCAATCACCATTAACCGGTCTTAAATTCACTCGCCGGTAAGTTAACCGCGAGGGGCCTTGCGGATTCATCGAATCCCGGGTTTTGCGGCGCGGGCGGTCTAGGAGGATTTAATGCGCGTTCTGTTGATAGAAGACGACAGTGCCACCGCGCAGAGCATCGAGCTGATGCTGAAGTCAGAAGGCTTCAACATCTACACGACGGACCTCGGCGAGGAAGGCGTCGATCTGGGTAAGATTTATGATTACGATCTTATCCTGCTCGACCTGAACTTGCCGGATATGAGCGGGATGGACGTTCTTCGCACCCTTCGGGTCGCGAAGATCAATACCCCGATCATGATCTTGTCCGGCTCTGCGGAAATCGACACCAAGGTTAAGACGCTCGGCGGTGGCGCCGACGATTATATGACCAAGCCGTTCCACAAGGACGAGCTGGTGGCGCGCATCCATGCCGTGGTCCGCCGTTCCAAGGGCCACGCGCAGTCGGTTATCAAGACCGGCGACATCACCGTGAACCTGGACGCCAAGACCGTCGAAGTGAACGCCAACCGCGTCCACCTGACCGGCAAGGAATACCAGATGCTGGAGCTGCTCTCGCTCCGGAAGGGCACCACGCTCACCAAGGAGATGTTCCTGAACCATCTCTATGGCGGCATGGACGAGCCCGAACTGAAGATCATCGACGTGTTCATCTGCAAGCTTCGCAAGAAGCTGGCCGCCGCGGCGGACGGAAAGCACCACATCGAAACCGTGTGGGGCCGTGGCTATGTGCTGCGCGACCCGTCGGAAGGCGTCATCGCCGCCTGAGGCGCGACGTCCAAGAGAGACACTGAAGCGCCCGCCGGTTCGCCGGCGGGCGTTTTGCTTTTGCGCCCATTCCCTTTGGTTCGACGCGGTTAAGCCGCTAACCTTCCTTCCAACAGCCTGGGGAGGGCGCGCATGAGAAAAGATCTGGCCCTGGCCGCGGCCCTGATCCTGGCCCTGGCGTTCGCCTGGCTGACCGAACGGACGCCTGCCCCGGCGCCGCTCGACGCCCCCGCCGCCCAGTTCTCCGCGGCCCGCGCCCTGATCGACGACCGGGTGATCGCCCGTATTCCCCACCCGATGGGATCGGCCGCCAACGCCGCGGCCTGCGACTATCTGCTGGCCCGGATGAGCGCGCTTGGCCTCGCCCCCCAGATCCAGCGCACCGACACCTTCCGGGTGTTCGCCCGCGCGCCAGGGCCCGAGACCTACGCTGCGGGCGGCATGGTCGAGAACATTGTGGGCGTCCTGCCCGGCCGGGACCGCCAGACGCCCGCCCTGGTGCTGATGGCCCACTATGACAGCGTCCCCGGATCCCCCGGCGCCGCGGACGATGCGGCCGGCGTCTCGTCGGTGCTGGAGATCGTGCGGGCGCTCAAGGCCCAGGGCCAGCCGGCCCGCGACGTCATCGTGCTGATCACCGACGGCGAGGAAGGCGGCCTTCTGGGCGCCAACGCCTTCTTCGAGCGCCATCCCCTGGCCCGCCGCGCCGGCTACCTCTTGAACCTCGAGACCCGCGGCGGCGGCGGCCGGGTGCAGATGTTCCAGACGGGCGGCGAGAACGGCGGCGACATCGCCCTGCTCGGCCGGGCCGAGACCAAGCCCCAGGCCAGCTCGCTCTCGGTGTTTCTCTACAAGCGCCTGCCCAACGACACCGACTTCACCGTCTCCGACGCGGCCAAGGTGCCGGGCCTGAACTACGCCTTCATCGGACGGCAGTTCGACTACCACGCGCCGACCTCGACCCCGGACAACCTGGACGCCGGTTCGCTGCAGGACATGGGCGCCAGCGCGCTTGGCGCAGCCCAGCTGGCGGCCTTCGACCCGGCCCTGCCGGCCCGCGCGCCCGACAAGGCCTATTCCAACCTGCTCGGCCCGGCCTTCCTGGCCTATCCGGCCGTGGCGGGATGGGGCGTGCTGGCCGCCGCCGCCGGCCTGCTCGGCCTGGCCGTCTGGCGGGCCCGGCGGGCGCGCACCTTCCTCTGGATCGACCTGGCCCAGGGCCTGGGCGCGACCCTCTACCTCCTGTCCAGCGCCATCGTGTTCCTGCGCCTGGCCCGGCGAGCGACCGGCGCAGGCCAGGGCTTCTTCGAGCAGCGCTTTCTGCTCGCCCAGGCGGGGCGCTGGGAGATCGCGCTCGCGGTCCTGAGCCTCGGCGTCCTGACCTATGCCGCCGCGAGCCTCGGCCGGGGTCGCGGGCGGTTCGCCACCGCCGCCCTGGCCCTGCTGGCCGGCCTCGCCTGCTCGGCCTTCGGAGGCTGGGATCCGATCGGCCTGGGGATTGGAACCCTGGGCGCCGTGATCGCCCTCCTGTCCTTCGCCCGGCCCGCCGGCGTGGCCGGCGCCTGGAGCGGCCATCTGGTCCTGGCCCTGGTCGCCGCGACGACCCTGCAGATCCTGGCCCCGACCGTCGCCTTCCTGATCGCCTGGCCCCTGGCGCTAGCCTGCCTGCTGGCCGCGTCCACCGGCATGGGCGCCTCGCGCGCGCCGTGGGCCGCCCCGGTGCTGGCCCTGGGCGGGGCGCTCGGCGCGGGCTGGGTGCTGACCTATGCCCATGTGGTCTATCTCGGGCTCGACCAGCCGGAGATCCTGGCCCTGTTCGTCTGGCTGGCGGCGCTGACGCTCTGGCCGCTCGCCCAGGCCGAGGGCGGCGAGGCGCGGCCGCGCACCGTCGCGCTGGTCCTGCTGGCCGCTGGCTTCGCCCTGGTCGCCCTGGTCCGACTGGACGCCCCCTGGAGCGCGCGCCATCCGCGCACCAGCCTGGTGGAATACGTTGTGGACGCCGACACCGGTCAGGCGCGCCGGGTGTCCCTCACCCCCGATCTCGACGACTGGACCCGCGCCCTGCTGACCGCGGACGGCGGCAAGATCGCCAAGGCGGACCTGCCCGTGGTCAGCGCCCGCCCCGTCTGGTCCGCGCCCGCACGGCCGATCCCGGGAACCCCCGCCGCCGTGACCCTGTCCGAGGATCAAGGCCTGGTGGGGCTGCACGCCACGGCCCCTGCCGGCGCCCGGGTCATGAACCTGCTGCTGCGGTCCGACGTGCCGGTCGCCGATGTGCGGATCAATGGCCGGCCCGCCGCGCTGCTGGCCCATGCCGGCCAGTGGACGCATCTGAGATGGGCCGCCAGTCCCGAGGGCGTCGACATCACCTTCCGCCCGCCGGGTCCCGGCGCGCTCGACGTGCGCAACGCCGCCGTCTCCGAACAGTGGCCCCAGGGCGCGGCGCCCCTGCCCGCGCGGCCCGCCGATCTGAGCGGCTTCGACCTGTCGGATTCCACGGTCGTGATCGCCCAGCGGCGGTTCACCTGGACCGGATCCGGCGATAGAACAGCGCCATGAGCGACGTCGTCATCTACCACAACCCTAATTGCGGCACGTCCCGCAACACCCTGGCCCTGCTGCGCGAGAAGGGGATCGAGCCCCGCGTGGTCGAGTATGTGAAGGCCGGCTGGACCCGCGATCAGCTGGCCGCCCTGGTCGCCAAGATGGGGGTGGGCGCCCACGAGATCCTGCGGGTCCGCGGCACCCAGGCGGAGGCCCTGGGCCTGACCGATCCGGCGGCGTCGGACGAGACTTTGTTCGCCGCGATGGTCGCCGATCCCATTCTGGTGAATCGCCCTATAGTCGAGAGTTCCAAGGGGGCGGCCCTGTGCCGACCCGTGGAGCGTGTCCTGGACCTGATCTAGGCTCGCGTCGCGCGCGCAAGCCCGTGACAAAGAGCTGTTCGTAGCGTGACTATTACCGTCGATTAACCATCGTTCGTCAGATTTGCGCGGCCTGGATGTTGCTTCAGTCCCAACCGTTGCGCCAATTTGAACCTGGCCGTGGTTAAGTCGGGTTTGGTGGCATCGTAAGTACGGGGGCACGATGCAAGAGTTCGATCCGCGACGTCCGACCTTGCGCATCGCCCCGCGCCTGCTGATGGGTGTTGCCGGCTTCGCGGCCCTGGCTCTGGGCTGGAGGCTGACCGCCGCGGAAGCGACCGCTCCCACCCCGGCGCCGCTCGATCCCACCGCCATCGCCGCCCTGCAGCACGCCGCCTTCACCCAGGCCGAGGCCCAGCCCGGCTTCGCGCGTCCGGAAAGCATTCCCGTCAAGATCCTGCCCGGCGAGACCTTCGAGGCCGCCGTCAAGCGCGCCGGCGTGACCGCCGACGAGGCGCACCAGGTGGTCCAGACCCTGGCCGAGACCATGGACACGGTCCACATCAAGGCCGGCATGATGTTCGACGCCGCCATCGCCCATCCGCGCGGCGAGCGCGGCCCGGCCCGGCTGATCGGCCTGTCGCTGCGCACCGGCCCGGCCACCGCCGTCACCGTTTCGCGCACCTTCGACGGGGCGCTCCGCCTGCGCGAACTCGAGGAGAAGGTCCGCGAGGAGCAGACCGTCGCCCAGGGCGAGATCAACGGCTCTCTCTATGAAAGCGCCACGGCGCTGGGCGCCACGCCCGAGATCACCGCCCAGATGGTGAAGCTGTTCTCGCACAAGGTCGACTTCGACCGCGACATCAAGCCGGGCGACAAGTTCGAGCTGGTGTTCAATCGCCAAGTCACCGAGAGCGGCCGCACGGTCGAGGCCGGCGACCTGCAATACGCCCAGATCAAGGGCATCCGCTTCTACCGCTTCGAGCGGCATGGCGATGTCGAATATTTCGACGAGTTCGGCAAGAACATCAAAGGCTTCCTGCTGCGCACCCCGGTCGACGGGGCGCATATGACCTCGGGCTTCGGCATGCGCCGCCACCCGATCCTGGGCTATAACCGCATGCACCAGGGCATCGACTTCGGCGCCGGCATGGGCACCCCGGTGCTCGCCGCCGGCGACGGCGTGGTGGTCGAGGCCCGCCGCTGGGGCGGCTATGGCAACTGGCTGCGCATCCGCCACAACGACGGCTGGGAGACCGGCTACGGGCACCTGTCGCGCTACGCCTCTGGTCTGAAGGCCGGCCAGCATGTGCGTCAGGGCCAGCTGGTGGCCTATGTCGGCTCGACCGGCGCCTCCACCGGGCCGCACCTGCACTACGAGACCTGGTTCCGTGGCGCGCGGGTTAATCCGATCAGCGCCAAGGTGCCCCAGGGCACCGTGCTGGGCGGCTCCGAACTGGCCGCCTTCCGGTCGGAGAAGGCCCGGATCGACAAGCTGGTCGGCGCCCAGGATCAGGCCCAGGCCCGGATCAATCCCGAGCCGGCGCCCCGGCGTCTGGCGCTGGCCCAGGCTGACCCGGTGGTCAACGCCGGGCTGAGGCGCTAAGCCGTTCCCCAAGGGACTGGATTCGACCCTCGCCGCCGCTTTTCGGCCCCGTGATCGCGCTCTAGGCTCCCGCCCAACATCCCAGCCGGAGCGGACCATGTCGTCGGCCGCCAATCCCCCCAAGCCTCGGACGCGTTATGCGGCCAAGCGCGATGCGATCATGGCCGCCGCGACCCAGGTGTTCTCGGACCAGGGGGTTAGCGGATTCACTCTGGCCGCGGTCGCCAAGCGGATGGATCTGCATCCGGTCAGCCTGACCTACTATTTCAAGCGCAAGGAGGACCTGGCGGCCGCGGTCCTGCACGAGACCATCCGCCGGTTCGGGGCCATGCTCGAGCTCGCGGAGCAGGCCCAGACCGGGCCGGAACGGCTGCGCCGCCTGATCGAGGCCTATTTCGAGGTCCGCCGCCGCATCGCCCTAGGCCAGGAGGCGCCGCTCGCCTCATTCAGCGAGATCCGCCTGATCGGCGGCGAGGTCCACCGCCCGCTGATGGACGCCTTCTGGTCGCTCTATGTGCGCATGGGCCGGCTGCTGAAGTCCGAGGCCATGCCCTGGATGACCGCGCCGCGGCGACACGCCCTGGCCCGATTGCTGGTCGACCAGCTGGGGTGGGCGGACTCCTGGCTGGAGGCCTATGCGCCCGAGGACTATGGCCGCGTCGCCGCCCGGCTGGCCGAGGTGATGATCGAGGGCGTGGCCGGCCGGGGCCGGGCCTGGCCCGATCTGCCCGTCCTGCCGCTCGGCGCCCCCGAGGCGCAGAACGACGAGGTGACCCGCGAAAGCTTCCTGGTCGCGGCCACCCGCCTGATCAACCGCGAGGGCTATCGCGGCGCCTCGGTCGACAAGATCTCCGCCGAACTGAAGGTGACCAAGGGGTCGTTCTATCACCACAACGCCGACAAGGATGAGCTGGCGGTGGCGTGCTTCCTTCGCAGCTTCGACATCATCGACGACGCCCGCCGGCGCGCGGCCCAGGCGGGCGCCAACGGTTGGGAGCGCGTGTGGCTGAATGTGGCCTCGCTGGCCCTCTACCAGGCCTCCAGCGCCTCGGGCCGGCTGATGCGCAACTACGCCACCGCCGCGGTGCCGCATGAGACCCGCAAAGTGGTGATGCGCCGGTTCCGCCAGATCGGCCAAGCCTATGCCGGCCTGATCAGCGACGGGATCGCCGACGGCAGCCTGAGGGCGGTCGACCCGTTCCTCGCCGCCCAGCTGATGCTGGTGGTGTTCAATTCGAGCATGGCGATGGACCCAAAATCGCGCGTCGGCGAGGCGGAAGGCGTCCTGGCGGGATATGTCCGCCCGGCCCTGATGGGCTTCTTCGTCGAATAGCGCACATGAAGAAGGGGCGACCTTCGCAGGCCGCCCCCTCGGTAACGCTTCCAGCGCTGGCGATCGCTCCGCCTACGGAACGCCGCCCGCCTCCCCCCTAGAAGCGCTTGTCTCGCGCAGCCTTGCGAACCCGATGGTCCGCCGCGCCGTCCGCGCCCCCTTACGGCCGCGCGTCGGACGCGTCGCAGGCCGTAACCTTGATCAAAATTTCGCCATCCTTCGTTCTCTGAAGCAAGAGGCGAAGGACCGAATTGTCGCGCAAATCCAGCATCCTGAGACGGTTGCGCGGCGTGTGTTGTATCGCCGCAACCTGTTACGTGCTTCGCGCAAGAAAAAACCCCTCCGCAAGGAGGGGCTTTTCCGATCAGCGCTTCGGGCCGGATCAGTCGAACATGATGACCGAGCGCGCCAGTTCGCCCTTCTTCATGTCGGCGAAGCCCTCATTGACCTGGGCCAGCTTGATGCGCTGGGAGATCATCTGGTCGAGCTTCAGCTTGCCGGCCATGTAGAAATCGACCAGGCGGGGCATGTCGACCGGGAAGCGGTTGGAGCCCATCATCGAGCCCTGCAGCTTCTTTTCGCCGAGGAAGGCGAAGCCCGGCAGGGTGATGGTCTGGCCGATCGGGATCATGCCGATGATGTTGGCCGTGCCGCCGCGACGCAGCATGCCGAAGGCCTGCTCGGCGGTCTTGGACAGGCCGATGGCCTCAAAGGCGTGGTGCACGCCGCCCTTGGTCATTTCCAGCACTTCCTTGACCGCGTCGGTCTGGGAGGCGTCGATGAAGTCGGTCGCGCCGAACTCCATGGCCAGGTTGCCCTTGGAGCCGACCATGTCGATGGCGATGATCCGGCCGGCGCCGGCGATGGCCGCGCCGTTGATCGCCGAGAGGCCGACGCCGCCGCAGCCGATGACCGCCACGGTCTCGCCCGGACGGACATTGGAGGTGTGGATCGCGGCGCCCACGCCGGTCATCACCGAGCAGCCGATCAGGGCGGCGCGGTCGAGCGGCATGTCCTTGCGGATCGCGACGCAGGCATGCTCGTGGATCAGCATCTGTTCGGCGAAGGACGACAGGTTCAGGAATTGGGTCATCGGGCCGTTGGCGGCCGACAGACGGGGCTCTTCCTCGGCGCCGCGCTTGGTCTCGGGCGAGACGCACAGCGACAGGTGGCCGGTCAGGCAGGACTCGCAGTGGCCGCAATAGGCCGACAGGCAGGTGATGACGTGGTCGCCCGGCTTCACGGTGCGGACTTCCGAGCCCACGGCCTCGACGATGCCGGCGCTCTCGTGGCCGAGCACGGCGGGCAGCTGGGTCGGATAGGAGCCTTCCATGAAGTGCAGGTCGGAGTGGCACAGGCCGGCGGCGACGGTGCGGATCAGCACCTCGTGCGGACCCGGCTTGTTGATCTGGACGTCTTCGATCTGAAGCGGCTTACCCACTTCGCGCAGCACGGCGGCCTTCATAATGGCGATCTCCCCGATCGGCGCCCTGAACGGGCGGATTATCGAAGCCGCAGTATGTTTGCGGCTTCTTCGGGTCGAAGTTATCGCCGTTCAGGCGACGAGCGCCAAGGGCTTTCGCCAAACTTTTCGCGCCAGGCGCCGCCACGGCGCCCGGGTCCCGATCAGCCCGCGGCCGAGGGCTGGATCCGGCTCCAGGGCCAGGCGATCTTGGGCCAGCTCGGCCAGGTGAGCCTGGGCCGCGACGGCGGGATGCAGTCCTCCAGGGCCGCCAGCAGGACGTCGACCGGGCCGTCATTGAGGAAGTGGTCGGCCCCCGGCGCCTTCTGGAACCGAACGGGGCGCCGGGAGCGGGTCTCGGCGACCAGGGCCTCGGCGATCTCGATCGGGGCGAAGTCGTCGCGGTCGCCATGGATGACATGGACCGGAACCCGCAGCCGGGTCAGGGCGGCGCGCACGCCGTCCAGCTGCTGCGGCTGGTTGGACACCTCCAGCACCGCATGGCGCAGGTCGCGGGGGATCAGCTTGAGCAGGCGCGAGCCGGTCTTCAGCAGGAAGTCGGCGGTGGGGCCCGAATGGCCGAAATAGCCCGACAGCAGGACGAGGCCGCCGAGCCGCCCGGGCTTGGCGCCGGCCGCCATCAGGGTGGCGATGGCCGCCCCGTAGGACTGGCCGACCAGCAGCACCTTCTGCCCCGGCTTGGCCTCCAGCAGGGGGGCGAGCGCGCGCGCCTGCAGTCGGATGTCGCCGACATATTCGATGGGCTCCGACCCCGCATAGCCGGGCCGGTCGACGACCACCATCTCGCGATCCTGCGGCAGGGCCGCGAGCGCCGGCGCCCAGTATTCCGCCCAGGACGGCGCGCCGGTGACGACCACGATCTTCCAGGGCGCGGTGCGCTCGCGCGGGGTGGTCAGGGCCGAGATGCGCCAGCCGAGCTCGCCGCCGGCCCGGAAGGTGATCCGCCGGACGACATGGTCGGGATAGTCCGCCGCGGTCGGGGCATGCTCGGTCCGTCCCGTCGCCGCGGCGGTCACCGCGGCCAGGCCGATCTCCAGCACTCCCTTGGGTCGTCTGCGCGCCACGAACATGTCCTCAATCCCGACCAGCTTCAGCTGGGGTTGAGAACGCGAAACCTCAAGCCGGGTTCGCCCGATCAGGCGACAGAAGCGGCGACCTGGTCACGCAATTCGCGCTTCAGCACCTTGCCGGTCGGTCCGATAGGCAGGGCCTCGACGATGCGCACCTCGTCCGGCGTCCACCAGCGGGCGACCCGCTCGGCGACATGGGCCTTGAGGACCTCGGGATCGGCGGTCTGGCCGGGGCGCAGGACGACCAGCAGCAGGGGGCGCTCGTCCCACTTGGGATGGGGCACCCCGATCGCCGCGGCCATGGCCACGGCCGGGTGCGAACAGACCGCGTCCTCGAGATCGAGGGTCGAAATCCATTCCCCACCGGACTTGATGACGTCCTTGGCCCGGTCGGTCAGGCGCAGATAGCCTTCCGGATCGATCGTGGCGATGTCGCCGGTGTCGAACCAGCCGTCGGCGGTGAAGGCCTGGGCCCCCTCGTTCTTGAAATAGGCCGACGCCACCCAGGGCCCGCGCACCTGCAACTGGCCAGGGCTCTTGCCGTCGCGGGGCAGGACCTCGCCAGCGTCATTGACGATCCGCAGATCGACGCCCCACAGGCCCCGTCCCTGCTTGAGCTTGCGGGTCGCCGCGCCCTCGACGCCTTCCTTGGCGTGCTTGGCGAGCGCGGTGTTGATAACGCCCAAGGGGCTGGTCTCGGTCATGCCCCAGATCTGGCGGACGGTCGCGCCCAGCTTCTCCTCGACCCGGGCCACCAGGGACGCGGTGGGCGCCGAGCCTCCGATGGCGACATTGCGCACGGTCGTCAGCTTGCCGCCGGTCTGGTCCAGATGGTCGAGCACGCCCACCCAGATGGTGGGCACGCCCAGCAGGAAGGTCGCCTCCTCCTCCACCGCCAGCTCGCAGATCGAGGGGCCGTCGAGATGGCGGCCCGGCAGGATCAGCTTCGCGCCCACCAGGGGCGCCGCATAGGGCGTGCACCAGGCGTTGGCGTGGTACATCTGGGCGCAGGGCAGCACCGCGTCGCGGGCGCCGAGGTCGAAGGTGTCCGGCGCCACCAGGGCCATGGCGTGCAGCACGGTCGAGCGGTGGCTGTAGAGCACCCCCTTGGGGTTCCCGGTCGTGCCCGAGGTGTAGCAGAGGCCCGAGGCCTCCCGCTCGTCCACCTCCGGCCAGACGAAGTCCGGCGCGTGGGCCGCGATCAGCTCCTCATAGACCAGGGTCCCGGCCGGCGCCTGGGCGGGAAGATGCGCCCGGTCGGTCATGGCGACGAAGGTCTTCACCCCGGCCATCTTGCCGGCGATGTCGCCCACCAGCTCGCCGAAGCTGATGTCGAAGAACAAGACCGAGTCCTCGGCGTGGTTGGCGACCCAGGCCACCTGGTCGGGATGCAGGCGCGGATTGATGGTGTGCAGCACCGCCCCGATCCCGCTCACCGCGTAATAGAGTTCGAAGTGACGGTGGGTGCTCCAGGCGAGCGTCGCCACCCGGTCGCCCGGCTTCACGCCCATGGCGACCAGGGCGTTGGCCATCCGCTTGGAGCGCGCCAGGGCGGACGCGTAATCATAGCGATGGATGGGGCCCTCGACCGTGCGGGTCACGACCTCGCGGTCGCCGTGATAGAGCGCCGCATATTCCAGGATGGAGGGCAGGTTCAGAGCCCGGTCCATCATCAAAGCCAGCATCCGTCGCCCTCCCGCACCTTGTCTTGTTGCGGCAAGGTTTAGGACGACGGACCCGAGTCCGCTAGGCCGTGGTCACGGTGTCCGGCGCGACTGGCGCAGGTTGGACGGCCGGCATGCGCACGCGGATGTCATAGAGCAGCAGCCAGCGCTTCACGTCCGGATCGGTCACCGGCTCGACGCCGTGGAAGGACAGGTCGTTCTTCACGAAGGCGAACATGCTGTTCGGGGCGAAGGGCATGGTGGCGACCCGGTCGAACTCGTCGAACTTATAGTGCGGGCCGCCCGGGCAGCGGCGTGCCGGGTCCTTGGGCATGTAGAGCGACGTGCCGAGGTGGATCTGGGAATTGTCCGGCGGCAGATAGAAGAGGACCGTGATCACCTTGGGCGGCGCGTCCGTGTGCGGCCCGAGCGCATAGCGGGTGATGTCCTCGACCAGCAGGCTCTCGTCATAGAGGGCGGCGCCGACCATCTGGCTCAGCCGCTCCTGGATTTGGGCCTTGAACTTGTTGAGGAACACGTTGCGGATGCCGCCGCCCAGCAGCACGTCGCGCATCTCCCGCCAGAAGGCGCGCTGCTCATCGGTGACCGTCTCCATGGGGCTGGAGATGTCGAGCACGAAGCGTTCCTTGTAGCCGCGAACGCTCCGCGCCTGCTCGATCGGGATCATCGCGTCGGGGTGGGGAATGTTCTCCTGGAGGCGGGCATAGACCTCCTTCGGGAAGATGTTCTCCACATAGATGTGCGGATAGGGGAACGGCCGGATCGGCGCGTTGAAGATCCCATAGGCCAGCTGGCGCGCAAGGTTCTCGCCCATGTTCAGGACACCGCTTCAGCGACCGGCGCGACAACGTCGGCGGCCGGCGACCAGCGGATGAACCGCCGCAGGAAGGACCCGCAGATCGCGTCCAGGATGGGTGACGACACATGGCGGGAGGCCGCGTCGTCGAGGCCGAAGTTGGGTATGGGAGTCACAGGCGCAATCCAGCGGACGATTTCGAAAGAGGGAAAATAGTACAGGTCGCCGCGTTCGACCTGACGCAGCAGGATCTCGTCGAAGGCGGACCGCAGGCGGGACTTGCTGACGCAGTCGACCTCCACAGCGCTCTTCAGCTCCTTGGCGTCGAGGCCGATAACGGAATCGACCGGCACCGGCGAGAGGGTGACGATGAGCGGCGCGGCGGTGATGGATCGGATGCCCGCGATGCAGGCCTCGATCGCCTCGGAGGTCTCCTGGTAGGACGCCAGCCGCAGGGTCGCGCCGAGCTTCTTGGCGCGCGCGGCGGCGTTGGCCCGCTGTCCGATGTCCTCGGAACTGGGCATGGCCACGAATTTCGGAAAGATCTTCTCCACGAGCGGCAGATCGGCGTCCGCGCCCTCGCGGAAGAAGTCCACCACATTGCCGAGCGTCAGGACGACACAGTCGGCGCCCACCAGCTGGCGGGCCAGCTGGTCGATGCCCTCGCAGCGCACGCCCGCCGCCGCCTGCACCTGATCGGGCGCCATTTCCGGGAAGATCCGCGAGACCCAGTCCGCCACGATCGCTAGGCGCGCCTCGGGCGACTGTCCCAGGAGGTGGAAGATGAAGGCGTTGGAAATGGGCGAATTGAGATCTTCCGCCAGAGCGTAGGTCTCGGCCTCGACGCCGTTGTTCTTCAGGAACTCGGCGATGTTGCGGGCGAAGCACGAGCCGATCGTGAAGAACCGCCCGTCCGGGGAACCTCTGGGCCCCCGCCGAAATGCAGCACGGATTCGAGGAATTCGGGATTGAGGCTGAACTCGTCGCTGACATGGGGAAAGACCATCTTCAGCTGGGCGGCGTGCTTGCGCTTGGCTTCGGTCTCGGCCGTGAAACGGGCCGTCTCCTCGGGCGTCAGGATGCGCCGCAGGAAATCCGGCAGGGTGAACTTGAACTTCCGCAGATCGGGATCGCCGCCGGAGAGCAATTCCTGCACCGCCGAGGTCAGGGCCTCCGACCGGGGTTCAGGCGCGTCGCCGGCCGCCTGCAAGGCGCGGGTCAGTCTGCGATAGACGAAGCGGGGAAGGCTGGACGGCTTGCCGCGGTAGAACTCGACCTTCTTGAAGTCGGACATTCCGTCCCCCCGAACTGCGACCAGGGGACAGATTAGGCCGCCATCCGCGCCTTGAACACCCCGTCAGGCAGCTTGGGCGCCCGCGACGGGTGGATGAAGAAGTAGTCCTTCCACGGCGCGCCGGGCACCAGGGTGGTGCGCTCCTCCAGCCGGTCGGCGTTGAGGGCGAACATGCGATAGCCCCGCGACCGGAACATCTCGACCACCGCCTCGGCCGACCCGCCGAACCGCGACGCCAGCATGTCCGGATGGATCTCGATCAGCACGTGGGGCCGATCGCGGTCGATGACCTGGGCGGCGCCCTCCAGGGCCTTCTGTTCGGCGCCCTCGATATCCATGCGGATGAAGTCGACGCGGCCCACGCCCCGGGCCTGGCAAAAGCCGTCGAGCGTCACCACGGGGGTCGGCTGCATCTCGACGCCGGCGTCCTCGAGATCGGGCCTGACCTTGCCGGCGGGCGGCGCCTCGGCGACATAGGCGAGCGCGCGTCCCATGCGCCCCGAGGTCTTCTTGGGCGTGATCAGCAGAAGCTCGCCGGCCATGTCCGACACCGCGGCCCGCACCGGGATCACCTGGCCGTCAATGCCGTGCCAGGCCAGGCAGGTCTTGAGCACCTCGAAGGTGAAGGCCGAGGGCTCGAAGGCGTAGATCCGCGCGTCCGGCGCCACCTGGGTCATCACATAGGAATGGCGGCCGTCGCTGGCGCCGACATGCAGGCAGACGGGGGAACCGGACAACAGGTCGGCGAGATACGGCGTCTCCGGGTCATGCTTCGCCCACCTCATATTGCGCCGCCAGGCGCGGAAGGCGTGGCCGAGCACGCGAAGAGAAGCCATGGAGAATTCCTTGCGCCTGCTCTTTACGCCGCGTCCCGCGTGACCGTCATCATGTAGTTGACGTCACAGTCGGACGAGCGGGACCAGCGGCCGCCCAAGGGATCGTAGCTGACGCCGAACGGACCCTGCATGGCCAGGGGCTCGTCGCGCAGGAACGTGCGCAGTTCGTCAGGACGCAGGAACTTCGACCAGTCGTGCGTGCCGGCCGGCAGCCAGCGCAGCACATATTCCGCCCCGACCTTGGCCAGGGCGAAGGCCTTCAGCGTGCGGTTCAGGGTGGCGACGATCATCAGGCCGCCGGGCGCCAGGAGCCGCCCGCAGCTGCGCAGGAACTCGCCCGGATCGGCCACGTGCTCGATCACCTCCATATTGAGGATCACGTCGAAGGGGGCGACGCCCTCGGCCTCTAGGGCCTCGGCCGTCGAGGCGCGGAAATCGATCTCGAGCCCCTGGGCCGCGGCGTGCGCGCTGGCGGTGCCGATATTGCGTTCCGAGGCGTCCACCGCGGTGACCGAAAAGCCCAGCCGGGCCATGGGCTCGCTGAGCAGGCCGCCGCCGCAGCCGATATCCAGCAGGCGCAATCCCTTGAACGGCTCGCGGGCCGCAGCGTCGCGCCCGAACCTCAGGGCCGCCTGGTCGCGGATGAAGGCCAGGCGCACGGGATTGAACTTGTGCAGGGGGGCGAACTTGCCTTTGGGGTCCCACCACTCGGCGGCGATCCGGGAAAAGCGTTCGACTTCGGCGGGGTCGATGGAGGACGCAGGCGTCATGAAGCCTTATTAGCCTGCTCTGCGGCGGAAGTCGAAGCGCGCCGTTGCCCCGCGCGTTTCCCGTGGCTAGAAGGGCGCGCCCTTTCCTTGAGCGGAGCCATATCCGTAGCGCCCATGTCCCGGCTGGTGATGAAATTCGGCGGCACCTCGGTGGCCGACCTAGAGCGCATCCGGCGCGTCGGCCGGCTGGTGGCGGCGGAAGTCGCCGCCGGGCATCAGGTGGCCGTGGTGGTCTCCGCCATGTCCGGCAAGACCAATGAGCTGGTCGCCTGGACCGACGGCGCGGGCCCCGCCGCCCAGGGCCTGACGCCCTCCGACGACGAATATGACGTGGTCGTAGCGTCCGGCGAGCAGGTGACCGCGGGCCTGCTGGCCATGACCCTGCGCAATATGGGCCTGCCGGCGCGCTCCTGGATGGGCTGGCAGATTCCGATCATCGCCGACGACGCCCACGGCCGCGCCCGTATCGACGACATTCCGCCCGAGAACCTGATCGCCGCCATGGACAAGGGCGAGATCGCGGTGATCGCCGGCTTCCAGGGCGTGACCCGCGACCAGCGCATCGCCACCCTCGGCCGGGGCGGCTCGGACACCAGCGCCGTGGCCGTCGCCGCGGCGGTGAAGGCCATCCGCTGCGACATCTACACCGACGTGGACGGGGTCTACACCACCGATCCGCGCATCGAATCCAAGGCCCGCAAGCTCGCCAAGATCTCCTATGAGGAGATGCTGGAAATGGCCTCGCTGGGCGCCAAGGTCCTGCAGACCCGGTCGGTCGAGCTGGCCATGGCCCAGAACGTGCCGGTGCGGGTGCTGTCCAGTTTTGTCGAGCCGGGCGAAGCGCCGGGCCAAGGCACCATCGTGTGCGACGAGGAAGAGATCATGGAAAAGCGGATCGTGAGCGGCGTCGCCTACAGCCGCGACGAAGCGAAGATCAGCCTGTTCGGCCTGCCCGATCACCCGGGCGTGTCCTCGGAAATCTTCGGGGCCCTGGCCGACGCCAACGTCAATGTGGACATGATCGTCCAGAGCCACGCCCGCACCGCCGACACCGCGAACATGGAGTTCACGGTCGGCAAGCGCGACGCCCAGCGCGCGGTCGAGATCGTCCGCGCCAGCCAGCCGAAGATCGGCTTCGAGGACGTCCAGGTGAACGAGGACGTCGCCAAGGTCTCGGTCATCGGGGTCGGCATGCGCAGCCACGCCGGGGTCGCCAAGTCGATGTTCAGCGCGCTCGCCGAGAAGGGCGTGAACATCCAGGTGATCTCGACCAGCGAGATCAAGATCAGCGTCCTGATCGACGCCGCCTACACCGAACTGGCGGTCCGCGCCCTGCACGCCGCCTACGGACTGGACCAGCTCTAAGCGTCGGATAACGGTGATATTTTCTCTCCCCTGCGGCGTCTCGCCGCAGGGTTGAAGAGCGCGCGCGGCTTCACCAGCCGTAAAGATCGACTCCCCATAATGGGCTCATGGAGGAGCTCGTACATTATGAGGTGCTTGCCCGTCGCCCCGGCGCGGCCATGCATCTTGAGGCCTGGCTGGAGGACCAGTCTCGGGCCCTGCAGATGGCCAATGAGATGATCGGCTGCGGGGAGTTCATCGCCGTGATGGTCGTCCGCGAGACCCGCAATCCCAAGTCCGGCAAGTTCACGCCCCTGGTCATCCGCCGGGAGGGCGACTTCACCTCGCCAGTCACCCGCAAGCTGGCGTCGGGCGACCTGCCGCCGCCGCGCTGCCGCACGGGCGCCGATCTTTATGGCCCCATGGCCCGCGCCCGCATCGCCGAGGTGCTGGAGGCCTGGCTCGCCCGCAAGAAGATCACCGCCTTCGAACTGATCCATCGGCTCGATCTCTCCGAGACCCTGCGCAACGCCGGCGGCGAATATCAGCACGCGGTCCAGAAGTTCGCCGTGCCGGAGGCGCTGCTGCGCCGCTCCACCGTGCATGAGGTGATCAAGTCCCTGCACCCGGTGATCGACGAGGCGGCGACCCGCCTGCGCGTGACCACCCAGGCCAACGGCTTCGCGGCCCTGTCGCTCTCCACCTTCGCGGAGATCTGCGACGACCTGGCGGATGTGCATGACCGGCTGTTCCTGCTGGGCGGCGCCGTGGCGGCCTATCTCGAAAGCGCCGAGGACTGGGGCGCGAAGGTCGAGCGGGTGCTGAACCTCGCCGACGCCGCCCCCGAGGACGGCCCCGGCCGCGACCTCGCCATGCACGTCCTGGCCATGCCCATGGCCGAGATCTTCAACATCAACGCCGCCATGGCCGACCTGCTGGGGCCCGAGCTGGACCCCGCCGGCCATATCGCGGCGCTCGCCCAGCTCAGCGCGCCGGACGTGGCAGAGGCTGTTTCCGCCTTCGATTCCGTCGCCGCCACACTGCTGC
Source organism: Phenylobacterium aquaticum (assembly GCF_022695515.1). Lineage (GTDB taxonomy): Bacteria > Pseudomonadota > Alphaproteobacteria > Caulobacterales > Caulobacteraceae > Phenylobacterium > Phenylobacterium aquaticum. The sequence goes on from NZ_JALDPT010000043.1 coordinate 32,325, forward strand.
CCAAGCCCACCGCCATCGGCGAGCGCCTGGCCCGGTTCCTGGCCGAGCCGCGGGTCAATGGCCTGCGCCTGGCGCTCGGCCGCAAGATCCTGGGGGAGATCGCCAGCCCCAAGCGCCTGCGTCCGGCCAGCGCCGAGGGCGAGGTGGAGATCACCCGCGTGCTCGCCATCACCCTGATGACCGCCGCCGAGCACCTGGGCGGCGCCGAGGCGGTGCACGAGGCCTTCGTCTCGCGCTCCCACGCCATGGTCGGCACCGAATTCGTCACCGCCTATCTGAAGGTCGCCCGCACCCCGATGGACGAGGCCCTGGCGCTGGCCCGGCTGATGGAGAGCGTGGTCGGCGGCATCCACAAGCGTCAGGCGGTGCGCTGGCTGCAGTCCTGCGTCACCTCTTTGAAGTTCGACGCCGAGATCAAGTCGACCAAGCTGCCGGCCCAGGCGCGGCTGAACCAGCTGGCCGCCCTCTATCGCCGCATCTCGCGGTCGGGCGGCAAGGAAGCCGGGATCGAGCCCCTGCTGCAGATCATCGGCGATCTGGGCGGCAAGATCGAAGCCGACGCCAAGGTCCTGGCCCAGTTCCGCAAGACCGCGCTGCCGCCGGTGCAGAAGCTGCAATTGCTGATCCGCATGGCGATGGGCGAGACGGCCCCCATCGGGCCGGCGACCGAACGCGCCCGGCTGGAGGCCAAGCGGGTCATGGCCCAGCCCGAGACCATCCATGAGCTGTCCCGCGAGCCCCGGATGCTGCACCAGGTCCAGACCATGATGAACGCCCTGGACCGCGCCGCCTAGCTGAAGGTCGTCCGCTCCGAGCCCAGCCGCCAGGAGGCGGCGAGCCCGGCCAGCGCCACCGGCACGGCGGCGGCGAACACCCAGACCCCGGCGCTCTGCGCCGTCTCGATCGTCAGGCCATGGGCGAGGCCCGTCAGGTTGGCGATGGCGGCCGCGGTCGCGGCGCCGGCCGCCGATCCCGTCAGACGGACGGTGGAGATGGCCGCCGCGCCCACCCCGCGTTCGGCGTCCGCCAGGCCGGCCAGCACCTTTTGCGCCATGAAGGCCCAGGACAGGCCGAAGCCGCCCCCCAGGGCGATCCCGGCCACCAGCACCGGCCAGACCTGGCCGGTCGGGAAGGCGAAGGCGCTGAGCGCCACCCCCAGGGTCGAGCAGACCGCGCCCAGGCGGATCATGCGGCCGGACCACAGGCCGGTCAGGTTGGAAACGGCCAAGCCGGCGATGGTCCAGGCCACGGCCTCGGCGGCGATGACATAGCCGGCGGTGAGCGCCTTGAGCCCCGCCAGGGTCTGCAGGATCGCCGCCCCATAGACGCCAAAGCCCATGGAGGCGGCGGTGAGCAGGAACATGGCCGCATAGCCGGATCCCGGAATGGTGCGCAGGTCGCCGGAGCCCTTGGGCAGAAGGCGGGCGACGGCGCGTTCGTCCACCCAGACCATGGCGATCAACAACAGCACGCCGACCAGGGTGAGCGCCGAGGAGCGTCCGAAATCCCCGGCCAGGTCGGCCAGGCCGATGGCGACGACGCCGAGCGCGATCAGCCCCAGCTGGGCCAGGCGATCTGGGCCCCCGCCTCCCCGTCCTCGCCCTTGGGCAGCATGACGAAGGCCGCCGCGCCCACGGCCAGCCCCTGGATCGCGAAGGACCAGAACACCCAGCGCCAGATTCCGGCGTCGGCGAAGATCCCGCCGATCAGCGGGCCGAGCAGGCTCGCCACCCCCCAGACGGCGGTGATGGCGGCGTAGACCTTGGGCAGGGTGCGGTCGGGGAACATCAGGCCGATGGCGACGGAGCAGAATCCCACCACCCAGCCGCCGCCGATCCCCTGCAGCAGGCGGCCGGCCAGGAAGGTGGCGATGTCCGGCCCGCCCGCGCTCATAACGCAGCCCAGGGCGTAGAGGGCGGCGGCGGCCGCCGTGGCGCGGCGCAGGCCGAAGCGACGGGCGAGCAGGCCCGAGCTGGCGCCCGCCAGCACCGAGCCCAGAAGGTAGCCGGCGGTCGCCCAGCCGAAATAGGCGTAGCCGCCCAACGCCTTACCGACGCTGGGCATGATGGTCGCGGTGACCAGGGAGTCGGCGGCGTTCAGCCAGACGCCAAGACAGATCAGCACGAAGCGCGGCAGACGACCCTCGCCCAGCACATCCGCCCAGCTTCCCGGCGTCGGCGTCCTCATTTGACAATTCCCAGGCTTACAAACTCTCAGGGTCGGGACTAGACGGAAGCACGCATTTTTGCAATCGTTAGATTGTCAAATGCGCAACACCCCCGACGATATCCTGTTCTGGCTGAAGACCGCAGGCCCGGCCCAGACCCTGGCCGTCGCCGGCCGTCTGGGCGTCACCCGCCAGGCGGCGCGCCAGCACCTGGAGAAGCTGGCCGCCGAGGGGCTGGTCGAGCATGTCACCACGCGCGCCGGGGTGGGCCGGCCGCGCCAGGTCTGGTCCCTGACCGGCAAGGCCCAGGCCCGTTTCCCCGACACCCACGCCCAGATGACCGTCGACCTGATCGAGGCGGTGCGCGAGGAGTTCGGCGCGGAGGGGCTCGACCGGCTGGTGACCCGGCGCGAACAGGCGACCGCGGAGGCCTATGGCCGGGCCCTGGGCGCGGACCCTGACCTCGAGATCCGTTTGGAGCGGCTGACGGCCCTGCGCAGCGCCGAGGGCTATATGTCCGAGTGGCGGCGCGAGGCCGACGGGACCTATCTGCTGATCGAGAACCATTGCCCGATCTGCGCGGCGGCGGCGGCCTGCCAGGGCTTTTGCCGGGCGGAGCTCGACCTGTTCTCCCGGCTGCTCGCGCCCGCCGTCGTGACCCGGACGGAGCATGTTCTGGACGGCGCCCGACGCTGCGCCTACCGGGTGACGGGGGGTTAGCCGCGACCGCGCGCCACACCCGGGCATTGTCCCCAAACCGGGTAATTTCATCTTGCGTAAAGACCTGCGCCGGATAGTCCGGCCCATGCAGACGCTTACCCATTTTGAGGTGTTTGGTCGCCGGCCCGGGCGGCGTGCTAAATCTGGAACATTCTCTTGAAAAATCAAGAGAATGCAGTGCAACTGGCCAATGACATGCTGGCCAGCGGCGAGTT
>NZ_JALDPT010000044.1 GCF_022695515.1 Phenylobacterium aquaticum
CCCAGGCGCCGATCGCGACCGCCCCCCCATTTCGACCGCGCCCCAGGCCGCCACCGCGCCGCCGCCGGCCCAGACGACGCCCCAGCCCTATTCGCCCCCGCCGCCGATCTCCTACGCCCGGCCGCCCCGGCCCCAGCTGTCCGCGCCGGTCCATATCGACGAGGTCGGCAAGACCCCGGACGGCCCGCCCACCCCGACGGACCTGAACTATGAGGCCCGGATCCGCGGCTCCTTCGCCTCGGCCCAGGGCATGCAGGGTGCGCTGGACGGCCACTGGGTGGTGCGCTCCAGCCAGGGGGCGGAGCTCTACGACCTGCAGCTCGTCGACAAGAACAACGGCATATTGGAAGGCGCCTGGCGCGATCCGCGGCGGCGCGGCGCCGCCGACGCCTCCGGCTTCGTCGACGACATCCAGCGCTATGGCGGCCAGATCACCGCCCGGTTCCAGATCCGCGCGAGCGGCGCCCGGGCGGTCCTGACCCTGACCCAGCAGGGCAATGGCGACTGGTCCGGCGACCTGGTCGAACAGGGCGACCGGCGCGACGTCTCGATGAAGCGAAACTAGAGGCCGAGCGCGCGGCGGGCGGTCTCGACCGCATAGGCCAGGACGTCGGGATCATAGGGCTCGGCCGGACTGTGGCCCCAGACCGGGCCGGGCCAGGCGGGATCGGCGCGATGGCGGCCAAGCACATGGACATGCAGCTGCGGCGTCACATTGCCGAGCGCGCCGACGTTCAGCTTGTCGACCGGCAGGCCCAGGGCCTCGCCCAGGGTCCGGACCGCGCGGCCCGCGCGGATGATCTCGGTCATCAGCCGGCCCTGGTCGGGGGTCATCAGGTCCTCGAGCTCGCGGGCGGCCTCGACCCGCGGGATCAGCACGATCCAGGGATAGCGCGCATCGGTCTGCAGGCGGGCGTGGCAGAGCGACAGCTCGCCCAGGGGTTCCGAGGTGGCCAGGAAGGCGGGATCGATCTGGAGCATCGGCCAGCTTGAACACGGGCCAGGGCGGGCGCAAAGCCCCTCCGGCAGAGCCGGCGCCCATTATGCGGCATTGCAGCAGGCGCCTGACTTGAGCTACGCACCCGCCACCTCTCTTGGACGGCAGACCCCGCCCGCAGCATCTGGAGCAGCACCATGAGCACGAAGAAGCCGATCCGCGTCGCGGTGACCGGCGCCGCCGGCAATATCGGCTACGCCCTCCTTTTCCGCATCGCCTCGGGCGCCATGCTGGGCCCGGACCAGCCGGTGATCCTGCAGCTGCTGGAAATCCCGGTCGAAGGTCCGCAGAAGGCGCTGAAGGGCGTGGCCATGGAGCTGGAAGACTGCGCCTTCCCGCTGCTGCAGGACATGGTCCTGACCGGCGACGCCGAAGTCGCCTTCAAGGACGTCAACTGGGCCCTGCTGGTGGGCTCCAAGCCCCGCGGTCCCGGCATGGAGCGCGCCGACCTCCTGAAGGACAACGGCAAGATCTTCATCGCCCAGGGCCAGGCCATCGACAAGGTCGCCGCCGATGACGCCCGCGTCGCCGTGGTCGGCAACCCCTGCAACACCAATGTGATGATCGCCGCGGCCCAGGCCAAGCGCCTGCCGTCCGACCGCTTCACCGCCATGGTGCGCCTGGACGAGAACCGCGGCCGCGCCCAGCTGGCCAAGAAGGCCGGCGTGTCGATCAACGAGGTCTCGGACCTGTTCATCTACGGCAACCACTCGCCGACCATGTTCGCCGACTTCACCCACGCCAAGATCGGCGGCAAGGCCGCCGCCGACGTGATCGGCGACGAAGCCTGGCTGAAGAACGACTATCTGCCGACCGTCGGCAAGCGCGGCGCGGCGATCATCGAGGCCCGCGGCCTGTCCTCGGCCGCCTCGGCCGCCAACGCCCTGATCGACCACGTCCACGACCTGGTCACCCCGGGCAAGATCCATTCGGTGGCGGTGAAGTCGGAAGGCCGCTACGGCTTCAACCCCGACGTCTGGGCCGGCATGCCGGTGAAGACCACGGCGAGCGGCTTCGAGGTGATCGAGAGCTACGAGATGGACGACTTCGCCAAGTCGAAGATCGCCATCACCAATGACGAGCTGGTCGGCGAACGCGAGACCATCAAGGACCTCCTGGCCTAACCCAGGCTCCAGACGTGACGCGGGCGGCAGTGACTGTCGCCCGCGGTCCACGGCAGGGGATCATATCGCCCGGCCGTATCCAGGGCGCCCGCGGTGAACATCGCCTCGGGATCGGGTCTGCGGGCCTCATGGACGCCCCACAGCGTCACGCCGGCGCAGATCAGGGCCGTCGCCCCGCCCGCCACGAAGATCAAAGCCGATCTCAATCCCGACATCGCCGCCGCCCTTCCAAGCCCAGGACGGAGAGACTCCGCCCTCCAGGCTGAATTGCGCCTGAACGTCCCGTTCGCCGAACCGACAGGCTTGGGGGCGGCGCATAGTCGTCATACGAAAACGTAACGGGCCAAACGGCGGTCGATGGGTTTTGCTTCCTGCGGAAGTTCGGAGGGGAAGCGAAGCATGGTCGCGGCAGGACGAGGATTGAGCCCACGCGCGGGGGCCGGGCATTGGATCATCCTGGCGCTGTCGGTCGCGATGGGCCTGGCCGCCTACCGCTATCTCATCCCGAACGGGCCGGGCCTCGCGCCGCCGATCCTGGCCAACCGGTTCACCGCCCTGGGGGTCCTGACCCTGCACGCCGGCTTCGCGGGCACGGCCCTGATCCTCGGGCCGTTCCAGTTCTTCGCTGGGTTGCGGCGAACCCGGCCGGGGCTGCATCGCGCCCTGGGCAAGGTCTATGTGACCTGCTGCCTGGCCGCGGGGGCGGCGGGCCTGGTCCTGGCCTTCGGCGCCCGCACCGGTCCGATCTCGACGGCGGGGTTCGGCCTGCTGGCGGTGGCGTGGATCTTCACGACGGCGCGGGCCTGGCGCCGCGCGACCCAGCGCCGCTTCGCCGAGCACGAGCGCTGGATGATCCGCAGCTTCGCGCTGACTCTGGCGGCGGTGACGCTTCGGCTCTACCTGCCCTTCGCCTTCCTCTCGCCGTTCGGCTACGACGATACCTACCGGGCGATCTCGTTCCTGTGCTGGGTCCCGAACCTTGTCGCCGCCGAGCTCTGGCTGGCTAGATCCAGCCCTGCTCGCGCAGCAGCTTCGCATAGGTCCGGCTGACCGGAACCTCCGAGCCGTCCTGCAGGGTCAGGATCGCGCGGCCGTCCCCGCGCCGGGCGTCGGCGATGGCGGCGCGCGACACCCACCAGGAACGATGCACCTGGGCGCCTTCGATGCCCTCCAGCTCGGCGATGGCGTCGGCCAGCCGCAGGAGGATCAGGTCCTGGCCCTTGGAGGTGTGGAGCCGCAGATAGTGGTCCTCGGCCTCGACCGCCCAGATCTCCGCGCCGCGCAGCTTCACGGGCAGGCGCTCGAGGAACTTGGGCGGGGTGGGGTCGTCGGTCGCCCGCACGCCGGTCTGGCTCAAGAGATAGGCGTGCCGGTTCAGGCCGACCGCCAGGGCGGTGAAACCCTGACAGCAGACGAAGGTCACCGCGATATAGGCCGGCAGGTCGTCCATCACCGCCCCGCGGTGCGGGATCACATAGGTCGAGCCCCAGACGAAGATCCCCATGAACGGCGTCATGACGGTGGCCGAGACCACGCCCTGCAGCCAGCGCCGGGCGTTCAGCCGGGGGAGCAGCCGGGCCGTGGTGCGAAAGCAGACCAGGCCCAGGATCGCGCCGATCCAGGCCATGGGCAGGGTGTAGGCCAGGCGAAGGATCAGCGGCGCGCTCATGGTGCCGAAGGCGCCGATGAAGGCCAGGAACCCCCCGACCACGCTGGAGCCGATCAGGGTCCGCGCGACCGCGGTCCAGGTGATGGGGTCCGCTGACGAAGCGCGAACGGCGTCCCCCGGTGTCTGGCGCAGCTGAGACGTCATCCCGCGTATCGGCCTTTGCGCATCGGGAAGCCGGACTCCAGACAGGGGGCCAACGGGCTGGCCGCGCCAGCCTCAAGCTCCACGGAGATAAAGGATGTCGTCTGTTTCGCAAGCGCCGGCCGCCCGGACCGGGCTTCTGGCCCGGATCCAACCCTGGATCTGGGTGGCCATCGCCGCCATTCTGGTGATCGTCCTGGCGCCGGTGTGGCGCCAGGTGCTGGCGGCGGCGGCCCACGCCCACCCGCACGGCCCGGACCTGGCGCGATTCGCCCGCCTGCCCCTGGCCATCAAGCTGCATATCCTGGGGGCGGTCAGCGCCATCGCCGTCGGGGCGGCGCTGATGACCCTGCGCAAGGGTCGGACCTTCCACCGCACCGCCGGCTGGATGTGGGTCGGACTGGTCAGCCTAGTGGCCGGCTCGTCCCTGTTCATCACCAGCCTGAACCACGGGCGCTGGTCGCTGCTGCACCTGCTCACCGGCTGGACCCTGATCATCCTGCCGGTGGGCGTGCTCGCCGCCCGGCGGCACAAGGTCGCTCAGCACCGCCGCACCATGATGGGCCTGTTCTACGGCGGATTCGCCATCAACGCCTTCATCGCCTTCATTCCCGGGCGGACCATGTGGGCCCTGTTCATGGGCTAGACGGCGGCCTCCCCGCCGCGGGGCGCCGCCCCCTAGGAACGATGTCGCGGTTCGGCCATGATCTCCGCTATAAGCCCACGCCAAGCTGGGCGGATTGCTGAATGGCCGACTATATTTTCCACGATCCCAGCGGCCGGCGCGCCAAGCGCGCCGGGCTGGTTGGCGGCCTGATGGTCGCGCTGGCGGCCGCCCTGGTGGCCGCCTTTTTCGCCACCCTGGCCTTTGCGCCCCGGCTGCCGGACCTCAAGCTCAACGACCCCCGGGTGCTGCGCGCCCTGCACGTCGAGACGGCCCACCGGCTGCGCGGCAAGCTGGAATGGACCAAGTCGCCCCGCCCGCGCGGCGTGCGCAGCCATAACGCCCGCGTCCCGACCCCGACTCCGGCCAAGCCCCTGACGGTCGGCTTCTATGTGTCCTGGGACGAGCAGTCGCGCGCCTCCCTCGGCCGCAATGTCGACAAGCTCGACGTGGTCGCCCCGCAATGGATCACGCTCGCCGGATCCGACGGCTCCGTCGACGTCACCGCCGACCCCCGCGCCGAGGCGATCATCGCCGGCGCCAAGCATCGCCCCGCCGTGATGCCGGTGGTGTTCAACGCCAAGAACGCGGCCTGGAACGGGCCGGAAGCCGACGCCCTGATTCTCAATCCCAAGGCGCGGGCCAAGCTGGTGGCCACGCTCATCGACCTGGCCAAGGCCCGGGGCTATGCGGGCTATATCTTCGACCTGGAGAACCTGTCGCCGCGCGGGGCCGCGGCCTATCCCGCCTTCCTGTCCCAGATGGATAAGGCGATGAACACCATCGACCGGGACGTCTGGCTGACCGCGCCGGTCGACGACGATTCCTGGCCGCTGGCCAAGCTTCAGCAGTCGGCCGACGTCATCGTGCTGATGGCCTATGACGAGCACTTCACCACCGGCGATCCCGGGCCGCCGGCCTCCCAGGGTTGGTTCCAGACCCACGTCGCCCAGGCCATGTCGCAGCTCGATCCCGGCCGGACCATCCTGGCGGTCGGCTCCTACGGCTATGACTGGGCGCTGAAGAGCCAGTTCCACGAGACCGGGGCCGGGGTGGTGACCTTCAACGAGGCGACCCAGACGGCCCACGATTCCGGGGCGACGGTCGCCATGGACCAGGCCTCGCTGAACGCCACCTACGGATATCAGGACGAGACCGGGCGCAATCACGCCGTCTGGTTCCTCGACGCCCTGTCGGTCTACAACCAGATCAAGGTCGGCGACGTCCACCGGCCCCTGGGCTACGGCCTGTGGCGGCTGGGCTCGGAGGATCCGGGGGTCTGGAGCGTCCTGCCCCACGAATACGGCAAGGCCACAACGGCCGGGCTGGAGCAGATCCTGCCGGGCCAGGACGTCAATTTCGACGGCAATGGCGAGGTGCTCAAGGTCACCGCCCAGCCCACGGCCGGCCGCCGCTCCTTCACGGTCGATCCGCCCACCGGCCTGATTGATTCCGAATTCTATGACGTCCTGCCCACCTCCTATGTGATCCAGAGGTACGGCTTCCATCCGGGCAAGGTGGCGATCACCTTCGACGACGGCCCCGACAGCCGCTGGACGCCGAAGATCCTCGACATCCTGAAGGCGAAGAAGGCCAAGGCGACCTTCTTCGTGATCGGCGAGAACATGGCGCGGTTCCCGAACCTGGTGGCCCGCGAGGTGCGCGAGGGCCAGATGGTCGGGGGCCATACCTGGACCCACCCCAATATCGGCGAGACGCCGGTCGCCCAGACCGAGATCGAGCTCAACGCCACCCAGCGCCTGTTCGAGACCATCACCGGGCGCTCCATGCGCCTGTTCCGCCCGCCCTATTTCGGCGACGCCGAGCCGTCCACGCCGCAGGAAGTGGCGCCGCTGCTGATCGCCCAGAAGCTGGGCTATCTGACCGTCGGCCTGCGCATCGACCCCGACGACTGGAAGAAGCCGGACGCCAGTCTGATCGTCGAGCGGGCGCTGGACCGCCTGTCCGACACCGGGCCGCGCCAGGGCCAGATCCTGCTGCTGCACGATTCCGGCGGCGACCGCAGCCGCACGGTCCAGGCCCTGCCCCTGCTGATCGACGCCCTGCGGGCCCATGGCTACACCCTCGTCAGCGTCGACGAGCTGGCCGGGATGAGCCGCGAGGAGGCCCTGCCCAAGGCGACCCGCGACGGCTTCGAACTGTTCCTCGACCGGATGGGCTTTGGCCTGTTCCACTATTTCGAGATCGTGCTGCGGGCCCTGTTCCTCACCGCCATCGTCCTGGGTGTCCTGCGCTTGGCCATGCTGGCGATCCTGGCCCTGGTGCATCGGGCCCGGATCGACGGGCGCACCCCGCCCCTGGTGTTCCCCGAAGAGGGACCGATGGTCAGCGTGCTGATCCCCTGCTTCAACGAGGAGAAGGTGATCGTCTCCTCGATCGCCCGGATCCTGGCCTCGCGCTGGGCGCGGCTGGAGGTCATCGTCCTGGACGACGGCTCCAAGGACGCCACCTCTCAGGTGGTGCGCGACGCCTATGGCGACGAGCCCAGGGTCAAGCTGATGACCTTCGAGAACGGCGGCAAGGCCCGGGCGCTCAACCGCGGCCTGGTCGAGGCCAAGGGCGACATCATCGTGGCGCTCGACGCCGACACCCTGTTCCCCAAGGACACCATCGCCAAGCTGGCCCGCTGGTTCGGCGATGCGCGGGTGGGCGCGGTGGCCGGCAACGCCCTGGTGGGCAACCGGGTCAATCTGGTCACCCGCTGGCAGGCCCTGGAATACATCACCGCCCAGAACCTGGAGCGCCGCGCGCTCGCCGCCCTGGGGGCCGTGACCGTGGTGCCGGGCGCCGTGGGCGCCTGGCGTAAGTCGGCGCTGGCCGCCCTCGGCGGCTATCCGGCCGACACCCTCGCCGAGGACCAGGACCTGACGCTCGCCGTGCAGCGCGCCGGCTGGCGGGTTGAGTTCGATCCGGAGGCCCGGGCCTATACCGAGGCGCCGGACACCGTCGCCGGCCTGCTGAAGCAGCGGTTCCGCTGGTCGTTCGGTACGCTGCAGTGCCTATGGAAGCATCGGGCCGGCATGTTCAACACCGCCCATCCGATCCTCGGCTTCATCGCCCTGCCGCAGATCTGGCTGTTCCAGATCCTGCTCACCGCCGTGGCGCCCCTGGTCGACCTGGCGGTGGTGTGGAGCACCATCACCTCGGTCTATGGCATGATCTCGCACCCGGTGGAGTGGTCGGCCGACGATGTGCTGCGGCCGCTGTTCTACTGGGCGGCCTTCATCTTCCTGGATCTTTCGGCCGGCGCGCTGGGGATGGCGCTGGAACGCAAGGCCCCCTGGAGCGACCTCGTCTGGCTGCCCGCCCAGCGGTTCGGCTACCGCCAGTTGATGTACTATGTGGTGATGAAGTCGATCGCCTCGGCCATCCAGGGCGCGCGGGTCGGCTGGGGCCGGCTGGAGCGCCGCGGCAGCGTCGCGACGAAACATCTGGGATGAGCCATCTGACACCGGTGTCTAACGGTTTCCGGCTACCGTTACGTGACACCGCGACGCAGGTTGCCACCGTGCGGCGGGGCGCCTATAAACCCGCGCACTCGCCGTCCCGGCGAACCCTCGAACCCACGCTTTTCGGCGACTCATGAACATCCACGAGCATCAAGCCAAGGCCGTCCTCTCCGAGTTCGGCGTGGCGGTTCCGCGCGGCTACGCCGCCTATACTGTCGATGAGGCCGCCGAAGCGGCGACCAAGCTCGGCGGTCCCGTTTTCGTCGTGAAGTCCCAGATCCACGCCGGTGGGCGCGGCAAGGGCAAGTTCGAGGGCCTGGGCCCCGACGCCAAGGGCGGCGTGCGGGTGGTCAAGTCGGTCGAGGACGTCAAGACCAACGCCGCCGAGATGCTGGGCCGCGTCCTGGTGACGCACCAGACGGGCCCCAAGGGCAAGCAGGTCAACCGCCTCTACATCGAAGAGGGCGCGGCGATCGCCAAGGAATTCTACCTGTCGCTGCTGGTCGACCGCGAAACGAGCCGGGTCTCGGTCGTGGCCTCGACCGAGGGCGGCATGGACATCGAGGACGTGGCCCACTCCACGCCCGAGAAGATCCACACCTTCTCCATCGACCCCGTCACCGGCGTCTGGCCGGAGCATGGTCGCCGCCTGGCCAAGTCGCTGGGCCTGACCGGCGGTCTCGCCAAGGAAGCCTCGACCCTGCTGGGTCAGCTCTATACGGCGTTCATGGCCAAGGACATGGCCATGCTGGAGATCAACCCGCTGATCGTCACGGCCGATGATCACCTGCGCGTCCTGGACGCCAAGGTCAGCTTCGACTCCAACGCGCTCTTCCGTCATCCGGAGATCGTCGCCCTGCGCGACGAGAGCGAAGAGGACCCGAAGGAGATCGAGGCCTCCAAGTACGACCTCTCCTACATCGCCCTCGACGGCGAGATCGGCTGCATGGTCAATGGCGCGGGCCTGGCCATGGCGACCATGGACATCATCAAGCTCTATGGCGCCGAGCCGGCCAACTTCCTCGACGTGGGCGGCGGCGCCACCCGCGAGAAGGTGACGGCGGCGTTCAAGATCATCATGGCCGACCCCAATGTGAAGGGGATCCTGGTCAACATCTTCGGCGGCATCGCCCGCTGCGACATCCTGGCCCAGGGCGTGGTCGAGGCGGTGAAGGAGACGGGGCTCGCTGTCCCGCTCGTCGTCCGCCTGGAAGGCACCAACGCCCAGCAGGGCAAGGACATCATCAACAATTCCGGTCTGAACGTGATCGCCGCAAACGATCTCTCTGACGGCGCGGAAAAGATCGTCAAGGCCGTGCGGGGGGCCGCCTAATGTCCATCCTCATCGGCAAAGAAACGCGCGTCATCTGCCAGGGCATCACCGGCGCCCAGGGCACCTTCCACACCGAGCAGGCCATCGCCTACGGGACCAAGATGGTCGGCGGCGTGACCCCGGGCAAAGGCGGGACCACCCATGTGGGCCTGCCGGTGTTCGACACGGTCGGCGAGGCGGTCAAGCAGACCGGCGCCGACGCCAGCGTGATCTATGTCCCGCCGCCCTTCGCGGCCGACTCGATCCTGGAAGCCATCGACGCCGAGATCCCGCTGATCATCTGCATCACCGAGGGCATCCCGGTGACCGACATGATCAAGGTGAAGCGCGCGCTCGCCGGCTCCAAGTCGCGCCTGATCGGGCCCAATTGCCCGGGCGTTCTGACCCCGGACGCCTGCAAGATCGGCATTATGCCCGGAAACATCTTCAAGAAGGGCTCGGTGGGTGTTGTCTCCCGCTCGGGCACGCTTACCTACGAAGCCGTGTTCCAGACCACGAATGTGGGCCTGGGCCAGACGACGGCGGTCGGCATCGGCGGCGACCCGGTCAAGGGGACCGAGTTCATCGACATGCTCGACCTGTTCCTGAAGGACCCCGAGACGGAATCGATCATCATGATCGGTGAAATCGGCGGGTCCGCCGAAGAAGATGCGGCCGAATTCATCAAGAATTCAGCCATTAAGAAGCCTATGGTGGGCTTCATTGCGGGACGCACCGCCCCTCCGGGTCGGCGTATGGGTCACGCGGGAGCCATCATTTCGGGCGGCAAGGGCGGCGCTGAGGACAAGATCGCTGCGATGGAGGCCGCGGGTATCCGCGTGTCGCCGTCTCCGGCGAAGCTCGGCGAAACCCTGCTCGAAGTGCTCAAGGGCGCCTGAGAGACAATTCAAGCGTAGGGCGGTCCGCGCTCGGCTCCTCTTCCAGAAGCTCCGCGGTCCGCCGGGAAAGCGGATGACATGGCGGACGACGGAAGTCTGATCAACGAGGTGCTCGCGGAGACCTCCTTCCTGTACGGCGGCAACGCCGCATTCGTGGAGGGGCTCTACGCGAAATGGGCGGCCGACCCGAATTCGGTCGAGCCCTCGTGGAAGGCCTTCTTCGCCTCCCTGCAGGACCGCGCCGACGAGGTGAAGGCGGCCGCCGCCAAGCCCGGCTGGACGCACGCGACCGCCCCGGCCCAGCGCCCCGACTGGCTTTCGGCCATCGACGGGCTCTGGCCGGCGGTGGAATCCAAGCTCGCCGCCAAGATCGAGACCCGCGCGCCCCAGGCCAGTCCTGAAAAGGTCCGCGCGGCGACGCTCGATTCGCTGCGCGCCATCATGATGATCCGCGCCTATCGGATGCGCGGCCACCTGCGGGCCAATCTCGATCCCCTGGGCATCAACATCCCGCCCGGCGACGCGACCGAGCTGGATCCCGCCAGCTACGGCTTCACCGAGGCCGATTATGACCGGCCGATCTTCCTGGACTTCGTGCTGGGCCTGGAGACCGGCACCATCCGCGAGATCCTGGCGATCCTGAAGCGGACCTACTGCTCGGACGTCGGCGTCCAATACATGCACATCTCCGACCCGGCCCAGAAGGCCTGGCTGCAGGAGCGCATCGAAGGCCGCGACAAGGAGATCGTGTTCACCCAGCAGGGCAAGATCGCGATCCTCAAGAAGCTGATCGAGACCGAGGGCTTCGAGAAGTTCCTGCACAAGCGCTTCCCCGGCACCAAGCGCTTCGGCCTGGACGGCGGCGAGGCCATGGTCCCGGCGCTGGAGCAGATCATCAAGCGCGGCGGCGCGCTGGGCGTGAAGGACATCGTCATCGGCATGCCGCACCGCGGCCGTCTGAACGTGCTCGCCGCCGTGATGGCCAAGCCCTATCAGGTGATCTTCCACGAGTTCCAGGGCGGCTCGACCCTGCCGTCCGACGTCGAGGGCTCGGGCGACGTGAAGTACCACATGGGCGCCTCCTCGGACCGCGCCTTCGACGGCAACTCCGTCCACCTGTCGCTCACCGCCAACCCCTCCCACCTGGAGATCGTCAATCCGGTGGTGCTGGGCAAGGCGCGCGCCAAGCAGGCGTTCCAGCTGCGTGAGAACACCGACGCCGGCCGCAGCCACGTGCTGCCGCTGCTGATGCACGGCGACGCCGCCTTCGCCGGCCAGGGCGTGGTGGCCGAGTGCTTCGCCATCTCCGGCGTGAAGGGCTACCGCACCGGCGGGACGATCCACTTCATCGTCAACAACCAGATCGGCTTCACCACCGCCCCGCAATATTCGCGCTCGTCTCCCTATCCGTCGGACGTGGCCCTGATGGTCGAGGCGCCGATCTTCCACGTGAACGGCGACGATCCGGAAGCCGTCACCTATGTGGCCAAGGTCGCCACCGAGTTCCGCCAGCAGTTCGGCAAGGACGTCGTCATCGACATGTTCTGCTACCGGCGGTTCGGCCACAACGAGGGCGACGACCCGACCATGACGTCGCCCTTGATGTACGCCAAGATCAAGGACCACCCGACCACCCGGGAGCTCTACACCCGCCAGCTGATCGGCGAAGGCGTGACCACCCGCGAGGAGGTCGATGGCTGGATCGCCGAATTCGACGCCTTCCTCGATCGCGAGATGGAGGCCGGCAAGGTCTATAAGCCGAACAAGGCCGACTGGCTGGACGGCGCCTGGGCGGGCCTGGCCCTGCCCGACAGCGACGACCGCCGCGGCGACACCTCGGTGCCGCTGCAGAAGCTGATCGATCTCGGCAACAAGATCACCGCGATCCCGGAGAGCCTGGACGTCCACAAGACCGTCAAGCGCGCCATCGACGGCCGCCGCGCGGCGATCGAGTCCGGCGAGAACCTGGACTGGGCCACCGGCGAGCACCTGGCCTTCGCCAGCCTGCTGGACGAGGGCTTCCCGGTCCGCCTGGCCGGCCAGGACAGCGTGCGCGGCACCTTCGTGCAGCGCCACTCCGACCTGATCGACCAGACCACCGAGGAGCACTACACCCCGCTGGCCAATATCCGGCCCGGTCAGGCCCACTTCGAGGTGCTGGACTCGCCGCTCTCGGAAGAGGCGGTGCTGGGCTTCGAATACGGCTTCTCCCTCGCCGACCCCAAGACTCTGGTCCTGTGGGAAGGCCAATTCGGCGACTTCGCCAACGGCGCCCAGGTGGTGATCGACCAGTTCATCTCGTCGGGCGAACGCAAGTGGCTGCGGATGAGCGGCCTCGTGATGCTGCTGCCGCACGGCTATGAGGGCCAGGGTCCGGAGCACTCCTCCGCCCGCCTGGAGCGCTATCTGCAGCTCTGCGCCGAGGACAATCTGCAGGTCGTCAACTGCTCGACCCCGGCCAACTATTTCCACGTGCTGCGCCGGCAGATGCGCCGGGAGTTCCGCAAGCCGCTGGTGATCATGACGCCGAAGTCGCTGCTGCGGCACAAGAAGGCGGTCTCGCGCCTGGTCGACATGGCCGAGGGCTCGTCCTTCCACCGCGTCCTGCACGACGACGCCGAGCGCAAGCGCAACACCACGGTCGAGCTGGTCGCCCCGGAGAAGATCCGCCGCGTCGTGCTCTGCTCAGGCAAGGTCTATTACGACCTGCTCGACGCCCGCGAGGAGAAGGGCGTCAACGACGTCTATCTGATGCGCCTGGAGCAGTTCTATCCGTGGCCGGTGAAGTCGCTGTCCACTGAGCTGGCCCGCTTCCCCAACGCCGAACTGGTCTGGTGCCAGGAAGAGCCGAAGAACATGGGCGGCTGGACCTTCGTCGACCCGTGGCTGGAGCTGACCCTCGACCGGCTGAAGGTCAAGGCCAAGCGCGCCCGCTATGTCGGCCGCCCCGCCTCGGCCTCCACCGCCGCCGGCCAGATGAGCCGTCACATGCGGGAGCTACAGGCCTTCCTGGCCGAAGCCTTCGCCTAAGACCAACCAGAACAACAAGAATCCTCCCCAACTCCGAGAGACAGAAAGACACTATCCATGGCCGACATCATGACGCCCGCCCTGGGCGAGTCCGTCACCGAAGCGACGGTGGCGCGCTGGGCGAAGAAGCCGGGCGAGGCGGTCAGGAAAGACGAGATCCTGGTCGAGCTTGAAACCGACAAGGTCAGTCTGGAAGTCGCCGCCCCCGCCGACGGGGTGCTGGAATCGATCTCGGCCGAGGAGGGCGCCACCGTCGAGCCCGGCGCGATCCTTGGTCGCGTGACCGAGGGCGCGGCCGCCGCCAAGCCCGCCGCCGCTCCGGCGCCCAAGGCCGAAGCCCCCAAGCCCGCTCCGGCGCCTGCGCCGGCTCCCGCCCCTGCACCGAAGGCCGCGCCCGCCGCCGCCGCCCCGCTCGCGCCCTCAGCCCAGCGGATCGTGGCCGAGAACAATCTCGACGCCGGCGCCATCGCCGGATCGGGCAAGGACGGCCGGGTGACCAAGGGCGACGCTCTGGCCGCGCTCGAGGCCCGCGCCAATGCGCCGGCCGTGGTCGCCGCCCCCGCCGCGCCGCGCGAGATTCACGAGCGCGAACAGCGGGTCCGCATGACCCGCCTGCGCCAGACCATCGCGCGCCGGCTGAAGGAGGCCCAGAACACCGCGGCCATGCTGACGACGTTCAACGAGGTCGACATGACCAACGTCATGGCGCTGCGCAACCAATACAAGGACGTCTTCGAGAAGAGCCACGGCGTGAAGCTGGGCTTCATGAGCTTCTTCGTGAAGTCGGTGGTCCAGGCGCTGAAGAGCGTGCCGGACGTCAACGCCGAGATCGAAGGCACCGACATCATCTACAAGAACCACTATGACATCTCGGTCGCCGTCGGCACCGAGAAGGGTCTGGTGACCCCCGTGGTCCGCGACGCCGACGCCATGAGCCTGGCCGAGATCGAGAAGTCGATCGGCGCGCTCGGCAAGAAGGCCCGCGACGGCCAGCTGGCCATGGAGGACCTGCAGGGCGGGACCTTCACCATCTCCAACGGCGGGGTCTATGGCTCGCTGATGTCGACGCCGATCCTGAACCCGCCGCAGTCCGGCATCCTGGGCATGCACAAGATCCAGGAGCGGCCAATGGCCATCAACGGCCAGGTGGTGATCCGCCCGATGATGTACCTGGCGCTCAGCTACGACCACCGCGTCGTCGACGGCCAGGGCGCCGTGACCTTCCTGGTGAAGGTCAAGGAAGCCATCGAGGACCCGCAACGCCTGCTGCTGGACCTGTAGGCCACTTGAATCCTGGGCGATTTTCCGTATCTACTACGTGTAGATACGGAGATCGTCGTGGGCTCGCACCAAAAAGCCAAGCTGTTCACCCATGGCGGCAGCCAGGCCGTGCGCCTGCCTAAGGCCTTCCGGTTCGAAGGCGTGGAAGTCCGCATCCACAAGGAGGGCGACCGGGTGATCCTGGAGCCTGTCCGCCCAGACTTCTCCTCGCTCTGGGCGGAGCTGGACCATCTCGGCGGTGAGCCGTTTCCGGACCGTGCGGCGCAACCGGAGCCACCTGCGGCTGTGGATTTCGATACATGATCCTCAGCCTCGACACCAATGTGGTGATCGAGCTGCTGCGGGGGACCGCGCCGCACTATCGGCTGCGGCTGGATGAGGCCCGGGCGGCCGGAGACCGGGCCGTCATCTCAAGCATCGTCCTCAACGAGCTGGCGTTCGGTGCGCTGCGCAGCGCCCGGCCCGAATTCCATCTCCAGCGGATCAACGCCCTGGTCTCCGCGATCGAGGTGGAGTCCTGGACCGCCGAGGACGCCATGGCGGCCGCGCGCGTGCGCATGGAGCTTGAACGAGAGGGCAAGGGCATCGGGGCCTTCGACACCTTGATCGCCGGCCAGGCCTTCAATCGCGGTTGGACGGTCGTGACCGCCAAGGTCTGGGAATTTCTTCGGGTGAAGGGCTTGAGGCTCCTCGACTGGTCTAGTCCGGACGGCGTGCGGGAATACTCAGAGGAGGCCCTGGCGCGCCAGTTCAAGTCGGGGCAGGATCAGGACTAAACCTGAGCGAGCGTTCTGATGGCCTTGGTGGAAGTCGCCAGATATTTCGACGTGCCCGAGGCCCAGGTCGCCGCGTCGGCCATAAGAGCGTCGGGGATTCCAGTACTGGTCCAGAACGAGGGCGGCGTTCAGGCCCTGGGCCATCTGTTGTTCGCCTTGGGCGGCGTGCGCCTATGGGTTCCTGAGGCCGATGCGCGGGATGTACGCGCCTTTCTGGCCGATCGTCGCGCTCAGCCTTCGCGGCTTGAACCGCTCATGCCCGCCGAGGCGGCGATCTGGATGTGTTTATCCCTCCTGCTCAGCCTATGCATGGGAGGCTTTGCACCTCTGCGCCCGCGGCGATTTGACCGCCTGGGCGACGATCCCGCCGATTGAGCCAAGTTTCTGGTCTGGCCGCCTCGCATCGCACCGAAAACGCCTATATCTCCGCGGCAAGTCTTCCACCTGGATCCGAGGCTCATGGCCCAATACGACGTCATCATCATCGGCGGCGGCCCCGCCGGTTACAACGCCGGCATCCGCGCCGGCCAGCTGGGGCTGAAGGCCGCCGTGGTCGAGAAGCGGGTGACGCTGGGCGGCACCTGCCTGAACGTCGGCTGCATGCCGTCCAAGGCCCTGCTGCACGCCTCCGAGCTCTACGCCGCCGCGGCGGGCTCGGAATTCGCCACCCTCGGCATCGAGGTGAAGCCCAAGCTGAACCTGGTGCAGATGATGGCCCAGAAGGCCGAGTCGGTGACGGCTCTGACCAAGGGTATCGAGTTCCTGTTCAAGAAGAACAAGGTCGACTGGATCAGGGGCATGGGCAAGATCACCGGTCCGGGCAAGGTCGAGGTGACCGCCGAGGACGCCTCGGTCACCGTGCTGGAAGCCAAGAACATCGTCATCGCCACCGGCTCGGAGCCGTCCGGCCTGCCGGGCGTGGTGGTCGACAATAAGCGCATCGTCGATTCCACCGGTGCGCTGTCGCTGCCGGAAGTGCCGAAGTCCCTGGTGGTGATCGGCGCCGGCATCATCGGCCTGGAGCTGGGCTCGGTGTGGCGCCGCCTGGGCGCCGAGGTCACCGTGGTCGAGTTCCTGGACCGCATCTCGCCCGGCATGGACGCCGAGACCGCCAAGACCTTCCAGCGGGCCCTGACCAAGCAGGGCATGAAGTTCAAGCTGGGCGCCAAGGTCACGGGCGCCAAGGCGTCGAAGACCGGCGTCAGCCTGACCGTCGAGCCGGTGGCTGGCGGCGAGGCCGAGACCATCACGGCCGACTATGTGCTGCTGGCCATCGGCCGGCGGCCCTTCACCTTCGGCCTGGGCCTGGAGAATGTCGGGATCACCCCGGACAAGCGCGGCTTCATCGAGACCGACCATTTCAAGACCTCGGCGCCCGGCGTCTGGGCGATCGGGGACGCGATCCTTGGCCCCATGCTGGCCCACAAGGCCGAAGAGGACGCCGTCGCCGTGATCGAGCTGATCGCCGGCAAGTACGGCCATGTGGACTACAACCTGGTCCCGAGCGTGGTCTACACCGCCCCCGAAGTGGCCTGGGTCGGCAAGACCGAGGAGCAGCTGAAGGAGGCCGGCGTGGCCTACAAGGCCGGCAAGTTCCCCTTCACCGCCAACAGCCGCGCCAAGATCAATCACGAGACCGACGGCTTCGTGAAGGTGCTGGCCGACGCCAAGACCGACGAGATCCTGGGCGTCCACATGATCGGTCCCCAGGTCGGCGAAATGATCGGCGAATATTGCGTGGCCATGGCCTTCAAGGCCGCCGCCGAGGATGTCGCCCGCACCTGCCACCCGCACCCGACCCGCTCGGAAGCCGGCAAGCAGGCGGCCATGGGCGTCGATAACTGGACCATGCAGGCCTAGGTTTCTCTGGTCGCGAGATTCTGACCGCCCTGGGTGGAATCTCGCGAACCCTCTCTCGCCCCCGGCGGATTCCGCGCTAGGCTCCCCCAAACAATACCGGGGGAATGACGATGGCCGACTGGAAAGATCCTGAGATCGCGGCGGTGCGAGGTCTTCTGGCCGCCATGCCGGATGCGCCGGCGACCGAGGGCCTGACCTTCGCCGAGCGTCGGCCGGGCATGGACGCCTTCGGCGACATGGCCCCCCTGCCGGAAGGCCACGTCTATGAGGCGGTCACCTTCGCGGGACGGCCCGCCGAGCGCCACACCCCGCCGGGCGCCGATCCGACCAAGGTCATCCTCTATCTGCATGGCGGCGGCTATTGCCTGGGCAGCCCGCGCAGCCATCGCGGCCTGACCGCCCAGCTGGCTCACTCCGCCGGCGCCGTCGCCGTCACCCCCGACTACCGCATGGCGCCGGAAGATCCCTATCCGGCGGCGGTGGACGATGCGCTGGCCGCCTACAAGGCCCTGCTGGACGAGGGCTTCGCGGCCGCCAAGATCGTCATCGCCGGGGACAGCGCCGGGGGCGGCCTGACGCTCGCCACCGCGCTCGCCGCCCGCGCCGCGGGCCTGCCCCAGCCCGCCGGCCTGTTCCTGATCAGCCCCTGGGCCAGCATGACGCCGACGGGCGTGTCCTATGAGGCCAAGCTCGCCACGGACCCCATGATCACCGGCGCGGCGCTCGCCGAATTCGCCGCGGCCTATCTGGGCGGCAAGGCCGATGACGGCCTGGCCTCGCCGATCCGGTCCGACTTCACGGGCCTGGCCCCCATGCTGATCCATGTGGGCTCGGAGGAGGTGCTGCTGTCCGACGCCCTGGCCGTGGCCGAGCGCGCCGGCCTGGCCGCCGTGCCGGTGACGCTGGAGGTCTGGCCGGAGATGATCCACGTCTGGCACGCCTTCTACGGCTTCCTGGGCGCCGGCCGCGCCGCCATCGCCAAGGGCGGGAGCTGGATCGCGGAGCGGCTCAGCTGAGCTTCGCGGGCCAGGTCAGACTGATCCGCTGGGGCGAGCAGCCGATCTGCGCGGCGCTCTATGTGCGGGTGCTGCGCGACACCTTCACCTGGCTGCCGGCCTGGCGTCACAACGCCCAGGACTTCCTGCGCGACGCCCGCGAGGAGGAGATCTATGTGGCCGTCACCGACTGCCGCATCGTCGGGTTCGCGGCCTATCACCGGCCGGGCGACTTCCTGCACTCGCTCTATGTCAGCGAGCGGGGGTGCGGCGCCGGCCAGGCCCTGCTGGCGCGGGTGACCGAGGAATCGGCCGGCGGCCTCTCCCTGAAGTGCCAGGCCAAGAACCGCCGCGCCCAGGCCTTCTATCGCCGCGAAGGCTTCCGGGTGGTCGAGCGCGGCGCAGACCCCTGGGAGGGCGGCGTGGCCTGGGTGCGGATGGCGCGGACCTAGCGCGCACCCCCAGTTGCAGCTCGCGCCGGTTTCGCCATGATGCCGGGGTCTGGGGGAGGGTGTGGCATGGCGGAGCAGCCGGTCATCTATCGGGTGGGCTTCTGGCAGGTGTTCGAGGGGCGCAACAGCTCTCTCATCTGGCTGCTGTTGGCTCTGGGCGCCGGCCTGATCGGCCTGATCCTGGGCGGTGTCCGCGGCGAGCTGATCTTGCTCGGCGCCGCAGCCGTCGTGGCGGCGTTCGGCGTCCACTTCGCCGTGAGCCGACGCACCCTCGAGCTTTGGCCGGATCATATCGTCATCAAGGGCCCCCTGGGCGAGCGCAACATCGCTTGCCGGGACCTGAAGGGCTTCCGCCGGCCCTTCCCCCGCTGGGTCTGGCTGGAAGCCCAGCCGCCCGGAAAGGGCGTCCTGATCCGGCAGGCCCGGCCCGGCGATGCGCTCGGGGTCTGGCTGGAGACCATTCCCGACCTGTTCGCCGCGGACTCGGAGGGAGATCTCGAGGCGTTCCTGGCCGATCCCGCCTACGGCGACACCGTCGAGGTCCGCCAGGCGCGCCTCGATCGGTGGACCCGCCTGCTCAAGCCTCTCAACATCGCCGGCTTCGGCCTGACCTTCATCCTGCTGCTGTGGGATTTCCCGCCGCCCTGGCTGATGCTGCTCGGCGCGCTTTGCCCGCCCCTGGCGGTGATCCTGGTGCTGGCGTCGCGGGGGGTGGCGACGATCCAGCCGCCATCATCTTCGCCCCGCCCGACTGCGGCGGGGCTGATGACGCCGGCGGCGGCCTTGCCGTTCAGGGTGCTGATGGATGTGAATTTCGTGGGCGGCGCGCAATTCCCGGCGCCCGTGCTGGCGCTGTGCGTCCTGCTCGCGGCGGTCCTGCTGCTGGTCGATCGCAAGGCGCTGACCTCGCCGCGCGCCTTGATCGTGCTGGCCGCCGCCGCCCTGGCCTATGGCTGGAGCTTGCCCATGGCCGCCGACGTGGATCTCGACGCGGCCGGGGCGACGGCCTATCGGGCGACGGTCCTCGACCTCAAGGCCTCAGGGACGCGCCACGTGACCTATCAGGCGATCCTGTCCGCCTGGGGCCCCTATCCCCCGCGCCATGAGCTGAAGATCTCGCATGATCAGTACTACGCCCTGGATCAAGGCCAGGTGGTCTGCCCGCGCCTGCATAGGGGCGCCTTCGGCGCGCCCTGGGCGGATGTGACCGCCTGCACGGCGTCATCCTGAGACGCCGTCAGGCGTGGGGATGGGCGCTGGCATAGGCTGAGAGCAGGCTCTCGGCGTCGACGTCGGCATAGCGCTGGGTGGTGGACAGCGAGGCGTGGCCTAAAAGCTCCTGGATCGAGCGAAGGTCCGCCCCGGCGCCCAGCAGATGGGTGGCGAAGGAGTGGCGGAGCGCATGTGGCGTGGCGCTGGCCGGCAGGCCGAGCCGGCCTCGCAGGGTCTGCACCGTGGCCTGCACGTGACGGGGGCTCAGGGGCCCGCCGCGCTTTGCGCGGAACAGGGCGTCATCGGGCCCCAGCGCATAGGGCAGTTCGGCCAGATAGGCCGCGATCGCCGTCTGCACCGCCGGCAGCACCGGCACCATGCGGGTCTTGGAGCCCTTGCCGGTGATCCGCATCGCGGCGGGCAGGGGCGCGTCGGACCGCTTCAGCGACATGGCCTCGGAGATCCGCAGACCGCAGCCATAGAGCAGGGTGAGCACGGCGGCGTCGCGGGCCGCCTCCCAGTCCTCGCGATCGGGATCGAGGCCCGGCTCGGCGAGCAGGCCGCGGGCCTGGTCCTCGGTGATCGGCCGCGGGGCCGAGGGCTTCACCCGGGGGCCGCGGACAATGGCCAGATAGGGATTGGGCGTGTCGTGGCGGCGGTCGAGGAAGCGGTGAAAGGTGCGGATCGCCGACAGGGCCTGGGACATGGACCGGGGCGACAGCGGATGATCGCCCTGGCGCAGATGGGCCAGGAAGGCGCGGATCTCGCCGGCGGTGATCCCGCCCATGTCCGACAGGCTGAGGCTCTCGCCGCGGTGGCGCTCCAGGAAGCCGATGTAGCGCTGGCCGGCGTGAGCATAGGCCTCGACCGTGCGCGGCGAGGCCCGGCGCTCCTGGGCCAGGTGCCCCAGCCAGAGCTGGAGGGCCTCTCGCGCCGTCTTCGCTAAAGAACCGGCCATCGCTCCGCCGTGCGCTCCACCACCCGGGCCAGGAAGGCGACCAGTTCGGCGCCCATGTCCTCGGTGAAGCCCTGGGGGTCGGCCGAGCCGAACGCCAGAAGACCGGTGCGGGCCGGCTCCCAGACCGCCATGCGGACCATGGCGATGGACTTGATGTCGCCGGCGCGGGGGCCGAACAGCGGCAGGGCGGTGGGCTGGAAGCCCATCAGGGCGACCTGCTGGTGGCCGATCACCTGGTCGATCTGGCCTTCGGCCAGGACGCGCCAGCCGGCCGGGGTGCGGTCGGGACCCTCCAGGGCGACGACGCCGGCGGCCAGGCCGAAGCGCAGCTGGGCCAGGTCATCGACCCGGCGGGCGAGGTCGGCGTGGTTGCGGGAATCCAGCAGATCGACCACGGCGCCGTGGGTCTGGGCCTGGGCGGCGAAATTGGCCCGGGCCGTGGCCTCGAGATATTTCCGCGCCTTGGACTCACGCTTGTGGGCCTCATGCACCCGGGCCAGAGCCGCGGGCCCGAACTCGACCACGTTGGCGGCCTGGGGCTTGAGCCCCAGCTCGGTCATCAGGGCGGGGTCGGCGGAGATGAAGTCCGGGTTCTCGCAGAGGA
This sequence comes from Phenylobacterium aquaticum, assembly GCF_022695515.1. Lineage (GTDB taxonomy): Bacteria > Pseudomonadota > Alphaproteobacteria > Caulobacterales > Caulobacteraceae > Phenylobacterium > Phenylobacterium aquaticum. Next base: position 21,445 of record NZ_JALDPT010000044.1, read on the forward strand.
ACTGGCGGACCGCGTCGGCCGCCAATTCCTGGTCCTTCGGCTTGGCGCCCAGATCCATCATGTTCCCCGCATTTTACAGGATGGACTGCCCCGTCTGGGCCCAGTCCTTCATGAACTGATCAAGACCCTTCTCGGTTAACGGGTGCTTGAAGAGGTCCAAGAAGACGGTGGGCGGAATGGTCGCGCAGTCGGCGCCGGCCAGGGCGGCCTGGGTCACATGGGTCGGGGTGCGGATCGAGGCGGCCAGGATCTCGGTGTCGAACTCGTAGTTGTCGTAGATGGCGCGGATCTCGGCGATCAGGTCCATGCCGGTCGCGCCATAGTCGTCGAGCCGGCCGACGAAGGGCGAGATGTAGGTCGCGCCGGCCTTGGCGGCCAACAGGGCCTGGGCGGCGGTGAAGCACAGGGTGACATTGGTCTGGATGCCCTGGACCGCGAATTCGGCGGTGGCGATCAGCCCGGCGCGGGTGAGCGGCAGCTTGACCACGACATTGGGGGCGATGGCGGCGAGCTTGGCGCCTTCCTTCAACATGCCCTCGACCTCGGTCGCGGCGACCTCGGCGCTCACCGGGCCCTCGACGAGACTGCAAATCTCGGCGATGACCTCCAGCATGGGCCGACCCGACTTGGCGATCAGCGTAGGATTGGTGGTGACGCCATCGACCAGACCGGTGGCGGTCAGGTCCTTGAGGACGCTGACGTCGGTGGTGTCGAGAAACAGTTGCATGCAGATCAGCCTGGGGTTCGAGAGGACGGGTCTTTTAGCGCCCGCAGGTGACGAACTCAAAGCGGGTATGGCGGCATGAGCCGCATCGCGTCCGTTCTGCTGCCCATGCCGCTTCCCGAAGCCTTCGATTATGCCGAACCGGACGGCATGGATCTCAAGGTGGGTGATCAGGTGGCCGCCCCGCTGGGGCCGCGGATGATCCGCGGCGTGGTGACCGGCCTGCGCGAGGCGGCCGGGGGCAACCGACCCCTGAAGCCCGTTGACGCCAAGCTGGACGATGCGCCCCTGCCGCCCGGCACCCTGGAGTTCGTGCAGTGGGCGGCGCGCTACGCCGCCGATGTCCCCGGCGCGGCGCTCGCCATCGCGCTCCGCGGCGCCCGTGTTCCCCGGCCCAAGCCGGAGCGCGTGGTCGAGGCCACGGGCGAGGCGCCGGCCCGGCCGACGGCGGCGCGCGCCAAGGTGCTGGAGACCCTGGCGGACGCCCAGATGCCCCCGGCCGAGCTGGCGCGGGCGGCCGGCGTCTCCTCCGGGGTGATCAAGGGCCTGGTCGACGAGGGCGTGCTGGCGGTGTTGTTGGTCGAGGCTGGCGCCCAATTCGACGCCCCGGACCTGGGCCTGCCCGGCCACCGGCTCAACGCCAGCCAGGACGCGGCGGCCAAGGCCCTGGTCGCCATGGTGGGGGAGGGGGGCTTCAATGTCGCCCTGCTCGACGGGGTGACGGGCTCCGGCAAGACCGAGGTCTATCTGGAGGCGGCGCACGCGGCGCTGGCCGCCGATCCGCAGGCCCAGGTGCTGATCCTGCTGCCGGAGATCGCGCTCACCCAGGCGGTGATCGGCCGGGTGGCGGCGCGGTTCGGCGCCGCGCCCGGGGAATGGCATTCCGACATCGCCCCGCCCCTGCGCCGCCAGGTGTGGGACGGTGTGGCCTCCGGCGACTGTCGTATCGTGGTCGGCGCCCGCTCGGCCCTGTTCCTGCCGTTCAACAAGCTCGCCCTGATCGTCGTCGATGAGGAGCACGACAGCTCCTACAAGCAGGAGGAGGGCTTTATCTATCAGGCCCGCGACCTGGCGGTGGCGCGCGGCAAGATCGAAAACGCCGCCGTGGTGCTGGCCTCGGCGACGCCCTCGCTGGAATCCCTGCGCAACGCCGAGACCGGCCGCTATCGCTGGCTCAGGCTGACCTCCCGCCACGGGACGGCGCAATTGCCCGACATCACCCTGATCGATCTGCGCGAGACCCCGCCGGACAAGGGCCGCTGGCTGTCCCCGCCCCTGGTCGAGGCCATGACCGAGACCCTGGCCGCCGGCGAGCAGACCCTTCTGTTCCTCAATCGCCGGGGCTATGCGCCGCTGGTGCTCTGCAAGTCCTGCGGCGAGCGCCTGACCTCGCCGGACACCGACAGCTGGCTGGTCGAGCACCGCTATTCCGGCCGGCTGGTCTGCCACCTCACCGGCTTCTCCATGATGAAGCCCGAGGCCTGCCCCCACTGCGGGGCCAAGGACAGCCTGGTCTCCATCGGTCCGGGGGTGGAGCGGGTGGAGGAGGAGGCCCGCGCCCTGTTCCCCGAGGCCCGGGTGGCGGTGTTCTCGTCCGACACGGTCTGGGACGCCAAGGAGGCGCGCCGGCTGGTGGCGTCGATGGAGGAGGGCGAGATCGACATCCTGGTCGCGACCCAGGCGGCGGCCAAGGGTCACAACTTCCCCAAGCTGACCCTGGTGGGGGTGGTCGACGCCGACCTCGGCCTGAGAGGCGGGGACCTGCGGGCGGCGGAGCGGACCTATCAGCTCCTGGCCCAGGCCACGGGCCGGGCGGGGCGGCGCGACCGGCCGGGCCGGGCGCTGCTGCAGACCTATGCGCCCGACCATGCGGTGATGCAGGCGCTGAAGGCCCAGGACCGCGACGCCTTCACCGAGACCGAGCTGAACGAGCGCGAGCTGGCGGGCCTGCCGCCCTTCGGCCGGCTGGCGGCGGTGATCGTCTCAGGCCCCGATCCGGCGGCCCTGGAAACCTTCGCCCGCGGCATGGCCGAGGCGGCGCCCAACACCGAGGGCGTGAAGATTTATGGTCCGGCCGACGCGCCGCTCGGCCTGATCCGCGGGCGGCGGCGCAAGCGGTTCCTGGTCCAGGCGGGCCGCGGCGTGGACCTGTCGGCCTATATGGCGGCCTGGCGGGCGAGGGTCCGGCCCCCCGGCGCGATCCGGGTGGCCATAGACGTGGATCCCTACAGCTTCCTCTGAACCTCTCCCTCGCCCCGCCTTGCGGGGAGAGGGAGAAGAGGCGTCAGTGACCCGCCTTGCGCTTCTTCGCCTCGGCGGCGCGCGAGGCCATGTTCAGCCCCTCGACCAGGCCGGAGAAGGCCATGGCCGCATAGATGTAGCCCTTGGGCACATGCACCCCGAAGCCGTCGGCGATCAGGGTCGCGCCGATCATCAAGAGGAAGCCGAGCGCCAGCATCACCACGCTGGGATTGTTGTTGATGAAATTGGCCAGGGGGTCGGACGCCACCATCATCAGGCCGACGGCCACGATCACCGCCACCATCATGATCGGCAGGTGATCGGTCATGCCCACGGCGGTCAGGATGGAGTCGATCGAGAAAACGATGTCGAGCAGCAGGATCTGCACGATCGCCGCGCCGAAGTTCATGGCCACCGGCGCCTTCTTGTCCAGGAGGTCGTCGCTGGCGTGGGTGTCGACCGAATGGTGGATCTCGGTGGTCGCCTTCCAGACCAGGAACAGGCCGCCGGCGATCAGCACCAGGTCGCGCCAGGAGAAGGCCAGCTCGAAGGCCGGGTGGCCGCCCTCGCCGATCGGTCCCTTCCAGGGCAGCTCGAAGACCGGGGTGGTCAGGCCGGCCAGGAAGGCCAGGGTCGAGAGCAGGCCGAGCCGCAGGATGAGCGCCAGGCTGATGCCGATGCGCCGCGCACGGGTGCGGCTTTCCGGCGGCAACTTGTTGGTCAGGATCGAGATGAAGACCAGGTTGTCGACGCCGAGCACCACCTCCATGACGACCAGGGTGATCAGCGCCGCCCAGGCGGCGGGATCGGAGATCAGGGCCATAAGGCTCGGCATGAGGGTCCTCGGGAGGCGAAGTTGGACCTCCTATGTAGCGCAACCGCCCGCCGTCACCAGCCGCTAACCGGACGGTGAGGGTTATGGGCGATGGTGACCTCAGGACGCGGCCCCGGCCGCCTCAGCAGGACGCCCGCGCCGATGACCGACGGCCAGAACATCAAACCCCTGACCTCCCTGCGCTTCTTCGCGGCGCTGTGGGTGGTGCTGTTCCACTATTGGCCGAACCTGGCCGGCGCCTCGGCCCATGCCGAGCCCGCGGCGATCGCCAAGGGCTATCTGGGGGTGGAGCTGTTCTTCATCCTGTCGGGCTTCATCCTGTCCCATGTCTATCGCACCAGCGTCGAGACCGGGCGGTTCCGCTACGGGTCCTTCCTGTGGGCGCGACTGGCCAGGGTCTATCCGCTGCATCTGGCCACCCTGGCGGCCATGGGCCTGATGGCGGCGGCCGCCGGCGTCGCCGGGATCGCCGTGGACCCCAACATCATGTCCTGGTCGAGCCTGCCGGCCAATCTGACCCTGACCAGGCCTGGGGGCTTTCGCCGGTCGCCGGCTGGAACCATCCCTCCTGGTCGATCTCGGCCGAATGGTTCGCCTATCTGAGCTTCCCCGCCTTCGCCTGGGCGGCCCTGAAGCTGAAGGACCGGCCCCTGGTCGCGGTCGGCCTGGCCATGGCCTTGATCGCCGTCCTCTATGCCGGCTTCCAGGCGGTGGCGGGCTTCCCCCTGACACTGGCCACCATCCGCTGGGGCGCGCTGAGAATCGTTCCGTGCTTCGCCTATGGCTGCGCCCTGCACGCCCTGTGGCGCGCGAGGCCGGGGGAGAATCGCAACCAGGCCTTGCTGGGCGCCGCTTTTCAGGCGCCGGCGTGCTCGTCGCCGCGGCGGCCGGGGCCTCGGACACGGTGATTGTGATCGGTCTGGGCGGGTTGATCTTCTTCTTGGCGCGTCTGGCGCAAACCGGCTCGGATCTCTTGAGCGCCCGGCCCTTGGTCTACCTCGGAGAGATCAGCTACTCCGTCTATATGATCTGCATCCCGTGGAAGATTGTATTCCCGAATCTTGTCATCAGGGTCCTGCAGCTTAACAATAAGGAACTGCCCTTGGGCTTGTGGTTAGTTTTCTTGATTTCGGTGGTTCCACTGGCCGCGGTGTCTTATCATCTGATCGAGAAGCCCGCCCGGGAGCGCATGAAGCTCATGGCGGATTCGCTGGCGGCGCGGCGACCTTCGGCCGCAACCGCATAAATCCCCTTTTCATTCGCGCACGGGATGAGTATCCCTAACGCCAGTTCGCGTGGGGGAGTTCCTCTAACATGCTTAAACGGACGAGGACCCTGCTGGGTTCCCTTGCCGCCGTAGCGGTTATGACACTGACGCCCCTGTCGGGAGCCGTCGCCGACACCTATTGGCAGTGCGTGCCTTTCGCGCGGCTGATGTCGGGCATTCAGATCTTTGGCGACGCCTACACCTGGTGGAAGCAGGCCGCGGGTCACTATGACACCGGCTTCTCGCCCAAGGCGGGGGCGGTGCTCTGCTTCAAGCCGACCGGCAAGATGACCCTCGGCCATGTCGCCGTTGTGACCCAGGTCCTCACCGACCGGGTGATCCAGATCACCCACGCCAACTGGTCGCGCATCGGCGGGACCCGCGGGCAGATCGAGAAGGACGTCACCGTCATCGACGTCTCGCCCATGGGCGACTGGTCGACGGTCAAGGTCTGGTACGATCCGGTCCGCGACCTCGGCTCGACCACCTATCCGACCTACGGCTTCATCTATCAGGACGCCAATGCGACGCGGATGGCCAATTCCGGCTTCAACGCGGCGCAGAACGCGGCCATCGCCATGGCCCAGAGCGCGGCCACCCAGGTGGTGTCCACAGTGCGTCCCGGCGCTGGTCCGATGGCCATGTTGAGCCAGGCGGCCGACTCCACCGACCGTATCGCGGCCCTGATCCAGGCCGCCATGTCGCCCCAGTCGAACGACCAGCACTGATCGACGCCTGCGCGTTGACCTGAAGCCCCGCGCCTCGCATGAGAAGGCGCGGAGGATTTCATGCTGCATCTGTTGCGCCAGGGGGCCTCGAGCCTGGAGACGGTGACGATCGCGCCCGGCTGGACGCCGCCGGCCGACACCCTGTGGATCGACCTGGAATGCCCGACCCGCGAGGAAGAACTCGCCGTTGAGCAGGCGCTGAACCTGGATCTCCCCACCCGCGAGGAAATGGCCCAGATCGAGCCCTCCAGCCGGCTCTACCAGGAGAGCGGCGCCACCTTCCTGACGGCGTCGCTGCTGGCCCGCAGCGACGGGGAGCATCCCGCCGCCACCCCGGTCACCTTCGTCCTGGCGGGCGAGGTGCTGGTCACCATCCGCTATGACCGCCTGAAGGCCTTCGAGGCCTTCGCCCAGGCCGCGACCCAGAACGGCAAGCCGACCTGCGGCGGCGAGGCCCTGATGGGGCTCCTGGAGGCGGTGGTCGAGCGCCTGGCCTCGGTGCTGGAGCGCGGCTCGGAGCGGGTCCAGGCCTCGTCCAACGCCATCTTCGACCGCCCGCGCGGCGCGGCCTTCGAGCCGCTGCTCACCGGCCTGTCGCGGACCCAGTCGATCACCGCCATGGCCCAGATCAGCCTGATCAGCCTGGGCCGCCTCGCCAGCTTCGCCATGCTGGCCCACGAGATCGGCGAGGAGCCGGCCCGCAAGGCCCACCTCCATTCGATCCAGCACGACGTCCAGTCCCTGACCGAACACTCCGGCCATCTCGGCACCCACATCTCGTTCCTGCTAGATGCGGCGCTGGGCCTGATCAATATCGAGCAGAACAACATCATGAAGGTGTTCTCGCTCGCGACCGTGATCCTGATGCCGCCCACCCTGGTGGGGGCGATCTACGGCATGAACTTCGCCCACATGCCGGAGCTCAGCTGGAAGCTCGGCTATCCCATGGCGCTCGGCCTGATGGTGCTGACCGGCCTTGGGCCGGCCTGGTGGTTCAAGCGCCGCGGCTGGTTCTGACGCGGCCACTCCCGCAGGCCGCGAATATTCCGCCCTGCGACCAGACGTCGCAATTCTTCCTTAAGCGCGCTCGACGAACCTGTTCGACGACGGACCCTTGCCCATGTCGACTTCAGCCGCCCGCCTCTTCCGAACCCTTGAAACCGACGCCCTGCGGGCGATCGTGGAGGCTCACCGTCGCTATCTGGCGGGGCGCAGCGGCGGCCGGCGGGCCCAGCTCTCCTATGTGGACCTCACCAACCGCCAGCTCGACGGGGTCGATCTGCGCGAGGCGGACCTGTCGGGGGCGCGCCTGAACGAGGCCTCGCTGCGCGGCGCGGACCTGGCCCGCGCCACCTTCTTCGGCGCCGACCTGCGCGACACCGATCTGCGCGAGGCCAATCTGCATCAGGCCGACCTGCGCGGCGTCTGTCTGCGCGGCGCCAACCTGGCCAACGCCAATCTCGAGGCCTGCGACCTGCGCGAGGGGCTGATCGCCCTGCAGGACCGGGTCGACGGCTTCCAGGTCCTGTCCCACGACGCCAAGGCCCATGAGAGCCAGATCGCCGTCGTGGCCGGCGCCCGGATGGTCAATGTCCAGACCATGGGCGGGCCGCGGGCGGCGGACCTGTCCGACACCAATCTGGCGGGCGCGCGACTGGGCGGGGCCCGGCTGATCGCCGCCCTGCTCGACGGCGCGGACCTGACCGGCGCCGCCGTGGACGGCGCGGACTTCTCGAACGCCTCAATGCGCCGGGCGGTCCTGACCAAGGTCGATCTGGGCTTCGTCAATCTCGAGGGCGCCGACACCACCGGGGTGCTGCGCAGCCCGCCGCGGGCGATCTTCATCGACGACCGGCCCCTGCCGGACGTGCTGGCCGAGCACGAGGCCTATTGCGACAGCCAGGGCGCCAAGGGGAAGATCGCCAAGCTCGGCGAGGTGGATTTCCGTGTGGTCGGCCAATTGCGCCGGCGGCGGCTGACCGCCCTGGTGGCCCCCGGCGCGGTGTTCTTCGGCATGGATCTGTCCGGCGCCCAGCTGCAGGGCGCGGACCTCAACGGCGCCGACCTGCGCGGGGTCAATCTCAAGGGGGCGGACCTGCGCGGGGCCAAGCTGATCGGCGCCGATCTCAGCAAGGCCGATCTCCGCGAGGCCAAGCTCGGCCCGCTCGCCATCGGCGAGGGCCGGCTGGTGCGCACCGACCTGTCCCGCGCCAAGCTGCGCCTGGCCGACCTCACGGGGGCCCATGCGCAACGGGCGCGGTTCCTCCAGGCCGACATGTACGGCGTCAAGCTGCGCGGCTGCGACCTGAAGGGCGCCGAACTGGAGGTTTAGAATGCTGCTCCCCCGCTGGGGGAGCTGCCGCGAAGCGGCTGAGGGGGCCGACCCGTAGGGCGGACCTCGGCCGCCGCCGCATCCGCCGCCATCGCGGCGGCCCCCTCCGTCTCGCCGCTCGCGCGCCGAGCCACCTCCCCCACTTCGCGCTCCGCGCTGGGGGAGGAGCTTTAACGTCACATCTCGTGGCGCAGGGGCTGCAGGTCCTGGAACACGGGATCGCGCTTCTCGGCCTTGGCCTTGAAGGCCTCGCCCATGTGCGGGCCGGCGAACATGCCGGTCTGCCAGACCGCGATATAGTCCAGCCCGTCCTTGATGGTGTGGTCGCGGGCGTAGTTGATCATCACCTTGGAGCCGGTGACGGCCAGAGGCGCCTTGGACGCGATCTCGCGGGCGGTGGCGAGCGCATGGGCCACGCACTCCTCGTGGGTCGCCAGCACCTCATTGACCCAGCCGATCTCCTTGGCCTTCAGCGCCGGCATGCGGCGGCCCGTATAGGCCATCTCGCGCACCCAGCCCTCGGGGATGATCTTGCACAGCCGCGGGAAGGTGCCGACGTCGGCGGTCATGCCGATATTGATCTCCTGGATGCAGAAGAAGGCGTCGGCCGAGGCGTAGCGGATGTCGCAGGCGCTGGTCATGTCCACGGCGCCGCCGATGCAGCCGCCCTGGATCGCGGCGATCACCGGCATGCGGGCCTCGTCGAGGCAGCCGAAGCAGTTCTGCAGCCACAGGATATGGTGCCGTTGGGCCTCGGCGTTGAGCCAGCGGTCGGCGGTCTGGTTGGTCGAGGTCGAGCCCCCGCCGCCGAACACCGCCAGATCCATGCCGGCCGAGAAGTGCTTGCCGGTCGAGGAGATGACGATGGCGCGGGCCCGGGCGTTGTCGTCGATGTCCTTCACGATCGCCGGCAGCTCGTTCCAGAACTCGCGGATCATCGAGTTCATGGCCTCGGGGCGCTTGAGCTGGATATGCGCCACCCCGTCCTCGATGCTGACGTTGAAGCAGGTCCAGGTCTTGTCGGCGGCGCTCATGGCGGTCTCTCCCCAATGGTTTGCACCATTCTCCGCCGGTGACGGGGGGAAAGGGAAGGGCCTTAGCGGTAGCGCATCTTCCCCAGCGCCCGGGCGACCTCGCCCATGACATCGTGCGCAGAGAGGCCCGCCTTCCACTTCTCGAAGGCCATCACATTGTCGATGCGGGCGTCGAGGAAGGCCTCGGCCTCGGCCGGACCGGAATGCAGGCGGAGCGCCAGCGCCCCGGCCAGGATCCCCGACAGGATGGCGCGCTTGGAATAGTGGTTCTCGTCGGTGGCGGTGTCGCCGGCCCAGCGCCACAGGGCGTCGGCCGAGTCCCACAGGAGCGACAGGGCCAGCGGCAGGTTGAGCGGCAGGGACAGATAGCCGCTCCAGCGCCGGGTGGCGGCGTCGTCGGCGCAGGCGGCGTCGATGCGGGCCAGGACCGCGCGGCGGATGCGATCGCGGATCTTCAAGGTTCCCGGATCGGGCAGGGCGGCGAGGGCGCGGGCGTCATGGCGGCGCGACAACAGGGCGGCCAGGTCGCGGGGACCGTGCGGCAGCAGGAGCTCGGTCTCGGGGCCGGAGAAGCCCGCCGCCTTGCCCGCCGCCCGCACCATGGGCCAGGTCCAGCCGCGGGCGGGCGCCAGCTTCAGGGCCCCGTCCAGCACCCGCTGCTCGGCCTGGCCGGCCCAGTCTGTTCCGGAAGCGGACGGCGCGGGACGGTCGGGGGCGAGGGTGTCGGTCATGAGGCCCATATTAGAACGGCTTGAGGCGTCTGTCCGCCGTGGACATGGGCTTAAGCATCTGCTATCTCGCCGCGCTCAAACCCGGCAGGGGCTCCTCCGGGTTATTCAGATCTATGCAGACTTTTGTCCGTTCGCCGCCGCCCCGCAAAGGTAGGCCGAGCGGGAACGGGTGACAGGAGAGAGACCTCTGGTTCAGATTTTCGTCCGCGACAACAACGTCGATCAGGCCCTCAAGGCGCTGAAGAAGAAGATGCAGCGTGAGGGCTCGTTCCGCGAAATGAAGCGGCACGTGCACTACGAAAAGCCGTCGGAAAAGCGCGCCCGTCAAAAGGCCGAAGCTGTCCGTCGCGCCCGCAAGCTGGCCCGCAAGCGCGCCCAGCGCGAAGGCCTGATCGCCGCGCCGAAGAAGCCCGCGCGCTGATCCCCGGCTGCGAAGACCAAGTTCGGAAAGGCCGCGCGGACATCGCGCGGCCTTTTTGCTATGGTCCGCGCCCTGAAAATCATCCCATCCGAGGCGCGATTATACGCCGCGCGGCATGGGCCTTGCTGGTGGACCCTCGCCGACCCACCTATCTGAGTCTTCGGCGGACATTTCCGAGACGGTTTGGACGATCATGAACCTGCGTAATCTTGCTATCTGGGGCGTCGTCGTCGTCGTCCTGATTGGCCTCTACAGCATGATGGCCGGGGGAACGCGCACCGCGAACCTCAGCGAGATCACCTATTCCCAGCTGCTCAACAAGGTTGGCGCGGGCGACGTGAAGGAGGCCGAGATCTCCGGCGCGCGGGTCGTGGTCAAGGACGGCGCGGGCAAGACCTTCGCCGCGGTCACCCCCAACAACCAGGACGATCTGGTCAAGCGCCTGGAAGGCCAGGGCGCGAACATCTCCGTCAAGCAGCCCGGGGGCTTCACCCTGGTGGGCTTCATCGTCCAGTCCCTGCCGATCCTGCTGCTGATCGGGGTCTGGATCTTCTTCATGCGCCAGATGCAGGGCGGCGCCCGCGGCGCCATGGGCTTCGGCAAGTCCAAGGCCCGCATGCTGACCGAGAACAAGAACCGGGTGACCTTCGACGACGTGGCCGGCGTCGACGAGGCCAAGGAAGAGCTGACCGAGATCGTCGACTTCCTGAAGGACCCGCAGAAATTCCAGCGCCTGGGCGGCAAGATCCCCAAGGGCGCCCTGATGGTCGGCCCCCCCGGGACCGGCAAGACCCTGCTGGGCCGCGCCGTGGCCGGCGAGGCCGGCGTGCCGTTCTTCTACATCTCGGGCTCCGACTTCGTGGAGATGTTCGTCGGCGTCGGCGCCAGCCGCGTGCGCGACATGTTCGAGCAGGCCAAGAAGAACAGCCCCTGCATCATCTTCATCGACGAGATCGACGCCGTCGGCCGCCATCGCGGCGCGGGCCTGGGCGGCGGCAATGACGAACGCGAGCAGACCCTGAACCAGCTGCTGGTCGAGATGGACGGCTTCGATCCCAATGAGGCGATCATCGTCATCGCCTCGACCAACCGTCCCGACGTGCTCGACCCCGCCCTGCTGCGTCCGGGCCGGTTCGACCGCCAGGTCGTGGTGCCGAACCCCGACGTGGGCGGCCGCGAACGCATCCTGCGCGTCCACATGAAGAACGTGCCGCTCGCCGCCGACGTCGACGTGCGCACCATCGCCCGCGGCACCCCCGGCTTCTCCGGCGCGGACCTGGCCAACCTGGTCAATGAGGCGGCGCTCACCGCCGCCCGCAAGAACCGCCGCATGGTCCTGCACCGCGACTTCGAAGAGGCCAAGGACCGGGTCATGATGGGCGCCGAGCGCAAGTCCATGGCCATGAGCGAGGACGAGAAGCGCCTGACCGCCTATCACGAGGGCGGCCACGCCCTGGTGGCCCTGAACGTCCCCGCCACCGACCCGGTGCACAAGGCGACCATCATTCCCCGCGGCCGCGCGCTCGGCATGGTCATGCAGCTGCCCGAGCGGGATCAGCTCAGCATGTCCTACGAGCAGATGACCTCGCGCCTGACCATCCTGATGGGCGGCCGCATGGCCGAAGAGATCATCTTCGGCAAGGAGAAGATCACCTCCGGCGCCTCGTCCGACATCGACCAGGCCACCAAGCTGGCCCGCGCCATGGTCACCAAGTGGGGCTTCTCGGACAAGCTGGGCGTGGTGTCCTACGGCGAGAACCAGGACGAGGTGTTCCTCGGCCATTCGGTCTCGCGCACCCAGAGCATCTCGGAAGAGACCGCCAAGCTGATCGACGCCGAGGTCAAGGCCCTGGTGCAGGGCGGCTTCGACGAGGCCCGTCGCATCCTGACCACCAAGATCGACGACCTGCACACGCTGGCCAAGGCGCTGCTGGAATATGAGACCCTGACCGGCGACGAGATCATCAACGTCATCAAGGGCGTGGCCCCCAACCGCGACGACAGCGAGGCCAAGCGGCCCGCCGGACCCGCCGTGGCGGTGCCGATCACCCCGCGGGCGGATCCCGAGCCGGCCTAGACCAGTTCCTTCTGCAGGACGAGGATCGCGCGTTCGAGCACCTGTCGATACCAGCTGGTGAGGTCCGTGCGGGCCAGCTTCTCCTTGGCGGCGGCGATGGCGTCGTCGCCGTGACGGCGGCGCAGAACCTGCGCCTCGTCCAGCGACTCGCGCTTGAGACGTTCGTGCCGTCGGAGCAGGCGGAGAGGGTTCATCACCATGACTTGGCTCCTATGGACCGTCGCCTAGCACCGCAATGTGACCGCCGGAAGTCGATCGGCGCCCAGCACGGTCACCGGCGTCATCCTTGCCTCGCGGCTAAGCTTTACCCGATATGGGGCGCCCAGGCATAGTGCGTTCCCGCGTGCCGGAAGAGGTCCAGATGCCAGACGCCGCCCCTGTCCGGGTGATGGGAATTCTCAACGCCACGCCGGACAGTTTTTCGGACGGAGGACGGTTTCTCGATCCGGCCGCAGCCCTGGTTCAGGCCCGCCGCATGGCGGCCGAGGGCGCCCAGATCCTGGATATCGGCGGGGAATCCACCCGTCCCGGCGCGCCGGCGGTGGACGCCGGGACCGAGATCGAGCGCGTCGTTCCGCTGATCGCCGCCCTGCGGGCCGAGCGCCCGATCACGCTCAGCGTCGACACCATGAAGCCTGAGGTCGCCCGCGCCGCCGTGGCCGCCGGCGCCGACATCTGGAATGACGTGTCCGCCCTGACCTGGGCGCCGGACTCCGCCGAGGTCGCGGCCGAACTCGGCTGCCAGGTGGTGCTCATGCACATGCTGGGCGACCCGCGCACCATGCAGACCGCGCCGCGCTATGAGGATGTGGTGGGGGAGGTGGAGGCCTATCTCCTGGCCCGGGCCGAGGCCGCCATGGCCGCCGGGGTGGCGCGCGATCGGATCTGGCTGGATCCCGGCATCGGCTTCGGCAAGACGCTCGCCCACAATCTGGCGCTGCTGGCGCGCCTGGATCGCTTCGTGGCCCTGGGCTTTCCCATGCTGCTGGGGGTGAGCCGCAAGAGCTTCATCAAGGCGATAGACCCAAGGGCGGAATCCCCCGGCGATCGCCTGGGCGGGTCTCTGGCCTGCGCCCTGGCCGGCGCGCGGGCGGGGGTCGCCGCCGTGCGGGTCCATGACGTCGTCGAGACGGTCCAGGCCCTGGCGGTCGCGCGCGCGCTCCAGGCGGCGGGCTGAGGTCTACGCCCCGCCCCCCGGCGCATGCCGCCGGCGGACGGGGCGCGGGGCCTATTTGTGCGGCTTCGACGCCTTGATCATGGTTTTCAGCTCGGCCTGAGAGGCGTTGATGGTCGCCCCGTCGCTGGCGACGGCCAGGCTGGCGGTGTCGACGGCGAAGGTCTCCGCGCCCATCTTGATGGTGGCGGTCTGCTTGCCGCCGGCCTCGGGCTTGAGCTGGGTGATCTCGCCGACCACCGCGCCGGTGTTGTCCTTGACCGGCAGGCCGACGGCCAGGGCTGCGGCGGTGGCGCTGGTGTCCGCCGCGGTCCCGGTCGCCGGAGCGGCCGCGGCCGCGGGCGGG
>NZ_JALDPT010000045.1 GCF_022695515.1 Phenylobacterium aquaticum
GGCTCCTCGGCGGCGCGTGGTTCGTCCCCGCGGCGTCCGCGACGGCGGCGACGGCGTCCGCGACGGGCGCCGCGATCGCCTTCCTCGTCGTCATCCGAGGCGGGCGCATCGGCGGCGGGGGCGCGGCCGGAGGCGCGAACCGGACGGTCGTCGTCCTCGTCCTCATCCTCGTCGTCGCTGTCCTCGCTGACGATGTCCTCTTCGTCTTCGTCCTCGTCCTCATAGGCGGAGTCATCGAAGTCGTCGTCGGCGGGGGCGTAGGCCTCCAGCGGCTTCTGACGGGCGATGATCGCGTGCTCGGGACGCGGCTCGCTGGCGGTCCGCTCGATCTCGTGATCGGAGTGAGCCAGGACGTCGTCGATCAGGATGGTGACGAACAGGCCGAGCGTCTCGTGGATCCGCGCCAGGTGGTTGCGCTTCTCGTTGAGAATATAGAGGCCGACGGCGCGCGGCACCTTGAGGGTGGCCTCGCCGCCGCCCTTCAGGGCTTCCATCTCGATGGCGCGCAGGGCGGCCAGCGCGCTGGACTCCACCGAACGGACCCGGCCGGTGCCGGCGCAGTGTTCGCAGACATGGGTCGTGCCTTCCAGCACGCCGCTGCGGCGGCGCTGGCGGCTGATCTCCATCAGGCCGAAGGTCGAGATCTTGCCCATCTGGATGCGGGCGCGGTCGTCCTTCAGGGCGTCCTTCAGCTTCTTCTCGACCGCCCGGTTGTTCTTCGACTCATCCATGTCGATGAAGTCGATGACGATCAGGCCGGCGAGGTCGCGCAGACGCAGCTGGCGGGCGGTCTCTTCGGCCGCTTCCATATTGGTCTTGAGCGCGGTCGCCTCGATGTTCCGCTCGCGGGTGGCGCGGCCGGAGTTCACGTCGACGGCCACCAGGGCCTCGGTCTGGTTGATCACCAGATAGCCGCCGGAGCGCAGGGGCACGGTCGGCGTATAGATCTGGCTGAGGTGGTCCTCGATCTTGTGCTTCACGAACAGAGGGGTCGGCTCGCGATAGGCCTGAACCTTCTTGGCCTGCGACGGCATCAGCATGCGCATGAAGTCGCGGGCTTCCTTGAAGCCGGCCTCGCCCTCGACCCAGACCTCGTCGATGTCCTTGTCGTAGAGGTCGCGGATGGTCCGTTTGACCAGGTCCTCTTCCTCATAGATCAGCGCCGGCGCCACCGAATGCAGGGTGGTGTCGCGAATGTTCTCCCACAGGCGCAGCAGATATTCGTAGTCGCGCTTGATCTCGGCCTTGGTGCGCTTGGCGCCGGCCGTGCGCACGATCAGACCCATGCCTTCCGGCACGTCCAGGCTCTGGACCACGCCCTTCAGGCGCTTGCGGTCGGTGATGGTGGTGATCTTGCGGCTGATGCCGCCGCCGCGGGCGGTGTTGGGCATCAAGACGCCGTAGCGGCCGGCGAGCGACAGATAGGTGGTGAGCGCCGCGCCCTTGTTGCCGCGCTCTTCCTTGACGACCTGAACCAGCATGATCTGCCGGCGGCGGATCACTTCCTGGATCTTGTACTTGCGCATCAGCCGCCGGCGGCGCCGGGCGACTTCCTCCTCCATGACGTCATCGTCGTCATCGACGTGATCGTCCTCGTCCTCGTCGTCGCCGTTCGACCGGGCGCGGGCCTCGTGAGGCTCGTCGTCCTCCTCGGCCTCTTCGCGCATGAGAGCTTCACGATCCGCGACCGGGATCTGGTAGTAATCTGGATGGATTTCGTTGAAGGCCAGGAAGCCGTGACGGTTCCCGCCGTATTCGATGAAGGCGGCCTGGAGCGAGGGCTCCACGCGCGTCACCTTCGCCAGATAGATATTGCCTCTAAGTTGCTTGCGGTTCTGACTTTCGAAATCGAATTCTTCAACCCGGTTCCCGTCGACCACCACCACACGCGTCTCTTCTGCGTGCGCGGCGTCGATAAGCATCTTCTTCGTCATAAAGTGAATCTCCGTGGCGCGCCGCGAACCCGCTGGCCGGGCGCCGCCTATTTGTCAGGAGGGCGCGCGCGCATCCGCCGGTCGCGTCGAAGACGACGCGGGCGGTGCTAGGCCGGAATATGGCTCGAGCGGCGCTGCCCATAGTGTGTTTCCCAGGCGCGCTCGAAGGATTGCGAGCGCGGATCGGATGATGCGTGGTGGCCGAAAAGTCGGTAGCCGACGCAGGCTGTTTTGCGCGGACGGCGCCCTGGCGAAGCCGTGGGCGATCACACGCGGGGCGACATTGCAACAAAGGGGCGGAAAAGGAAAGGCCGCGCTCTGACGGCGCGCTTAACCGTTTGTCTACCCGCTTTGGGTCTATAGTGAAGTCCCAAATACGATAATCGAGTGGGTCGGTGGGTTTCAGTATGCTGTCGCGGGTTGGCGGCCTTGTAATGCGGAGTGGAAAGCGTGGCCTGGCGGCCTTGATCGCCGGGACGCTTTGCGTCGCCGTGGCCGCTGTGTCCCAGGCTTCGGCCGCGGGCGGCGGCGTGCTCAAGGTGCGCCTGGGCGGCGACCGCGCCGAGACCCGCATCGTCATCGATCTCGACCGTTCGGCCACCGGCAAGGTGATCGCCGACGGGGCCGAGGACCACCGCCTGATCCTCAGCCTGCCGGGCGTCAACGTCGATTCCGCCTTGCAGGGCGGGGGCCAGGGCCTGGTCGGCGCCTGGGTCATCGACCGCACCGCCACCGGCGCGCGCCTCAAGGTGGACCTGTCGGGCGACGCGGTGATCAAGCGTCGCTTCCTGCTGCCGCCGGCTGACGGCGCGGCCACCTATCGCTATGTGATCGACCTCGCCTCCGAGGCCGCGCCGACGAGGCCGCCGTCCGTGACGCGGCCCGACGGGGTCACCCTGATCTCCCAGCCCATGCCCATGCGGCCGCCGCCGCTGGCCCTGAAGAAGATCGTGGTCATTGACGCCGGCCACGGGGGCAAGGACCCCGGCGCCATCGGCGCGACCGGCTACGAAAAGGATGTCACCCTGGCCGCGGCCCTGGCGCTGAAGGCGCGGCTGGAGCGCTCGGGCCGCTATCGCGTGGTGATGACCCGTGATTCGGACGTCTATGTGCCTCTGGAGAACCGGGTGCCGATCGCCCGCCGGGCCGGCGCCGACCTGTTCATCTCGCTGCACGCCGATTCCGGTCCCAACACCGAGAACCGCGGCGCCAGCGTCTACACCCTGGCCGACCGCGCCGTGAGCCGCTCCGCCAAGCTGGTGTCCAAGGACGACTGGTTCATGAAGGCCAGCCTGCAGGG
Organism: Phenylobacterium aquaticum; assembly: GCF_022695515.1. GTDB lineage: Bacteria > Pseudomonadota > Alphaproteobacteria > Caulobacterales > Caulobacteraceae > Phenylobacterium > Phenylobacterium aquaticum. The sequence continues at coordinate 3,235 of NZ_JALDPT010000045.1, forward strand.
CGACCGCGGGGTGTCCGGCATCCTGTTCGACCTGACCCAGCGCGCCACCAAGAACCGCTCCGCCAGCTTCGCCGAGATGCTGCTCGACCGGATCAGCGACAGCGACATCAAGCTCCTGCGCCGCAGCCACCGCGAGGCGGGCCTGGCCGTGCTGCTGGCCCCCGACGTGCCGGCCGTGCTGCTGGAGATGGGCTTCGTCAACAATCCCGACGACGAGTCCTTCCTGCGCGACCCGGGCGGTCGCGGGAAGATGATGAACGCGGTGGCCGACTCCATCGACGCCTATTTCGCGCAAGAGACCCGGCTGGCCGCGCGCTGAGGCGGGGGCCTGCGTGGCCCTCTGCGGGAATCGACTTCCCCTTTCTCGAAACGCGCTCTAGACGAAGATCGTGCGGGAAGTGGGCCCCCGCGGAGGTCTGTCAGTCTTGAACCCCCCGGAAAGATGGGTCGCGGTCGCCGGCGTCACGGTGCTCAGCGCTATCGCCGTGGCCGGCCTGGCCATCGCCATCTATGCCGCGTGGCTGTTCCACGACATGCCCGACGCCAGTGATCTGGTGGACTATCGCCCGCCGACGGCCACGCGCGCCTATGCCTGGGACGGCACCCTGATCGGCGAGTTCAGCCGCGAGCGGCGGATCTTCGTGCCTTACGACAACATCCCGCCCCAGCTGGCCCAGGCCTTCCTGGCGGCCGAGGACCATTCCTTCTTCCAGCATGGCGGCGTGGACGCGGCCGGCCTGGCGCGCGCCATGGGCAAGAACGTGCTCAATGCGGTGCGCGGCAAGCGGCTGGAGGGCGGCTCCACCATCACCCAGCAGGTCGCCAAGAACGTCCTTCTGACCAGCGACGCGACCGTCGGCCGCAAGCTGAAGGAGGCGATCCTCGCCCGCCGGCTGGAGCAGACGCTCAATAAGGAACAGATCCTCGAGCTCTATCTGAACGAGATCTGGCTGGGCTATCGGTCGTTCGGCGTCGGCGCAGCGGCCTACAACTATTTCGGCAAGTCGATCTCCGACCTCAGCCTGGCCGAATGCGCCTATCTGGCCGCCCTGCCCAAGGGGCCGGACAATTATCATCCGATCCGCCGCAAGGCCCAGGCGATCGCCCGGCGGAACTGGATCCTCGGCCAGATGGCCGAACTGGGCTGGGTGTCCAAGGCGGACGCCGAGAAGGCGATGAAGGAGGACCTCAAGGTCCAGCTCGCCCCCAGCCGCGCCAAGTATCGCGACGCCGACTTCTTCGTGGAAGAGGTGCGTCGCCGCGGTCTCGCGACCCTCGGTCCCCGCCTGAACGAGGGCGGCTACTACATGCGCACCACCCTCGACCCCGCCATGCAGACGGCGGCGCGGGTGGCCCTGATGCACGGCCTGGAGACCTACGACCGCCGCCACGGCTGGCGCGGGGCCTGGGGCCACGTGACCATCCAGCCCGGCTGGGAAGCGGTCGCCAAGAAGGCCCAGGGCCCGGCCGAACGTCGCGCCTGGCGCGCCGCCGTGGTCACCGAGGTCAGCGGCGGGGTGCGGGTCAAGGTCGCCGAGACCGGCCAGACCGGCTCGCTGATCGGCGAGGACGTGGCCTGGGCCAAGGCCGGCAAGGGACTGAATGTCGGCGACCTGATCTTCGTCGAACCGGCGGACACCGGCGGCTTCCATCTGCGCCAGGTGCCGGCGGTGAACGGGGCGATCGTTGCGATGGAGCCCAACTCCGGCCGGGTGCTGGCCATGGTCGGGGGCTATTCGTTCTCGCTGTCCAACTTCAACCGCGCCACCCAGGCGATGCGGCAGCCGGGCTCGTCCTTCAAGCCGATCGTCTATGCGACGGCGCTGGAGAATGGCTACACGCCGGCCAGCATCGTCATGGACTCGCCCATCACGCTGAAGGGCAATGACGGGACCGACTGGTCGCCGGAGAACTACAACAAGAAGTTCTATGGCGCCCTGCAGCTGCGCAAGGGCTTGGAGCTGTCGCGCAACGCCATGACCGTGCGCCTGGCCCAGGGCGTCGGCATGCAGAAGATCCGCGACCTGGCGATCAAGCTGGGGGTCGTGCGCGACATGCAGCCGGTCCTGGCCATGGCCCTGGGCGCCGGCGAGACCACGCCCTTCAAGTTGACGGCGGCCTACGCCTCCTTCGTCAATGGCGGCCGCAAGATCGAGCCGCACCTGATCGAGGTCGTCCAGGACGGCCAGGGCAAGACCATCTTCCGCGCCGACAAGCGCGACTGCCCGCGCTGCGGCACGGGCTTCAACGGCGACGAGAGCCCGCGGATCAATCCGACCGGCGACCAGATGTTCGACCCGATCACCGCCTATCAGATCACCTCAATGCTGCAGGGCGTTGTCCAGCGCGGCACGGCGACCTCGGTCTCGGTGCTGGGCCGGCCGGTGGGCGGCAAGACCGGTACGACCAATGAATACCGCTCGGCCTGGTTCGTCGGCTTCACCCCGCAGATCGTCGCCGGGGTGTTCGTCGGCTTCGACGACAACCGCAGCCTCGGGGAAGGGGAGACCGGCACCGTCGACGCCGCCCCGATCTTCACCGAGTTCATGCAGACCGCGGCCAAGGACCTGCCCAAGGACGACTTCAAGGCGCCCAAGAACGCCAAGTTCGCCATGGTCCGCGGCATCCGCGAGGCCTTCCGGCCCGGCACCGAGCCCAAGGTGGTGGACACCGGTCTGCTGCCCGCCGGGCCCGTGCCCTACAACTTCGTGCCTGCGAACCAGCTGCCGCCGACCGCCCCTGCGGCCGCGCCGGCCAAGAAGCAGGACGACATGAACGGCTTGTACTAGGGCGCGGCGCGCCTTAAGTCCCCGCCCTTACGCGTTACCGGAGAGTCCCATGAGAGCGGATGTCGAGGCTGCCAAGGCCGACATCGAGCAGTCGATCGAACTGCTCAGGAGGCGTCTTTGACTGGGAACCTGCCCTTCGAAAACTCGATGAGCTGAACGCCCGGGTCGAGGACCCGACGTTGTGGGACGACGCCACGGCCGCCCAGGCCCTGATGCGCGAGCGCACCCGACTGTCCGCCTCGGTGGAAGCCGTGCGCGGCCTGGAGCGGGATCTGGAGGACGCGCTCGGCTATGCCGAGATGGCCGACGAGGAGGGCGACGAGGCCAGCCTCGACGAGGCCCGCGCCCAGCTGAAGGCGATCAAGGAGCGCGCCGCCCGCGCCGAGCTCGAGGCCCTGCTGTCCGGCGAGGCCGACGGCAACGACGCCTTCGTGGAAATCAATTCCGGGGCCGGTGGCACCGAGTCCTGCGACTGGGCCGGCATGCTGCTGCGCATGTACACCCGCTGGGCCCAGCAGCACGGCATGACCGTCGACTTCCTGGAAGAGACCCCCGGTGAACAGGCGGGCATCAAGTCGGTCACCCTGCAGATCAAGGGGCCCAACGCCTATGGCTGGCTGAAGACCGAGGCCGGGGTGCACCGCCTGGTGCGCATCTCGCCCTTCGACGCCGCCGCCAAGCGCCACACGAGCTTCGCCTCGGTGTGGGTCTATCCGGTCGTCGACGACGCCATCGTCATCGACATCAATCCGTCCGACGTGCGCACCGACACCTATCGCGCCTCGGGCGCGGGCGGCCAGCACATCAACAAGACCGACTCCGCCGTGCGCCTGACCCACATTCCGACCGGGGTGGCCGTGGCCTGCCAGATGGGCCGCTCACAGCACCAGAACCGCGAGGAAGCGTGGAAGATGCTGCGTGCGCGCCTCTATGAGCTGGAGCTGCAGAAGCGCGAGGCCGCCGCCCAGGCGCTGGAAGACCAGAAGACCGACATCGGCTGGGGCCACCAGATCCGCTCCTACGTCCTGCAGCCCTATCAGATGGTCAAGGACCTGCGGACCAATGTGGAGACGTCAGACACTCAAGGCGTGCTCGACGGCGATCTCGACGCCTTCATGGGCGCGAGCCTGGCGCAGCGGGTGGGCGTGACGCGGGAAGGCTAGAGGCGGGGCCTAGATGGCCGCCGCCGGGTCTTCGGCATATCCCGGGTCAGGTCCGAAGCGGTTGGCGCCGCGCGTGCCCTCCAGGATCATGAAGATCAGCAGGATCAGTTGCCCGAAGAAGGGGATCATCCCCACGAGCAGCCACCAGGCGGAGCGATCGGTGTCGTGCAGGCGTCGGACGGCGACCGCCAGGCTGGGGATCAGCACATAGAGGCAGAAGACGAAGTAGCCCAGGTGGACGAGCCCGGAGAACGGGTTGCCCCACATGTGGTGATAGTGGTGATGCCCCCATCCCCAGCCCCACATGCCGAACCAGAATCCGCCGCCCCCGCCGACGATCATCACGGCGAGGTGGACCAGGACCAGGAACAGGACGAACTGCCAGTACTCGCCGCGGCTCGCGCGGCCCTGGAAGTCGGCGTATTTCCGCAAGGGTTCGAACATCAACGGCATGGCGTGACCTCGATCTGATCGAAGTCACTCTAGGCCAGGTTGGCGCGGGCGCAATGACGCCCGTCAACGACCCTAGACGGGCCGGGGCGCCGGCGGCGCGCCGCCTTGGGCGGCGACCGGGGTCGGGGCGGGCTGGCCCTGGGGCGCGACGGGGCGCTGGAACTTCAGGCTGCGGCCCTGGAAGAAGGCGCCGGTTTCCATGGCCAGCTGCTCATGGGTGATGTCGCCGTCGATATAGGCGGTGCCATAGAGGCGGACCTGCTTGGAGGTGATGGCGCCGATGATCCGGCCGCGGGCCTCCACGGCCTCGGCGTAGACATTGCCCTCGATGTGGCCGGTCTCGCCGACGGTCAGCTTGCCGACCCGCACGTCGCCGCGCACCACGCCGTCGATCTGGACCTCGCCCTCGCCGGTGACGCCGCCCTCGATGACCAGGTTTTCCGAGATCAGCGAGGCGGGCTTGGGCGCAGCCTTGCGCGCCGCCGCCGGATCGGCGGGCAGGGGCGCCGGCGGCGCATCGAACTTCACGGGGGGCTTGGCGGGGGGCTTAGCTTGCTTGCTGAACATAATCGCCGGCTTTCACAAAGCGGTCCGGGTTCTGGGCGCGTCCGTTGACCCAGACCTCGTAATGAAGATGCGGCCCCGTTGAGCGGCCGGTGGAGCCCATGGCCCCGATGCGTTGGCCCACGGCGACCCTTTGGCCGACCTGGACGCCGATCGCCTGGAGGTGGGCGTAGCGGGTCTTGAAGCCGCCGCCGTGGTCCACCTCGATGGTGTTTCCATAGCCGGAACGGACGCCGGTGAAGGACACCACGCCGGGCGCGGTCACATAGATCGGCACGCCGAAGCCGCCGACGAAATCCAGGCCCGAATGGAAGGCCGGATGCCCCGTGAAGGGATCGAAGCGCACGCCGAAGCCGCTGGAGGTCCCGGTGTGGTTGGTCGGCCGGGCGAAGGGCAGCTTCTGGGCGGCGTCGGAGAGCGATGACGCCTCCGACAGATTGGTCGCCGCGTGCTGGATGCGCTCGGCGAAACCCTCATCCACGTCGAGCACGGCGGCCAGCGCACGGGGATCCTTGGCCTCGATCAGCGGGCCGCCCAGGGCGCCGCCCTTGGGCATGTAGGAGGAGGGGGTCAGGCCGGCCAGACGGAAGGCCAGGCGCAGGCGGTCGGCCCGGCCGCGGGCGAAGTTGTCGGCGGCGTCGATCAGCCGCTCCTGGCTGGCGCGGACCAGCTCGATCCGGCGCATGGGGCTGGCGCCGGCCGGCGCGACGCTGGCGCGGCGGATGGTCGGGCCGAGCGCCTGGACCACGCCCGGCTCGCCCTTGATGTCGGTCAGCAGCATCGCCAGCGCCGCATGGCGCTTCTCGATGGTCAGGGCGACGTCGTCGATGGAGCCGTTGGTGGCGTTCAGCTGGGCGACGGCGCTGTTCAGGCGGGCCTGACGGTCGGCGATCCAGCGTTCGTATTTCGCCTGGGTGCGGGCGATTTCCTGGTCGGTCGCCGAGAGCGCCATGGCGTTGACCATCATGGCCGCCGTGCAGATCCCCATCCACAGGGCGCAGGCCGCCACGACGCCCGCAGCCATCAGCTGCTTTCCGGTCGTCAGGACGAAGGCGCGCATCTCGCCGCCGGAGCGGACATAGAGGTGGCGTTCGGGGAAGAGCTCTTCGAGCGATCGGCGAAGGCGCGCAAAGCGTGTCATGCTCACCGCATCGGAAACGGAACTTAAGGCTCCGGCGATATGCAATGAGAATGCGGGGCCGCGCAAGGCCCTTCGCGCCAGGAGGGAGCCCGCGACGTTCGCCCCTCGACTGTTAACGAGAACGGTTATCGAAGCGTAAATGGCGACGCTAGGCGTCTAATGAATTCAAGGGGTCGCGACGGCCACAATCGGCGGCGACGCGACATATGTACAACAGCCAGAACGTGCGTTCGGGTGGCGCCCCAGCGCTCCGATCCCGGGCGCGGCGCACGGTCGCAGCCGCGGAAAGCTTAGCCTTAAAGGGATTGCGCGGCCTTGAGCACCTCGGCCGCGTGGCCGGGTGTCTTCACCTTGCGCCACACGCGGACGATGGTCCCCTTCGCGTCGACCAGGAAGGTCGAGCGGTCGATGCCCATGTACTGGCGGCCGTACATGCTCTTCTCGACCCAGGAGCCGAAGCGCTCAATGACCGCGCCCTCGGGATCGGAGCCGAGGGGGATGGTCAGCCCGTACTTGGCGGTAAACTTCCTGTGACTGGCGACCGAGTCCTTCGACACCCCCAAAACGGTGACACCCGCCGCGCCAAAATCCCCGGCCAGGGCGGAGAAATCCTGGGCCTCGCGGGTGCAGCCGGTCGTGTCGTCCTTGGGGTAGAAATAGATGACGTAGGGCTTGCCGGCGAAGTCCGCCGAGCGGATCGGCCCGTCGACGCCGGCCAGTTCGAATTCCGGCGCCTTGGTTCCGGCTTCCACGCTCATCGTCGTCTCCATCACAGCTGAGCTGCAGTTAGGTCGCGCGACGCGGAGGAGCAAGCCCTCCCGCCCCACGAGGGGGCGGGGGGGATGTCTCAGACCGGCTTGACCAGCACGATCTTCTTCTTGCCCGCCGCCAGCTTGACGACCCCGCCTTCGAGGTCGGCGGAGGTGATGGTGCGGTTGGCGTCGGCCTCGGCCTTGTCATTGACCCTCAGGCCGCCGCCCTGGGCCAGGCGCCGGGCCTCGCCGCGGGATCCGGCCAGGCCGGCGTCGGCGGCCAGGGCCGCCAGGACGATGCCTGCCTCAAGCTCCGCCGCCGGCACCTCGTGGGTCGGCAGGTCGGCCGAGAGCGCGCCCTCCTCGAAGGCCGCGCGGGCGGCGGCTTCGGCGGTGGCGGCGGCCTCGGCCCCGTGCAGCAGGGTGGTGGCGGCGTTGGCCAGCACCTTCTTGGCCTCGTTGATCTCGGCGCCCTGCATGGCGGCGTAGCGCTCGACCTCGTCCAGGGGGATGTCGGTGAACAGCTTCATGAACCGCGCGACGTCGGCGTCCTCGGTGTTCCGCCAGAACTGCCAGTAGTCGTAAGGCGAGCGCATGTCGGCGTTCAGCCAGACGGCGCCGCCGACGGTCTTGCCCATCTTCTGGCCGGAAGCGGTCGAGAGCAGGGGGGTGGTCAGGCCGAAGGAGGGCTTCTGGTCGACCCGGCGGATCAACTCCACCCCGTTGACGATATTGCCCCACTGGTCGGAGCCGCCCATCTGCAGGACGCAGCCGAACTTCCGCTCCAGCTCCAGGAAGTCCACCGACTGCATCAGCATGTAGTTGAACTCGAGGAACGTCATCGGCTGCTCGCGGTCGAGCCTGGCCTTGACGCTGTCGAAGGCCAGCATGCGGTTGACCGTGAAGTGCACGCCGTAGTTCCGCAGGAACTCGACATAGCCGAACTTCGACAGCCACTCGTCATTGTCGACCATGATCGCGTCGGTGGGGCCGTCGCCGAAGGTCAGGAACTTCTCGAACGTCCCGCGGATGGTGGAGATGTTGCCCTGGATCTGCTCGTGGGTGAGCAGGGGGCGCTGACCGTCCTTGTCGGTCGGGTCGCCGACCTTGGTGGTTCCGCCGCCCATCAGCACGATCGGCTTGTGACCCGACTGCTGCAGGCGCCGCAGCATCATGATCTGGATCAGGTGGCCGACGTGCAGGCTCGCGGCCGTGGCGTCGAAGCCGATATAGGCCGTGATCGGTCCCTTGGTCGCCGCCTCGTCCAGCTCGGTCGGATGGGTGATCTGATGGATGTAGCCGCGGGCCTGCATGGTGCGCAGGAACGCGGAGGTGAATTGGGGCGCGTCGGTCATGGAGCGGGGCTCTAGCACGGGGTCGTCAGGATGATCGAGAGGCATGGGGTCAGGTTCCGGCGATAGGCCGGAAACCGTGGCTTCCTTGCGGGGGAACGGCGCCGACCGGGTGAGGGTGGCGCAAGGGTTCGTCCGCGCCGGCTCTAGGAGCGGCGGTAATAGGCGCAGGTGCGGGGCGCGGCGGCGATCATGGGGCTAGCTAGCGGGCGGGCCTGGCTCCCGTCAAGCTTTGCGCCTGGCGCGGCGAATTAGGCTCCACCTCGGGGCGAGGCGCCGCTAGCATGGCCGCATGCGTCTTGCGTTGCTCAGACATCCGGACTCGCAGGGCGCGGCCGTGACGGGCGTCGAGGCGACGATCAGCTGGCCGGCGCCCGGCCGCCTGGCCCTGGCCTATGAGGTGCGGGGGGCGATCTCCGACCTCCTGCTGCCGGCTCCGGCGCTGGGCGAGCGCACCGACGAGCTGTGGCGTCACACCTGCCTGGAGGCCTTTGTCGGCGAGGCGGGCGATCCCGGCTATTACGAATTCAACCTTTCGCCCTCGACCCAGTGGGCGGCCTACCGGTTCAGCGGCTATCGCGCGGCCATGGCGGCGGCGGAGATCGCGGCGCCGGCCGTCGGCTTTACGGCGGGGGCGGACGCCTGCGTCCTGACCGCGACCCTGGCCCTGGATCAGCTGGCGGACCTGTCGCCCCAGGCCGACTGGCGACTGGCGCTCACCGCAGTGATCGAGCAGAGGGACGGGGCGAAATCCTACTGGGCCCTGGCCCATCCACCGGGCCGGGCGGACTTCCACCACGAGGCCGGCTTCATCCAACTTGTGACCCCGACAGAGCGCGCATGAAATTTGGCCTAGATCGACTTCTCGCGGACCCGCAGCTGCGCGCGCCCCTGGCCGGCCGCCGCGTCGCCCTGGTGGCCCATCCCGCCTCGGTCACGGCGGACCTGACCCATGCGCTGGACGCGCTCTGCGCCTGCCCGGACCTCAACGTCACCGCCGCCTTCGGCCCGCAGCACGGCATGCGCGGCGACAAGCAGGACAACATGATGGAGTCCCCGGACTTCAATGATCCCGTCCACGGCGTGCCGGTGTTCAGCCTCTATGGCGAGGTGCGCCGCCCGACGGGGCAGATGATGAGCACCTTCGACGTGGTGCTGATCGACCTGCAGGACCTGGGCTGCCGCATCTACACCTTTGTCACGACCCTGCTCTACATGCTCGAGGCCGCCGCCGCCGAGGGCAAGGAAGTCTGGGTGCTCGACCGCCCCAATCCGGTCGGCCGCCCCGTAGAGGGCCTGACCCTGCGCCCCGGCTGGGAGAGCTTCGTCGGGGCCGGCGCCATCCCCATGCGTCACGGCCTGACGCTCGGCGAACTCGGCCACTGGTTCATCAAGACCTTCGACCTCAAGGTTCCCTACCGGGTGATCGAGATGGAGGACTACCGGCCCGACGAAGGCCCCGGGTTTGGCTGGCCGCTGGGCGAGCGGACCTGGGTCAATCCCAGCCCCAACGCCCCCAATCTCTGGATGGCCCGGGCCTATCCCGGCACGGTGATGCTGGAGGGGGCGACCCTGTCCGAGGGACGCGGCACCACGCGGCCGCTGGAGCTGTTCGGCGCCCCCGACATTGATGCGCGGGCCGTCGTCGCCGAGATGCGGGCCTTCGCGCCGCAGTGGCTGGAAGGCTGCATCCTGCGGGAATGCTGGTTCGAGCCGACCTTCCACAAGCATGTCGGCAAACAGTGCAATGGCGTGCAGATCCACACCGAGACCGGCTACGACCACGCGGCCTTCAAGCCCTGGCGCATCCAGGCGCTCGCCTTCAAGGCCATCCGCCGGCTCTATCCCGACTATGAGCTGTGGCGGGATTTTCCCTATGAGTACGAGTTCGGAAAGCTGGCCATCGACGTGATCAATGGCGGTCCGGGCCTGCGCGAATGGGTCGATGATCCGGCCTCGACCGCGGCGGATCTCGACGCGGTCACCGTTCCCGATGAACAGGCCTGGGTCGAAGAACGCCGGCCGTTCCTGATGTACTGAGTCACTTCCCTCGCCCCGCTTGCGGGGAGAGGGCAGGGTGAGGGGCGCGCCGCGAAGCGGTGCGTCTTTGTGCGGATCAGGGAATGCGGGGGGTCAGCAAGACCCCCTCACCCAAACCCTCTCCCCGCGACGCGGGGCGAGGGCTTAAGGGCGCGGCTAGGCCGGGTTCGCTTCCAGGCGCTTGTCGAGATAGGCGCCGACGCGGCGTTCGACTTCGGGCAGGTGCTCGGCCCAGAAGTGGGTGGCGCCGTCCACGACCTCATGATCGATGACGATGCCCTTCTGGGTGCGCAGCTTGGAGACCACGCGCTCGACCTCGACCGGCGGGGTCACGGTGTCAGCTGAGCCATGCAGCATCAGACCCGAGGCCGGGCAGGGGGCCAGGAACGAGAAGTCGTACATGTTGGTCGGCGGCGAGACCGAGATGAAGCCGTCGGTCTCCGGCCGGCGCATCAGCAGCTGCATGCCCACCCAGGCGCCGAAGTCAAAGCCGGCGACCCAGCACTGCGAGGCGGCCGGGTTGGTCGACTGCAGCCAGTCCAGCGCCGTCGCCGCATCGGCCAGTTCGCCGATGCCGGAATCGAATTCGCCCTGGCTGCGGCCCACGCCGCGGAAATTGAACCGCAGCACCGAGAAGCCGCGCTTCATGAACAGGTGAAACAGCTGCACCGCGACCGGATGGTTCATCTGGCCGCCCGCCTTCGGGTGCGGGTGCAGGATCAGCGCGATCGGCGCCGTCTCCGTCTTGCCCGCCGAATATCGACCTTCGATCCGCCCCGCCGCACCGGTCAGAACCACCTCAGGCATGCCACCCTCTTATTCGCGTCGCCAATAGTTGACTAATGCGCTGGGTCTTCCTAGATCGCGACCATCCGGTCCCGCTCCGGCCGACGCCTGCGCAAGGCGGCGGCTATTAGCACAAGGGGTTCCCCGGATGCTCGAAAAAACCGACGTGGGGTTCCCGCTACCATGCGCCTCAGCACCAAGGGTCGCTACGCTGTCATGGCCATGGCCGATCTGGCCCGCCGTCAGGGCGACGGATCGTGCGGCGAACGCGCGGTCAGTCTGGCCGACATCGCCGAGCGTCAGCAGATCTCGCTGTCCTATCTGGAGCAGCTGTTCGCCCGTCTGCGCCGCAAGGGCCTGGTGAAGAGCCTGCGCGGTCCCGGCGGCGGCTATCTGCTGGCGCGCGCCGCGGAGGAAACCAACATCGCCGAGATCGTCACCGCCGTGGACGAGCCCCTGCGCGCGACGCGCTGCGGGGTGAAGACCAAGGGCTGCATGATGAAGGGCGAGCGCTGCATGACCCACGACCTGTGGGAGGAGATGGGCCGCCAGATCGAGGGCTATCTGGCCTCGGTTTCGCTCGCCGACGTCACCCAGGGCCGACTCAGCGCCACGACCCGCGCCGCCGAGGCCGCCGTCGCATGAGCGTCTATCTCGACTATAACGCCACCTGTCCGGTGCGGCCCCAGGCGATCCAAGCGATCGCCGAGACCTGGGCCGGGTGGGCAATCCGTCCTCGATCCACGCCGCCGGCCGCGCCGCCCGCGCCGTGGTGGAGTCCGCGCGCAACGACATCGCCGCCCTGGTCGGCGGTCCGGCCTCGACCGTGGTCTTCACCGGCTGCGGGACGGAAGCCAATGCGCTGGCCATCGACAGCGCCGTGGCCACCGGCTCGAAGCGGCTGATCGTCAGCGCCATCGAGCATGACAGCGTCATCGAAACCGCCAAGGTCTCCGGCGCGGCGGTGGAATATCTGCCGGTCACCGCCGACGGCGTGGCCGATCTCGCCTGGCTCAAGGATCGTCTGGCGCGTTGGGACGCCGCCGACGGCCGGCCCTTCGTCGCCTTGATGCTGGCCAATAACGAGACCGGCGTGATCCAGCCGGTGCTGGAAGCCTCCGAGCTCGTCCGCGCCGCCGACGGCTGGCTGCATGTCGACGCCATCCAGGCGGCCGGCAAGATCCTGACCGACAGCCGCGCCATGGGCGCCGACACGCTCGCCATCTCCGGTCACAAGTTCGGCGGGCCCCAGGGCGTGGGCGCTCTGACCTTCGGCCCCCGCGCCACGCTTGTTCGACGCCAGCATGGCGGCGGGCAGGAGCGCGGCCGCCGGGCGGGCACCGAGAATGTCGCTGGCATAGCCGGCCTCGCCGCCGCCGCCCGCGCCGCCATGGTCGAGGCCATTGATCCCGCCCCGCGCGACGCCGCCGCGGAGGCTCTGAAGGCGCTGGGCGCCGTGGTGATCGGCGAGGCGTCGCCGCGCCTGCCCAATACGTTGTGCGTCGCCATGCCGGGCTGGAGTTCGGATCTGCAGGTCATGGCGCTCGACCTCGCCGGCCTGATGGTCAGCGCGGGTTCGGCCTGTTCCTCCGGCAAGGTGAAGGCCAGCCATGTGCTGGTCGCCATGGGGCTCGACGAGCTCGGCGGCTGCGCGATCCGTGTCTCCGGCGGCTGGGGCACGACCGCGGCCGACTGGGCCGGCTTTGTCGAGACCTGGTCGAAGTCCCATTCCCAGTTCGTCGCGCGTCACCGCGCGCCGGCCGCTTAGGAGCGTATCGCCATGGCCGCCGTCAAGGAAACCGTCCAGCACGTTGAAGCCCTGGAGAAATACCAGCACGGCTTCGTGACCGAGATCGACCAGGAGTTCGCGCCCAAGGGCCTGTCCGCCGACATCGTCCGTTTCATATCCGCCAAGAAGGGCGAGCCGCAATGGATGCTGGACTGGCGGCTCGAGGCCTATGAGCGCTGGCTGGCCATGGACGCGCCGGACTGGGCCAAGGTCCAGTTTCCGCCGATCGACTATCAGGACAGCTACTACTACGCCGCGCCCAAGGAGAAGTCGGGGCCGAAGAGCCTCGACGAGGTCGATCCGGAGCTGCTGGCCGTCTACGCCAAGCTCGGCATTCCCCTGAAGGAACAGGCGGTTCTGGCCGGGGTCGAAGGCGCGCCGCGCTATGCCGTCGACGCCGTGTTCGACAGCGTCTCGGTGGTCACCACCTTCAAGAAGGAGCTGGCCCAGGCCGGGGTGATCTTCTGCTCGATGAGCGAGGCGATCCGCGAGCATCCCGAGCTGGTGAAGAAGTACCTCGGCTCGGTCGTGCCGGTGTCGGACAACTACTACGCCTGCCTCAACGCGGCGGTCTTCTCCGACGGCAGCTTCGTCTATGTGCCGCCGGGCGTGCGCTGCCCGATGGAGCTCTCGACCTATTTCCGCATCAATGCGGAGAACTCCGGCCAGTTCGAGCGCACCCTGATCATCGCCGACGCCGGGGCCTACGTCTCGTACCTGGAGGGCTGCACCGCCCCCATGCGCGACGAGAACCAGCTGCACGCCGCTGTGGTCGAGCTGGTGGTCCACGACGACGCCGAGATCAAATACTCCACCGTCCAGAACTGGTACCCGGGCGATCCCGAGACCGGGAAGGGCGGCATCTATAACTTTGTCACCAAGCGCGCGGACTGCCGTGGCGACCGTTCAAAGGTGTCCTGGACCCAGGTCGAGACCGGCTCGGCCATCACCTGGAAGTACCCCTCCTGCGTCCTGCGCGGGAAGGACAGCGTCGGCGAGTTCTATTCGATCGCCATCACCAACGGCCGCCAGCAGGCCGACACCGGCACCAAGATGATCCATCTGGGCGAGGGTTCGCGCTCACGGATCATCTCCAAGGGCATCAGCGCCGGGAAGAGCTCCAACACCTATCGCGGCCTGGTCTCGGCCCACCCCAAGGCCAAGGGCGCGCGCAACTTCACCCAGTGCGACTCGCTTCTGATCGGCAAGACCTGCGCGGCTCACACGGTGCCCTATGTCGAGGCCCGCAACGGCAGTTGCGTGTTCGAGCACGAGGCGACCACCACCAAGCTCTCCGAAGACCAGCTGTTCTACGTGATGCAGCGCGGCCTTTCCCAGGAGGAGGCCGTCCAGCTGCTGGTCAACGGCTTCGTCAAGGACGTGCTCCAGGAGCTGCCTATGGAGTTTGCGGTCGAGGCCCAGAAGCTGGTGGCCATCAGTCTTGAAGGAAGCGTCGGATGAAGACCCTGAGCATGACCCTGCGCACCGCCTTCGAAGCCGAGCACGCCCGCCGCGAGGCTGACCGCCGCGCCCGCGCCGAGGCCGAGCGCCTGCGCCAAGAGGCCGACCACACCCGTGCGGTCGAGCTGCATGACGCCATCGCCGCGGACCCCGACTTCCTGGCTCAGAAGAAGCTGGTGCTGGAGCTGAGCCGCTACACCGTGGTGCTGGAGCACGCCGACTTTCGCCTGCGCGCCTATTTCGAGGACGGCCAGATCAACGTCACCTCGGCCGACAAGCGCACGGCCTCCACCCCCACCGCCGCCCCCCGCAAGCAGGCCTATGTCGAGAGCGTCGAACAGGCGCTCGACACCCTGGCCCAATACCTCGCCGACGAGACCCGCTGATGCTGCATATCGAGAACCTCCACGCCCAGGTCGGCGGCAAGGATATCATCAGGGGCCTCACCCTCGACGTGCCGGCCGGCGAGGTCCACGCGATCATGGGGCCGAACGGGGCGGGCAAGTCGACGCTCTCCTATGTGCTCACCGGCCGTGACGGCTATGAGGTGACGGAGGGCTCCGCCACCCTGGACGGCGAGGACCTGCTGGCGCTTGCCCCCAATGAGCGGGCCGCCAAGGGCCTGTTCCTGTCCTTTCAATATCCGCTGGAGATTCCGGGGGTTCCGGCGCTCACCTTCCTGCGCACGGCGCTGAACGCCCAGCGCAAGGCGCGCGGCGAGGGCGAGGTCTCGGCGCCGGAGTTCCTGAAGCTGGTCCGCGCCAAAGCCGCCGACCTGAAGATCGACTTCGAGATGCTCAAGCGGCCGCTGAATGTCGGCTTCTCGGGTGGTGAGAAGAAGCGGATGGAAATCCTTCAGATGGCGATCCTTTCGCCGCGCTTCCTCATCCTGGATGAAACCGATTCCGGCCTCGACATCGACGCGCTGAAGATCGTCTCCGAGGGCGTCAACGCCGTGCGCTCGCCGGACCGCGCCATGCTGGTGATCACCCACTATCAGCGGCTGCTCGACTACATCAAACCCGACCGCGTCCACGTGCTGGCCGCCGGCCGTATCGTCGCCTCGGGCGGGCCAGAGCTCGCGCTCCAGCTCGAAGCCGAAGGCTATGACAAGTATGCGAGGGCCGCTTGACCCTCGCAGCCGCCCTCAAGGCCCGCGACGTCACCCAGCTGCCCGGCCGGCGTGACGAGGACTGGCGCTGGACCGACCTGCGCGGACTGGTCCGCGTCCTGCCCGAGCCGTCCGAACCCTTCGCGGGCGAGCCGCCGCGCGGGCCCTTCGCCGACCTCGCCGGCCTGCCGATCCATGTGGTCAACGCCTCCGATCCCGTGGTCATCCGCGCCAAGTCGGCCGAGCCCTATGTGGTGGCCCTGCATTTCGCGGCCCTGGGCGGCGGCAGCCACGCAGCGACGGCCCGCATCGAGGTCGCCGAGAACGCGCAGCTCATCCTGCTGGAGAGCTATGAGGGCGACGCCGAGCCCTATGTGGCCGACCACGCTCTGACCATCAATCTAGCCGCTGGCGCCAGCCTGGAGCGGGTGGTGCTCTGTGCTGACGGCGAGTTGGGGATCAATGTCTCCACCGCCGAGGTCACCCTGGCCGCGGGCGCCCGCTTCGCCCAGACGGTGCTCACCGACGGCGGACGTCGCCAGCGCATCGAGACCCGCGTCAGTCATCCGGGCGCCGGCGCGGACCTGCGCCTCGACGGCGCCTATCTGCTGGCCGACAAGCGTCATGCCGACCAGACCACCGAGGTCTGGCACCAGGGCGTCGGCGGGACCACGAGCCAGCTCACCAAGGGCGTGGTGCGCGACCAGTCGCGCGGCGTGTTCCAGGGCCGCATCGTGGTGGAGGAGGGCGCCGACCAGACCGACGCCCGCATGCGCCACCAGGCGCTGGTCCTATCCGACCAGGCCGAGGTGGACGCCAAGCCCGAGCTGCTGATCTTCGCCGACGACGTCCAATGCGCCCACGGCAACACGATTGGCGCCCTCGACGACGAGGCCCTGTTCTACATGCGCCAGCGCGGCATCCCCGAGGCCGAGGCCCGCGCCCTGCTGATGGCCGCCTTTGTCGGCGAGGTCGTCGAGCGGATCGAGCACGAGCCGGCCCGCGAGATCGCGCGGGCCTGGGTCGCCCAGCGGCTGGAGGTCTGACCATGGCCTTCGACGCCGAAGCCGCCCGCCGCGAGTTCCCGATCCTGACGCGAACCGTCAACGGCAAGCCGCTGATCTATCTGGATAGCGCCGCCTCCGCCCAGAAGCCGCGGCCGGTGATCCAGACCATGGTGGGCGCGATGGAGCACTCCTACGCCAACGTCCATCGCGGCCTGCACACCCTCGCCAACGAGACGACCGAGGCCTATGAGCGCGCGCGCCAGTCGGTGGCCCGGTTCATCAATGCCGCCGAGACCGAGATCGTCTTCACCAAGGGGGCGACCGAGGCGATCAACCTGGTCGCCGCGGGCTTGGGGCAGTCGCTCAAGGCCGGCGACGAGATCCTGCTCACCGAGATGGAGCATCACGCCAATATCGTGCCCTGGCACTTCCTGCGGGAACGGCTGGGCGTGGTCTTGAAGTTCGTGCCGGTGCTCGACGACGGCAGCCTGGACATGGCGGCTTATGCCGAGCTGATCACCACAAAGACCCGGCTGGTCGGCGTGACCCACATGTCCAATGTGCTGGGCACGGTGAACCCGGTAGCCGAGATCGCCCGCCTGGCCCATGGCGCCGGCGCCCTGGTTCTGGTCGACGGCTGCCAGTCGGTGGTCCACATGCCGGTCGACGTGAAAGCGCTCGACGTCGACTTCCATGTCTTCTCCGCCCACAAGCTCTATGGCCCCACCGGCATCGGCGCCCTCTATGGCAAGGCCGAGCGCCTGGCCGATCTGCCGCCCTATCAGGGCGGCGGCGAGATGATCGGCTCGGTGGCGCTGGACGCCATCACCTATGCCGACCCGCCGCACCGGTTCGAGGCCGGCACCCCGCCGATCCTCGAGGCCATCGGCTTCGGCGCGGCTCTGGATTGGCTGATGAAGCTCGATCGCGAGGCCATCGCGACCCACGAGCACGCCCTCTATGACAGGGTCCGCGAGGGGCTGGCCGGCGCCAACTGGCTGAAGGTGCTGGGTGAGGCCAAGGGCAAGGGCGCGATCCTGTCCTTCACGGTCGACGGCGCCCACGCCCATGACGTGGCCCAGATCCTCGACCGCTACGGCGTCGCCGTCCGGGCCGGCACCCACTGCGCCGAGCCCCTGATGCGGCGTTTCGGCGTGACTCCTCGGCCCGCGCCTCCTTCGCCCTATATAACACCGAGGCGGAGGCCGACGCCTTCGTCGAGGCGCTCACCCGCACCCAAGCCTTCTTCGCCTAAGAGTTCCCATGGACGCCACCCCCGCACCCGAAGCGCCCACGCCGCTCAGCCAGCACGAACTGGACGTCATCACCGATCAGCTGATCGAGAAGCTGAAGACGGTGTTCGATCCGGAAATCCCGGTCGACATCTATGAGCTGGGCCTGATCTACAAGGTCGACGTCTCCGACGAGAAGGACGTGGCCATCGACATGACGCTCACTGCGCCGGGCTGCCCCGTCGCCGGCGAGATGCCGGGCTGGGTGCATGACGCGGTCATGGAGATCGAGGGCCTCAAGTCCTGCAAGGTGGAGCTGGTCTTCGATCCGCCGTGGGACGCCTCGCGCATGTCGGACGAGGCGAAACTTCAGCTCAACATGTTCTGATCATCCTGATCACCCCCATATGTGACGCATGACCGACCTCAACCTCACCCCCGCCGCTCCCCGCGCTCGCCGACCCCGGCCCAAGGTCGTGTCGCTGACGCCCGCCGCCGCTGACCGGGTGCGTGAGATCATGGCCCGCGCCGACAACACCCATAAGGGCCTGAGGGTGGGGGTGAAGAACGGCGGCTGCGCCGGCCAGGAATATGTCCTGGAATACGCCCAGGAAGCCGGGCCGCTGGACGAGGTGGTCGAGGATCAAGGCGTGACCATCCTGATCGAGCCCAAGGCCGTGCTGTTCCTGATCGGCACAGTGATCGACTACGAGGTCAACAAACTCTCGGCCAAGTTCGTATTCCGCAATCCCAACGAGACCGACGCCTGCGGCTGCGGCGAGAGCGTGACGATCGTGCCGGGCAAGGCGCTGGACGCCTGACGTTCAGAGATCGATCACGTGGCGTGGCGACCTGTCCACGCGGGCGATCCGTCGGTGGTCGATCCAGAGGCTCGTCCTGAGGCGGCCGTCAGAGAAGGTCAATACGTAGCGGTCCGTCGCACATCCCCCCGATATCAAGGCGCCTATGCTGATGGGGGCGTTACCGCCTAAGGCGCCTGGATGGTTGAAACCGCAGGTCACGTCGATCAGGCCGCCCAGTTCGGACTCGAATCTTCCGACGTCCACAGAGTCTATCGACTGGCCGACACATAGCCGTTGTGGGCTGACGCACGTCAGATTGGACCCCGACGCGCGACGCTCCAGGGTGTCACGAACCGGGCCGGCGATGGCGACGCCCAGCGCGACGAGGAAGACCGACTGCAGGATCAGGGCGCCGATCACCACCGTGCGTCTCGCGAAAGACACGCCCGCTGGCTGTTGCAATATTTCCGGTTCAGTCATGCGCCCGGGCTCCAAACGCGTGTCAGAAACCCCGACAGCGCCGCATTGAACAGCGCCGGCCGCTGTAGCGGGGCGAAGTGGCTCACGCCGGGCAATTCCACCAGCTCCGCCCCAGGGATCGTGCGCGCCAGATAGGCGGCGTGTTCCGAGCGGATGAACTCGTCATGCTCGGCCTGGAGGACCGTCACAGGGACCTGGATGCGGGCGAGGTCCTCGGGGGTGTAGTCCGGTTGGGTCGATTGCATCGTCTGGACCGCCTCGGTCATGGCCTTGAACCCGTCCGGGGTCGCCGACAGGGCGGCGTAGTCGGCGACGTGGCGACCAAAGCAGCGGCCGAGCAGGGGGTTGCTTCCGTCGATTTCCTTGGTCCCACTCGCGTCCATGTTGCAGGCGAAGAAGGCCACGCCCGCGACCCGCTCCGGCGCCTGGTCGGCCAGGACCAGGGCGGTGCAGGCGCCGTCGCTCCAGCCGACCAGGGCGGCGCGCTCGATCCCGGCGGCGTCCATCCCGGCGGCGACGTCGCGCGCCATCAGCTCATAGCTGTAGGGGCGGTCGTCGCGGGTGCTGCGGCCATGGCCGCGACTGTCGATCAGGACGGCGCGATATCCGGCCAGGGCGGGCAGCTGCCAGCTCCAGTTGCCGCTGTGGCCCATGCCGCCGTGCAGCAGGATCACCGCGGGGCCCTCACCGTAGCTGGCCCACCAGATCCGCGCCCCCTCATGGTCGACCACCCCGCCAGCGTCGGCCGAGGGCAGGGGCGGCGCGCCCTCGGCGGCGAAGATCTGCAGATCGTCGTCCTGAAACGCCATGCGTCCCTCCGCAGTCCAGGGGGCAGCATAGCGGCTTCCGCCATGCCGGGCAGGCGCCGTCGTCCTCCGCGACATCTGCGGCGAAATTC
The DNA here is from genome assembly GCF_022695515.1 of Phenylobacterium aquaticum. GTDB lineage: Bacteria > Pseudomonadota > Alphaproteobacteria > Caulobacterales > Caulobacteraceae > Phenylobacterium > Phenylobacterium aquaticum. The sequence goes on from NZ_JALDPT010000045.1 coordinate 23,056, forward strand.
ATCACGCTGAGCGTCGGGCTCGCAGAAATTCAGATCACGTCGTTCGATTTACGCCCGATATTGATTGGCCTGTCCGCCGTGCGTCTCCTGCCTGCGCCGCCGGTCGCGCGGCGCCCGTGGGGGATAGACCGATGACACGCCGCAGCCGTTTCCGCGCCCTGTGCCTGACCAGCCTTTCGGTCCTGGCCCTGACCGCCGCCCTTCCGGCCCAGGCGGCCGATCCCGCGGGCGCGGCCCCACCGGCCAAGGCGGCGGCCAACCTGAAGCGCACCGACGGCTACATCCCCTTCTATTGGGACGCCGCCCGTGGCCGGGTGCTGCTGGAGATCAGCGAGTTCGACAAGGACGTCCTCTATTACGTCTCGGCCGCGACCGGGGGCGGCTCGGTCGAGCTCAATTTCGATCGCGGGATTCTCGACTCCTCGGTGATCCGCTTCCAGCGGGTGGGCCAGAAGGTGCTGGTCAATGAGCAGAACCTCGCCTACCGCGCGCCTTCCGGAACCGCGGCGCGGGGCGAGAACGTCAGCGCCTCCTTCCCCACCTCGGTCCTGGCCGTGCTGCCGGTGGAGTCGGAGGAGGGCGGCAAGGTGGTGGTCGACGCCACCTCTCTGTTCATGCGCGACGCCGCCAATGTCGAGGGCGAGCTGAAGCGCGCCAACCAGGGCGCCTTCAAGTTTGATGCGAGCCGCAGCACCTTCTACCCGGCCCGGATGAAGGCCTTCCCCGAGAACACCGAGATCGAGACGGTCTCGACCTTCGCCGCTGATGCGCCCGGCGCCCTGGTGCGCAATGTCACGCCGGACCCGCGGCTGATGACGCTGCGCATCCACCACTCATTCCTGAAGGCGCCGACCGGCTACACCCCGCGCAAGGCCGATCCGCGCATCGGGGTCAGCGCCCTGAAGTTCGAGGACTTCTCGACCCCGATCAATGACGCGCCGGACGGCGCCTGGATCACCCGCTGGCGGCTGGAGAAGAAGGACCCTTCCGCCGCCCTGAGCGAACCGGTCAAGCCGATCACCTTCTATTTCGACCCGGCCATTCCCGACCCCGTCCGCAAGGCCATGAAGGCCGGGCTGCTCTGGTGGAACAAGGCCTATGAGGCGGCCGGCTTCAAGAACGCCATCGAGGCCAAGGACGCGCCGCCGGACATGGATCCGATGGACATCCGCTACGCCTATGTCCTGTGGGTCGATCGCGACGAGCGCGGCTTCTCCAGCGGCGGCACCTATCGCGACCCGCGCACCGGCGAGATCCTGGGCTCCAAGACCCATATGGATTCCAGCCGCATCCGCACCATCGCCAACTATTTCGACGCCTATAGCGGCGGCCTGCCGTCGGACGGTTCCGGCGTCATGGTCGCCGATCCCAAGCTACTGAGCCCCGAGGGGCTGGACGGCATGCCGGCGGCCCAGCGCGACCTGGTCCTGCAGCGTCAGGCGCTGCTGACCGCCCACGAGCTCGGCCACGCCCAGGGCTTCGGCCACAATTTCGCATCCAGCCTGAACAACCAGGCCTCGGTGATGGAATACCCCACGCCACGGGTGAAGGTGACGAACGGCAAGCTGGATCTCAGCGAGGCCTTCCAGCGCCAGATCGGCGTCTATGACACCTACATGGTCCGCTACGCCTACACCCCGTTCCCGGCCGCCAAGGAGGCCGCCGACCTCGACGGCGTCATCAAGGACATGCGCAGCCACGGGGTCATCTACACCCCCGACACCGACCCGCGCTGGACCTGGTACGACGACCGCGCCACGCCCATGGAGAACCTGAAGGAGACGGCCGCCGCCCGCCAGATCATGCTGGCCCACTTCGGTCCCGACATGCTGAAGCCGGGCGAGGCGGTGGGGTCGCTGCGCGACATGCGCCTGTGGATGGCCTATCTGCACGACCGCTACGCCATCGAGTCCGCGCTCAAATATGTCGGCGGCCTCTATACGAACATCGTGGTCAAGGGCGACACCCTGCCGCCGACCGAGTTCATCCCGCCCAAGACCCAGCGCGACGTGCTCGGCCTGCTGCTCGACGCCGTCGACCCCAAGGCGCTGGAAATCCCCGAGAGCCTGCTGGCCCAGCTGACCCCCGATCCCGGCGGGAATCTGGAGGACCTGTCCGACGATGCGGCCTTCGACCAGCTGCGCGCCGCTCGCATCCGCGCGGCCCTGGTGCTCGATCCACTGTTCGACAAGGACCGCGCCGCCCGCCTGGTGGCTCTGGCCGCCCGCAAACCCGACACCCTGACCTTCCCCGAAATGGTCGACGCGGTCCTGGCCCACACCTGGAACGCCGCACCCGATCCGACGCCGGAGACGCGGGCCCTGCGGCGGGTCAGCCAGAGCGTGGCGCTGGACTCCATGATGGTGCTGGGCGCCCGCCCCGACGCGGCGCCCGAGGCCCAGGCCTATGTGCTGGACCAACTGGCCCAGCTCGCCGACAGCCTGAAGACGCGCAAGGACCCCGATCCCCTGACCGCGGCCTTCTATCGCCAGACCGCCAAGGACATCGCGCGATATCTGGAGGACCCGGCGGCCAATGCGCCGAAGTCCGCCTCGACGCCCTGGGGCAAGGGCCCGCGGTCACGCTTCCCGCAGCCGCCTGGGCCGCCGTTGGGCTAGAGGCCCAGCACCCCGGCCGCCGTCTTGGCAAGCGCCTCGGGGGCGGCGCACAGGGCCGCGGCCTCGCTCAGCTCGACGGCGTCGCCATAGCCCCACAGTACGCCGACGGTGGCGAGGCCGTGGGCGAGGCTGGCCCGCACATCCTCCGCCCGGTCGCCGATCATCACGCAGCGGTCGGGCGAGAGGGCGTAGGCGTCGATCATCCACCCCATCAGGGCGGCCTTGTCGTCGTGCGCTCCTGCGGGGTCGGCGCCATGGACCCCGGCGAAATGACGAGTCAGGTCGCTGCGGGCGATCATGTCCCGCGCGAAGGCCGTCATCTTGGACGTGCAGACATAGAGCGGGCCGAGCGCCGCCAGGGCCTCCAGCGCCGCCGCCATGCCTGCGAAGGGCCGGGCCGCGGCCACGCCCTGGGTCGCATAGAGCGCGCGATAGCGCTCGACCGCCTCCTCGACCCGCGCCGTCCCGCCCAGCAGCCGGGCGAAGGACGGCCGCAGGGGCGGCCCGACCATCCAGCGCATCTCCGCCTCCGGCGGGCAGTCCGCGCCCATGGCCGTAAGCGTCGCCCGCGCGCAGGCCAGGATGCCCGGCGCCGAGTCGAGGATCGTGCCGTCGAGATCAAGCAGGAGGGCGGCCGTCACCCCTAGCGCCCTGTGGAGCCGGCCTCGGCCAGCCCGGCCCTGCGGCGGGCGACGCCGTCCAGCCAGGCGCGGACAGGGCGATCATAGAACAGCGTCGCCGACCAGCTGGCCGCCAGGATGATGGCGAGCGAGGCCAGGCCGAACACGAGCTGGGTCTCGGGCGTCAGCCAGCCCAGAACCCGTCCCAGCCCGCCCAGGAAGACGTACATCGGATAGTGCAGCACATAGATCGGATAGGAGAGGTCGCCCATGATCTTCAGGGCGCGGGTCTCGGCGGGCGGGCTCTCGGTCAGGCTGCCGGAGATCACCAGGGCCGGAAACACCAGGCCCACGCAGATCAGGTCGAAGGGGGCGTTGGCCCAGCCGATATTGGGCACATTGAGGATCGCCAGCAGGATCGCGGCCTGCGCCCAGAAGGGCGCCTTCAGCCGGGCCAGGGGGGCGAAGCCCCGGACCTTGTGCAGCAGGACCCCAGCGAAGAACGGGAAGGTCACCCGCACGAAGCCCAGCCAGAATTCGGCGGCGATGTCGCCGGCGTCGATCCCTCCGTTCTTGAGCGCCAGCACGACCAGGGCCAGGAAGCCCGCCGCCATGATCGCGACCATCCGGGCGGGGGTCAGCCAGCGGAAGATCGCCACATAGACGAGGTTGATCGCCAGCTCGAAGAACAGGGACCATGTGGGCGGATCCAGCGGGAAGGCGCTCGCGCCTTCGAATCGGCTGTGCAGGGCCGGCAGGACGAAGCTCGCCCGGCCGAACAGATTGGCGACCTCCCAGACATTCAGCACGCCGACGCCGAGGTTAAGGGCCAGCAGGCGCCAGAGGGCGCCGATCGCGGCGCCCAGGATCAGCATGGGATAGAGCCGCAGCACCCGGGCGCGCATGAAGCCCGCGATCCCCAGGCCGTTCGCCAGCTTGCCGTCATAGGCGTTGGCGATGACGAAGCCGCTGAGCATGAAGAAGAAGTCGACCGCCAGGAACCCGTGGCCCAAAGCCCCGTCCAGCCCAAACCAGACATGCCGGTGCATCAGCACCACGCACAGGGCGGCCACGCCGCGCAGGCCGTCGAGGGCGGGATAGTAGCGGGTCTTGCGCATGAATTCCGGGGGCGGACGGACGAGCCGCCCTACCTATCGCGGCTCAGGCGTAAGCGTAAGGCCCGCCCTTCTCCAGGGCGCGTTGATAGGCCGGCCGGGCGTGGATCTTCTGCAGGAAGGCGGCCAGCTTCGGCCGGCCCTTGGTCGCCTCGGCGCGGTCGGCGGCGGCCTCCACAGGGAAGCTCATCATCACGTCGGCCGCTGAGAACTCCGGGCCCGCGAACCATTCCGACTTGGTGAGCTCGGCCTCCCAATAGTCGAAGTGGGCGGTCAGCTGCGGATCGACGAAGCCCTTCTGGGCCGCGCCCATGATCGCCTTGGCGATGGGACGGATCAGGCCGGGGGTGCGAGCGGGCAGGGCGGTGAAGACCAGCTTCATCAGCAGGGGCGGCATGGCCGAGCCCTCGGCGTAGTGCAGCCAGTAGATCCAGCGCAGGCGCTCCGGCGTACCGGGCGGCGGGATCATCTTGCCGTTCCCGTAGCGGGTGACCAGGTACTCGACGATGGCCCCGGTCTCGGCCAGCGAACCGCCGTCGACCGTGATCACCGGCGACTTGCCCAGCGGATGGATGGCGCGCAGCTCCGGCGGCGCCAGCATGGTCTTGGCGTCGCGCTGGTAGTGCTTGATCTCGTAGGGCTCGCCCAGCTCCTCCAGCAGCCACAGCACGCGCTGGGAGCGGGAATTGTTCAGGTGATGAACGGTGAGCATGACGCAGGCGTCCTCCGGCCAGGGCTTGTTTCCTAAGTCCTAGCGGGAGGTCGGCCGTCGGGGAACCGAAAACGGTTGTGTGCGATCTATTTTCCGGTGAAGGCCGCGACGCGCTTCTGCAGGAAGGCCAGCACGCCTTCGCGGCTGTCGGCGCTGCGGCCGGCGAACTTCTGGGCGACGCGCTCGGCGTGCAGCTGGGCCTCGTATTCCGCGTCGAGGCTTTCCCAGACCAGCTTGCGGATCGAGCCCAGGGCCCAGGGGCCGTCGGCCAGATTGCGGGCCAGCTCCATGGCGGTGGTCATCAGGTCGGCGTCGGGAACGACGCGGTTGACCAGACCCCAGGTCTCGGCGGTCTTGGCCGGCACCTTCTCGCCCAACAGCATCATTTCCATGGCCCGCGCCTTGCCGATCAGGCGCGGCAGCAGATAGGTCGAGCCGCCGTCCGGCACCAGGCCGATACGGCGGAAGGCCTGCAGGAAATAGGCGCTCTCGGCGGCGACGATGATGTCGCCCATCAGGGCCAGCGAGCAGCCGACGCCAGCCGCCACGCCGTTGATCGCGGTCACGACCGGCACGGGGTAGTTCTTCACCGCCACCATGAAGGGGTTGTAGATGGTCTCCAGCGCCGCGCCGGAATCCGGGCCTTCCGGATCGGGGCTGGCCGCCGGCGGGCCGCCGCGGCCCGACAGGTTCGCGCCGGAGCAGAAGCCGCGACCTTCGGCGGTGAGGACCACGCAGCGGACGCCGGCGTCAGGCTTGGCGAAGGCGTCGAACGCCGCGCGCAGCTCTTCCATCAGGTCCAGGCCGGCCGCGTTCAGGGTCGACGGATCCGACAGGGTGATGACGCCGATCCCGTCGGCCACCGAGGTCTTGATCTTGGAATAGGCCACTGCGCGTCCTCCCGCTCTGATTTGTGGGGAACTAAGACCCAATGTCCCCGCGTCAGGCTAGCGGAAAAACGAGGGGCCCGGCTCAGGCCGCGGCGGTCATGGTCTCGGCGCAGGACACCCGGTTGCGGCCGCCGCGCTTGGAGGCGTAGAGCGCCCGGTCGGCGCGCTCCATGAAGGCGTGCGGGGTCTCGCCCGGCATGCGCTCGGCCAGACCGGCGGAGACGGTGATCGCTCCCAGGTCCTCGTCGGTCGAACGGCGCTTGAGGATGCGGGAGGAGACTTCCTCGCGGATCTCCTCCAGGGCCGCGACCGCGGTCTTGGCGCCTTCGCGCGGGAAGATCAGGGCGAATTCCTCGCCGCCGTAGCGGGCGGCGAATCGCGGCGGCGCGCCGCGGCCGCCGATCACGCTGGCCACATAGCGCAGCACCTGGTCGCCGGTCTGATGGCCCCAGGTGTCGTTGAAGCTCTTGAAGTGGTCGATATCGATGACGGCCAGCGCCAGGGCCTCGCCGCGGGCGTCGGCTTCCTCGCAGGCGCGGTCGAGCTCCTCGTCGAAGGCCTTGCGGTTCGACAGGCTGGTCAGGGCGTCGGTGGTGGCGTCGCGGCGCACCTGCTCCAGGTGCTCGCGCAGGCGGGCGACCTCGGCGGTGGATTCCGACAGCCGCTTTTCCAGAGACTTGTTCTCGCGCTGCACCTGCTTGGTGGCGGTGGCCAGCGTGCTGATCATCGCCTTGACGTCGTCGGTGTCGCGCTCGCCGGTCAGCGACTTCGAGGCGCTGGCCAGGGTCAGGCCATAGGCCTCGCTGGACTTCTGCGCCGACTGGATGGCGCGGGAGACCGCGGCCAGTTCCTTGGTCAGGGCGTCGCCGGTGTCGCGGATCTGCTCGTTCAGCTTGGCCTTGGGCAGATAGACCGCGGCCAGTTCGTCGGCCAGGCCGTCGGTGAAGGCTTCGCCGGACGAGATGATGCGCCCCAGCTCCAGGGCCAGCGGCCCCGTCGGGTCGGCCAGGGAGTGCAGCCAGAGCTCGTAATTGACGGGAGTCGGCCAAACCTGGTGCTTCTCCATGGCCTGGAGGGCCTTGCGGGCGAACCCGTAGGCCTCAGGTCCACGAAGCTTGGTTTCCACGTCGCCGGCCATCGTCTCTCTCTTATTCCAGGCCTCCTGAGCCGGTCGCCGACTTTGACGACATACTCGGAGCTTAGCCTGGGACAGTAGGCCGCATAGCCAAACGACCGGTTAAAGAGACGGTGCGTCGACCGGGAAATTACCGCCGGCCGCGCATCTGTCGCATCAGGCCTTGTCGGCCGGACGGGTGGTCGGTCGCATCAGGAAGGCCGGGGTGTCGGAGCCGAAGCCCACGACGCCGTGACGGTCGTCCCGGTCCTCGCGATCCTCCCGGCGGCCGCGGTCGCGATCCCGTCCGCCACGGGCGGAAGAGGACCGCTCGGGGGCGTGGCGCTCGGGCTGGACCGGGCGGTCCGGCAGCGGACGTTCGGGCCGCGGCGCGCGGGCGGGGCGTTCGACGGCCTCGACCTCGGCTTCGACCTTGGGGGCTTCCGCGCGGGGGGCGGTAATTTCCCGGTCGACGCACCGTCTCTTTAACCGGTCGTTTGGCTATGCGGCCTACTGTCCCAGGCTAAGCTCCGAGTATGTCGTC
>NZ_JALDPT010000046.1 GCF_022695515.1 Phenylobacterium aquaticum
TCCGTTCTCCAGGAAGGTGAGCGCGCGGCCCGCCACGCCCAGGTCCTTGGCCGCATCCGCATGGCCGATCCCCGGCGCCGCCAGCGCCAGCGCCGCGGCCCCGACAAGAAGAACGCCACTGTTTCGGTTGAACATCTTCCGTCCTCCGCATTTGAATTCGGAGGCGAGCCTGAGCTTTCACGTGGTAAATGAAACCTAATGAAGCAAAATGTCGCAGCTATTTGCGTTGCATTCGCCAAGCATCCGACAGGCCATACCTTGGTTCTACCGGGTCTGATTTATGTATATGCCACAGAGTTACCAACGCTTGTCACGTGATCAAGCGCGACGTGACGATCGATATCGCGAATTTCTCTGCAGAATAAAGCGAACGGCGCAGTGCAGCGTTCTGTTTTGCCGAGCAGGCGTTCTGGCCCTACCGAAGACTTGACCCTAGGTCAGGTCTGAGGCGAAACGCGAAACGGCCGATATGTGGACGAATTGTCGCACAAAGACCCTCAGTGGTGGCCGCCCCCGCACCCACAGCCAGGGGTTCGCCCGCCGCCATGGCCGCCGTGGCCGCCGCCGCCGATTCGCACGCTGACATGGCTGCTGGCCGAGGCGTAGGCCGACGCCGAGGCTCGCGCGCTGGAACTGGCCGAGCCGCCCGCGAATCCGCCGCCGTCCATGACCGCATAACCGCCGCCGCCATAGCCGCCTTCCGGGATCGGCCCGACCCCGCCGTCAAAGTCGAAGCCGGGACCGAGGGTGATCTCGCCCACGCAGTCGCAGGGCCGGCAGGCGCGGGGGTCACGGCAGGGCGCGGGCGCCCGCCGGTCGTCATAATAGCCATAGGCCTGGGGCGCATAGGGCTGCGCCCGGACACAGCAGGGCGGGGCGCCGCAACAGGCCCGCGGCGTCCCATAGTGCTGGGCGGCGTAGCCATAGGTGGGGACATAGAGGTCGCCGGCCCGGGCCGCCGGCGCCCAGATCGCGACGATCAGCGCCAAACCCGCCAGGGCCGGAGCCAGGAGGGACTTGCAAAGGGACATGGCCGCGAACTCCGCCGGAACTCACGAAATCCTAGGCGGGGTCAGGGATCGGAGCGACTGTTCGCCCCTCACGGGCGAGGCGCACTCGCCTCAGAAGTCGACGGCGATGCCCTTGCGTTCCCAGTCGCCGAAGCGGGTCGGCTCGGGTCCGGCGGGACCGCCCTCCTCCGCCGGCGGGGCGGCGGCGGCTTCGGCCTGGCGGCGGGCCTCGGCCTCCTCCAGCGCGCGGTGGGCGGCCGGGGTGAGCGCCTTGTCCGGGGCGGCGTTGGGCGGGAGGTCCTGGCTCATGGCCGTCATTTAGGCCCTCAGGCCCGGCCAGACCAGGGGCGCGGAAAGCCCGGCCGGCGCGAAATCGTCGCCGATGGGCTTGCGCCCGGGCTCCGAAGGGGGCACGCCGCGCCGGTGACCGATCCCAACACCTCAGACGACGGCGGCGAGATCCGCGGCCTGGCCGCCCGCCGCGCCGCCCTTGACCTGCTGACCGCAGCCCTGGCCCGCCGCACCGGCCTGGAGGAAGCCTCCAGCGCCAACGCCTTCCGCGGGCTGGAGCCCCGGGACCGCGGCTTCGCCCGCGCGCTCACGCTCGCCACCCTGCGCCATCTCGGCCCCATCGACCGGGCGCTCGACGCCAAGCTGGCCAAGCCGCCGCCCGAGGCGGTGCGCAACATCCTGCGGCTCGGCGCGACCCAGGCCTTCGCCATGGGCGCCCCGGCCTATGCCGCGGTCGACGCCACGGTCGGCCTGGCCGCCGCCCAGGCCGCGACCCGGCCGTTCAAGGGGCTGGTCAACGCCGTGCTGCGCGCCCTCACCCGCGATCCGCCGGACATGAGCGACCCCGAGGCGCTGGCCCCGCCGTGGCTGTTCGCCCGCTGGCGCAGCGCCCACGGCGAGGAGACCGCCCGCGCCATCGCCGCCGTGATCGCCCAGGAGCCGGCCACCGATCTCTCGCTCAAGGCCCCCGATCCCGCCCTGGCCGAAACCCTGGAGGCCGAGGTCCTGCCCGGCGGCACCCTGCGCACCGCCCTGCGCGGCGACGTCTCGGCCTGGCCCGGCTTCGATGACGGCGCCTGGTGGGTGCAGGACGCCAGCGCCGCCATCCCCGCGCGGCTGCTGAACGTCCAACCCGGCGAGACCGTGCTCGACCTCTGCGCCGCGCCGGGCGGCAAGACCCTGCAGCTGGCGGCCACGGGCGCGACCGTCACCGCGCTCGACCGCTCGGCCGCCCGGCTGGAAAGGCTGAAGGAAAACCTGGAGCGCACGGGGCTATCCGCCGAGACCGTGGTCGCCGACGCCGGCGCCTGGGCCGATCCGCGGACCTTCGACGCCGTGCTGCTGGACGCCCCCTGCTCGGCCACCGGCACCTTCCGGCGCAATCCCGACGTGCTCTGGGCCGCCAAGCCCGGGGACATCGCCGCTCTGGCCGCCGTGCAGTCACGGATGCTGGACGCCGCCGCCGCCCATGTGAAACCCGGCGGCCGGCTGGTCTATTGCGTCTGCTCGCTGGAGCCCGAGGAGGGCGAGGCCCAGACGGAGGCCTTCCTGGCCCGCCATCCGGAGTTCCACGCCCTGCCGGCCGCGCCCGGCGAAGGCGGCGCGCCGGAGGCCAGCCTCGCCGCCCATGGGGCGCTCAGACTGCTGCCGCACCAGCGTCCAGGCGGCTGCGACGGCTTCTATGCCGCCCGTTTCGGTCGCGCCGCTCAATAGAGGGGTTGGCCGGGGCGCGCGGCGCGGTTAATCCGAGGATATGACCGCACGCACCCCGATCATCGCGCCCTCCATATTGGCGGCGGATTTCGCGCGCCTGGGCGAGGAAGCCCGCGCCGTCCAGGCCGCCGGCGCCGACTGGCTGCACATCGACGTCATGGACGGCCATTTCGTGCCGAACATCACGCTGGGCCCCGACATCGTGAAGGCCCTGAAGCCCCACGTCTCGATCCCGATGGACGTGCACCTGATGATCGCCCCGGTCGATCCGTTCCTGGAGGCCTTCGCCGCGGCCGGCGCCGACATCATCAGCGTCCACCCCGAGAGCGGCCCGCACCTGAACCGCACCCTGAAGCGCATCCGCGAACTGGGCTGCAAGGCGGGCGTGGTGTTCAACCCCTCGACCTCGCCTTCGGTGATCGAGTGGATGATGGACGAGATCGACCTGATCCTGGTCATGTCGATCAATCCGGGCTTCGGCGGTCAGAAGTTCATGCGCTCCCAGCTCGCCAAGATCGCCCGGCTGCGGGAGATGATCGACGCGACCGGCCGCGACATTCCGTTGGAGGTCGATGGCGGGGTGACGCCGGAGACCGCGCCGCTCTGCCTTGAAGCCGGGGCCACGGCCCTGGTCGCCGGCACGGCGGTGTTCAAGGGCGGGGCGGACGCCTACGCCGCCAATATCGCCGCCCTGCGCGGCGGATAGGACCAGGCCATGGCGGGCGGGCTTCCGGCTCTGACGCGCCTGCCCGGGGGGACCTTCACGCTCGCCCTGGCGCTGGGCGCGCGCCGGCAGCTGATCCGCGAATGGAACGGCAATCCCTGGCACCGCTGGCGCCTGAGCCGGCCCCGTCCGGACGGACTGGCCGCCACGCCCCGTGACCCCCGGCCCATCGATCTCGAGAACGGCCGCCGCATCCTGACCGGCCGCTTCCAGTTCGGCGGGGTGACCCTGGACACCGGGGTGCGCGGCGACCCCTGGGACCGGCCCAGCCCCTCCAAGCGCTTCGCCCAGACCCTGCACGGCCTGGACTGGATGGGCGACCTCCTGGCCACAGGCCAGGCCGGCGCTGCCGAGGGCCTGAGGCTGGCGCTCGACTGGAGCCGGGTGTTCGGCCGCTGGAACGGCTTCTCCTGGGACCCCGAGCTGCTGGAGCGGCGGGTGTTCAACCTGGCCTGCGCGGCGCATCCGATCTGCGCGCTCGCCTCCGACGCCGAGACGGCCCAGATCGCGCTGGATCTCGCGCGCCAGGCCCGCTGCCTGCTGGGCGAGCTCGATCCCCCGGTCCACGCCGCCGAGCGGGCGGTCTCCGTCGCCCTGGCCGGGGCGGCGCTCGCCGGCGAGGCGGGCGAACAGCTGATGGACCGCGGCCTGGTGCGGCTGGAAAAGGCCCTGCCGCTCACCGTCCTGCCCGACGGCGGTCACGCCTCGCGCTGTCCGGCCGCGGCTTTGGAGCTGTTGTTCGACCTGCAGACCCTGGACGACGCCCTGGTGCAGCGCGGAGTGGCCGGGCCCGACGAGATGATGCGGGCCATGGACCGGCTGGCCGGGGCCGTGCGCTTCTTCACCCTGGCCGACGGCGGCCTGCCGGCCCTGCAGGGGGGCGAGGCCCTGGAGCGGAAATATGTCGCCGCCGCCCGGGCCAGCGAGGACGAGCAGGGCCGCCTGCCGGCCAGCCGCAACGGCTATCACCGGCTGGAGAGCAAGAGCCTGCAGGTGGTGGCCGACGCCGCGCCCCCGGCCCAGGGCCCGTGGAGCGTCACCGCCTGCGCCCAACCCCTGGCCATCGAGGTCCTGGCCCATAAGAAGCGGATGATCACCGCCTGCGCCTGGTCGCCGATCGCCGCCGCGCCCCAGGGCCTGCGCCTGGCCGACGGCGCCTCCACCCTGTCGATCGCCGACGCCAGTTGCGGCGATCCCCTGCGCGGCTTCCTCGCCCACGCGCTGGGGCCGCGCCTGGCGCGCGCCTATGAGGCCGTGGAGGCACGGCGTCATGAGGGCGAGGGCGGACTGTGGCTGGAGCTGTCGCACGACGGCTGGGCCAAGGCCTTCCGCCTGCGCCATGAGCGCAGGCTGTTCCTGGACGTGGGCGCCGACGAGCTGCGCGGCGAGGATCGCCTGACCCCGCTCACCGATGCGGCCGCCGCCGCGGGGGCGCGTCGCTTCGCCCCCTTCTTCCTGCGGTTTCACATCCACCCGGATGTCCGCGCCAGCCTGGCCCGCGACGGGCGCAGCGTGCTGCTCCGCGCCGAGGGGGAGGAGACCGGCTGGTGGCTGCGCAACGACGCCCAGGAGGTCGCCGTCGAGACCTCGGTCTATTTCCAGGACGGCCAGCCCCGCCGCGCCCACCAGCTGGTGCTGCGCGGCCACGCCCGGCTCGACGCCGGGGCCCGGGTGCGCTGGAAGCTCGCCGCCGCCGAGGCCTGGCCGCCGCCCCACTGACCCGATCGTCGCATTGACCTTAGGCCCCGTCGGGCCTAGACCCCCGCCATCCGCGTAACTGGCGATTGAAGGTGGGACACCACCGGGGAGCGCGGGGTCTCTTGCCGCGCGCCTGGGCGTTTCCGTGTTGGTTCCACAGGAGAACGCCATGCCCGCCGCCCCCGATTTCCCGCAAGCTCCCGACCGCGCCCCGCTCAAGCGGGCGCTGATCTCGGTTTCCGACAAGACCGGCCTGATCGAGGCCGCCAAGGTGCTGGCCGACCACGGGGTCGAGCTGGTCTCCACCGGCGGGACCCGCGCCGCCATCGCCGCCGCCGGCCTGGCGGTGAAGGACATTTCCGAGCTGACCGGCTTCCCCGAGATGATGGATGGTCGGGTCAAGACCCTGCACCCCATCGTTCACGGCGGCCTGCTGGGCGTGCGTGACGCGCCCGACCACGCCAAGGCCATGGCCGACCACGGCATCGGCGGCATCGACCTCGTCTATGTGAACCTCTACCCCTTCGAGCAGACCGTCGCAGGCGGCGCCGATTTCGAGACCGCCATCGAGAACATCGACATCGGCGGTCCGGCCATGATCCGTTCGGCGGCCAAGAACCACGGCTATGTCTGCGTCTGCACCGAGCTGGCCGACGTGGAAGAAGTGCTGGAAGAGCTGAAGACCCAGGGCACCACCGGGCTGGAGCTGCGCAAGCGGCTCGCCGCCCGCGCCTATGCCCGCACCGCATCTTACGACGCCGCCATCTCCGGCTGGTTCGCCGCGCAGCTGGGCGACGAGGCCCCGCGCCGCCGGGCCATCGCCGGGACCCTGGTCCAGACCATGCGCTATGGCGAGAACCCGCATCAGTCGGCGAGCTTCTACCGCTTCGCCGATCCGCGTCCGGGCGTGGCCACCGCCAAACAGCTCCAGGGCAAGGAGCTCAGCTACAACAACATCAACGACACCGACGCGGCCTTCGAGCTGATCGCCGAGTTCGATCCGGCGGCGGGTCCGGCCTGCGCCATCATCAAGCACGCCAATCCCTGCGGCGTGGCCACCGGCAAGACCATGGTCGAGGCCTATGAACGGGCGCTCGCCTGCGACCCCACCAGCGCCTTCGGCGGGATCATCGCCCTCAATCAGAAGCTGGACGCCGCGACGGCGACCGAGATCCTCAAGCTGCTCACCGAGGTGGTGATCGCCCCCGACGCCGACGCCGACGCCGTGGCCCTGTTCGCCAAGAAGAAGAACGTGCGCCTGCTGACCACCGGCGGGCTGCCCGACCCGCTGGCGGCCGGGACCACCTTCAAGTCGGTCTCCGGCGGTTTCCTGGTGCAGAGCCGCGACAACGCCCGCCTGACGCCGGCCGACCTCACGGTCGTCACCAAGCGCGCGCCCACCGACGAGGAGGTGCGCGACATGCTGTTCGCCTTCACCATCGCCAAGCACGTGAAGTCGAACGCCATCGTCTACGCCAAGGCCGGCCAGACCCTGGGCGTCGGCGCGGGCCAGATGAACCGCAAGGACTCCGCCCGCATCGCGGCGCTCCGAGCCGCCGACTTCGGCCTGGACCTGAAGGGCTCGGCCTGCGCCTCGGAGGCCTTCTTCCCGTTCCCCGACGGCCTGATCCAGGCGGCGGACGCCGGCTGCACCGCGGTGATCCAGCCGGGCGGCTCGATCGGCGACCAAAAGGTCATCGACGCCGCCGACGAACGCGGCCTGGCCATGGTCTTCACCGGCGTGCGGGTGTTCCGGCACTAGGAAGAGAAGCGCTGCTCCCCCGCTGGGGGAGGGGGACCGCGTAGCGGTGGAGGGGGCCGACCCCGCAAGGGGTCGGAGACAGTCTTTCCACCGAGACCGGCCCTACGGGCCGGCCCCCTCTGGCGCTTTGCGCCAGCTCCTCCAAAGGGGGAGCAGCGCTTCCCTACTTCGGCTTCCGCAGGCTCGGCTGGTCGAGGTCGAGATCGGCGGCGGGGATGACCTCGAGGTTCGGCAGCTTGGCCTTCAGCGGATCGACAAAGCTCTTGGCGTCGCCGGCGATGATCACCGAGACGCCGGCCGGGTCGAGATGGGCCTTGGCGAAGGCCTGGACCTGGGCTGGGGTCACGGCGTCCACCTTGCCGGTATAGGCGTTCAGCTCGCTGAGCGGCTGGTTGTAGAGCGCCAGATTGCCGAGGATCCCGGCCAGGCCGTCGGTGCTCTCCAGGCTGCGGCCGAAGCCGCCGATCAGCACTGACTTGCGGGCCTTCAACTCCTCGGCGCTCGCCGGCTCGGCGGCCAGCTTGCCCATCTCGGCGGTGATCAGGTCCAGCACTTCGGGCGCCGAGACGTTCTTGGTCTGGGCGGCGGCGCGGAACAGGCCGGTGGTCCGCCGGGCCGAGAGCGAGGAATTGGCCCCGTAGGACAGGCCGCGCTTCACCCGGATCTCACCGTTCAGGCGGGCGGAATAGCCGCCTCCCAGGACGGAGTTGGCGACGATGCCGGGATAGTAGTCCGGGTCGCTGCGGGCGATGCCGATCTTGGCGACGGTCACCGCCGCCTGCCCCGTGCCCGGCAGGTCGATGACGATGGCGCGCGGCGCGGCCTTGGGCGTGATCGCCGGCTGGTCGGGGGCCGGCGTCGCGGGCTTCGCCCAGCTCCCGAACGCCTTTTCCGCCATGGCGAAGCCCGCCTCAGGCGTGATGTCGCCGGTCAGCACAAGAATGGCGCTGTCAGGCCGGTAATAGGCCGCATGGATCTTGGCCAGGTCCGAGGCCTGGAACTTGGCGATTGAGGCGGGCGTGCCGCCGGCCACGTGCGAAGGGGTGCCGGCATAGAGGGCGGGCGCGGTGGCGAAGCCGGCCAGCTGGCCGGGCTCCGAGAACGAGACCTGCAGGCCATCGAGGCTCTGGCTGCGCTGACGCTCCAGCTCCTCCTTGGCGAAGGCCGGATTGCGCACGACATCGGCCATGATCGCCATGGCCTCGGGCAGGCGGCCGGGCATGACGTTCAGGCCCACGGTCGCGGCCTCCTGACCGCCGGCAGACTCCAGGGTCGCGCCCAGGGCCTCGGTCTCCCGCGCGATCTGCTGGGCGCCGCGGGTCTTGGTGCCCTCGGTGAGCATGTCCGCGGTCATGCCGGCAGCGCCGGCGAGGCCTGCGGGATCGACCCAGGCGCCGGCCTTCACCGTCAGGTCGGCGCTGACCAGGGGCAGGTCCGACGACTTGGCGACGATCACCCGCAGGCCGTTGGCCAGCGTCTTCTCCACCGGCTTGGGCAGGACCGGGGTGACCGGGGCGGCGATCGGCGGCGGGGCCTGGCGCTGGCCCTCGGGGGCCAGCGTGCTGACCGGACCGTCATACTTCACCGAGGCCACGACCGGCGGCTTGTCCTCGACCACGGGTTCGCCCTTGGGCCGGGCGCTTTCGGGGAGGTAGCGGATGGTCATCCGCTTGTCGGGATCGAGATATTTCAGGGCCACGCGTTGGACGTCGGCGGCGGTCACCGCCTGCAGGGCCTGGAGTTCGCTATTGGCCTTGGCCGCGTCGCCCTCGGTGCGCAGGGCATAGCCGAGCGCAAAGCCCCGGCCGTTGATGGTCTCGCGCTCGCGCAGCTTGCCGGCCACCAGTTCGTTCTGGGCCTCGGACAGCTCGGCGGCGGTGGGCGGGGCGTCGCGCAGGCGCTTCACCTGGGCCAGCAGAGCCGCCTCGCCCTGGTCGACCGTATGGCCGCTGGCCATGATGGCGCCGACGATGAAGGAGCCCGGCTGCTGCGGCAGGTCGGCGTTGGAATAGATCTCGGCGGCGATCTGCTGATCATAGACCAGAGCGTCATAGAGCCTGGACGACTTGCCCGAGGACAGTATGGCGTCCAGCACCTTCAGCGCCGGGGCGTCGGCGTCGGCGGCCTTGGCGCCCAGCCAGGTCAGCACCACCGCCGGCAGGGGGACATTGGGGCCGTAGCCCGTATAGGTGCCGGCCTTGGCGCGCGGCGGCTCGACCGCGTTCACCCGGGTCACGGCCTGGGCGGGATTGGTGAGAGGGCCCAGATATTTGTCGACCCAGGCGTCGAGCTTGGCCTGATCGAAATTGCCGACCACGACGAGGGCCACATTGTCGGGCCGGTAATAGGCGTGGTGGAAGGCGCGCACGTCGTCGAGGGTGGCGGCGTCCAGCTCCTCGATCGAGCCGATGCCGGGCCGCTTATAGGGATGGACCTGATAGGTGGCCTTGGGGAGATAGAGGGCGAAGAGGCGGCCGTAGGGATCGGCCAGGACCCGCTGGCGCAGCTCCTCCTTGACCACGTCGCGCTCGGACTTGAAGGCGCCGTCGTCGATGACCAGCGACCCCAGGCGCTCGCTCTCCATCCAGAGCAGGCGCTCCAGGTGGTTGGCCGGGGCGACCTCGTAATAGTTGGTGAAGTCGTCGAAGGTGGAGGCGTTGTTCATGCCGCCCACGTCCTCGGTGAAGCGGTCGACGCTCTCGGCCGGATAGTCCTTGGTGGCCTTGAACATCAGGTGTTCGAACAGGTGGGCGAAGCCCGAGCGGCCGACCGGG
The DNA here is from genome assembly GCF_022695515.1 of Phenylobacterium aquaticum. Taxonomy (GTDB): domain Bacteria; phylum Pseudomonadota; class Alphaproteobacteria; order Caulobacterales; family Caulobacteraceae; genus Phenylobacterium; species Phenylobacterium aquaticum. Next base: position 9,694 of record NZ_JALDPT010000046.1, read on the forward strand.
TCGTCCTTGGAGCCCACGCCGTACCACATCTGCACCGTCACATTGGGCGTGGTCGGATCGCGCGAGCTGATCACCGTCAGGCCGTTGGCCAGGGTCCGCTGGCTGAAGGCGATGGGCGGGACCTTGTCGGCGGCGAGCGCCGGGACCGCGAGGCCGAGGGCAAGCGCGCAGACGGCGGCGCGAAGGGTGTGACGGAGCATGCGGACTTCCCACGGAGTTCAGGGCGGCCGACCCTAGCATCAGCCGCCCCTGTGGGAAGATTACGGGTTTGTCAGACGGGCGGTTTCAGTCCGCCAGCTTGACCAGCATCTTGCCGGAATTGGCCCCGTTCAGCAGGCCGATCAGGGCAGTGGGGGCATTGGCGATGCCGTCCAGGATGGTCTCCTGGTACTTGACCTTGCCGGCCTTCAGCCAGCCGGCCATGTCGCGCTGGAAGTCCCCATAGAGGTGCATGAAGTCCGTGCCGACGAAGCCGCGCAGCATCACCCGCGAATAGATGATGTTGGACAGGTTCGAGACATTGGAGTGGCCGGAATTGTACCCGGAGATGAAGCCGCAGACCGGGATGCGGCCCAGCGTGTTCATGCGGCGCAGGGCCGCCTCCAGATGGTCGCCGCCGACATTGTCGAAATAGACGTCGATCCCCTTGGGCGTCGCCGCCTCCAGGGCCTGGCGGATGGGGGCGTCCTTGTAATTGATGACGGCGTCGAGCCCGACCTCGTCCTTCAGCCAGGCGGCCTTGTCGGCCGCGCCGGTGGAGCCCACCACATAGCAGCCCTTGATCTTGGCGATCTGGGCGGCGACCGAGCCCACGGCGCCGGCGGCGGTGGAGACGAACACCTGCTCGCCGTCCTTCAGTTGGCCGATGTGCAGGAGGCCGCCATAGGCGGTGAAGCCGGTCATGCCGAGCGCGTGCATGTAGACGGTCAGGGACAGGTCGGGGTCGGCCGCCAGCTTGGTCAGGCCCTGGCCGTCCGACGTGAAGTATTCGCGGAAGCCCATGCGGTTGGAGACCAGATCGCCGACCGCGAACTTGTCCGACTTGGACTGGACGACCCGGCCCAGGGCCCCGCCCATCATGGCCTCGCCCAGGGCCTGGCCGGCGGTCAGTCGGGGCCGCATGGCCGGGTCCACCGACATGTAGAGGTTCTGGACCAGGACGCCGCCGTCCGGCGCGTCGCCGACCTGGGTTTCCACCAGGGCGAACTGATCGGGGGTCGGCATCGCCTTGGGGCGCTCGACCAGATGAATTTCACGGCTGACGGGCATGTGTGAGCCCTCCCTGTCTTGGTTTTGAAATCGGGTCCGCCCTGAAATGCGGGTGGGCGGGGCCGGCAACATGGTCCGGGTTGGCGGCCTTGGCTAGGCCTTCTCCCTCGCCCCGCGTCGCGGGGAGAGGGTTGGGGTGAGGGGCCCTCGCTGAAGCTCCGCTTCATCGGACACGCCGAAAGACCCTCCGCTTCGCGGCGGGCCCCTCACCCTGCCCTCTCCCCATGACATGGGGAGAGGGTTCTCCCGGCCTAGCTTTCCAGCGTGTCGCCCCAGTCGAGCCGGCGCACGCCGGCATAGGCCGCCTTGTCGCGGCGGGGAAAGTCGCGGTGCTCGGCCAGGCCTTCCGGCGTGCAGAGCTTGAGCGTGATGGCGGGCTTGAGCGTGCGCGGCGGTGCGATGACCCGGGCGGTTCGGGGCTGCGCCGCCACATGCGGCCGGGCGACCGCCAGATAGATGAACTTCTCGTCCTCGAAGGGGCTGTCGGCGCCCTTGGCGAGCTTGTGGTCGCGGCTGCGGGGCAGGCGCTGGACGAAGTGGCACCAGTCCGGCGCGACCAGGGGACAGGCCTGGGCGTGGGGACAGGGGGCCAGGATTTCGGCGCCCTCAGCGATCAACAGGTCGCGGGCGGCGAGGATGCGGGCATGGCCGTCCGGCGTGCCGGGTTCGACCAGGATCAGCATGCCGGCGCAGGCGGCCCAGAGGGCGGAAACCGTCACCCTCTGGGCGGCCGGGGCGATCTCGGCCAGGGCGTAGCTGGCGACCACGAGGTCGGCGGTGGGCCAGTCCTTGGGCTGGGCCAGGTCGGCGATGCGGCGCTCGGCGAGCGCCAGGGGCTCGGGCCCGCCCTCGGCCAGGGTCTGGGCCATGGCCAGGAAGGCGCGATTGGAATCCAGCAGGATGGCGCGGTCGAGGCTGATCCAGGTCTCCAGCGCCGCCCAGCCGGCGCCGCCCGGTCCCGCCCCGGCGTCGAGCAGGCTGGCGGGCTGGAAGTCGGGGGCGAGGCGGGCGGCCTCGTCGAAGGCCCGGGCGCAGGCGGCGTAGGTGGCCGGCAGGCGGGCCAGCACATAGGCCTGGGCGTCGTCGGCGTCCTTGATCACGGTCGCCGAGCCGCGGCCGGCCCGATAGGCCTGGGAGATGCGCTCGGCGCGCTCGGCGACGCCGGCGCGGGCCACGCCCTCCATCAGGCGGTCGGCGGCGAGACGGAGCGGGGCGGGAAGATTCGGGGTCATGGGCGGGGACTTAGCCCCCTTGGGCCGCCAGGGCCAAACTTTCGCGCTTGAGCGCAGCCAGGGCCATGGCCGCCTCGCGATGCAGGACCAGGCGGGCCATCGGCCCCGGCGTGACGAAGGGCGCCTGGGCGCGCCCCTCCGAGATCACCCGGACCTTGCCGCCTGGCAGGGAGATCAGCCGCCAGCGGCCCTCCAGCACCTGCATGTCGCCGCCGGTGCGGCGATAGGTGAAGCCGTCCAGGGGGTCGTAGTCGCTGCGAAACTCGGTGCGGATCTGTGGCAGCAGCGGGATCAGGCGCGAGACGTGCTCGCGCACGTCCCACCGGCCCTCGGGATCGCGGCGCAGCACGCGGCAGGACTTCAGCCCCACCGCGATGCGGGGCGCCAGCGCGCAATCGGTGAGCGCCCGCCAGACCGCCTCGCGCGGGGCGGGGATGTCGATGCCGGCCCGGATGAAGCCCGAGGCGCCGGCGGCGTCGGGGGTCACCTCCACGAAGCCGCGCCCCTGATCCAGGGCGGCGGCCTCGGCAGGCGTGGGCTCCAGGGTCGAGATCGCCTCCGCGCGCGCCGCGCCCGCCAGGAGCGCGGCGGCGAGGGCCAGGACGACCGGCCGTGCGGCCATCAGCTGATCCGGTTCTTCACCAGGTCATCGACCACCCCGGGATCGGCCAGGGTCGAGGTGTCGCCCAGGTTGGAGAGGTCGTTCTCGGCGATCTTGCGCAGGATGCGGCGCATGATCTTGCCGGAGCGGGTCTTGGGCAGGCCCGGCGCGAACTGCACCACGTCCGGCGCGGCGAAGGGGCCGATCTCCCGGCGGACCCAGCCCTTGAGCTCGGCCTGCAGGATGTCGGTGGGGACCACGTCGGCCTTGAGGGTCACGAAGCAATAGACCCCCTGGCCCTTCACATCGTGCGGATAGCCCACGACCGCGGCCTCGGCGACGTTCTCGTTGCCGACCAGGGCGCTCTCGATCTCGGCGGTGCCCAGGCGGTGGCCGGAGACATTGATCACGTCGTCCACCCGGCCGGTGATCCAGTAGAAGCCGTCCTCGTCCCGGCGGCAGCCGTCGCCGGTGAAGTACTTGCCGCCATAGGTGGCGAAGTAGGTGTTGAAGAAGCGCTCGTGGTCGCCATAGACCGTGCGCATCTGGCCCGGCCAGGAGTCGGTGATCACCAGATTGCCGCTGGTCGCCCCGTGCAGGGTCTTGCCCTCGGCGTCCACCAGCTCGAACTTCACGCCGGGCAGAGGCTTGGCGCAGGAGCCGGGCTTCATCGGGGTCGCGCCCGGCAGGGGCGAGGCCAGGCAGGCGCCGGTCTCGGTCTGCCAATAGGTGTCGACCACCGGGCAGCGGCCTTCGCCGACCACGCGGTGATACCAGAGCCAGGCCTCCGGATTGATCGGCTCGCCGACCGTGCCGAGCAGGCGCAGGGATTTGCGCGAAGTCTTTGTCACCGGCTCGTCGCCGTCGCGCATCAGGGCGCGGATAGCGGTGGGGGCGGTGTAGAAGATCTCGACCTTGTGCTTGTCGATCACCTCCCAGAAGCGGGAGTTGGTCGGATAGTTGGGCACGCCCTCGAACATGACGCTGGTCGCAGCGTTGGCGAGCGGGCCGTAGACGACATAGCTGTGGCCGGTGACCCAGCCCACATCGGCCGTGCACCAGAACACCTCGCCGGGGCGATAGTCGAACACCAGCTCGTGGGTGTGGGCGGCCCAGACCAGATAGCCGCCGGTGGTGTGCAGCACGCCCTTGGGCTTCCCGGTCGAGCCGGAGGTGTAGAGGATGAACAGCGGGTCCTCGGCGTTCATCGGCTCCGGCGCGCAGACGTCGGAGACGGTCTGCTTCAGGTCGGAATAATAGGCGTCGCGCCCGGCCTTCATCGGCACATCGGCGCGGGTGCGCTTGACCACGATGACATCGGTCACGCCCGGACACTGTTCCAGCGCTTCGTCGACATTGCGCTTCAGCGGCACGACCTTGCCGCCGCGCAGGCCTTCGTCGGCGGTGATGACGATCTTGGAGTCGCAGTCCTGGATGCGGCCGGCGATGGAGTCGGGCGAGAAGCCGCCGAAGATCACCGAATGGATGGCGCCGATCCGGGCGCAGGCCAGCATGGCCACGGCCGCCTGGGGGATCATCGGCAGATAGATGGTGACCCGATCGCCCTTCTTGACGCCCTTGGCCTTGAGCACATTGGCCATGCGGCAGACATCGGCCAGCAGCTGGCGATAGGTCAGCCGCTCGACCAGTTCGCCGTCATCGCTTTCCCAGATGATCGCCACCTGGTCGCCGCGCTCGGCGATGTGGCGGTCCAGGCAGTTGACCGAGACGTTCAGCACCCCGTCGGCGTACCAGCGGATGTGGAAGGGATGCTTGTGGAAGGAGGTGTCCTTGACCTGGGTGAAGGGGGTCATCCAGTCCAGCCGGCCGGCGACGTCGCGCCAATAGCCGTCGGGGTCCTCCTCGACCCGCTTGATCGCCGCCTCATAGGCCGCCGCGTCCATGTGGGCCTTCTTCGCCCAGGCCTCGGGAACCGGGAAAACCTCACCCTCGCTCACCGCACGCACTCCCTTTTTCGCTTTGACCGGGAGTTATGCGGACCAGGGCCTTCGGCGCAACAGCCGACCTTACGGAATCAGCCGTTCGAAGCCGGCGATCAGGCAATTGAGGCCGAACAGGAACTGCTCGTCCACGTCACCGGGCTCGGTGAAGGCCTCCATCAGCGACATGAAGTGCGGATAGGCGCCGCTGGCCAGCAGCGCCTTGTCGGCCTCGCTGATCGCCGGGCCGCGGCGCTTGGCGACGTCCGCCTCGCCGATCGACCAGGTCAGCACATAGTTGAAGCCGGTGGTCAGGGCGTAGAAGGCGTCGCGCGGCTTCAGGCCCGCGCCCAGCAGCACGCCCAGCACGATCTCGGTCTGGGCCATGGAGCTGGTCCCCACGAAGAAGCCCGAGGGCCGCAGGCGGCCGAAGTCGCGGCGGCTGAGCAGGTGGGCGCGCATCTGCTGGGCCATGCGCCGGATGTCCTCGCGCCAGTCGTCGCCGCGCACGTCGAAGGCCAGGTCGGCCATCAGGTGCTCATAGAGCGCGACCTCGAGCGCCTCCTTGGAGTCCACGTACCAATAGAGGGCCGGGGCCTGGACCCGCAGCTCGGCGGCCACGGCGCGCATGGTCAGGCCCTCATAGCCCTCCGCCTCCAGCACCCGGGCGGCGGCCTCAAGAACCATTTCCAGGGTCAGCTGCGGCCGGCGCATGGTGGAGGGCGGGCGCGGGGGACGCGGCGGTCTGGGCGGACGGGGCGGGCGAGGGGGACGAAGCGGCAGGGCCATGACCGTTCCTCCGCCATGTCTTTAACGTTGTAAATCTCATTTAACGTCGTAAAGTGCGCTTAACGACGTTAAACAGCCGATCGGAGGAACCGAGATGAGCGTCATCGACATCGCGTCCGAACCCCGCCTGGTCGGCGCCAAGCCGCCGCCGGCCAAGGCCAGTCCGCTGCTGGGCGGCAAGGATCCCGAGACGCCGTTTCCCGGCATTCCGGTCGGCGCCTATGAGCAGGGCGTCTTCGTGCAGCGCTCGATCCTGGGGACCTGGATCTTCGTCTCCGACCCCGAGGGGGTGAAGCGGGTCTTGCTCGATCACGTCGCCAACTATCCCAAGACCCCCATGGAGCGCCGGTTCTTCCAGGCCGCGTTCGGCGACGGCCTGCTCTCGCGCGACGGCGAGGGTTGGCGGGCCCATCGCCGCACCATGGCGCCGGCCTTCGCCCCGCCGTCCATCACCGCCTATGGGCCGGTCATGTCGGACGCCGCCCTTGCCTTCGCCGACCGCTGGGCCGGCCTGGCGGAGGGGACCGAGATCGACGTCGCCCGCGAGATGAGCGACCTGACGCTGGAGATCATCGGCCTGACCATGTTCTCCGCCGGCGGGGCGGTCAGCGCGCGCAGCGTCGAGACCGCCCTGGCCCGGGCGACCGACTCCCTGACCTTCAATCCCCTCTATCTGGTCCCCGGCGCGGCCGGCCTGATGTTCCGGCGGCTGGACCGCAAGATCCGCACGATCTTCGCGGAACTGGACGCGGCCATCGCCGGCATGATCGCCGAGCGCGAGGCCCAGGGCGAGGCGGCGCCCAAGGACCTGTTGGCCCGGCTGATCGCCGCCCGCGATTCCGAGACCGGGGCGAAGATGACCCCCGCCGAGGTGCGCGACGAGGTGATCACCATCTTCGTCGCCGGCCACGAGACCACGGCCGCGGCCATGGCCTGGGTCTGGTACCTGCTCTCCCAGCACCCGGCCGTGGAGGCCCGGCTGCACGCAGAGCTAGACCAGGTGCTGGGCGGCCGCGCGCCGACCGTCGCCGACCTGCCCAAGCTGACCTATGCCCGCATGGTCCTGGACGAGGCCATGCGGCTCTATCCCCCGGCCCCCGGCACCTCGGCGCGCCTGGCCCTGGCAGACGACGAAATCTGCGGTGTGAAGATCCCCAAGGGGGCGAATGTGGTCGTGGCGCCCTGGATCCTGCATCGTCACCGCACGCTGTGGGACCGGCCGGAGCGGTTCGACCCCGAGCGGTTCGCGCCCGGCGTCGAGCGGCCGCGCTTCGCCTATCTGCCGTTCAGCGGCGGGCCCCGGGTCTGCATCGGCGCCCAGTTCGCGGTGGCCGAGGCCCTGCTGATCCTGGCCGCGACCGCCCAGCGCTTCCGGCTGGAGCTGAAGCCCGGCCACCGGGTCGAGATCCACCACCGGATCACCATGCGCCCGGCGGGCGGCCTGCCCATGATCCTCAGGCGCCGTCAGGCGGCGGCGTCATAGGCTTTGTAGCCGTCCTCCAGGGCCGGAATGATCTCCACCACCTCGAAATAGGGCCGCCCGAGAAAGGCCGTGTCGCGCAGGCCGTCGACCAGATGGGCGTAGGCCGCAAGGTCGGCGGTCTCGAACACCATCAGGTCCGTGCAGCGGCCGGTGAAAGCCTCGGCGTCATAGAACCGCATCGCGACCTGAGGCCAGCGGGCGAGGACAGGCGCCACCTCGGCCTCGACATAGGCCGCGCGCTCGACCCGCGTCAGGGCGAGCCAGGCCGGCTGCGAGTGCAGCAGCATGAACAGGGTGAAGACGGGCGGGCTGGTGGCGGTCATGATCAAGGTCCTTGCTGAATCGGTGTTCGCCGAACAATATGAGCAAACACTCACATCATGGACTCGCATCCCCGCCGATGACCGCCGACCTCATCAGCCCCCGCAAGCGGCCCCGTCAGGCGCGGGCCGAGGCGACGGTGGCGGCGGTGGTCGAGGCCGGGGCTCGCATTCTGGAGGAAGGCGGGCTCGAGGCCTTCAACACCAATGCGGTGGCGCGCCGCGCCGGGGTGAGCGTCGGCTCGCTCTATCAGTACTTCCCCGGCAAGGACGCGATCATGGCCGCCTTGATCCGCCGTGAGGCCACGGCCTTTGATCAGGCGCTCGGCGAGGCGCTGCGGGGGACGGCGCGCCTGGGCCTGGCGGGGGCGATCTTCACCCTGGCGCGGGTGGCCGTGGCCCATCAGGCGGCGCGGCCCAGGCTGTCGCGGCTTCTGGACCTGGAGGAGCAGCGCCTGAACCTGGGCCCGGAGGTACGGGGCCGCGACCGCCGGGTGGCCGACGCCCTGGCCGCCTTCCTGGCGGAGCGGCGGCTGGGCGACCGCGAGGCGGCGCTCGACATCCTGCACATGTCCCGCGGCCTGATCGACGCCGCCCTCGACCGCGGCGCGACCGCCGGCCTGGAGATGCGGCTGACCCGGGCGATCCTGGGCTATCTGTCGCTTCCGCCCGAGGCCGTGGCGTCCTAGGGTCGGGTCCGTCCCGTCCCGCCCCGGAGTTCCCATGCTACTGCACCTGTCCACCTGGTCCGAGGTCGAGACCTTCCTGACGCGCTCCAAGACGGTGGTGGTGCCGATCGGCTCCAATGAGCAGCACGGCCCGACCGGCCTTTTGGGCACCGACTGGCTGTGCCCCGAGATCATCGCCCACGAGGCCCAGAAGACCGGCGACATCCTGGTGGCGCCCACCTTCAACATCGGCATGGCCCAGCATCACCTGGGCTTTCCGGGCACCATCTCGCTGCGGCCCTCGACCTTCATCGCCGCGATCGGCGACTGGTGCCGCTCCCTGGCCGGGCACGGCTTCGAGAAGATCTATTTCCTGAACGGCCACGGCGGCAATGTCGCCACCATCGAGGCGGCCTTCTCCGAGCTCTATGCGGAGGCGAGCTTCGGCGGCCGCCCGCGCGGCTTCTCGATGAAGCTGAAGAACTGGTGGGAGCTGAAGGGGGTCATGGCGCTGGCCAACCGCCAGTTCCCGACCGGCCACGGCAGCCACGCCACCCCGTCCGAGATCGCGGTCACCCAGTGGGCCTATCCCGACGCCATCAAGACCGCCAACTATGCGCCGCAGATCGCGCCGACCGGTCCGATCCGCGAGGCCCGCGACTTCCGGGCCCGCTATCCGGACGGCCGCATGGGATCCGACCCCGCCCAGGCCACTCCGGAAAAGGGCGGCGAGCTGGTGCGGATGGCGGCCGAGGGCCTTCTGTCGGACGTGGCGGATTTCTCCGCCGAGATCGCGCCGGCCTGAGGTCGGCTATTCCGGCAGGGCCAGGTGGTTGTCCCGCTTCTTGGGACGGCCGGCCCAGTCGAGCTCCTCGGCCTTCAGGGGCTTGGCCGCGACGGTCAGGGTGGTCAGCGGCTCGGCCTGGTCGTGGCCCGCCGGTGAGCGCGCGTCCGCCGGCTTGCCGGCCTGGTCGGCGGCTTCGATGGTCGGCGACACCTCCGAGGCGGCGATCTTGACCTGGCCGGTCACGTCAAGCTTCGAGCTGGGCGCGACCTTGTCGAGGGAGGCCAGCTGCATGCCGGCCAGCTCGCTGCCCTCATAGTGGCCCGAGAAGGCAGGGGGCTGACCCCAGCCGCCGGTCCAGCGGTAGAAGATGTGCGCGCCGATGGTCGAGACCTTGACCAGATTCGGGCTCCAGTAGGGGGCCACATAGACCGCGTGATAGTGGGTGGCGTTGCCGACGGCCTTCATGACGTAGCCGCCGAGGGCCGCCTCGGCCACGGTGCGGCAGCGCGCCCAGACCTCGGGGTTGGGCTGGCCGCGCATCGAGCCGTCGCAGCTGAAGCTGAACTGGCAGCCCGTCGTCTGGTTCGAACCCTGGAACACCACGCCGCAGACGGTCTTGGGATAGGCCGGATGGCGCATGCGGTTCAGCACCACCTGGGCCACGGCGCGCTGGCCGTCCAGGCTTTCCCAGCGGGCCTCGTAATAGATCGCCGCCGTCATGCAGTCGACGGCGCGGGCCTCGTCCAGCATGCCGCCGGTCTTCAGGCGGAACGGCTTGGCGGGGGGATTGGGCAGGGTCGAGGTGGGGTTGGACGCGTTCCAGGCGCGGGCCTCGTCCGGGGTCATGTCCTGCAGGCGCAGCACGGCCGACTGCAGGCCGGTCGTGTCCAGGCTGGCGGGGGTGACGGCCGCGGCGGGGTCCTGGGCCTGGGGTCCGAACTGCGGGGTCATGCGGCTGGCGAGCGCCAGCATCGCGGGATCCATGCCGGCGGTCAGCCGGGCGAAGGCTTCGGCCGACATCTCGCCGCGGGTCATCTTGGCGATGTCCTCGCCCCGGCCCTGGGGGGCCGCGGCCATGGCCAGGCTGGCGGTCAGGGCCGCCAGAAGTCCCAATTCGACACCCACCAGGTGGATCGCGTCGCGGCGCCATGCGGCCTGCGACCAGGCGACCTGGCGGAGATGGGCGAAAAAGGATCGAACTCGGTTCAGCACAGGGGAAACGCCTCGGGGTCTTCGCAGCGCACAATAACCGGAAGCCGCATGCTCTACCCCCAAAGGTACAGCGCAGCCAAACGGAAATTTCACGTTTCGTTAACTGCGGGGGAGTCGCAGCATGCAGCGGGCTGCACGAAGCATGCCCGCCTAGAGATGCGTCATAGTGGGACGCCAGGAGAGCTTGGCAGTAACCGCTCCGGCGTCAGCGCGGGATTTCCCGGGTCTTGGTCAGCGCCACTTGCCGATAGACGGAAGTGACCTCGAAATACTCACGGAACACCCCGTGGAAGCGGTCGACGGCCTGTTTCACGCCGGGACCGCCGATCTCGCTCTCATGATGCCAGTAGTCGTCCAGCACCATCATGCCGCCGACTTTCAGCATCGCAGCGCAAAACGCGAGGTCGACGCCGACGGCCCAGGCGGTGTGCGAGCCGTCCACATAGATCAGGTCGAAGCTCTCGCCCGCCTGCAGCATCTTGGGCAGTTCATAGGTCGAGAAGCCCTTGCGGGTGGTGAGGCCGTCGAAGTTCAGCTTGGCGACATTGCGCTGAAAGCGCGGCTCGACGGCGTGATACTTCTCTTCCGGGTTCAGGGCCTCGTCGAACCAGGGGTCGATCACCGTGACATCCAGGCGGGCCGGCAGCAGCCAGTCCATGAAGGCCAGGTTCTTGCCCTCATAGGCGCCGATCTCGAGATAGCGGATCTGGCCGCGGGGCTTGGCGAAGTCGCGCAGCAACGGGGCGACGAAGGGGATGTTGTTGTCCGCCCAGTCGGTGGTGAACTCGAACCCCATGGCCTGGCAGTGGGCGGCGAAGGCCTCGGCCTCGCCTGCGGCGCGGGGCGTGGCCAGCATGGTCTGGGCGAACTTGGGCGCGAACCGGCCGTTCAGGGTCGCAAGCGCGCGAAGGGCGTCAGCCACGTTTCGTCTCCTCGTTCAACGCGCCAAGCCTTAGCGGGCGGCGGTTAAGGAAGAGTCAGAAGGGCCCAGTCACCACCTCGCCGCCCACCACCGCCACCGGCCAGGCGGTCAGATGGTCGTCGGCGCAGGGGCCGGCGACGCACAGGCCGTCGGCGGGCCGGAACACCGCCCCGTGGGCGGCGCAGATGATCCGGTCGCCCTCGCGGGTCAGGTAGCGGTCGTCGAGGGCCGAGAGCGGCCAGCCGTTGTGCGGACAGGAATCCACCCAGCCCCGCACCTCCTGGCCCTGGCGCACCACGAAGCCGGCGAACATGTAGCGGTCCTGGCGGAAGCGGAATCCCTTCGAGCCCGGATCCGGCAGCTCCGCCAGGGCGCAGAGCCGCACGCCGGGCGGCGGGCGGGCCGGATTGTCGGGCTCCGGCGTCTTCACCCGAGCTTGCCCAGGGTGACGCGCAGGGCGGAGATCTCGACGCTTTCGAACAGGCCTGCCTGGCGATAGGGGTCATTGGCGCTGAAGGCCTCGGCCTCGGCCAGGCTGTCGGCCTCGAGCACCAGGACCGAGCCGGCCATGGCGCCGGCCTCGTCCAGCAGCGGCCCGCCCAGCTTCAGCCGGTCGGCGAAGCCGCCGACATAGGCCAGGTGCCGCTCGCGGGTGGCCATGCGCAGGTCCAGCGACTGGGGCTTGTCCTTGCAGAACAGGATGTAAGTGGTCACGGGCGGCTCCTTTGGGCGTGTCAGGTTTCGCTCTTCAGCGGGCGGGCCAGCAGGCCCTGGATGGCGGCGTCGACCTCGACCTCGCCGGCCAGTATGGCGGCGACCGCCTCGCTGATCGGCGCCTCGACGCCGAGCTTGGCGGCGAGCGCGCGGACGGCGGGGGCCGAGGCTACGCCCTCGGCGACGGACAGCTTGCCCGACAGGGCGGCCTCCAGGGTCTCGCCGGCGCCGAGCGCCAGGCCGACGCTCATATTGCGCGACTGCGGGCTGGAGCAGGTGAGGACCAGATCGCCCAGGCCGCAGAGGCCGGCGACGGTCTCGGGCCGTCCGCCCAGGGCCACGGCCATGCGGGTCATCTCGGCGAAGCCGCGGGTGATCAGGGCGGCGTGGGCGCTGCGCCCCAGGCCGCGGCCCTCGACGATGCCGCAGGCGATGGCCAGTACGTTCTTCACCGCCCCGCCGATCTCGGCGCCCAGCATGTCGCCGGCCACATAGGGGCGGAAGGTCGGGGTGGCGATCAGCTGGGCGAGCTTCTGGCCCAGGGCCTCGTCGGCGCAGGCCAGCGTCACGGCGGTGGGCAGGCCGCGAGCCACCTCGCCCGCAAAGCTCGGACCCGACAGCACGGCCAGCGCCGCCTGGGGGACGGCCTCGGCCGCGACCTCGGTCATCAGCTTGAGCGAGTCCTGCTCGACCCCCTTGGCGCAGAGCACCAGGGGCAGGCCGGGCCGCACGAACGAGGAAAAGCCGGCGAGCACCGACCTCAGATGCTGGGCCGGCGCCACCACCAGGACCAGGTCGCAGGTCGCGAGATCCTGAAGATCGCCGGTGGCCCCGACCGCCGCGTCGAGGGTCACGCCCGGCAGGAAGAGCTTGTTCTCATGGTCGGCCCGGATGTCGGCGACGACCTGGGCCTCGCGGGCCCAGAGCGTCACCCGCAGCCCGGCCCGGGCGCAGACCTGGGCGAGCGCCGTGCCCCAGGCCCCGCCGCCGATGACGCCTGCGTGGATCATGCCTTTGCGCCCTTGCGACCGGCCGTGTGGGTGGGATTGGCGGCGGCGGCCTCGGCGTCGAGCGGCCAGCGGGGCCGGGCCGGGGCGTCCAGCGGGTCCATTAGGCCCAGCGCCAGGCGCTCGGCGCCGGCCAGGGCGATCATGGCGGCGTTGTCCGTGCAATAGGCCAGGGGCGGGGCGTCGAAGCTGAAGCCCCGCTCGGTCGCGACCTTGGTCAGGGCCGCGCGCACCGCCCCATTGGCGGCGACGCCGCCGGCGACGACAAAGCGCAGGTCGCGCCCCCGCGGGCCCGCGCATAGGCGGCCATGGCCCGGTCAGTGCGTTCCGACAGCTGGCGGGCGATGGCGACCTGGACGGCGGCGGCGAGATTGGCGCGCTGGGCGTCGGTGGTCACGGTCTCGGCCAGGCGGGCGGCGGCGGTCTTCAGGCCTGAGAAGGAAAAGTCGCAGCCGTCGCGGCCCAGCAGGGCGCGGGGCAGGGTGAAGCCGGCGGGATCACCGCTCTTGGCCAGCTGCTCCAGGGCCGGGCCGCCGGGATAGGGCAGGCCCAGCGACTTGGCGATCTTATCGAAGGCCTCGCCGGCCGCGTCGTCGATGGTCGAGCCCAGCCGCTTGCAGGCGCCCACCCCCTCCACCGCCAGGAGCTGGCAATGGCCGCCGGAGACCAGCAGCAGCAGGAAGGGATAGGGAATGTCGGCCGCCAGCCGGGCGGAGACCGCGTGGCCTTCCAGGTGATTGACCGCGATCAGCGGCAGGCCGCGGGCGAGCGCCACGGCCTTGCCGAAGGCCAGGCCCACCATCACCCCGCCGACCAGGCCGGGTCCGGCGGTGGCCGCCACTCCGTCGAGATCGGCATAGGTCAGGCCGGCGGCGCGCATCGCCTCGGCGGCGATCCCGTCGATGGATTCCACGTGCGCCCGGGCCGCGATCTCCGGCACCACCCCGCCATAGGGGGCGTGGGCGGCGATCTGGGAGCCGACAATGGAGGACAGGATCTCCACCCGGCCGTCGGCATGGCGACGCACCACCGAGGCGGCGGTTTCGTCACAGCTGGTCTCGAGGCCCAGGAGGGTGAGGTCGGTCATCCGGTTGCGGCTTCCGGTCCCGTCCTGTAGCAGGCGGAACGTCATTGATCTTCCGCCGAGGTAGCCGTCCCGCCGTGCCCACGCAACCGCTTGTCCGGATCGGGGCCCGAGGCTCCAAGCTCTCCCTTGCTCAGGCAGGGCAGATGCAACGCCGAATCGCCGCCGCCCTGGGGGCTCCCCCGGAGGACGCCGAGCGCGTCGCCCCCCTGATCATCATCACCACCACGGGGGACCGGGTGCAGGATCGCCGTCTGCTGGAGATCGGCGGCAAGGGCCTGTTCACCAAGGAGATCGAGGAGGCCCTGCTCGACGGCCGCATCGACTGCGCCATCCATTCGCTGAAGGACATGCCGGCCGAGTGCCCCGAGGGCCTGACCCTGGCGGCGATCCCCGAACGCGAGGATCCGCGCGACGCCTTCCTCAGCCTCAAGGCCGAGCGGCTTGAGGACCTGCCCCAGGGCGCGATCCTCGGCACCGCCTCGCTTCGTCGACAAGCCCAGAGCCTGCATCGCCGTCCCGACCTCGACGTCCAGATGCTGCGCGGCAATGTGGACACCCGGCTGGCCAAGCTGGAGGCCGGCGACGCCGACGCCATCCTGCTGGCCCTGTCGGGCCTGAAGCGCCTGGGCCTGGGTCACCTGCCCAGGAGCCTGATCGATCCGGTGGCCGTGCCGCCGGCTCCCGGCCAGGCGCCTGGCCATCGAGACGCGCGTCGGCGACCGCGACCAGGCCTGGCTCGCCGCCATGCGCCACGACCCGACGATCATCGCCATCGCCGCCGAACGCGGAGCGCTGTCGGCCCTGGAGGGCAGCTGCAAGACCGCCATCGGCGCCCATGCCCGCCTGTGCGAGACCTCGCTGAACCTGATCGTCGAGGCCCTGTCCCCGGACGGCCGCCACCGGTTCCGCCGCGAGTCCGAGGTGACCTTCGCCCCCGGCGCGGACCGCGAGGCCGCCGCCCGCGCGCTCGGCCTTGAGCTCGGCCGGGCGATCCTCGAGGAGGGCGGCGACCTGATCGCCCTGCCGGACTGAGGCGCGGGGGGCGCGCAAGCTTCACCGGTTGATTTGGCCGCGGCCAGGGGCCAGGGTCCCAACTGCCCATTCTGAGTTTCGGACATCACCTTGCCCGGCCGTAAAATCTGGATCACCCGCGCCCAGCCCGGCGCGGACGCCACCGCCAGCCGTGTCAGGGCGCTGGGCCACGAGCCCCTGGTCGCGCCCCTGCTCGATGTCCAGCCGATCGACGGCGGCGAGATCGACCTGGAGGGGGTGGGGGCCCTGGCCTTCACCAGCGCCAACGGCGTGCGCGCCTTCGCCGACCGTTCCGCCGCCCGCGGCCTGAAGGTGTTCGCGGTCGGCGCCGCCACCGCCGCCGCCGCCAAGGCCGTCGGCTTCCGCCAGGTGCTGTCCGCCGACGGCGATGTGGAGGCCCTGGCCGAGGGCATATTGGGCCGCCAGCGCGAGATCATGGGCCAGTTGCTGCATCCCGGCGCCGCCGAGCCGGCCGGGGATCTGGTGGGCCTGCTCAACGCCCAGGGCGTCGCGGCCCGCGGCCTGGTGCTCTACGACACCGCCCCGGTCGCCTTCACCGACGCCCAGCTGGCCGAGCTGGCCGAGGTCGAGGTGGCGCTGCTGCATTCGCCCAAGGCCGCGCTCGCCCTGGCCGAGCTCCTGACGACCCATCCCATGCCGCAGCTGAAAGTGCTGGGTCTGTCCCAGGCGGTGATCAAGCCCCTGGCCAAGGCCAAGATCGCCCACAAGGCCTTCGCCCCCTTCCCTCTCGAAGCGGCGCTGCTAAATCTGATAGACCGGACGCCTGACTAGAGACGCCGGACCCGCAAGACCCCCGACCGGCTCGCCAGAAAGATCGGCCATCATGAGCGCCCAGCCCGATCCCGTCGAACTGCTCGCCCCGCGCGATCCGGCCGAATATGGCCGCCAGAGGCTGATCGGCCGCGGGTTCTGGGCCGGGATCGGCGTCTCCCTGATGGTGATGGCGGCCCTGCTGGCGGTCTGGCGGTTCGGGCCCCGGCTGTTCGTCGCCGCCCCGCGTGCGGCAGCCGAGGCGCCCGTCGTCGCCGAGGACGCGCCCCTTGCCGGACAGGCCCCACGCCCCCTGCCGGCGGAGCGGCCGATCCCCGCCGACGCGACTCCGGCCTCCGCCGACATTGAGCGCCTGGCCCAGAGGCTGGACACCCTGGAGGCCCAGCAGTCGCGGACCGCAGAACAGGCCGCCGCGGCGCTGGCCGCCTCGGTGCTGCTGGACGCGGCCCAGAGCTCGCGGCCCTTCGCCGACGAGCTGGCGGCGCTGACCGCCGTCTCGCCGCCCACCACCGATCTTCGCGCCCTGCGCCGCCTGGCCCAGGTCGGCGCCCCCAGCCGCGCCGAGTTGGCCGTGGACTTTCCCGACTACGCCGCCCGCGCAGCCGCGGCGTCCCGCAGCCTGGGCGACGGCGGCGGCCTGTGGGCCCGGATCAAGGCCGCCCTGTCGCGGGTGGTGATGCTGCGAAGGGTCGGCGACGTGCCAGGCAAGGGGGTGGACGCCACCCTGGCCCGCGCCGAGCACCTGGTTCAGGAGGGCGATATCGATCATGCCCTGCGCGCGCTCGACACCCTGCCCCAGGCCGGCCGTGACGCCATGGCCCCTTGGCGGGCCAGGGCCGAGCGCCGCGCCGAGATCGACCGCAGGGTCGCCGCCGTGCGCGCCGACGCCCTGGAAGACCTCGCCCGCATGGCGAGGGGCGGCGCATGATCCGCGCCGCCCTCGCCGTCGTCCTCGTCCTGGCGCTCAGCGTCGCGGTCCTCGCCCTGTCCGGCGAGGCCGGTCACGCCAGCATCATCTGGATGGGGTGGCGCGCCGACCTGACCGCCGCGGCGCTCGCCCTGATCACCCTGGTGGGCGCGCTCCTGGCCCTGGTGTTCTGGCGGCTGCTGCTGTGGGTGATCGAGGCCCCGCGCCGGGCCGAGCGGGCCCGGGCCGACACGCGGCGACGCCAGGCCGGCGAGGTCCTGACCCGCGGCTTCCTGGCCGTCGCGGCGGGGGACGGCGCCGAGGCGCGCCGCCTGGCCGCCAAGGCCGCCGATCTCGCCGAGGACGCGCCGGGTCTGGTCCGCGTGCTGGCCGCCCAGGCGGCGGAAGCCGCCGGCGACACCATCGCGGCCCAGGCCGCCTATTCCGCCATGCTGGGCTTTCCTGAAATGCGTCTGGCCGGCCACAAGGGCCTGATGCAGCTGGCCCAGGCCCAGGGCGACCGCGCCACGGCGCTGAGCCACGCCGAGCAGGCCTATGGCCAGGCCCGCACCGCCCGCTGGGCCTGGCGCGCCCTGCTGGAGGCCAAGCTGGCCGAGGGCGACTGGGACGCCGCCCGCGACCTGGTCAAGGGCGCGCTGGACCGCAAGATCGTCTCGCCCATCGTCGCCGAGCGCGGCCGCGCCGCCCTGCTGGCCGCCAGCGCGGCAGGCCTGGAGAGCGCGCCGGACGCCAAGGCCCGGGCCCAGGCGGCCGACTTCGCCGCCGAGGCCGCCAAGCTGCAGCCGGGCTTCGCGCCAGGCGTGGTCATGGCCGCCCGGCTCCTCGCCGCCCAGGGCAAGCCGACCCGCGGCGCCCAGGCCATCGAGGCGGCCTGGAAGGTCGCGCCGCACCCGGCCCTGTGGCTGGCCTATCGCGACCTGAAGACCAATGAAACGCCGAGCCAGAGGGCCGAACGGCTCCGCGACCTGGCCGCCCTCAACCCGCCAGCGCGCGAGAGCCGCATCCTGGCCGTCGAGGCGGCCCTGACCGGGGGCGATCCCGCCGGCGCCGCCGAGGCCGCCAAGGCGCTGGAGGCCGAGCCGGTCACCGCCCGCATCGCCGGCCTGATGGCCCGGGTCGCCTTCGCCGGCGGCCGTCCGGACGAAGCGCGGGTCTGGATGGCCCGGGGCGTCTCCGCCCCGCGCGAACCGGACTGGTCCGACCTCGATCCCGAGGGCCGCGCCTTCGCCTATCAGCCCGGCGACTGGGCCCGGCTGGTGACCAGCTTCGCCGAGACCGGCGAACTGATCCATCCGCGCCATGAGCGCCGCGAACGGGTGATGAGCGAACTGCCGGAACTGCCGATCGCCTATGCCGACACGGCGCCCCTGCTGACCGCCGAGGCCGGGGCGCCGGGCCCCTATCCGATCGACGAAGGCCACTTCGAGGACGACGAACCCCCGCCCCCGCCGGCCCCTCGGCCCAGCCAAAGACGCCCTGCGGCCCGACGACGCTTGGCGAGCGCGCCGAGGTCCGCTAAATAGGCGCCCTCGCGGGGGGCGACCTCCCTTCGGGCCGCCTTAGCTCAGCCGGTAGAGCGGCGCATTCGTAATGCGTAGGTCAGGTGTTCGAGTCACCTAGGCGGCACCACTTCTCCCCTTTTCAGTCCCTTCAAGCCGACCCCCTCGGGGGCGGCCGGGCGGCGGCCGTTTTGGGGCAGTGGGAGCGAACGAGGCCCTTACGCCGACAGCCTCGACGTGTTCTATTCCCCGAACCACAACCATCGGGGGATGAGACATGGCCGTGATCACGGCGGGCGCGATCGCGCTCAACTTCGACCAGCTGGACCTGTCATCCCTGATCGCCGGGACGGTGACCGTGGCCAACAACGGCCAGATCTCCACCTCCGACAGCGGCATCGTCGACAGCTTCTTCGGCAGCTTCCAGTACAACGGGTCCGGCGCGCTGAGCGGCGGGACCATGACCCACCTGTCGGAGACCTATCTCGGCCAGACGGTGTTCGACATCGCCGGCGTCAATGTGCCGGTGACCACCTTCCTCACCTGGGCGCTGAGCAATGATAACGCCTCGGCCAAGGCCTATATCCTGGCCGGCGCCGACCAGATCACCGGCTCCACGGTCGGGGACCTGCTGCGCGGCCTGACCGGCAATGATTCGATCTCCGGCGGGGCGGGAAACGACACCCTGGACGGCGGGTCCGGCGACGACAGCGTGTTCGGCGGAACCGGCGACGACATCATCCTTGACGCCTCGGGCTCCAACTATCTGCGCGGCGACGACGGCAATGACCAGGTCTCCGGCGGCTCGGGCTTCGACGACATCAACGGCAACGCCGGCAATGACACGGCCCACGGCAACCTCGGCGACGACTGGGTGGTGGGCGGCAAGGACA
>NZ_JALDPT010000047.1 GCF_022695515.1 Phenylobacterium aquaticum
GCCGGCGCGGCGTCCGCAGACCGCGCCGGCGACGCTCAGGGCGGCGATGAGCGGACAAAGCAGCAGTCTGGATCGGGTCATGGGGTTTCCTCCTTGGGGCATGACAAAGGGTGCGGCCGTTGAGCGGCCGCTTGGGGCGGGGGACCGTCCCTGAACGGGGCGGTCCGAGAGGCGGGAGACCGGGGCCTAGTAGTCGTGATCGGTCAGGCTGTGACCGTCAGCCGTGTCGACCTTCAGCACGAAGCCGGCGGCCGAGCCGTCCTTCATCGGGTGCATGGACAGGCTGATCTTGTCGCCCGGCTTGAAGGATTTGCTGGACCAGCCCTTGCGCGCCAGGATGTTGATGCTTGAGCACTCGATGCTCCACTCGGTGGCGGGGCCGGCGGGGCCGGGCGCCATGATCTGGATCCAGCCGTGCGGGTTCATCCACTTGAACTCCTTCACCGTCCCCGACAGCGTGACGATCTTGGCGTGATCGAACATCGCCGCGGAGTGGTGGGCCGAGGCCGGGGTGGCCGCGAGGGTCAGGGAGAGCGCCGCCAGGGCGACCGCGCCGCCTGTCTGCCAGAGTTTCATCGGCTTGCCTTTTGAGATGGAAGCCCGAACCGGGCCGGAACACCGGCCCGCTCCGCGTCTTCCGCAATGGGGATTATAGGCGCCCGGGGCGAGGTCGGCAGACGCTCGCTCGGACAGGACTTTCAAACGGGATGCGAAGCTCGGCCGTATCACGCGAGGAATCCGATCCAGCGGCCCGAGGCGACCACCGCCACCCAGCAGGCCATGGATATGGCCCCGGCCAGGCGCGCCTGGGCCGGCGGCTTGACCAGATTGTCCCAGGCCTCGGCGCCCTTCAGGCTGACCCGATGGAACAGGGCCATGTTCAGCCCGGCCGCAGCCAGGGCCACGAGCTTCAGGCGAAAGGCGGGATTGGCGGCGTAGGTCGTCGCCGAGGACGAGAACAGCAGAAAGCCGGTGACCGCCGCCACGACGAAGGCGGCCCAGACCAGGGGGGTCGAATCCTTCAGCAGCCGATTGATCCCCTGGCCGCCGGCCGTGACCCCGATCAGGCGCAGGTCCATGACGAAGACCACGCCGACGACCAGCACGATCGCCAGAACGTGGACGCTTTCGATCCACGGGAAGAGATAGCTGCCCTCACGGATCGCGGTGGCGAAGGGCGTCGCCTCGAGGGCCGCCAGGACGGATGACAGGGACATGGGCTGGGCCTCGATCAGGATGGATGTCAGGTGACGGCGTAGGCGATCCAGCGCCCGGCGAAGACGATGCCCGCCCAGACGCCCAGGGACACCACGGCCATGCCGCGCAACACGGCCAGTCGCGGTCCCGCCTGCCAGAAGCCGGCGTCGCGCCGTAGCGGGGCATGGATCGCGGCGGTCAGCAGCAGGGCCACGCAGAGCAGCCCCATCTTCAGGATGAACACCGGGTTCTCCAGCGACCGCCGCGGTTCGCCGACGATCAGGGTTGCGCCGGACAGCAGCAGGACGATCAGGGCGCCGCCGATCCAGGGCGCGTAGCGGCGCGAGAAGCCGAGGATGGTGTCCTCCGCCCCAACCGCGCCCAGGGCCTTGAGATTGGTCATCAGGATCGCGGCCATGATCACGGCGATGGCCAGGATGTGCACCGTCTGGACCGCGGGGGTGATCCAGCCATGGGCGCCGATGGTCACGCTGACGGGGCTGTCCGCCAGCCAGGTCACAAACCGGTCGATCATCATCGGGCGCCTCTGTCTCGATCTTCGCGGCGACGTCGGCCGCAGGAAATGATTGTGCGCTGCAGCGAGATCCGTCGACCGTCCGCGAAGGCGATGACTTTCAAGGGATATCGTCAGCTCAAGCGCTGACCAGACCTGCCCTCCCCCGCGCGGTATCAGGGCTTGGGCTTCAGCTCGGCCGCCGGATCATCAGCGTAGCGTTCCGACCAGCCGGGGGCGTCGACCTCGCAGGCGTATTCCCAGAGCTCGCTGTCCTGCGGCATGCGGTCGTAGCGGGTGGTGGTGGTGTAAGGCCGGGTCAGCTGTTTCGGATCCTCGAAGGTGGTCTCGTTGACCAGCACCTTGCCGCCCGCCTCCAGATGCAGCCGCTCGACGATATGGGTCTCGCCCGACGGGATCTGGCCGCGCGGCACGTGGCTCATCCGGTCGTTCAGGGCGACCGTGTCGATCACCAGGGTCTTGCCCTCCCAATGGCCGATGGAATGGCCGTTCCAGCCGGGAATGGCGTCCGGGTTGTGGGTCTTGCGGCCCAGATAGACCGAGCGCACCAGGGGGCTGTTCTCCGAGATCAGGGTGACCCGGCCGGCGTCTCCAGGATCTCCAGGGCGAACTCATTGGTCATGAACCGGGGCATGCCGATCGGCAGACACTTCAGGGCGTGCTCGGACAGCACCTTGCCCTGCTCCTCGGTGGCCTTGCGGGCCTGTTCGGCCGCCGCCGCCGCTTCCGGCGTGAAGGGCGGCTTGTCCTGGCGCGCGAAGTCGTTGGGCTTGAGCAGCCACATGCCGGTCAGGCCGGTCGCCGGCGCCGCCTGGGCCAGGCCTGGCGCGGCGAACGCCGCCGAGGCCAGCAGGGCCAGCCCCATCATCCGCCCGCGCGAACGCCTCGCCCCTCTGGCCGCCATGGAGATCGCCCTTTCGAATTCGCCCGTTTTCGAAGGGAAGCCTAGACGCGGGCCCGCGCGCCGGGCGCCGGGCATGTGGCGAGAGGACTTTAAAGCAAAACCGGAAGGCGCGGCGCGCAGCGTCAACAGCTTCAACGCCTATGATCAAGCCAGCCGCGGACCGCCCAGGTATGAAGCGGCATGCTCGGCCTCAAGTCCCTCCCCGCCCTCGACCCCTTCCTCCTGGGCCTCGTGACCGCCGCCGCCCTGGGGTCGCTGATCCCCTGCCAGGGCGGCTGGGCGACGCTGGCCCAGGCGGCCACGACACTGGCCATCGGGGTGATGTTCTTCATGCAGGGGGTGCGGCTATCGCGGCAGGCGATCCTCGCCGGCCTCGCTCACTGGCGTCTGCACCTGGCCATCCTGGCCTGCACCTTCGTGCTCTATCCGGTCCTCGGCCTGACCCTGAGAGCCGTCGCCACGCCCCTGTTGCCAGCCAGCCTCTGGACGGGCGTGATCTTCCTGTGCCTGCTGCCCTCCACGGTCCAGAGCTCGATCGCCTATGTGTCGATCGCGCGCGGCGATGTCGCCGCCGCCGTCTGCGCGGCCACAGCCTCGAACCTGCTGGGCGTTCTGCTCACCCCCGTCCTCGCCGCCCTGGTGCTGGGGACCCATGCCGGCGCCGCGCCGCTCAGCGAGGTCGGCAAGATCGCCACCCACATCCTGGCGCCCTTCGTGGTCGGCCATCTGCTGCGCCCCTGGCTCGGCGACTGGGCCGCGCGGCACAAGCCGATCCTGACGCTCAGCGACCGGGGCTCGATCCTGCTGGCGGTCTACACCGCCTTCAGCGCCGCCGCGCTTGAGGGGATCTGGCGGCAGGTCACGCCCGTGATGCTGCTGACCCTCTTGGCGGTGGAGGCCCTGTTGCTGGCCTGTGTGCTCACCGCCACCACCCTTTTGTCCCGCCGCATCGGCTTTCCCACCGAGGACGAGATCGCCCTCGTCTTCTGCGGCTCCAAGAAGTCGCTGGCCTCCGGCGCGCCGATCGCCAGCGTGATCTTCCCGGCCGCGACGCTCGGCGGGGTGATCATCCCCCTCGTCCTGTTCCACCAGATGCAGCTGATGGTCGCCGCGGCCCTGGCCCGGCGATACGCGCGGCGCGCACCCGACCAGGCCCAGACCGTCGCCGAGGCGGTGGCGTGAAGATCAATGATCCGCAGATCCTGGCCGAGGTGACCGCGGCCTTCCAGGCCTATGAAGTCGCGCTCGGCGACAATGACATCGCGGCCTTGGACGCCCTGTTCTGGCGCTCGGACCATACCCTGCGCTACGGGGTGGGCGAGAACCTGTACGGCTTCGACGCCATCGCCCGGTTCCGCCGCGAGCGCCCGGGCGGATCGCCGCCGCGCACGCTCGCCAATACGGTCATCACCAGTTTCGGCGCCGACATGGCGACCGCCAACACCGAGTTCCAGCGGATCGGCGGCGGTCGGATCGGCCGCCAGAGCCAGACCTGGGCCCGCATGCCCGAGGGCTGGCGGATCGTCGCCGCCCACGTCTCGCTGATGGGCGACGGCGCCTAGAGCCTCACCCGGCCGCGGTGGGAATCCGCCAGGCCGTGCGGTCCAAAAAGCCCAGGGGATGCGGCCAGGGGGTGATCCGCACGCCCTCGGCGACCTGATCGGCGCGGATCTGGTCGCGCAGCGCCTTCATCTGGGTCCAGTGCTGCTGCGGCCGATAGTGATGCTCGGCGTGATAGCCATTGTTCAGGAACAGCCAGTTGTAGACCGGCTCATAGGTCGAGACGCCAGACGCGATCGGCCGCTCCGGCTCGGCGCCCAGATGTTCGTAATAGGCGATCAGGAACGAGAGGCTCTGGCCCAGATAGTAGAAGGGGGCGAGCACCAGGACGAAATCCCAGCGGACGATCAGCAGGACCGCATAGACCGCCGCCATCACCCAGAATTCGCGCAGCGCCCGCGCGCCTTCCTTCGGGCGCTTGGCGGCGATTTCCCGGGCCACGGTGAAGGGATCGTCGTCGCGCCAGAAGCCCATCAGGACATAGGGGACCATCGGCTCGGCCTGTCCATTCGCCCCGTGCCGATAGATCGAGATCGGGTCGAGGGTCTGTCCGTCGGCGTCCGGCCGGTCCGAATTGCCGGCGTGATGGCGCATATGGACATAGCGGTACATGGTCTGGGGGACGCCGTTCTCCAGCGTCAGGGCGTATTCGGTGATCCGGTTCAGCAGCTTGGAGCGGAAGAAGGGATTGTGGATGAAGTTGTGCGCGACGGAATCCTGGTTCCAGCCGATGGCGAGCGCGTAGAGCGCCGCCCCGCCCAGCCGCGCGCCCCAGCCCAGATGCGGCCAGGCCAGGAAGAAGGCTGCGAGCAGGCCGAGATGGACA
Organism: Phenylobacterium aquaticum; assembly: GCF_022695515.1. GTDB lineage: Bacteria > Pseudomonadota > Alphaproteobacteria > Caulobacterales > Caulobacteraceae > Phenylobacterium > Phenylobacterium aquaticum. The sequence goes on from NZ_JALDPT010000047.1 coordinate 5,023, forward strand.
TAGACCAGCAGGGCCGGGATCGCGTCCCACGCCGTGCGTCGGAACAGGCCCCTGCCCGGGGGAGATCGCCGCTCTGAGGTCATGATCGGGCTCCTAGTCCGCGCTCGGGCCCGCGAAGGCCATGGAGACATTGAGGCCGCCAAAGGCGAAGGCGTTCAGCAGGACGTGGCGGGCGGTGATGGGCCGGGCCGCGCCCAGCACCAGGTCGAGGTCGCACTCCGGATCGACGCCCAGATAACCCTGGATCGGCGGAGCCAGGCCGGCCTCCAGCGCCTTCAGGGCGATGACCGCCTGGAGGGCGGCCGAGCCGCCGATCAGGTGGCCATGAGCGCTCTTGGTGGCGATCACCGGATGGCGGCCGGCGCGATCGCCGAACACCGCGTGGATCGTGGCCGCCTCGTTCTGGTCGTTCAGCGGCGTGCCGGTGCCGTGGGCCGAGATCAGCACCTGGTCGAGATCGGCCAGGCCGCCATTGACGCAGGCGCCGCGCAGGGCCGCCTGGGTGCCGTCGAGCGAGGGCTGGGTGATGTGGAAGGCGTCAGAGCTCATCCCCGCGCCCAGATATTCCCCGAGGATGCGGGCGCCCCGCGCCAGGGCGTGCTCCCGCTCCTCCAGGACCAGCACCGCCCCGCCCTCGCCCATCACCATCCCGTCACGCCCCGCGGAGAACGGCCGGCAGGTGGTGTCGGACAGCGCGTGGATCGCCTGCCAGCCGGCCATGGAGCCCGCGGTCGCGATGGCCTCCGAGCCGCCGACCACGGCGATGTCGGCGAGGCCGGTCTGGATCAGCCCGGCGCCCTGCACCACTGCATGGGCCGAGGAGGCGCAGGCGCTGGAGGTCGCGAAGACCGGACCATGGATGACGAACTGCATCGCCACCGCGCTGACCGCGCCGGAGACCATGATCTTGGGCACGCTGGTCGGGTGCATGCGCTGGGTCTTCTGGCCGAAGAACCGCTCGTAGGATTTCTCCAGGGTCTCCTGGCCGCCCTGGCCATGGCCCAGCACCACCGCCGTGCGCTGGTCGAGCGCGGGGTGCTCGATCAGCCCCGCCTGATCCAGGGCCTCAAAGGCCGAGGCCAGGGCGAACAGGGCGAAGCGGTCCAGCGTCGCCGTGAGCTTGCGGCCCATCCGCGCCTCCAGCGCCGCGGCGAAGCCGGGCTGGGCCAGGGCGGCGGGCAGGGTCACGGGCTCGGGACCATGGGCCCCCGGGTCGAACAGGTGCGGAGCGATGCCGCACACCCCGTCGCGGGCCGCGCTCCAATTGGCCTCAGCGCTGGCGCCCAGGGCGGAGACCGCGCCCAGGCCGGTGACCACGATGCGTCGGGGATGGCTCATCACGCTTGCGGCTCGGCGTTGATCTTGGCCAGCAGGAAATCCATCATTTCGCCGACCGTGCTCATCTCGGGCATCTCGCCCTCCTCGATGACCACGCCGAACTTCTCCTCGAGTTCGAAGAGCAGGCTGATAACGTCGATGGAGGAGATGCCCAGGTCGGCCAGGGTGGCCTCGCGCACCAGGCGGGCGCGATCCAGGATGGCCTCCTGGCTCAGCATGTCGAGCAGCTCAGATTCCGTGGCTTTCATGACCGGCTCCTTGAGGGGGACTTGGACCAGTGGAGAACGACGCCGATTGAGGCGGTGAAGACGTTGCGGCTGGGGAACAGGCCGCGGCTGGGCAGCTCGCCCAGCATGTGGTCGGCGGTGACCTCGGCGACGAGGCGGGTGTTCGGCGTCAGATCCCGCGCCGCGCCGACCTGGACCCCGGCGGTCAGGTAGTCGTTGTCGTGGAAGTGCGGCCCGCCGAAGTGCGAGGGCGGCGCGCGCCTCTGGCCGAAATATTCCTCGGTGAACCTCTGGTCGGCCCAAGACAGGCGGGCCTCGGCCCCCACCTCCAGCTTGGGCGTGACCCGCCCGCCGGTGTCGAAGGCCAGATCGCCCGACCAGCCGCGATAGCCGTTCAGCGCCCGGCGCATGCGAACCTCGATGTCGCCGACCGGTGTCCGCTTCTCCACGAAGGCGCCGACCTCGACGGCGTCGCGGGTGCGGAAGCCATGCTTGGGCAGATCGTCATTGAAGGATTGGCGGTATTCGCCGACAGGTCCTGCCGACAGGGTCCCGGCCTTGAGCATTTTCCACTTGCCGCCGTCGTCGATGCTGACGCTGACATCCTCGCCATAGGTCGCGGCCAGCACGGGCACGAGGTCGGTGCGATAGGTCTCCGAGCCGAGATGGGCGGGCCGCACCCGGCCCACCGCCCCCCAATCAAGGGTCCAGTCCGGCGCGCCCGCAAAGGCCGGGGCGGCGATCAGGGTCAGGAGACCGATCAGGGCCAGGAGCCGTCTCACGCCTCGGCCTCCCCGTCTCCGAGCAGCCAGACGCCCAGCAGGATCGCCAGGCTGCCAGCCACCTGCGAGGCCGTGACCGGCTCGCCGAACAGGGTCCAGCCCATGCCGATCACCAGCATGTAGCCGATGGCGGTCATCGGAAACGCGGCGCTGAGCTTCAGGTGGGTCAGGACCTGCATCCAGACCACCAGGGTGACCACCTCCAGCGCCGCCCAGCCCTGGACAAAGGGGCTGTGGATCGCCGCGACCAGCCAACCCCATCCGAAGGGGAGCCCCAGCAGGGCGTGGGCGGTGCGCTCGGCCAGATACTGGTTGCCCAGGCTGAGCAGGGGCATGGCCAGCCACACCAGTCCCCGCGCCACGCGCGCCAAAACCGGGGAGGACTGTCCCACGCTCATGCCGCCGCGCCTTCAGCGACAGGATCGTCCGCGAACATCGGCGCGGCCCACTTGAGCGCCCGGTCCACCCAGGGCCGGCGATGGCGGAAGAACATCTCCGTGGCCGGAAAGGCGCAGCCGAGCCGTCGCTTGGTCGCGTATCCGGCCTGGCCGCTCTGATAACGCTTGAGGCCCCGCTCCAGGCACAGGCCGATGTTGTGGATCCAGCTGACGAAATAGAGGTCGTGGGCGGGGCCGCGCTCGGTCTCCATGCAGAAGAACTTGTCGAGCAGGGTCTCGGCGTCCTGCAGCATCAGATTGAAGCCGATCAGGTCGTCGCCCAGGAAATAGAGGACGCAGAAGGCCCGCTCGCCCAGGCGCTCCAGCACGCCGGTGAAATAGGCGGCGGTCAGGTTTTCCAGCTGCTGGTCGGACCGGGCCCGCGTCTGGGCGTAGAGGTCCTCGATCCGGTCCTCCAGCCCCGTCAGGTCGCGGCGCAATTCGATCTGCAGTCCCGCCCGACCGCGTAGCTTGCGGCGCAGATCCTTGCGGGTGGCGCGGCTCAGGCCGGCCAGATAGCCGTCCAGATCGGCGAATGTGATGTCCAGCACCGCGCTCGGCATGCCCGGCGTCGGCTGATAGCCCAGGGCCCGGGCGGCGGCGCCGATGTGGGCGGCGGCGACCGGGGCGTCCTTCACCGCGATCAGGCCGCAGCCCTCGGCCAGGCTCTCGGTCTCGAAGGCCTGGAGGGCGAGGCGGGCGATCTCGTCGTGGCGGCCGGGATCGACACCAGGCGCCAGGCCCAGGCTGACATCCTCCGTACACGGTGAGCCCAGGGCGGCCAGCCTCACCGTGAAGGCGCGGGGCGCCAGGCGTCGGACCGCCGTGACCAGGCCCCGGCCCGCGCCGTTCAGGGTCGTATCCAGGGGATAGTCGCAGATGAAGCCAGGGGCGGCCCCCACCGGCCGCCCCTGGTCGGTGACCACCACGTAGCGGAACGCGAAGTCGGCGAGACCCGCGCCCTCAACCGCCGCGAGGTAGTCGAACCCTTCCAGCGCGCCGGGGAAGCACGCGTCCCAGGCCGGCTGGCCCACCTGGTGGATCGAGGTCATGACCCGGGCCTCAAGCACCGACCGGCTCCCGATAGGGACGGGCGAACCGGGCCGCGATCGGGGCCGCGCCGAAGAAGTCGGCCGTCAGATCGGCCACCAGGTCCCGCTGCAGATCGACATGGACCATGTGGTAGCAGTCCTCGAGCAGATGCAGCTCGGTCGGCCCGCCCAGCGCCTTTTGCAGGCGCTCGGAATTGCGCGGATGGGCCATGTCGTCGTCGCGGGCGTGGATCAGCAGGGTCGGCAGCCGGATCTGCGATCCGATCTCGTCCAGATGCCTGGTCAGCCGGTACATCTCCGCCATCGCCCCCAGGGGCAGCCGGTCCAGGGCGCCGGGGATCACCGCCCCCTGGGTCGCGGTCATGCCGTCCCGCAGCCGCTCGTCCTTCAGGCCGAAGGGATAGGGCTCTTCAAAGCTGAGCCGGCGGATCAGCGGCAGGCCGGCGAAGGGCTCGATGAAGGGCGCCAGCGGGCTGTACCAGTGGCGCATGTTCCAGCCGTCATAGCGGTAGGTCATGGAATAGACCGCCGCGGCCTTGATGCTCGGCGCCTCGGCGGCGAGGGCGAGGCCGAGCGCGCCGCCGACGCAGATGCCGGCGACATAGACCTCGTCGTGATCCGCCCGCAGCTCCTCGAGGGGCTTGAGCAGGGAGTCGCGCCAATCGCGCCAGTCCGTGCGCAGCAGGTGGGCCTCGTCCAGCCCATGGCCGGCCAGCAGCGGGGCGGCCACGGACAGGCCGCGCTTGTGCAGCCGCCGGGCCAGGAACTTCATCTCGCCGGGCGCGCCGGTGAGACCGTGAATCAGCAGCACGGCCTTGCCGCTCTTCGCGTCGAGGCGGAACCGGAAGTCGCGGATCTGGGCGGTCATGGGCGGCGTCTCACAGTCCGGAAAGGCCGACGCAGAGCACGCCCGCGAAGATCAGGCCGGCGCCCAGCCGCTGCCGGGCGGACATCCGTTCCCGCAGCAGGATCAGGCCGCCCAGGGGGACGGTGGCGTAGGTCGCGGTCATGATCGGATAGGCCAGGCTCAAGGGCGCGCGTTGCAGAACCAGGACCCAGGCGATGCTCTCCACCACCCACAGGCCGACGCCCAGCCAGATCAGGGGCTGCAGGGCGACGCGCGCGGGATGGCCGCCGTGGTCGCTGGCCCGGTCCGCGCCAGACTTGAAAGCCAGCTGCTGGACCGTCTCGGCCGCCACGCAGAAGGCCAGCAGGCCCAGGGCGGCGGGGATCAGATGGGTCTCGTTCATGCCGCCGCCCTCGCGAAGGCGTCGAGCAGCTTCAGATTGGCGGCCTCGTTGATCCGCCGCGCAATGGCCGCGTCCGGCGCCTGACGCGGCTGGTCGAGATAGGCCTCGACGCGCTTGATCCAGGCGCGTCCCGGGGTGCCGCCATAGACCGGCCGGGACCAGTCGCCGACCACATCGGCGCCGATCAGCTCGCGCCCCGCCGCCACCCGGTCCAGCACCGCCAGAACAAAGTCGAGGCTCGCCTGGCCCTGGTCCCAGTTGCTCACCGCCTCGTCGCCGGCGAGCACGTCCTTGTCGAGGGTGACATAGACCTGGGCCGTCTCGATCCGGCGGTCGAGCAGGTCGAGAAAGGCCGCCTCGCCCAGGGCGCTGACGGTCGGCCAGGCGCGCCCGTTCAGCAGCACCTCGGCCTCACCCTCGGGCGCGCACCAGGCGTAGAGCTCGAGCCGGCCGTCCTCCAGCAGGCCGATGTCGCCCTGGCGGGCGCGGGCGCGGCCGATGTCGGGACTGCAGACCCCGATGGTGATCACCTTGGCGACGCCGGGCAGGCGCGCGGCCTCCCCCACCCACGACCCGCAATGGCGGCCCCGCGCGAAGGTCATCCAGTCCGGATGGTTGTCGAGGTGGATCACCGTCGCCGGCCCGCCGGCGCAGGCCAGGGCCCGTTCGATCAGCAGGGGGCTGACATGATGGAAATCCCCCGACCCCGCGAACACCAGGTCCGCGCGCTCGGCCAAGGGCAGGTCCCGCGCCAGGCGGCTGCGCAGGTCCGCCAGCCGGGACGCCGGGGCCCAGAGCCGCAGGGCCGGCCCCAGATCGCGCGCGTCGAGGCTTCGCCCGCCCTGCCCCTCGGCCGCGCGGGCGAAGTCGGACTGGGCGTCCAACGCGTCATCGAGCCTGAGGAACACCGGGCGCATGGGCAGTCGATCAGTCCCGGACGCAGCGCTTGAACAGGGCGTCGAGCAGTTCGATCGCCAGGTCGATCTCCGCATAGGAGATGTGCAGCGAGGGCGCGAAGGTGATGACGTTCTTGTAGTAGCCGCCGACGTCGAGGATCAGGCCGTAGCGTTTGCCGCCGACCTCGATGTCGGCCTTCATCCCCTCCTCGGCCATCTCGTCGAGCAGGGCCTTGTCCGGCGTGAAGCCGTCGGCCTTGCAGATCTCGGCCCGCAGGGCGAGGCCCAGGCCGTCGACGTCGCCGATCTGGGGCCAGCGCTTCTGCAGGGTGCGGAGCCCCTCCAGGAAATAGGCGCCCTTGGCGGTGACCTGGGTCTCATAGTCGCCCTCGGCGGTCATGCGCATGACCTCCAGGCCGACGGCGGTTCCCATGGGGTTGGAGTTGAAGGTCGAGTGGGTCGAGCCGGGCGGGAAGACCGTCGGGTTGATCAGCTCTTCCCGCGCCCACAGGCCGGAAAGCGGATTGAGGCCGTTGGTGAGCGCCTTGCCGAACACCAGCACGTCCGGCTGGACGTCGAAGTGCTCGATCGCCCACAGCTTGCCGGTCCGGTAGAAGCCCATCTGGATCTCGTCGACGACCATCAGGATGCCGTGCTGGTCGAGGACTTTCTTCAGGCCTTTGAAGAAGTTAGGCGGCGGCACGACATAGCCGCCGGTGCCCTGGATCGGCTCGACATAGAAGGCGGCGAACTCGGCCTGGCCGGTCTTGGTGTCCAGCACGCCGTTGTATTCGGTCTCGAACAGGCGGGCGAACTTGGCCACGCACTGCTCGCCGTACTCTTCCTTGCTCATGCCCTTGGGGCCGCGGAAGTGGTAGGGGAACTCGATGAACTGGGCGCGGTCGCCGAAGTGGCCGTAGCGGCGGCGATAGCGATAGGACGAGGTGATCGCCGAGGCGCCCAGGGTGCGGCCGTGATAGCCGCCCTCGAAGGCGAACATCAGGCTCTTGCCGCCGCTGGCGTTGCGCACGACCTTCAGGCTGTCCTCGACCGCCTGGGCGCCGCCGACATTGAAATGGACGCGCCCCGCGTGGCCGAACTTGCGCTCCGCGTCCTGGGCGATGACGGCGGCGAGCTCGACCTTCTCCCGATGCAGATATTGCGAGGCGACCTGGGGCAGCCGGTCCAGTTGGGCCTTGGCGACGGCGTCGAGGCGCGGGTTGCGGTAGCCGAAGTTGACGGCCGAGTACCACATCTGCAGGTCCAGGAACTCCCGGCCCTCGGCGTCGTACATGAACGACCCGTCGCAGCCGGTGAAGAACTTGGGCTCGGCCATGTAGTGAACGGTGTCGCCGTAGGAGCAGTAGCGCGCCTCCAGGCGGCGCAGCTCGGCTTCGTCCAGGGGCTCGGCGGAAGGCGCGTCGTACATGGAAAACTCCTCAGGAGGCGGTGACGCGGCGGTCGCCCTTCAGGGCGCTCAGCGTCGTGGTGATGTCGTGGAAGGTGCGGAAGCTGTGGTAGGGCCGCGCGCGGCCGGCCGCGTAGTCGGCCAGGGCCGCCTTGGCGAACAGGATGTCGGCCCGGCCGGAGACGCAGAAGTCCGAGCGTCCGTCGCCGATATAGACCACCGCCTGATCGGGAGCGGTCAGCCGGGCCGTCGCCTCGCACTTGCAGACCCCGGAGCCCGCGCCGCAGCCTTCGCGGCGATGGGGCTGCTCCAGGCGCCGGGCGCCGGCCTCGCCCGCCAGGCGGTTGCTGATGACGGGCAGGTGGGCGAGGCCCTCCCGCGCCAGGATCGCGCGGATGAACCGGTCGACGCCGTCGCTGACGATGGTGAGGGGCACGCCCGCGGTCGCGCACCAGTCGGCGAAGGCCGCGAAGCCGGGATCGAGGGTCACCGCCGACAGGACCGCGTCCAGCTCGGCGTCCGATCCGCCGATCAGGGCGACCTGGCCGCGCATGCAGGCCGCCGCGTCGATGCGTCCGGCGACCCAGTCGTCCTCGAGCGCTTCCCAGGCCGGGTCCGCCAGGTGGCGCAGCACGTGATCGGTGCTGTCGGCGACGGAAATGGTCCCGTCAAAATCGCAAAAGACCTGCATCGGGGGGCGTCCGTGGCGTGGGACGCGCTACCTAGATGGCGAGACTGACGCCAAACTGATGCAAGCTGAGCTTTATTTGGGCGATCGGCGGAATCTGGCGGGTCGCCCGATCAGCTGAAATCCGTGGCCGGCGCCGCGAACTCCACCCGCACCCTCAGGCCCGACTGGCCGTCGGCCCGGTCGGCCAGGATCAGCTGGCCGCCCAGCAGGCGCGCCGCCTCGGCCACGATGGCGAGGCCCAGGCCGGACCCCGGCGCGGTGTTGTCGGCCCCGCGATAGAAGCGCCGCACCACCTTGTCCCGCTCCGCCGGCGCGATCCCGGGGCCCTGGTCGGTGACCTCCAGATAGGCCCGCTCATGGGTCCGGGCCAGGCGGACGGTGACCTCCGATCCCGCCGGCGCATGATGGATCGCGTTCTCGATCAGATTGACGGCGATCAGCCGCAGCAGGATGGGATCGGTCGCGGGCGCCTCGGCCTCGCCCTCGAAACTCAGCCCGACGCCGCGGCGCGCGGCCAGCGGGGCCAGGTCGGCGATGGCCGCCACCGCCTCCTGGCGCAGATCGCCCCCCTGCCCGACCTCGAGCTGGGCCTCCAGCCGCGCCAGGGTCAGCAATTGCTCGGTCAGATTGGTGGCGCGATCCACGCCTTCCACCAGGGCGCGGGTCAGGGCCTCGCGTTCCGAGGGATCGGTCTCGTGGGCGATCATCTGGGCCTGCAGCTTCACCGCCGCCAAGGGGGTCCGCAGCTGGTGGGCCGCATTGTCCAGGAACTGGCGCTCCTGCCGCCGCGCCCGGTTGATCCGCTCCAGCAACAGATTGATCGACCGCACCAGGGGGTGAAGGTCGCGGGGCCAGGCCTCCAGGTCGAGCGGCGACAGATCGCGCAAGGTCCTCTGGCCGATCTGGTCGATCAGCACCCTCAGGCTTCGCAGGCCCTGGTTCAGGGACAGCCAGATCAGCACCGCCACGGTGGGGATCAGGGCCAGCAGCGGAATCGCCAGGCCCAGCACCACCCCGCTGACCAGCACCAGGCGGATGTCGGTGCGCTCGCCCACCTGGACGGTCACGTCGCTGTCGGGGACCTTCAGGGTGTAGACCCGCCAACGCCAGCGCTGGTCCCGGGTCTGGGAAAACCCCTCAACCCGCGGCGGCTCCGCGATCAGCGGGCCGGTGTCCGACCTCAGGGCCAGCTGGCGGCCGCGCCAGACCCGGAACATCCGCCATTCGGCGTAGTTGTCGAACGCCCGCCGGTCCTCGCGGCTCAGCAGGGGCGCATCGTCCACTTCCACCGCCTGGCCGCCGGCCGCCGAGGGATGCAGTTCCTCGGCCATCAGGGCCCGCAGGACATTGGCCCCGATGATCAGCTGGCCGTCATAGACCTTGTCGATCTGCCGCAGGGCCGAGACGAAGGCCATCAGGCCGATCACGGCGATGATCAGGACGACGAGGGCGCCGACCCGCCCGAACAGGGCCGACAGCAGGGAGGACGGCCGGGCGGCGCGGGCGCTCATGGCTGGCGCGGCGCCATATAGCCCAGGCCGCGGGCGGTCACGATCAGCTCGGCGCCCAGCTTGCGCCTCAGGCCATAGATGGCGACCTCTATGGTGTTGCTCTCCACCTCGGCGGCGGCGTCATAGAGCGCGGCCTCCAGCTCGTCCTTGCTGACGAACTGGCCCATGCGCCGCATCAGCACCGCCAGGACCTTGAACTCCTTGGCCGTCAGCGCCACCGGCTGGTCATGGAGCGTCGCGGTGCGCGCCGCCAGGTCGATCTGCACCCCGTGGGTGGCGAGCACATCGCTAGCCCGGCGCTCGCGGTGGCGGATCTGCGCCCGGATGCGGGCCAGCAGCTCCTCCAGGTCGAAGGGCTTGACCACATAGTCGTCCGCGCCGCCGTCCAGCCCGCCGACTTTTTGCTCCGGCCGGTCGCGCGCCGTCAGGATGATGATCGGGGTCAGGTCCTTCTGGGCGCGGATCGCGTGCAGAGCCTCCATGCCGTCGACGCGCGGCAGGCCCAGGTCGAGCAGGATCAGCGCATAGTCCTGGGCCTTGGCCGCGGCGATGGCCTCCTCGCCGTCCATCGCCCAATCCACCGTATAGCCGACCCTCTGCAGGGTCCGCTTCAGGCCCGCCCCCAGCATCTCGTCGTCTTCGGCCAGCAGCAGGCGCATCGGATCTGTCGAGCTCTCGTTCGGACGCCCAATAAGCATCCGGCCAATTGCCGGCCATATTGCGGCGGTCCGGAGCCGACGGCTAGCGGATGAGGCCCGCTGAGAACGCGGCCATCCAGCCGCGCAGCAGGTTCGCCGCCAGCTCCCGCGTGCGGCCGGGGGGCTTGCCCATCAGCTCGGCCAGGGAGTCGCCGAACAGCCCGACCCCCATGGCGAGGGTCACGCTGACCAGGACGAGGTCCTCGGCCGCGGCCGGGTCCAGCCCCTTGGGCGCCAGACGGTTGGCGACCACCTCATTGACCGCCTCCCGCACCAGGGTCAGGCGTCGGGACTCGCCGGTCAGCTCCAGCCAGGCGGCCAGGCGCGCGGCGCCGCGGGATTCGAAGGCGTCGAACAACATCCGCGCCCCGCTCTCGGCGCGGGTCGCCGCCGGCTCATCGGGATCGTCGGCCTCAAGGATCTGGGCCACCAGCTGGCGGATCATCCGCTCCATCAGGGCGGTATGCACATCGGCGATGGAGCCGAAGTGGTGCAGCACCGTGGCGTGCACCACGCCGGCGGCGGCCGCGACATCGGCCAGCTTCAGGGCCTGCGGCCCCTTCTCGATCAGCAGCGCCTCGGCCGCGGCCAGGATGTTCTCCCGCGCCGCCTCGGGCGACCGGCGGACCCGCGTCCGCTTCGCCGAAGCTTCTATTGACATTTTTGTCGGTAAGACCATATTGCGAGCATCAGCTTTCCTAGCCCGATGCAAGGAGCCACGCCATGACCGCCAAGACCACGCCCAGCGATGTGGACGTCCTGCCCCGCGACATCCGCTTTGACGTCGAGGCCGCCCGCAAGGGCCACTGGCTGGGCGGCGCCCCGGTCGGCACGGCGGTGTTCAACGCCCTGTCCCTCACCTTTCCGGATGGCGAGCGGCTGTTCATGGACGCGGTGCGCAACTATCGCCCGCAGCTGAAGGGCAAGCTCTTGGAGGATGTCCGGGGCTTCATCGCCCAGGAGGCCATTCACTCGCGCGAGCACCATGGGCTGAACCAGCTGATCGACCGCGACCGCTATCCGGTCGCCGAGATCGAAGCCGAGGTGCGCCAGCGCACCACCGCCGCCCGCGAGCGCGGTCCCATGGCCATGCTGATCTCGACCATCGCGCTCGAGCACTTCACCGCCATGATGGCCGACATGCACATGGCCCACCAGGATCTGTTCGATAAGGCCGACCCGGAGATCGAGCGCATGTGGCGCTGGCACGCCATGGAGGAGACCGAGCACAAGGCGGTCGCCTATGACGTCTTCATGGAGGTGACCAAGGACTGGTCGCCCTTCCTGCGCTACCGCCGCCGGGTGATCTCGATGGCGATCGTCACCTTCATGTTCAGCCGCAACATCACCCAGTTCGCCGCGCGTCTGCTGGAGGCCGACGGCTATTCGCCCAAGGCGGCGCTGAAGGCGGTGAAGACCTATGTCTGGGGAAACCCCGGCATCTTCCGGCGCGGCTGGAAGACCTATCTCGCCTGGTATCGCCCCGGCTTCCATCCGTGGGACCACAAGACCCGTCCCGAACTCGCCGTCTGGAAGGCCGAGTTCGACGCCGCGGTCACGCCTGCCGCGGCCTAGATCGGCGGCAGGCCGTCCATAATGGCGGTGAGGGCCAGGACGGTCTCCGCCTCCATGGCGCTGTGTCCGGCATTGGTCTTCACATAGGCCTTCGGGGGCGACCCGATCGCCTCCAGGGCCGCCACGAGCTGCGAGGCCTGGGTCAGGGGACAGACCTGATCGAACCGGCCGTGGACGATGTAGGTGTCGACGCCGGCGATCTTGTCGACATTGGCCAGGATGTAGTCGGGCGGCAGGAACAGGTTGTGGGCGAAGAAGTGCGCCTCGATCTGGGCGAAGCAGAGGGCGAAGTCGGCGTCCCCGAACTTGCCGCTGTCGGCCTCGTCCGGGATCATGTTGGAGATGGTGCCCTCCCAGACCGACCAGGCGACGGCGGCCTCCAGCTGGCGCTTGCGCTCGGCCTCGGATGTCGGCTGCAGATCGAAGATCGTCTTGTAGGCGGCCATGACGTCGCCCCGGTCGGCGGGGGCGATGGGCGCCAGGAACGCCTTCCAGGCCTCCGGATAGGCGATGTAGGCGCCGGGCTCGGAGAGCGCATAGGGCGTCTGGTCCGCCACCGCCGCATTGCCCTGGTACATGTAGAGCAGGTCCTGGCGCGCGCCGATGAAGATGCCGCGCAGGATCAGGGCTGCCACCTTGTCCGGGTGGCGGATCGCATAGACCAGGGCGAGCGTGCTGCCCCAGCTGCCGCCGAAGACGTGCATCTTGCCGGTGATCCCGAGCGCGTCGCGCAAGGCGTTGATATCGTCCACCAAATGGTCGGTGGTGTTGCGGGTCAGCGCCGCCTTGGGCCCGTCCGCGGCCACATTGGGCGTGCTCTTGCCGCAGCCGCGCTGGTCGAACAGGATCACCCGATAGCGAGCGGGATCGAAGAACCGCGACATGACCGGTGCGCACGCGCCGCCCGGACCGCCGTGAAGGAACATCACCGGCTCGCCGTCCGGGTTCCCGTATTCCTCCCAATAAAGGGCGTGGTCGGGGTCGCGGTCGACCGGCTGCAGCCCGCTCGCCCGGGCCGGAACCAGTGGATATTTCCACTCGTCGACGACCTTGCTGGTCGCGCGCAGCCGGGAGAAATCCATGGTCGTCCTCGTCGTAAAGTCACTCACTGAGGGCGTTTGCAGCCCATTCGCGGGGGGCTCGCAAGCAATTCCTGGCCTGACGACGGGCGCGCGCCGGGCTAAAGCCGGAAATCCGCCCGTCCTGACCCGAGGCCCGAAATGATTGACCCGATCGACGACCGTCTCGCCGCCGCCGCGTTCCGCCGGCTGGTCGAGCACCTGCGGATGCGCACCGACGCTCAGAACGTCGATCTGATGGGATTGGCCGGATTCTGCCGCAACTGCCTGGGCGACTGGGTCAGCGAGGCCTCCGACGGCGCGCTCAGCCGTGACCAGGCCCGCGAGGCGATCTACGGCATGACCCAGGCCGAATGGAAGGCGCGCCAGCCGCCCGCCACGCCGGAACAGCTGGCCCGCATGGAGGCGAGCCTCGCCCTGAATGAGAAGCTGCGGGCCGGACGCTAGGGCCCGGCCCGACCGTCTTCAGATCGCCGCCGCCAGTTCCGTGGCCTGGTTGATCGCCTGCTTGGCGTCGAGCTCCGCCGCCTCATAGGCGCCGCCTACCAGGGTCGCGTTCACGCCCGCCGCCTGGAGCTGATCGTAGAGGTCGCGCTTGGGCAGCTGGCCGGCGCAGATGATCACCGTGTCGACCTCGAACAGCACCGGCTGGTCGCCGACCCGGGCGTGCAGGCCGGCGTCGTCGATCTTCAGGTACTCGACCCCATTGAGCATCTTCACGCCGCGCCGCTGCAGGGTGAGCCGGTGCGTCCAGCCGGTGGTCTTGCCGAGCGACTTACCCACCGCGTCGGACTTGCGCTGCATCAGGGTCACCTCGCGGTCCGACTTGGCGACCACGGGTTCGACCCCGGTCACCCCGCCGCGCGGGTGATTGACGAAGTCGATGCCCCATTCCTTGGCGAAGACGTCGATGTCCATCGAGGCCGAGACGCCCGCATGGGTGATCAGCTCGGCGACGTCGAAGCCGATGCCGCCCGCGCCCATGATCGCGACCCGCTTGCCGACCGGCTTACGGCCCATGATCACGTCGATATAGCTGACCGCCTTGGGGTGATGGATGCCCTCCAGCTCCGGCGTCCGCGGCTCGATGCCGGTGGCGATGATCACCTCGTCGAAGCCGCCGGCCTTCAGCTGGTCGGCGTCGACCTTGGTGTTCAGCTTCAGGTCGATGCCCAGCACCTCGATCCGCTTGCGGAAGTAGCGCAGGGTCTCGTTGAACTCCTCCTTGCCGGGGATGCGGCGGGCCAGGTTGAACTGGCCGCCGATCTCGGGGCCGGCCTCGAACAGGGTGACCTTGTGGCCGCGTTCGGCCGCCACGGTCGCATAGGCCAGGCCCGCCGGGCCGGCGCCCACCACCGCCACGGACTTGGCGGCCGTGACCGCCGGGAAGTTCAGCTCGGTCTCGCGGCAGGCGCGCGGATTGACCAGGCAGCTGGTCAGCCGGCCGGTGAAGGTGTGGTCCAGGCAGGCCTGGTTGCAGCCGATGCAGGTGTTGATCTCGTCCTCGCGGCCCTGCTGGGCCTTCAGCACCAGGTCGGGGTCGGCCAGCATGGGCCGGGCCATCGAGATCAGGTCGGCGTCACCGCGGGCCAGCACCGCCTCGGCCACGTCGGGCATGTTGATGCGGTTGGAGGTGATCAGGGGAACGGTCAGCTCCTTGCGCAGGCGGCCGGTCACCTGGGCGAAGGCGGCGCGCGGCACCATGGTGGCGATGGTCGGAACCTGGGCCTCGTGCCAGCAGAAGTGGGTCGAGACGATGCTCGCGCCGGCCTCGACCACGGCCTTGCCGAGCGTCACGACCTCGTCCCAGGCCAGGCCGCCCTGCAGCATGTCCATGGCCGAGATGCGGAAGACCACGATGAAGTCGGTCCCCACGGCCTCGCGGACCCGGCGCACCACCTCGACGGGGAAGCGCATGCGGTTCTCGAAGTTCCCGCCCCACTGGTCGGTGCGCTGGTTGGTGCGCTCGACCAGGAAGGTGGAGAGCAGGTAGCCGGCCGAGCCGATGATCTCGACGCCGTCATAGCCGGCCAGCTTGGCCATGGCCGCGCAGTTGGCGAAGTCGGCCAGCTGCTTCTCGATCCCCGCCGCGTCCAGCTCGTTCGGCACATTGGGGGCGATGCGGGCGCGGATCGCCGAGGGGGCGACGGCGTCGGCGCTGCGGGCCAGGGAGCCGGCGTGCAGGATCTGCAGGCAGATCTTCACGTCCGGGTCGGCGGCGTGGACCGTCTCGGTCACGGTGCGGTGCTGGGCGGCCTCCTCCAGCGTCGAGAGCTTGGCGCCGCCGCCGGCCTCGCGGTTCGGTCCGATGCCGCCGGTGATGATCATGCCGACCCCGCCCCGGGCGCGTTCCGCGAAATAGGCGGCCTGACGGGCGTAGCCGTTGGGGATGTCCTCCAGCCCCGTATGCATCGAGCCCATGATCACCCGGTTCTTCAGCCGGGTGAAACCCAGGTCGAGGGGCGAGAACAGGTGCGGGTATTTGGTCATCGCAGGTTTTTCCGGGCCCTAATGTTTTGTGGAGAGTCCTAGGATCGGCGCTCTGGGCCGTCCAGGTTCATGGCTGAGGTTGCGGCTAGAGGGGGCTCGCCAGATGGCCGCCGTCGACCGCCAGCACGCTGCCGGTCATGTAGGCCGAGGCGTCCGAGGCCAGGAGCAGCAGCGGGCCGTCGAGGTCGGCGATCTCGCCGAAGCGGCGCTGCGGGATGCGCTTCTTCATGTCCTCCCCGGCCGGCGACAGCAGGAACTCCCGGTTCAGGTCGGTTTCGATATAGCCCGGCGCAATGGCGTTCACCCGGATCCCGAAGCGCGCCCATTCCATGGCCAGCGACTTGGTCATGTGGATCACAGCCGCCTTGGACGGCGCATAGGCCGCCGCCGAATGGGCGGTCCGCAGGCCGGTGATCGAGGCGATATTGATGATCGAGCCGCCCCGTCCGGCCTTGCGCATGATCCGGGCGGCCTCGCGCGAGACATAGAAGGCGCCGTTGACATTGACGTCGAAGATCGAGCGCCACTCGTCGCCTTCGCAATCGATCGCCCGGCTGGGACCGGCGATGCCGGCGTTGTTGACGACGATGTCGAGCGCCTCGAGCCCGCTCAGGGCCTCGACCACCTGTGACTCGTCGGCGACGTCCAGGCGCAGCGCCTGGGCCTTGCCCCCTTCGGCGGCGATGTCGGCGACCAGGCTGTCCAGCAGGTCGGTGCGCCGGGCCGCGGCGATCACCTCGGCGCCCGAGCGGGCCAGCAGCTGACAGAAATGGCGGCCGAAACCGCTGGACGCGCCGGTCACCAAGGCGGTGCGGCCGGAAAGGTCAGTGCGCATAGGGCCCCCAAGGACGCCACGCGACGGGCGCGGCTGACCCAAAAACACAGGGCGCCCTGCGGAAGGCAAGCGGCGCGCGCGCCTGGGCCGCAAGTCCCTCGCCTAAGGGAAACTGGGGCGGATTTCAGGAGTTCTGGATGGCGCCTTGCCCTTCACGCCCCTATCTCAATGACACTGACCGTTGGAACAGGACCGGCCCCATGCGGCGATGTCATCACCCCCTGCCCCGAATGCGGGCCTGACGTCGCACCTCGCGGTGCGCCCCGGCGCCGCCGCACCCCACGCATGACGCGGATCGATGCATCCGCCACCCCGATCACGATCCAATACGGGAGCTTTCCATGGCTCTGCTGATTTCCGTCGCCCCCGCCGAGGCGGGATGGTCCGTTCAATCCGACATCCTCGGCGAGGCCGAGGTTCACCCCAGCGGCGCCCGGGCCGAATCCGCCGCCCGCGCGCTCGCCGCCCGCACCGCCGAGTCCGGCCTCAGCGCCGAGGTGAGGATCTTCCTGCGCGACGGCGCGCTCGCCGGGCGGTTCCTGCACCCGGCGGCCTTCGAACCGCGCGGATGGCGGGCTGACGTCCGCCTCTACTCCGCCGCCAGCTGGGTCTCGACCGCGTCCCGATCCAGCGGCCGATAGAGCGCGTCGCTGGGATCGGGCCAGCGGAAGGTCTGGCGGATCTCGGCCAGCACCCGGCGATAGACGGTCACGTCCACATAGTTGGCGTGGCGCGGGCTATCGACATAGGTCGAGGCCCCGCGCAGGTCGGGCCGCGCCTCAGCCTTCATGCGCCGCCAGGTCTCGCGCTCAACGCCCGACTGCTCGATCACCGCGTCCATGGCGACCATCTGCGCCATCTCGTCGAAGCGCTGATAGCCGGCTGAGGCGAACTCGACATAGCCCACCACCGACAGGCCGCGCAGGCGACGGTGGAAGATGTTGAGATAGAGCTGGGGTCGCCCCTGCTTCCAGTCGAACAGGGCCTCGTCGAGGAAGGGCATGCGGTAGTCGTAGCCGGTGGCGAACAGCACCATGTCGAAGGCCTCGACCGAGCCGTCCTTGAACACCGCCCCGGTCTCGCTGAAGGACACGATGTCCTCCTTGGCCGTCAGGTCGCCGTGGGCCAGATAGTGCAGGATCTGGGTGTTCATGATCGGGTGCGACTGCATCGCCTTGTGGTCCGGGGCCTTCAGCCCATAGCGGGTCAGGTCGCCGACCAACGCCCCCAGCATCTTGTCCGGATCATCGGGGATCACCACGCCCTTGGGCGGATGCACGCCGCCGCCCAGGAACACGTCGGTCGGCACGCCGAATATGTGTTTGGGCACGAAGTGATAGCCCCGGCGCAGGCTGATGAAGGCCTTGTCCGCGTGGCGGGCGGCGTCGCAGGCGATGTCGACGCCGGAATTGCCGGCCCCCACGATCAGCACCCGCTTGGCGGCGAACTCCTGCGGCCGGCGATAGGTGACCGCGTGGCGCACCTCGCCCTTGAACCGCTCCAGCCCCGGATAGCTGGGCAGGCTGGGATGCCAGGTGACGCCATTGGCCACGACGACGCCCTTGTAGGTGCGGGTCTCGCCGGTCGACAGCTCCACCCGCCAGCCGTCCTCGGCGCTGTCGCCCAGGGGCGTCGCCTTCACCACCTCGACGCCGAAGGTGATCTTGTCCTTCAGGCCGAAGCGGCGGGCGAAATCGCGGATATAGGCCAGCAGCTGCCGGTGGTCGGGATAGTCCGGATAGCTCTCCGGCATCGGTGCGCCGAAGAAGGCCGAGGTGTATTTCGACGAGATGAAGTGGGCGGACTCGTACATCGACGAGCCGGTGTTCTCGATGTCCCAGATGCCGCCGACATCGCTGTGGCGCTCGAACTGGTCATAGGGCACGCCGGCCAGGGTGAAGGCGCGGGCGGCGAGCAGGCCGCAGGGCCCGCCGCCGATGATGCAATAGCGGCCGTCGAATTCGACCTTGGGAATCTCGCGGGCGCTGTCGGCGCGCAGATGGGTCTCGGCGAGCACGCTGTAGGCCTTGGCGCGATGGCGGCGCATCCAGGCCGCGAAGCCGATCCCGAAGGCGACCGTCACCGCGAACAGCCAGGGCAGATAGGCGATCTGCGGCAGACTGGACGAGGTCAGGAGGCTGAAGTTCTGCACCACCAGAACGGCGGCGATGATCAGGCCCACGGCGCCTGCGGCCGCCGCGCTCAGCACCATCCACTGGCCCGGCGTGCGGGCCCGCCAGAGGTAGGCGAAGATCGCTGTGCCGGCCATGGCCTGGATCAGGATGATGCCGAAGGTGCCCAGGCCGATCAGGGCCGGGATCAGGGTCAGATAGGGATCGAGCCGGGTCAGGCCGAAGGCGCCGACGCCCAGGAGCGTGATCACGCTGACCGCCGCGCTGGCGTTGGACGGCGCATAGCGGGCCGGGTGGAACTTGCCGAGCACCGGGGGCAGCAGCTTCTCGCGGCTGAGCGCGAAGAGATAGCGCGCGGCGGCGTTGTGCAGGGCGAGATAGGAGGCCAGCAGCGAGGTGACCACCAGCACCCCCATCAGCTGCTCGATGGTGTTTCCGACATAGCGGCCGGTGAGGTTCAGCATGAAGGCCCCGCCCTCAGCCGTCGCCGTCCGGCTGGCGTTCTCCGCCCCCACGGCGCCCACCGTCAGCCAGGCGGTGAGCAGGTAGAAGATCCCGATCAGGATCACCGAGGCGTAGGTGGCGATCGGGATGCTGCGGGTCGGTTCCTCGGCCTCCTCGCCGTACAGAGCCGCCGACTCGAAGCCGATGAAGGAGGTGAAGGTGATCATCAGCCCGACCCCCAGGCCCGGCCCGGTCATGGCCGCGGGCGCGAAGCTTTCCAGCGGCAGGGCGTGCCAGCCCTTGCTGACCAGGACCGCGATGTCGAACACCGCCAGCACCCCGACCTCGGCGGCCATCAGCACGCCCAGCACCTTCGAGGACAGGTCGATCGAGCGGTATCCGAGCACGGCGACGATGGCGATCCCGCCCAGCGCCAGGGCCAGCCAGGAGACGTGGACGCCCGCGCTCTCCCCCGCCAGGGCGGCGAAATAGCCAAGGAAGGCCGCCAGCCCGACCGTATAGCCGACATAGGCGATCATCGCCGTGAAGGCCGCCGACACCCCGATCGGCTTGCCCAGTCCCTTGGCGACATAGGTGTAGAAGGCGCCGGTGCTGACCACGCGCCGACTGATCGCCGCATAGCCCACCGAGAAGCACAGCAGGGTGAGGCCCGCGAACAGGAAGGCCGCGGGGGTCCCGGCTCCTAATCCGCGGCTCAGCGCGATGGGCAGGTTGCCGACCATGGCCGCAAGCGGCGCCGCGGCGGCGACCACCAGGAAGATGATCTTCTGGGTCGACAGGAACTTGCGGCGCTTGCCGGTCTCGAACTTGCGCGCCGCGGCGCGGACAATGTCGTCCATCTCAGGTCTCCGGAATCGCGGCGGTCAGCGGGGCGGGGCGGCGGTAAGGCCGCGGGACTCTAGAAAGCGCTTCAGACCCTGCTCGCCCTGTTTGACGAAGTGGGGCAGCACCTTGGGCATCAGGGCTGGAAAGGCGCAGATGATCCGACCCAGCAGGGCCTCGCCCTCGGGCAGGGAAACCTCGATCCGTCCTCCGTCCATGGCCTTCACGGCGGCGGCCGCGACCTCATCCGCGGTCAGCACGTCCTTGTTCAGGAAGTTCAGGACCGAGCCGCCGTGGGTCGCCTCATAGCGCAGCATCGGGGTGTCGACGGCGCCGGGGAACAGGCTGCGGATCTTCACGCCTTGGGGTTCCAGCTCCTGGGCGAGCGCGATGAGCAGGCCGCGCAATCCGAACTTCGAGGCGCTGTAGGCGGCGCTGCCCGGCAAGGCCACGAGGCCCGCGGCGGAGACGATCGACAGGATGCAGCCCTGGCCCTCGGCCCGAAACCGCGCCGCGGCCGCATGGGTCAGGCGCATGGGCGCCAGGAGGTTCACCGCCATGTGCAGGGCGACATCGTCATAGGCCAGGTCCGCATAGTCGCCGGGCCGGATGACGCCGGCGTTGTTGACCAGCAGGACCAGGTCCGGGATCGACCCGATCAGGTCGGCGACGCCCTCCAGGTCGGCGGGGCGGGTCAGGTCGGCGACATGGACGCTGATGCGATCTGGCGCGCGCCGCGCGGCCTCGGCCAGTCGGTCCGCGTCCAGGTCCACCAGCACCAGCCTGAACCCGCGCTCAAGCAGCTTGCCGGAGAGCGCCGTGGCGATCGCGCCGGCGCCTCCCGTGATCAAGGCCGTCCCCGCCATGACATGTCCCCCTAAGCCCGCCGCGTCCTGACGGGCTTAAACGTGATAGTCTATCATATTATGATTGGCAAGCCGACGAGGCCTGGGCTAGGGAAAGGCCATGTCAGAGGTGAAAGCTCCCCGTCGGCGGCGCGCGACCCAGACGCGCTCCAAGGCCACCGTCCAGAAGATCCTGGACGCGGCGACGGACCTGATCGTGGAACGCGGCGCCCAGGGCGTGACCATGAGCGAGATCGCCAAGCGGGCGGATCTGGTGATCGGTTCGCTCTATCAGTACTTCGCCGACCGCTCGGCCATCTGCCGCGCGATCCTGATCCGGCACCAGGCCGAGGCGCGCACCCTGCTGCATCATCACGTGGCGGGCGTGAAGTCTCTGGAAGCGCTGACCGAGGCGCTAAGTCTTTCTTTTGACGCCTATTTCGAGCTGCTTCAGCGGGACCGGCTGATCATCGGCCTGTGGGCGATCGTCCAGACCGACCCGGAGCTCCAGGCGCTCGACCTCGAAGACACCCTGCAGAACGCGCGGCACCTGGCCGGCGTCGCCGCGCCCATGCTGCCTGGGGTGGAGACCAACCGGCTGGTCGCCACCTTCACCATGCTGATCCAGTTCTCGCTCTATGCCGGCCGACTGGCCCGCGACGTGCCCGGCCCCATCGCCCAGGAGCTTCCCGCCACCTTCAAGGTGATGTTCCTGGAGAGCATGCAGTCCCTGCAACGGGCGAGTCGAACCTGACGGACTTTCATGTCCGCCAGGCCAAGACCTAGGGCCAGACGCCGCCGCCGAGCGCCTTGTAGAGCGTCACCCGGTTGTTCAGCTCGGCCAGCTTGGCGGCGAGCTGGGTCTGGCGCGCGCCATAGAGCGTCCGCTGGGCGTCGAGCAGGGTCAGATAGCTGTCGACGCCGCGGTCATAGCGGGCCTGGGCCAGGGTCTGGCTGGTGGTCGCGCGCGACCAGCCGGTCCTGGGCGGCGACCCGGTCGGCCGGAGGTCGGTGGCTGGGGTCCGTGCCCGCTCGGTCGG
>NZ_JALDPT010000048.1 GCF_022695515.1 Phenylobacterium aquaticum
CGGCACGGCCGACGCGGCGCGCGCGCCCTGGCGGGCGGGCGCCCGTCGCCGCGGTCCTGGCCCGGTTCGGCGGCCGCGACACGGCCAGGACCCAGGGCGAGGAGTTCTATTTCGCGGCCAAGATCCACCTGGGCGATGCGCTGTTCGCCGCGGCCAAGGCGTTGGGCGATGGCGCGGTGTCCGCCCCGATCGCCCAGCCGGACGGCATCCACCTGCTGGTGATGAGTTCGAACCACCGGCCCAGGCCCTATAGTTATGAAGAGGCGCGCACCCAGGTCGCCTCCGACCGGCAGACCGATGCGGTCGCGCGCTACGAGGCGGCCGACGCCAAGTTCCTGCACAAGCGGGCCAATATCCTCATCGCCCAGGACATGCGCTGATGCGGCGTCTGGCGAAGTTCCTGGCCTTTCTGGTGCTGGCCTTCGGCGCGGCCCAGGCCCAGGCCCACACCCGCAGCGAATCCGACTCGGTCTGGGAGATCGACGGCAAGCGGGTCGATGTGACCGTGACCTTCGCGACGGCCGAGGCCAAGCCGCTCAGCCGGGACGGGGCGCCGCCCTCCGACGAGGTGATGCGCCGCTATCTGGCCGAACGAGTCTATCCCATCGCCGCCGGCCAACGCTGTGCTCTCGATCCGCCGGTGGAGGTGCTGTCGGCCCAGCCGGGCTTCCGCAAGTTCGACATGACCTATCGGTGCGCCGACAGCCGCAAGCTGGAGGTCCATTCCGGCGCGTTCTCGGACCTGACCCCCAGCCATGTGAACTTCGCCCAGATCCAGAACGCCGGAACCGGAGAGTTCACCGAGCAGCTGATCACCCGCGACCGGGCAACGGTGGCGGTGTCGGGGGAGGGCGGCGAGCTGCAGGAGGCGAGCTTCCTCGACTTCGTGCGCATGGGGGTGATGCACATCTTCACCGGGGTGGACCACATGTCCTTCCTGCTGGGGCTGGTGCTGATCTCGCGCCGGCTGAAGGACCTGGTCTTCGTGGTCACCGGCTTCACGATCGGCCACAGCCTGACCCTGGCGCTGGCCGTCACCGGCGTGCTGCGTCCGCATGCGGAGTATATTGACGCCCTGGTGGCGCTCACCATCGCCCTGATCGGGGCGGAGAACCTGGCAGTGGCGACGCATCGGGCGGGCTCGGTCGCCCTGGCCGCGGCTGCGGGGCTGCTGGTCATGGCGGCGGCCAAGCTGCTGGGCTTCGGCGACCTGCCGTTCCTGCTGCTGTTCGGCTCGGCCCTGTTCACAGGCGGCTATCTGCTGGTCTCGGGCAGCCTGGCCGACGCAGGGCGGCTGCGCATGGTGATCACCGTGGTCTTCGGCCTGATCCACGGCTTCGGCTTCGCGGCCAATCTCCTGGAGATGCAGCTGCCGACGGGCCGGATCGCGGAACTCCTGGTCGGCTTCAATCTGGGGGTCGAGGTGGGCCAGATGACGCTGGTGCTGGGAACCAGCCTGGCGGTCTATCTGCTGGCCCGGATGAAGCTTTCGATGCCGCGCCCGATCGTGGTCGAGGTATGCTCGGCCTTCCTGATCGCGCTCGGCGCCTACTGGTTTGCGACCCGCAGCTTCGCCTGAGCCCAGACTTCCCATTTTGTTTGAAAGTCCTGGCCGAGGTCGCCGGAAGCGCGGTCCGGCCAGGCTGATAAGGTGCAGGTGTTCGGTCGCTCTCCCTTGTCGCGATCCGACCTATTCGCGCCCCGCGGCTCCCGGCTGGAGTCGCGGGCGCCCCCGACCCGGGGCCTGAGTTCACGAAATCCCTTGAAACTGATCGGCGACCGAGGCCGGCGCCCTGGTCCGCCCGCGCGGACTATGGTGCGGCTCTGTCAGTGCGGTGCGAACGGCGACCACAAGCCGGCCCCGGACAGATCTGTCGCACATCCGGCCCGCATGGGAGGGGCCGCCAAGGGCTCTCCGGCTTGTCCGCAGAGCGCCAACCGCCAGGATCACACCTGGCGGCGCTTTAGTATTCGCGACAGTAGAAAAATGTACTGAATCTAACGCAAAAGACGAAAATCGCAAAATTCCCGCGCAATTCGAAACTGCATGGACTTAGCGCAGATCGATGGGGTGGTGAGGTCGGAAATTGAGCTTTCTTATGCCTTGAGTTGATTTGTCATGGGCATTGATTGGCGCGCAGAACCTAGATTTTCAAATTTTATGATCAGGTAAAAGGAGCCGCCATCGCCCTTAATGACATGAGCCGAGGCGCAGGAGCGCCCGACACATCAACTGCGAGGGGGATAATCGCAATGGCATCTCGTCGAATAAGCGCGCTGCTGCTGACCGCCAGCGTTCTGGCCCTGGGGGCGTCCAGCTGGGCCAACGCCGCCGAAGCCGACGCCGACGCGGCGGCCGGCACCAAGGTCGATGAAATCGTCGTCACCGGGGTGCTGCGCGAGCAGCGCCTGCAGGACGCGCCGATGGCCGTCACCGCCGTCACCGCCCAGGAGTTCACCAACAGTGGCTTCAAGGAGCCGCGCGAGCTGCAGTTCCTGTCGCCCAGCATCCAGGTCTCTATCCAGGGCGCCAACGCGATCTATATCCGCGGCTCCGGCACCAACAGCCAGAACGGCGGCACCGAGCAGTCGGTGGGCATGGTGATCGACGGCGTGCTGATGGGCTTCGTCGACGACATCGGCGGAGACATCTCCGACCTCGATCACATCGAGGTCTATCGCGGGCCCCAGGGCACCCAGTTCGCCAAGAACGCCTCGGCGGGCGTGGTCTCGGTCATGACCAAGCGGCCGGTGATCGGCGACTCCAGCAGCAAGGTCCACCTGACCTATGGCGAGCATGGCGACACCAGCGACAACGCCACCGTCAACGTGCCGATCAACGACCAGCTGGCCGCGCGGTTCACGGTCTCCTACCAGTCGCGTGACGGGGTGTTCGAGAACGCCGCCCTGCATGAGAAGCAGGGGGGCCGCGAGGCCCGCGGCGCGCGGGCCAAGTTCCTCTGGACTCCGACCGACCACACCACGGTCGCCTTCGGTCTCGACGCCCGCCTGCAGTTCGACAAGCCCAACTTCCCGCAGGCCTGGGCCAAGTGCGGTCCGGGGATCACCACGCCCTTCGTGAACTATACGGGGACCAAGATCCTGCCGGGCTGCAACAGCGCCCTGATCGCGGGGATCACGCCGTCGGACACCAATTCGGTGATCGCCGAGAAGGACGACGCCTTCCGCCACACCAGCGCCGGCGGCGCCCAGGTGGAGGTCGACCACGACATCGGCGACTTCAAGATCAGCTCGCTGACCGCCTATCGGTTCATGAGCCGCACCTTCCACGGCCCCTCGGGCTCGGGCTACTACAACAACAACTACCTCAATAACTGGTACAACGGCGACCAGATCTCCGAGGAACTGCGGCTGGTGTCTCCGGCCGAGAAGAAGCTGACCTATGTGGCGGGCCTCTTCCTCTATGACCGCGACACGGTGACCAAGTCGCTGTCGGCCGGCGACGCCTATGGCCAGGCCTATAACGAATATCCGTCCACGCCCTATGGCGCGAATGTCTACACCTCCGCCGCCGGCGGCATGACCCGCGTCCACAACATCAACAAGAGCTATGCGGCCTATGTCGACGGCTCCTACCACTTCACCGACAGCCTGCTGCTGAACGCCGGCTTCCGGGTGACCCGCGACGACATCTCGGCCTCGATCGTCGCCCTGGCGGTGGACGGGGTCTATCCGTCGACCAAGGGCGCCTCGCTCCGGGCGCCGGGGTCGCTGGAGATCAAGAACACCGGCTATACCTACCGGATCGGTCCCCAGTGGTTCATCACCCCGGACATCCAGGTCTATGCGACCTTCGCCCACGGCTATAAGGGCCCGCTGATCGACACGGCCGTCACCGTGCTCAACCCGATCAAGCCCGAAGAAGTCGACATGTACGAGGCGGGGCTGAAGTCGTCCTGGTTCGACCATCGCCTGACCGCGAACATCACCGCCTTCCGGCAGAAGTTCGTGAACTACCAGGTCAATGTCCTGAACCAGCAGGTCATCCCCAACGCCTTCCAGCTCGGCAACGCCGGCGGGATGCTCAGCAAGGGCGTCGAGATCGAGCTGAACGGCCGGGTCACCGACGACCTGACCCTGTCGGCCAGCACGGCGATCAACGACAACCACTATACCGACTTCGTGACCTCCTGCTGGAACGCGCTCGAGCCGATCAAGCAGGCCACCAGCGGGATCAACGGCTGCTACATCCACCCGGGCAACACCACGGCCTCGACCAACGCCGCCGGCACGCCCCTGATCAATTCCAGCAAGTACACCTACCGGCTGGGGGTGAACTACACCCACGAGCTCGGCAACATGTTCAAGGTCGACGCCAACGCCACCTATCTGCACCGCTCCAAGTGGCTGTCGGCGCCGATGGATCCGAACATCGTCAATCCGGGCTATGGGGTGCTGAACCTCTCGGCCGGCCTGACCTCGCCGGATGGTCGCTATCGCGTGGGCGTCTATGCCCGTAACGCGCTCGACACCTTCTTCCTGGCCGGCCGCCAGGCGAACAACGGCGGTTGGACCAACGTCCTGAACCCCGAGGCGGTGCGCACCGTCGGCCTGTCGCTCGACCTGGCCTTCGAATAGCCGCCGCCTCCCGCAGGAGGTTCGGACAAGCCGGGCCGGCGGAGTGAAAGCTCCGCCGGCCTTTTGCTGTCCAGGGTCCGGGGCTCGACGCCCCTGCGAGCGCCCAAAAAAGAACCCCCGGCGCGGGCCGGGGGCGATGTGGGGCTTGGGGTTCAGCTGGGGTCAGTAGGCGGGGGGCGGCGGTCCGCCGGCCGTAGCGGCGGGCGCGGCGCCGCCGGGCGCCTTGATCGTGGACGGCTGGGCCATGGAGGCCGCCGACCAGGCGGGTCAAAGTCCGACGGCCGGCCGGCTTCCTTCTGCTCGCGCTCGTAGGCGAACAGATTGGCCGGATCGACCTCGCAGACATATTCCATCAGCTCGGCGCCCTCGCCGCTTTCCACCCGCTTGTAGCGGTAGCGCAGGTGATAGGGCTCGGCGTAGACGTCCGGATCCTCGACGACGAGCTCGTCGACCAGATGCTTGCCGCCGTCCTCCAGGAAGATGCGTTCGGTGATGTGGGTCTTGGGGCTGGTGCGCGGCAGGCGGCCGTTCAGGGCGATGGTGTCGGCGACCAGGACATTGCCCTTCCAGTGGCCGATCGAGTGGCCGTTCCAGCCCGGCTGGACGCTGTCGGGATGGACCTTCTCGTCGAGATAGATGGTCCGGGGCAGGGTGCTCACCTCCGACAGGATGGTGACCCGGCCCTTGGTCTGCAGGAAC
Source organism: Phenylobacterium aquaticum (assembly GCF_022695515.1). Lineage (GTDB taxonomy): Bacteria > Pseudomonadota > Alphaproteobacteria > Caulobacterales > Caulobacteraceae > Phenylobacterium > Phenylobacterium aquaticum. The sequence goes on from NZ_JALDPT010000048.1 coordinate 5,299, forward strand.
TCGATGCCGAAGGGCGGCTGCATCATGCCGGGCATGCCGGCCGGCCAGCACTTGGTGTGGGCCTCGCCGATCAGCCGGTTGTTCGCGGCGCTGATCTTGTTGACCGCGTCCTGCTCGGCTTTGGCGGCCGGGGTCAGCTTGGGCTGGGCCTGATGGATATGGTCGGCCGGCTGGTCCAGCGCCCACATGCCGGTGATGTCGGGCGCGGCGCGGGCCAGGGCCGGCGCCCCCATGGAGACGGCGCAGAGCGCGACGGACAGCAAAGCGGTTTTGCGCATAGGGCTCCACCCAGGAAAGACAACGCCAAGGCTCCGACGCTAGGCCAAATCCCGGCCCTGAGGAGCGGCCTTGGCCGCGCATCAGCTTCAGTGGTTTTCGTCAGCTCCCCAGGGCGACGGCCGCGCCGGCCCGCCGCCCAATCTTTGCGCGTCCGCTAGAAGATCCGCGACACGACGACCCGGAAAGAGGTGGGCTCCAGCGGGTGGACATGCAGGTCCTCCACCCCCTCGGCGGGCTCGCCGGGCAGGCGGTCCGTATAGACATAGTCGGCGGCGTCATCCTTGGCGTCGGTGACGTTGAACACCTCGAGCTGCAGCCGGGTGGCCGGCGTCAGCTTGTAGCCGACGCTGAGATTGAGCTCGCGGTAACCCCGGCTGCGGACGCTGTTGTCGGAATTGAGCGCGTGGGCGCCGAGGTCGCGGAACTCCGCCGCCCCGAACCAGGGTCCGAGATTGTCGATCAGCAGCCCGGCCGAGGCGACCACCTCGGGGGCGTCCTCGATATAGGGCCCGGCCGGATCATGGTCGGTGTAGCGGGCCCGCGAGATGGCGATATTGGCGTTGAGCTCGATCCAGGGATAGGGCCGGTACTGGCCGGTGAGTTCCAGCCCGACCCGCCGGCCGGGGCGCCCGGCCTCTGTGCGACCCTCGTCGGCGTTGTAGGTCAGCTCGCTGGCGAACTCCATTTTGAACAGGGTCGCCGCCAGCTGGGTCTTGGGGATGGCGTTGGTGCGCACCCCGATCTCCGAGCCCTTGGAGGTCGCCAGGAAGGGCGGGCGGGTGAGATCGCCTGAGTCCGACAGGCCGGCGCGGACATCGTTGGAGTGAAAGCCGCGCCCGGCGCTTAAGTAGACCTCCGTCCGCTTCCACGGTCCGAAGATCAGGCTGGCCTTGGGCTGGGTCAGGGTCGCGTCCTGACGGCCCGACAGGCCGCCCACCAGATTGCGGTCGTCGGCGGCGAAATGGTCAAGCCGGGCGCCGACCTGCGCGCGGACTAGGTCGCCGAACCGCAGGGTGGTCTGGGCATAGGTCGACAGGTTCCACTCGGTGACTTCGTCGGCGAGCAGAGTCTCCAGCGAGACCCGCTGGCGGCTGTGGCGCGCATCGACATAGGTGTCGTCACGCCGGCCCTGCAGGCCGATCTCCGTGTCGGCCGTGATCCCGACGGGGAGGGTGACGCGCTTGAAGCTGTAGCGCGCTTCGCCGCCCACCACGATCCGCCGGTCGTTCTGCACATGCTGGTCCCCGGCGACGGGTCGACCAGGAAGTGGGTGAAGTTGTTGTAGAGCGTCAGCTCGTTGCGGATCGCATAGGCGGAGAGGCCGACGTCGCCGGGGCCCAGGTCGCGGCGGATATAGCTGGCCGACAGGCTGAAGCGCTCGGCGTGGCCGCCATCGCTCGGGTCGAGGGTCCCGAAGCGTGAGATCAGGCCCGCGGCGATGGCCCGCAGCGGCTGGTCCGTCGTGGCGTTCCACGCGCCGCGATAATAGAGGCCGGTCAGGCTCAACCCGTCGACATCGGCGGCCGGTGTCAGGCGTAGCGCCAGATTGACCTTGCGCAGATTGTCCCCGTGGTCCCAGGGGCCGTCCAGGTGGACGGTCTCGCCCGCCGCCAGCAGGCGCCGCCCGCCCGCCAGATCAAATGTGGTGGCCGCAAACAGCCGCTGGTCATTGACCGACCCCGCGCTGACCGACATCCGGGTCGAGAGCGCGTCGATCAGGCTCACCCGGTTGGACCCGACGGAGGCGAAGTCGCCTTCCGAGGCGTAGTAGGGGCCCTTGGTGAACTTCAGGCCCGTCGCCAGTTCAGGGATCAGGAAGTTCAGGTCGGTATAGCCCTGACCGTGGGCGTGGACCCGGGCGTTCACCGGCATGGAGTCGACATAGGTCGCCAGGTCGGTGCCGTGGTCGAGGTTGAAGCCGCGCAACAGGTACTGGTTGGCCTTGCCCTCGCCCGAGTGGGCGGTGACCACCAGGCCCGGCACCGTCTCCATGATCTGGCCGACCCTGTAGGCGGGCCGCAGCTCCAGCTCCTGGCGGGTGACCGAGCCCTGGGACGAGGTGGTGGCCACGCCCAAGAGGTCGTGGGTCGAGGCGGTGACCACCACCTCGCTCACCTCGTGGGCGCCCCCGGCCTCCTCCGCCTGGGCCAGGCCCGCGATCCCCGCGGCGCCGACGCCGAGCAGGACCCATCGGGCCCGTTGGGCGAGGCGCGTTCTTCCCCCTTTGATGTGGCTGGTCAATGTCGTCGTCCCCCGACCGGTTGGACGACCAGCATGTCGGTCCGCGGGAGGCCGGCCCTGTAATTTACGGTTCCGAACCTCGGTTACAGAATGTTCCGAACAGCCCCGCCGGCGGCGGAAATCGGCCCGAGAGCAGGCCTTGGCCGCCTGCGCCCCGCCATCTGCGCACCGCGTGGGAAACTGTCGTGCGCAGGACGGGGGAATGCCGCGGCGGAGCGGGGTCTAGGCTGGGCCCTGTCTGCAGAGGAGCGGCGACATGGCGCTGAGATCGCGGTTGGGTTTGGGCGTCCTGGCCTGCGCCGTCCTGGCCTTGCCGGTCCTGGCCCGGGCGGAGGATTGGCGCGCGGCCCGCGACGCCCAGTTCGCCGCCTTCCAGACCCGCCATGACGCGGCCGAGCTGTGGGACGGCCCGCTCGCGCCGCGCCTGCGGATCGTGCCGCTGGGAGAGGCCGTGATCGGCGCGCCGGCCGGCGCGGCCCTGCTTCGCGGCAACGAGCAGGCGGCCCGCGCCGTGCGCTTCGCCCAGCCCTTCGCGGTGGCGGAATATCCCGTCACGGTGGGCGAGTTCGCCGCCTTCACAGCCGAGACCGGCTATCGCCCTGCCGAGCAATGCTGGACCTTCGAGGCGGAGGAGGGGCGCATCCGCCAGGACCGGGGCTGGCGCAATCCCGGCTTCGTCCAGGCGGACAATCACCCGGTGCTCTGCGTCAGCCTGGACGATGTGCGGGCCTATATCGGCTGGATTAGCGCCAGGACCGGTCACGCCTACCGCCTGCTGACCGAGGTGGAATACGAATACGTCAATCGCGCCGGGGCGCGGACGGACTTCTGGTGGGGCCAGGAGGTCGGCGCCAATCACGCCAATTGCGACGGCTGCGGCAGCCTCTGGGACAATCGCCGCACCTCGCCAGTCGGCAGCTTCCCGGCCAATCCGTTCGGCCTCTTTGACACCACGGGCGACACCTGGGTCTGGACCTCGGATTGCTATGTGGATCCCAGGACGCAGGCGACCCTGCCGCCGGACCCGGCGATCTGCGAGCATGTCATTCGCGGCGGCGCCTGGCACGGCACGCCGCCGGGCTCACGGGTGTTCAGCCGCTTTCACCACACGCCGGACACGCACAGCGCGACCCTGGGGTTCCGCCTCGCCCGGGATCTCCCGGGGGGATAGTCGGGCCTATTGCCCCTCTGCGCCATCGGGCCGGCCGGGCTGGCCGCCGCCGCCGCCGAAGTTCACCACCCGGCCCGTGCTGTCGAGGACCAGGCTGACCAGCTGGCCGCCGGTGCGCCCGTCGCGCAGGGGGTGCAGGTTCACCTTCACCTTGTCGCCCGGCTTGACCTCGGACTTGCGCACGCCGGCCCGCTGCAGGGCGCTGACGCCCGCGCCCTCCATGCCCCAGACCTCGGTGACCCCGTCTTTCCGCATCACCGTGACCCAGAGATAGGAATGGGGATTGGTCATCTCCCAGGCGCGCACGGCGCCCTCGATGGTGATGGTCTTGTTGCGGTCGAACATCGAATAGGAGTGGTGGGCGAAGGCCGCGCCGCCCACCGACCCGGCCAGGGCCAGGCCGGCGAGGGTCCTGAGGGCGAGTTTGCGCAGGTCCGTCATGATCATGGCCTCCACGGGAAACTGATGCGCCATCCTAGGGCGAGCGACCTCGCGCGGATCGACGAACTTGCTTGAAACTGTCGGGCGCGGCGGAGGGCTGACCCCGCCCGGACCGTGCAGGCAGACTGCGGGCGATCGGTCTTGCTTTGAGGGAAGTCATGTCGCGAACCGGACGGACATTGCGGGCGGCCTGGGTCGGCGGCCTCATCTGGATGGCGGTCGCGGGCCCCGGCCTGGCGCAGCCCTTCGCGCCGCCGCCGCCGGCCGTTCCCTATCCCATGCCCGCCGACAAATCCCCGGCCACCCTGTTCAAGGAACTTCAGGGGGTCTGGGTGATGAACAACCGGATCTCGATCGAGAAGTACGAGACCATTCCCCAGCCCCTGACCCCGGCTTATCAGGCCAAGAAGCTCGAGCAGATCAAGCGACGGGCCGAGGGGCTCCAGGTGTTCACCGGCGACGCCCAGTGCATTCCGCAAGGCATGCCCCGCCAGATGGACGGCAATTTCGAGCTGATGGTTCGGGGCGACAGCCTGGCCGTCTTCACGGGCGGCGGCGGCCTGCAGGTCCGCAATATCTGGACCGACGGCCGGGCGCACACGCCGGAGGACGACCTCTTCGACAGCTTCAGCGGCGAGTCGATCGGCCATTGGGAGGGCGACACCCTGGTCGTCGACACCATCGGCATCCGGCCGACCAACGAGGTGCTCTATGGCGTGCCGGGCCACAAGCTGCAGGTGACAGAGCGCATCCACAAGACCGGACCCGACGCCCTGCAGATCGACACCGTGGTCACCGATCCGGTGGTCTTCGCCACCCCCTGGACTTACACCTTCACCTACAGGCGCAATCCGAAGCAGGTGCTCACCGAGCAGAACTATTGCGTCGCCGCCCTGGACCGCGAGGTCGGCAAGGACGGCAAGGAGACCTTCGACCTGACCCCGCCGCCGGATCCCCGCGAGGGAAAATAGGCGGCCCCGCTCAGGCGTCGCCGAAATGCAGGGCGAGCCCGCTGAACAGCGGCCGCACGAAGTTTTCGCTGGTGCGTTGGTCCGGCGGGCCGGGGAGCCAGTTGGTCAGTTCGGCGCCGGCGATCGAGGCGGCCATCAGCATCTGGGCGGCGATCTGGGCGTCGACGGGGCGCAGGGACCCGTCGGCTATGCCGTCGCTGACCATGGATCCGAAGTGGATGCTGACCCGCTCGCAGCCGATCTGCAGCTTGCGCTTGATCGCCTCCGGCACCGAGGCGGTCAGGAAGCGCAGCAGGGGCGCGTCGCCCTGGATCTGGTGATCGAGCAGGTGGCCAAGCGTCGAGGCCAGCCGGTCGCGGCCGGTGCGGTCCAACTGGCCCGCGGCGAACTGGGCCCGGCGCATGACCTCGACGGTGCGCAGGTAGCAGACCTCGATCAGGTCGTCCTTGGCGTCGATGTGGTAGTAGAACGAGCCCTTGGTCAGGTCGAGGCGCGCGGCGATCCGCTCCACTGACGCGCCGCGATAGCCCTGCTCGTTGATGAGCTGGGTGGCCGCGCGCAGGAACACTTCGCGGGCCCCGTCCTCGCCGCTCAGGGAGCCCTGAGGCATGTCGAGCGGCGTCGGCGCCCAGCCCGCGCCCGGCGCGCCCAGGCCGTGGAGCAGGATGTCCAGGGTCCGCTCTGCGGCGCGGGCGTAGTCCTGGGGATCATACTTGGCCAGCCAGTAGCGCGACCAGACCAGCTGCTGGATCAGGAGATGGACGCGGGCGTTGAGCGCGGCGCGGTCGCCGGTGACCGCCATGCCCTCGTCGAACAGGGCGCGCGCCTCGCGGAACATGTCGACATAGGCGGCCTCGAGCACCGGGTCGTTGAGCGAGCGGACGTCCTCGAACAGGGCGAAGTCCGGCGCTTCCCCCAGGGTGATCCGCCTGAGCAGATCGAAATAGCTGCGAACCAGGGCGCCGAGCCGGTCGGCGAAGGTCGTCCCCGACGCCGCCCCGCGGATCAGCTCGCGATGGACCTCGATGGCCTGATGAAAGCAGGCCGAGGCCAGGAGCTCCTTCGATCGGTAGTAATAGGCCACGCCGGTGGGGACGAGGCCGAAGTGGTCGGCGACCTCGCCGAGGGTCATGTCCCTCAGGCCCTTCTGATTGAGGATGCCGACGGCGACCCGCAGGATCGAGGCCTGTCGGTCCAGATATTTGCGGGTGCGGGCGTTCGTCTGCCGCTCGGGCGTCATGCTGTCCTCGCCCAGGTTCGCGGCGTCGATCCAGTTATCATCATTGCGTCGGTTGCGCCCATCGACCGTCCGTTGCGCCGGGGACGAATCCCTGGCCCGCCCGCGCCTGCAGTTTCAACCAAGTGACAGGGCCCCGAAAAACTCTCGACAAAAAATAATACCGACTTCGCTGATCGGGCAATAGGGTTTGCGCGAAGCGAGATGTGTGAAGATCAAAAATAACCATTAAAAACAATAATTATGGGGCTGAAGGCGAGGCGGCGTCCCAATCGAGACGATTGCCCGCCAGGATTCAAAAAATACCCGAAACCGAAAAATGCTTGTCGAGGGCGGGCGTCGGGCTCATAAACCCAGCCAGGGGCCGTTCCTCGGCGAGAGACCGGGCGCGGCGATTGGGAGAGGGGAACCCATGGGACGGAACTATCTGGGCTGCGCTTCGGTCGCGGCCATCGCCTTTGCGCTGAGCGCGTCCGCCGGCGGAACGGCCTGGGCCGCTGACGCGCCCGCCGCGAGCGCCCCCGGCGCCGCCACTGAACTGACCGAGCTGGTCGTCACGGCCCGCAAGCGCGAGGAGCGCCTGCGCGACATTCCCACCGCCGCGACGGCGTTCGGGACCGAGCAGCTGCGCAACATCGGCGGCATCGCCAACACCCAGAGCCTGCTGTCCAACGTTCCGGGCGTGAACTTCGCCAACACCTCCAACCCGGTGACCTCGGAAGTCTCCATGCGCGGGTCCGGCACCAGCCGCGCCACCGCGGCGGAGTCCGGCGTCGGCCTATATCGCAACGGCGCCTATGCCGGCGGCGGTTATCAGGGCGGCCGGACCTTCTCCAAGGCCGACTTCTTCGACGTCCAGGGCATTGAGGTGCTGCGCGGCGTCCAGGGCGCGCTCAACGGCCGCAACGCGGTGGGCGGCTCGGTGAACGTGGTGACGGCCCGGCCGGTCCAGGGCCAGGAAAGCGGCTTCTTCACCGGCGACATCGCTACGAAGGAGCACCGGGAAGGCCAGCTGGTGGTGAACCAGCCCCTGACCGACAATCTGGCCCTGCGGGTCGGCGTCGACGTGATGCGGCAAGACAAGGGCTTCTACTACAGCCCCTACACCAAGGAATATTTCGACGCCCAGAAGACCGACACCTATCGGGTCCAGCTCGGCTATCGCAATGGTCCGATCACCGCCAACATCCTGGCGGAGCATGGCGCGGACACCCTGCCGGGCCTGATGTATTCGGTGAACATCCCGCCGGGCGTCAGCGCGATCTATCCGAAGGGCATCTACGACGACAAATACAACATCTCGTGGAACTCGCCCTCCACCGCCAAGATGCGGACCAACTATTACGAGTTCGTCGGGGGCTATGACCTCGATTTCGCGACCGTCACCCTGACGAGCTCCCTGCGCGAGCGTCACTCGCAAAACGCCTATGACCGCGACGCGACCTCGCCGCAGTTCGAGGCCGCCGCCGCTGCGGCCGGCCTGGTGGCCAAGGGCGCGGTCCAGGGCGATCCGAACCTGGGCGGCCTGACCCTCGACTTCTCACGCATCCTGTTCAACGACATCCACATCGCCGGGAACAAGACCGGCAAGTGGTCTTGGCTGGCGGGCGCGGAGCTCTATGACCTGAACGACAAGGCCCAGATCATCCTGTCGAAGTCCTCGACCGGCACCACGGCGGCCACCCTGTCTCCGGGCACCGACCAGGTGGTCCGCATCGATTTCACCTCCTGGGCGGCCTATGGCTCGGTGGGCTACGACCTCACCGACGCCCTGAACCTGACGGGCGAGCTGCGCTCCACCAATGACGACAAGAGCATCGTCTCGGCGCGCCTGGATTATGGCACGGGCCTGCCGTCCGGCACCGGCTACGCCTTCAGCTCCGGCAAGACGTCGGACAATCTCTCCTACAACGTCACCCTGGCCTACAAGGTCGGGAACTGGCTGACCTATGGCAAGGTCGGTTCGGCCTATCGGGCCGGCGGCTTCAACCTCGCCCTGGGGGACCCCCGCGCGCCGAAGACCCCGCCGGCCGCCTATGACGACGAGGTCTCCACCTCGTTCGAAGTCGGAGCCAAGGGCAACATCACCCGCAGCCTGTTCGTGAACGCGGCCGCCTATCGGGTGAACGTCTCCGACCTGCTGGTCCAGACCGACAATGGCTGCTTCGTCGGCAGCTCGGTCTGCCCGGTCCAGGCGACCCCCTATGTCTACAACTCCGGCAACGCCGAGCTGTCGGGCGTGGAGGTCGAGGTCACAATGCGCGCCCGCCTGGCCGGCGGCGTGGCCCTGGTCACCCTGGGCGCCTCGCACCAGACGGGCAAGGTCGTGTCCGGTCCCGACAAGGGCAAGGAGACGCCGCAGCGGCCGGACTATACGGGCACGCTCAACCTCAATTACCGCCGCCCCCTGGTCGACGGCCTGACCGGCTTCGTGAACGTGAAGGGCAATCTGCGCTCGGGCGGGGTGCAGGAAATCGCCCAGACGCCCCGGCTGCACGACTTCCAGACCTATGACCTGCGGCTCGGCGTCACCAAGGACAAGTGGGAGGCGGCGTTCTACATGAACAACTTCGCCAACGAGAGCTACATCGTCTTCGACTCGGCGAGCGTGCGGCGCTGGAACTTCCCGCAATCCTACGGCGCTCAGCTGTCCTATCGTTGGTGACGGCGAGCGCACGGAGAGCTGCAGGGACATGAGCCGTCTGGATCGCAGGACGATGATGATCGCCGCCGCCGCCGCCATGGCGGGCCGCGCGACGGCGGCGACGGGGCGCGCAGACCTCCGTCGCCTGGGCTACGACGCCCTGATCTATCTCCTGCCGATCTATGAAATGGCGGCGGCGCGGGCGAGGACGCTTGCGGGCGGACGGGAGCAGAACGTCTTTCGCCACGCCCGCAGGCTCGCCGACGCCAAGTCCAGGGCGGTGACGACGCCCAACAGCGACACCCTCTATTCGAGCGCCTGGATCGACCTGTCGCAGGGCGTGGATATCGCCTTGCCGAAGACCGGCTCGCGCTACTTCTCGCTCGCCCTGATGGACGCCTACAGCAACAACTTCGCCGTGCTCGGCGGGGCGGATCGGATCGGCGCGGAGACCCTCAGGCTGATCCACGGGGGGCCGCCCGGCCGGGGACTGACCGTCACCTCGCCGACGCCGATGGTCTGGGCCCTGGCGCGCACCTATGCGGGCGGAGAGCAGGACCTGCCGGGCGCGCAGGCGGTGCAGGATCAGGTGCGCATCCTCACCCCGACGGCGGCTAATCCGGGCTTCGCGCCGGCGCCACCCCGATCCGATCCTCTGGGCGTTCTGGCTTACGGCCAGGCCGCGCTCGCGGCCAATCCGCCGCCGGCCCGGGACCGCGCCATGCTCAAGCGGCTTGCGCCCCTCGGCATCGGCCTCGGGCGTCAGTTCCCGCCCAAGGATCTCTCGCCCGCCCAGCTGGACGAAGTTCGCGCCGGCGTGGCCCAGGCCCTGGCCGACCTCAAGGTCGATGAGTCCAAACCCGTCCAGGGCTGGATCTATGAGAAGCCCGACACCGGGGACTTCGGCCGCGACTATCTCAACCGCGCCCGGGTCGCCTTGACCGGTCTGGCGGCCCTGCCCCTGTCTGAGGCGCTCTATCTGAAGGGCGCCGGGGATCATCCGAACGGCGACTATGACGGTGCGTTCGAGCACCGCCTCGTCTTTCCGCGCGGGCCCTGCCGCCGACCGACGCCTTCTGGTCGGTGACCCTCTATGAGCCAACTCCGGACGGCCAGCTGTTCTTCTTCGACAATCCCCAGGGCGTCTATTCCGTGGGCAGCAACAGCGGCCCCCTGGTCGCTGACGCGGACGGAACCGTCACCCTGCGGATCTCGGCGCAAGCTCCCGAGCCCGCCCTGCGCCGCAACTGGCTGCCGGCGCCGGCCGGCCCGTTCCGTCTGCAGTTTCGGGTCTATCGCCCCGGCAAGGCGCTGCTGTCGGGCGCCTATCGCGTTCCCCCCGTCCTGAGAGGAGGCTGAGCATCCGCTCGGCGTGAGGCCTGTCCATGCAAAGACGATCCAAGCACATCCTCGTCGGCGTGGGCGCCATGGGCCTGATCGCGGCCGGCGCCGTGACCGCCGCGGCGCTGACGACCCGCCATGCCGAGGCCGCCAGCCGCAGGCCTCCCAACGTCATCGTGATCCTGGCCGATGACCTGGGCTACGCCGACACCAGCGTCTACGGCTCCAAGGTCATCCGTACGCCGAACATCGACGCCCTGGCGGCCGGCGGGGTTCGCTTCACCTCCGGCTATGTCTCGCACCCGGTCTGCTCCCCCTCGCGGGCGGGTCTGCTGACCGGCCGCTACCAGGAGCGCTTCGGCTACGAGTTCAATCCGGTCGGGCGCGACAATCGCGGCGGGGTCTCGCGCAACGAGATGATGATCGGCCAGATCATGAAACAGGCCGGCTATCACACCGGCATGATCGGCAAGTGGCACATCGGCGCCGCCGACGGCTACCGGCCCAATGACCGGGGCTTCGACGAGTTCTTCGGCATGCTGGCCGGCGGCTCGACCTATATCGTCGACCCCAAGCCGACCGATCAGGCCTACACCTATCCCGGCGCGGACGCCGCGGAGCGCACGACCAGCGCCCCCGATCCCCGGATGGCGCTCATGTCGCCGCGGGAGCGGTTGGAGCTCGTCCGGTCCAAGGCGCCGATCAGCCGCAACGGCGTGGTGGTCGAGGAGAAGGCCTATCTGACCGAGGCCTTCACCCGCGAGGGCGTGGACTTCATCGAGCGGCACAAGTCGCAGCCGTTCTTCCTCTACATGGCCTACAACGCGCCCCACGTGCCGCTGCAGGCGACCCAGAAATATCTCGATCGCTACAAGGACGTTCCCGACAAGGGGACGCGGATCTACGCGGCCATGGTCTCGGCGCTCGACGACGGGGTCGGCGACATCATGGCCAAGCTGAAGGCGACCGGCCTGGATCGCGACACCCTGGTGATCTTCCTCTCCGACAACGGCTGCGCCGGCTATATCCAGGGCGCCTGCTCCAACGCGCCCCTGTCCGGCTTCAAGGGCCAGCATCTCGAGGGCGGCGTACGCGTGCCCTATATCGTCAACTGGCCCGGCCACGTGCCGGCCGGCAAGGTGGACGATCGGCAGGTCTCCAGCCTCGACATCGTGCCGACGGCGGCCCGGCTGGCGGGCGCGAAACTGCCGAGCGACCGGGTCTATGACGGCGTCGACCTGATGCCCTATCTGACCGGCGCCAAGCGCGGCGTCCCCAATCCCACTCTCTATTGGCGGGCCGGGGTGACCTATGCGATCCGCGACGGCGACAACAAGATGTGGGTCGCCAACAAGGCCGGGCCCCAGCCGGCCGACGGCCAGGACCACAGCGCCGACATCACCCCCGACGGGGTGGAGGCCAAGGTCGGGCCCTATGGCCAGCACGTCATGCTCTACGACCTGAAGACCGACATCGGCGAGAAGCACAATCTGGCGACCAGCCGAAAGGACGTGGTCGCCCGCCTGCAGGCCAAGCTGGCGGCCTGGGCCAAGACGCTCAGCCCGCCGCAATGGACCAGCCAGCGTCAGAGCTACCAGACCTACGACGACACCCGACTGCAGCTGTTCGACTGACCCTCGACGACCCGAAGGAGACGCCGTGATGAAGCGCTTGCTGGCCGCCCTGGCCCTGATCCTCGCCGCGGCCGGATCGGCCCATGCGGAAGACGGCCTCGTGGCCCGAACCCAATCCGGCGCCGTGCGCGGCGTCGAGGCGGGCGGGACGGTGGTGTTCAAGGGCATCCCCTTCGCGGCCCCGCCGGTCGGTCCCCTCCGCTGGGAGCCGCCCGCGCCGCCGCCGTCCTGGAGCGGGGTCCGGGACGGCGCCCAATATGGTCCGATCTGCACCCAGCCGGCGCGACCGGACGGCGCGCTCGCGGCCGGCGGGGACCGGCCGCAGAGCGAGGACTGCCTCTATCTCAATGTCTGGGCGCCCAAGGCGGCCAAGGCGGCGCCGGTGATGGTCTGGATCCATGGCGGCGCCCACCGCGTGGGGTCCGGCGAGGGGCGGGTCTATGAGGGCGACGCCTTCGCCCGCGACGGGGTGGTGCTCGTCACGATCAATTATCGCCTGGGCGCGCTGGGCTATTTCGCCCACCCAGCCCTCACCAAGGCGGCGGGGCCGAAGGACTGGCTCGGCAATTACGGCCTGATGGACCAGATGGCGGCGCTCGCCTGGGTGCGGAAGAACATCGCGGCCTTCGGCGGCGATCCGAAGAACGTCACCGTCTTCGGGGAATCGGCGGGGGGATCCAGCATCCTGGCCCTGCTGGCCACGCCCGCGGCCAAGGGGCTGTTCGACAAGGCGATCGTGGAGTCCGGCGGCGGCTGGCAGAAGCCCGGCGGCCTGGCGGTCGAGGAGGCCAAGGGCGTCGAGCGCTTGACCCGCGCCGGCGCGCCCGGGCCGGACGCCACCCTGGACCAGATTCGCGCCGTGCCGGCCGACAGGCTGGTCGACATGTCGGGGGGAGCCGGTGGGGTCGGTCCCTTTCCCGACGGGCGGTTGATGACCGAATCCCCCGCCGAGGCCTTCGCCGCCGGCCGGGCGATCGACGTGCCGCTGATCATCGGCTCGAACAGCTACGAAGCCTCGCTGATGCGCACCTTCCCCCTGCCGATCGCGGCCATCCTGGCCCGGCTCACCCCGGAGCAGAAGGCGGCCTATGGCGACCTGGGGTGGACCAGGCCCTGGCCGACGCGCTTTACACCGACGTGGTGATGGGCGGCCCTGCCCGCTGGGTGGCGGGCAAGGCCTCGACCGGCGCGCCGGCCTTCCTCTACCACTTCTCCTATGTGGCGGCGGCGCGCCGGGCCCTCATGCCGGGCGCCAGTCACGGCAGCGAGATCATCTATGTGTTCGAGACGGCGAGCCGGCTTCCCCTGGGGACGCCGACGACCCAGGACCTGGCGATGGGCGCTCTGATGCATTCCTGCTGGGTCGGCTTCGCCAAGACCGGCCGACCGGCCTGCGCGGGGGGCGTCGCCTGGCCCGCCTATGATCCGGCCAAGGACCAGCTGATGGAGTTCGGTCTGGACTCCGGCGTGCGGACCCAGTTCAGGAAGCCCATGCTGGACGCCGACCAGAAGGCGGCGGGCTTCTAGCATGGCGCGCTCAGGCCTCCTGCGCGCGGCGCTGCTGCTCGGTCTCCTGGCCGCCGGATCGGCGCGGGCCGAGGCGGCGCCGCCGGACCTGCGCGCCCAGCTCGAGAAAGTGCTGGCCGAGGGCGCGTCGGGCGTGTCCGCCCTGGTCATGAAGGACGGTCGGCTGCTCTATCGCGTGGATGTCGGCGACGCCGGTCCGGACGTGCGGCTGCCCATCGCCTCGGCGTCCAAATGGATGACCGCCGCCCTGATCATGACCGTGGTGGACGAGGGCAAGCTCAGCCTGGACGAGCCGATCGGACGACGCCTGCCGCAGTTCACCGGGGCCGCGGGCCAGATCACCCTTCGCCAGCTGATGTCGTTCACGGCCGGGCAGGGGAGCCTGGAAGGCTTTGTGGACCTGCGTCAGGATCCGCACATCACCTTGGCCCAGGCCGCCGACGAGATCGCCGCGCGCCCCCTGGAGGACCCGCCGGGCGCGACCTTCCGCTATGGCGGGCCTTCGCTGCAGGTCGCAGGCGCCCTGGTGGAGCAGGCGACCGGCCAGCGCTGGGCGGATCTGTTCGCCGCGCGGATCGCCGGGCCTCTGGGCATGAGCCACACCTATTGGGGCAATCCCCTGCGTCCCGGCCTGTCGCCCAGCGAGGTGCTCAATCCCAATCTCCAGGCCGGCGTCTACACCACGGCCGACGAATATGCGGCCTTCCTCTCCATGCTGGCCGCGCGCGGCATGGGGCCGAAGGGACGGATCCTGTCCGAGGCGGCATTCGACCAGATGGAGACGGTTCAGACCGGCAAGGCGGTCATGGCCTATCGCCCGCCGGGCGCCGCCGGCCTCCAGGCCTATGGGCTCGGCAACTGGTGCGAGACCTTCGACGCCAAGGGCCGCTGCGGCATGGTCTCCAGTCCCGGCGCCTTCGGAACCTATCCCTGGATCGACCGTGACCGTGGGATCTACGGCGTGTTCTTCCTGCGCAGCCGACTGCCGCTGGTGGTCAAGGACCTGACCGAGGCGCGCCGCATGATCCTGGCCGCCGACCGTGCGGGGGCCGCGCCTTGAGGTCGTGGAGACGGGGATAACGCAAGCATAGGCAGGCTCAGGCTTGCCAAGGCCGGCCGGCGGGGCGTCAATTCGGAAAAACCGCTGGGGCGGCGGACCTTTCGGGGCCCGCCGGCGAGACGATCGGGGAGATTGGGATGGAACGTCTTTGGAATTCGCGCACCCGCGCCTGGCTCGTGACCGGAAGTCTCGTGGCCCTGGCCGCCGGAGGCGCCGCGCTGGCGTCCGGTGAGGCGCAGAAGTCGGCCGCCAAGCCGGCGGTCGCCCAGACCCACAAGGCCCAGGCCCGCGCCCCGCAGCACCTGCCGGGCTACAATCCCGAGCGGAACGCCTATTTCGGCGACCTCCACGTCCACACCAAGCTGTCCTTCGACGCCTATATCTTCAATGTCCGCGCCACGCCCGAGGACGCCTATCGGTTCGCCAAGGGCGAGACGATCCCCCACGCGTCGGGCATGAATGTCCGGCTCTCCGGCGCGCCGCTGGACTTCGTCGCGGTGACCGACCACTCCGAATATATCGGGGCCATGGAGGAGGCGAACGATCCCGCGAGCCCGATCTCCAAGCTGCCCATCGTCCAGGGCCTGTTCAGCAAGGACCCCAAGGAGATCCAGGCCGCCTTCAACCGCATGGTCGAGGGCAACGAGCACGGCACCCTGCCCAAGGAGTTCAGCGAGCGGCGCATCGTCTCCCGCGCCTGGGGTGAGATCCAGGACGCCGCGGCGCGCAACTATGCGCCGGGCCGGTTCACGACCTTCGTCGGCTATGAATACACCTCGGCGCCCGGCAACCGGAACCTGCACCGCAACGTCATCTTCAAGAGCGCCAAGACCCCGGACCTGCCCTATTCGGCGCTGGCCTCGAACAATCCCGAGGACCTCTGGAAGACCATGGACGAGTGGCGGGGGCGGGGCGTCGAGGCCCTGGCCATTCCGCACAATTCCAACGGCAGCGACGGGCTGATGTTCGATTCCGTCCGCATGAACGGCCAGCCGATCGACAAGGCCTATGCCGAGCTGCGGATGCGCAACGAACCCTTGGTCGAGATCAGCCAGATCAAGGGCACGTCCGAGACCCATCCTTCGCTGTCGCCCAATGACGAATGGTCGAACTTCGAGATCATGGACCGCTACATCGGCGTGAACCGGCCGGTGACCAAGTTCCACGGCAGCTATGTGCGCGAGGCCCTGAAGGACGGGATCGCGATGCAGGAGGCCAAGGGCTTCAACCCCTTCAAGTTCGGCTTCATCGGCTCGACCGACACCCATAACGCCGCCCCCGGCTCGGCGGAGGAACGCAACTTCTTCAGCAAGGTCGGGCGCATCGACGCCACGGCCGCCCAGCGCGGCTCCGTGCCGCCGAACGGCGCCAAGAGCTGGGACGGGGTCGACATGGACCCCAAGAACGCCGCGGCCCGCTTCCAGAGCTGGGGCGCCTCGGGCCTGGCCGGGGTCTGGGCGGAAGAGAACTCGCGGGAGTCCATCTACGCCGCCCTGCGCCGCAAGGAGACCTTCGCCACCTCCGGCCCGCGCATCCGTGTGCGGTTCTTCGCCAGCTATGACTTCCCCGCCGACCTGGCCGGTCGCTCGGACCTGGTCACCCAGGCCTATGGCCACGGCGTGCCGATGGGCGGCGACCTGCTGCCGTCCAAGGGCAAGGCGCCCAAGTTCCTGGTCTGGGGCGTCCGCGACCCCAGCTCCGGCTATCTGCAGCGCGCCCAGATCGTGAAGGGCTGGATCGAGAACGGGGTCGCCAAGGAGCGGGTCTTCGACGTGGCCTGTTCGGACCACCTGACCCTGGACACCGCGACCTGGCGCTGCCCGGCCAACGGGGCGAGCGTCGACCTGACCACCTGCGAACCGACCCGGTTCAAGGGCGACGTCGAGCTGCGCACGGTCTGGACCGATCCCACCTTCAATCCGCGTCAGCGGGCCTTCTACTACGTGCGCGTGCTGGAGAACCCGTCCTGCCGCTGGTCCACCTGGGACGCCCTTCGCAACGGCACGCCGCCCAATCCGACCCTGCCGACCACCATCATGGAACGGGCCTGGTCCTCGCCCATCTGGTACGAGCCCAAGGCCTGACCGCGCGTGACCTCTGAGTTGGACAAGGCGGGGGCCGGACGGTTCCCGCCGCCGGGCGTGACCGCCGCGTTCAAGCGGATCGCCCGCGAGCCCCTGACCCATTTCCTGGTCATTGGGGCCCTGCTGTTCGCCGGTCTCCAGGCCGTCCGGGCGATGGAGCGGCCGACAGTCAGGATCGACAGCCAGGAGCTGGAGCAGCTGGTTTCCTACTGGGAGCAGCAGAGCCAGAGGCCGCCCACCAAGGCGGAACTGCACGCCATCATCCAGGACCGGGTCGACGAGGAACTGCTGGCCAGCGAGGCCCGCCGCCTGGGTCTGGACCGCGACGACATGATCATCCGCCGCCGCCTGGCCGAGAAGATGGCCTTCGCCAGCGAGGATGTCGGCGAGATCGCCGAGCCGGACGAGGCGACCCTGCGCGCCTTCTATGATCGGACGAAATCGCAATATCTGCAGCCCGGCCACACCGCCCTGCGCCAGCTGTTCTTCAGCGGGGACCGCGGGGAGGGGCCGGCCGGGGCCGCCGCCATGGCCGCGCTGGCCAAGCTGAACGGCGGGCAGGCGGCCAGCGGCGATCCCTTCCTGCTGCCCCTGACCTATGCCGATGTCAGCCAGGACGACCTGGCCCGCGACTATGGCCCGGCCTACGCCAAGGCGGTCCAGGCCGCGCCGCTGAACAGCTGGGTCGGCCCCGTCGCCTCGGCCTATGGCCTCCACCTCGTCCGCGTCACGGGCCGGCAGGGGGCGGAGGTCGCGCCCTTCGAGGCCGTGAGGCAGGATGTCCGCGACGCCTGGCTCGCCGACCGGCGCGCGGCCAATAACACCGCGTTCCTGGTCCGGCTGCGCCAGCGTTACCGGGTCGAGGTGGCGGGCGGCGCGCCATGAACCTGCGCCGTCTGCTTCCGGCCCTGGCGGCGCTGATCTGGGCGGGCCTGGCGGTTCTCGCGCCAGCCCAGGCCCACGAGGTTCGCCCGGCCCTCCTGCAGATCGTCGAGCAGAGCCCGGGAACCTATCAGGTGACCTGGAAGCAGCCGGCCATGGGCGACATGGTGCTGCATCTGACCCCCCACCTGTCGAGCGGGGCCCTGGAGGCCAAGCCCAGCCAGGAGACCGCGACGCCGGGCTTCATCCAGAAGATCTGGCGGGTCGAGCACGGCGCCCCGCTGGACGGCCAGACCGTGACCATCGAGGGCCTGCCCCAGACCGTGACCGACGTGCTGCTGCGCGTCAGCGCCGCTGACGGGCGTCAGGTCGATGGCGTTCTGCGCCCCGCCCAGCCGTCCCAGACGCTCAGCCTGTCGCCGCCCTCAGGACTGGCGGTGCCGGCCTATCTGAAGCTGGGCGTCGAGCACATCCTGACCGGCTTCGACCATCTGCTGTTCGTGCTGGGCCTGTTGCTGCTGATCGGGCCCAATCGCCAGCTGGTGAAGGCGATCACCGCCTTCACCGTCGCCCACAGCATCACGCTGGCCCTGGCCGCGCTCGGCTATATCGCCTTCCCCTCGGCGGTGATCGAGGCGCTGGTGGCGCTCAGCATCGTCTTCGTGGCCTGCGAACTGGCGGCGGGGCCCGAGCGGCGGGACACCCTGACCCGGCGGCGGCCCTGGCTGATCGCCTTCGCGTTCGGTCTGCTGCACGGCATGGCCTTCGCCGGAGCCCTGGCCCAGATCGGTCTGCCGCCCAAGGCTGCGCCCCAGGCCTTGCTGCTGTTCAATCTCGGGGTCGAGATCGGTCAGCTGACCTTTATCGCCGCGGTGCTGCTGGTCCTCGCCGTCGCGCGGCGGACGCCGGCGGCGAGGTATCTGCGGGATCCCCGCGTGTCGGTCGTCGCGCCGGCCTATGTGATCGGCGGTCTTGCCGCCTACTGGCTGATCGAACGGATCCTGGCGGCGACGACCGCCTGAGATCAGGCCTGTCGCTGGACCACGGCGGCGATGTTGATCGTACCCAGGGGGCCCTGTTCGTCATGCAGCCAGCACTCGCCGACGGCGACGCCCCCCGTCGAGTGATGGCGGACCATGTCGAAGCCCAGCCATTCGGTGGCGGGCAGGCGGTGCAGATAGACGGTGAAGTCGCAATTGACGAAGTCGATGCTGTCGGGGCTCGAATGGGCCATGGGACTGGCGAAGTCCGCGGCCAGGGCCACCCGGGTGAAGGGGGTGTGGGCCAGGCCCTCGATCAGAGGCCGGCTTTCGCGCACCCAGGCCTGGCGCGCCTCGAACGGCGACATCGGACCAAGCACGGGCGGATTGGCGGACGTTGCGCCGCCGGTCGCCGGGGCCGCGCCGCGGCGGGGGGCTTCGGCCGGGTCCCGAGCCGCGGCAGGGATCGGCCGGATCTCCCAGTGGCTCGCATCGGGGGAGGGCGGCAGGTCATGGGGGCGCGGGACCTTCCAGTCGGGGGACTGGCTGGTCGGGGGCTCCGGGTTCTCGGACTGGCGCAGATAGAGGCAGCTGGCGCGCGCCACCACGTCGCCATCGGCGATCAGCTGGGCCTCGGCCAGCAACAGGCGCCGGCCCTGGCGGATCACCTGGGTGGCCACGCTCAGCGGGGCCTTGGGCGCCATCTTGATCAGGTCGACGCAGAAGCGCGCAGGCGTCAGGTCGGGGCCGCCATGAGCCCGCTCGAGCGCCAGGCCCAGCAGTCCCCCGACCAGCCGCCCGCTGAGGGTGTTGGCGCGCCAATATCCCCCGGCCGCGTCGGTCGGAATGAACCGTCCCGCCTGTTCCACGAAGAAGCCGCCGGTGGTGAGACTTCCGAACCCGTCGCTGCTCAATGCGCTACGCCCATCACACGCGGTCCTGCCGACCGCCGGCCGCAGCTAGAGGGGCGTCCCAACGTCAGGCAAGCCTGCACGCGGGGAACGCCCCGAGAACTCAGCCCATAGGGTACAGGAATTCCTTCGACACCTTGTTGATGGCGTCGAGTGTCTCTTGATTGAGCGTCAGATCGCTGGCGGCGAAGATGGCGTCCAGCTGATCCTCGCGGGTCGCGCCGACGATGGTCGAGGCCACGAAGTCGTGCTGCTTGCTCCAGGCCGTGGCCAGGGTCACCGGCGAGATGCCGAGGTCTGCGGCGATCTGCATGTAGCGCTCGGTCGCGGCCAGGCTCTTCTCGTTGACGAAGCGCCGCGCCATCACGGTGTGACGGCCGCCCAGGTTGATATAGCTGGAGAACCGCGCGCCCTCGGGCGTCGCTCCGCCCTGGTACTTGCCCGACAGCACGCCGCCGGCGAGCGGCGAATAGGGGATCAGGCTGACGCCCTCCTGCCGGCAGGCCTGGGCCAGTTCGTCCTCGAAGCGGCGGTTGTTGAGGCTGAAATTGTTCTGGATGGTCTGATAGCGGACCGTGCCTTCGCGCTCGGCGACGGCGATCGACTTGGTCAGGCCCCAGGTGGTCTCGTTCGAGCAGCCGACGATCCGGACCTTGCCCTCCTGGACCAGGTCGTCCAGCGTCCGCAGCGTCTCCTCATAGCCGACCCCATGATCGGGCCAGTGGGTCTGATAGAGGTCGACATAGTCGGTGCCCAGGCGCTGAAGGCTTGCTTCGATCGCGCGGACGATGTTGTGCCGGTCGAGCGCGGTGCGGCCAGACCGCTGGGCCGACTTGATCCAGCCATGGCTCGGCCCGCTGACCTTGGTGGCCAGGATGATGGCGTCGCGGGGCTTGGTCTTCATCCAGCGCCCGAAGATCTCCTCGGTCCGCCCCGCCCACTTGGGATCGGGCGGCACCGGATAGTTCTCCGCCGTGTCGTAGAAGGTGATCCCGGCGTCGTAGGACCGATCCAGAATCCGGAACGCCGTGGCCTCGTCCGCCTGCGCGCCGAAGGTCATGGTGCCCATGCAGATGTCGGACACGACGATGGCGCTCTTCCCCAGCCTCTTCTCGCCCATGCAGGCTCCTTGTTTCTTGAGTGTGTGAGACGGGCCCTTCTAGCGCGCCGCGCTCCGCCCGATCCACCTTTCGCGGCCGCCGGCGCGAAACGCCCTCTCGGCGCCGTTTGCCCCTCAGCGGGCGGCGGGTCCGGGCTCCGACCCCGCATAGCGGCTCAGCAACTCGCCCAGCAGCAGGTTCGGAAACCGGCGGGTCTGGGTGATGGCGTAGAAGCTCTCCGTGAGCTGAGGAATTCGGCAGTGCTCGACCAGGGCGCCGCTCGCCAGTTCGTCGCGCACGACGATGGGCGGCACCAGGGTGACGCCCTCCCGCTCGCGCGCCAAGAGGCGCAGCATGGCCATGTCGTCCACCTCGGCCAGGATGATCGGCCGGATCCCCGCCAGGTCCAGCAGCCGGTCGAACCCCACGCGGATGTCGCTGTCCAGGCTGGGCAGCAGGATGGGCTCGTGCCGCAGGTCCTCCGGAAAGCAGATGGGGTGGATGGCTCCCGCTCCCGGCCTCAGAGGGCCAATGTGGTTGCCGTCATGCCAACCTGAGCATTGGGAGCCACCCACCATGGAGATTA
>NZ_JALDPT010000049.1 GCF_022695515.1 Phenylobacterium aquaticum
CGCAGGACGCCGCCCCCGCCCGCCCGCCGGGCGCGGTCGCCCCCTCCGGCGGCGCATGACCAAGCCGCCCAGCCTCGCCAAGCCGAAGCCGGGCGTCGCCCTGGGCGGATCGCGGATCAGCGTGGGCGGGGGGCCCTCCGGGACCCTGGGATGCCTGGCGACCCTGGACGGCGACGTCGTGATCCTGGGCAGCGCCCATGTCCTGGCCATGCGCGGGGTGAGCGATCCGGGCACGCCGATCTATCTGCAGGGGCGGTCCGAGGCGATCGCCCGGCTGAAATCCTCGGTCGGCATCGACTTCGGCGCGACCGGAACCAACCAGGTGGACGCCGCCATCGCCAAGGTCGTGGACGCCAAGGCGGTCAGCCCCTGGATCGGCGATTGGGGCCCGCCCCATGGCGCCTCGCCCCAAATCACCCAGGGCATGCGGGTCTGGTGCTGGGGCGGTCAAAGCGGCGGCAAGACCGCCACGGTCCTGGCCACCAACTGGAGCGGCCAGCTGGAATATCCCAACGGCGACCGCGCCAATTTCGCGGGCCTCGTCTCCTGCGCGCCCCTCTACGCCCAGGAGGGGGACAGCGGGGCGGCGGTGCTCAATGACGCCATGCAGGTGGTCGGCCTCCATGTCGCCGGCCTCGACGCCGAGGGCGTCAGCCTCTTCTGCCCGATCACCCCCGTGCTCCAGGCCTGGCCCGGCCTGGAGATTTTCGGGATTCAGGACTGACGGGCCCGGAGGACATCGCGTGAGCCTGCAACCACCGACCGGAGCCGGCCCCGCCATGCCGGCCAGCCAGAGACGGGCCGCCGGCGGCGCCGCTGTCGCCATGATCGCCGGCATGGCGGTCCTCGCCATCCTCGCCCCGCGCTTCGGCGCGCCGACGATCTTCCTGTGTGAAGCGGGCCTGATGCTGGCGGTCCTTTCCGCCATCGGCCTGGCGCTCAACGGCCGGGTGCTGGGGGCGGCGATCGACGGCCGCAACCGGATCAGCCTGTCCAAGCTGCAGATGCTGCTGTGGACCACCCTGGTGGTCAGCGCCCTGATCACGCTCGCCGCCTATCGGCTGCACGACACGGCCATCGCGACCCTCGGCGCAGGCCTCAAGATCACCATCCCCGGCGAGCTGCTGCTGGCCATGGGGGTCTCGGCCGCCTCCTTCGTCGCCACCCCGACCATCCTGTCGCTCAAGGCCGCGGAGACGCCCTCGGCGGCGTCGGTGGACGATCTGGCGACCGCGAGAGGCGGCACGGAACGCAGCATCGGCAAGGTCGATGCGCGCAAGTCCCCGGCCAACGCCAGCTTCACCGACCTGTTCCGGGGCGACGAGGTCGGCAATGCGCTCTCGGTGGACTTGAGCAAGGTCCAGCAGGTGGCGATCACCCTGCTGCTGCTGGGGGTCTATGCGGCGAGCGTCTTCCAGACCCTGCTGACCGCGCCGACGGCGAACGCCCTGCCCGCCCTCGACAAGGACTTCGTCACCCTGATGGCGATCAGTCACGGGTCCTATCTGGCCTACAAGGCCGCGCCCAAGACCTCGTCCGGCGTCGCCGGGGCGACGGACGCGCCCGCGCCCCAGGACCAGCGCCCGCCAGGCGCCGTGCCGGTCGCCCGCGCGCACGCGGCGGCTATTTCGCCCTGAACCCCGCCAGCAGGGTCTTCAGCTCCGGCTCGTCGACCCGCACGGCCGCCTCCTTGGGGGGCAGCCATTCCTTCTCGCGCTGGCCGACCTCCGGAAACACCGCCAGCTCGGCGGTGACCTCCAGCGGGAAGACCGAGACCCGCACATGCTGGCTGCGGCCGCTGCGCAGGCGCTTGTCATAGTGATAGACGCCGATCGGCTTCTTGGTGACCTTGCCGGACACGCCGGCCTCCTCGAAGGCCTCCTGCGCCGCGGACGGACCGGGCTTCAGCCCCTTGATCGGCCAGCCCTTGGGCAGCACCCAGCGCCGGGTCTCGCGGCTGGTCAGCAGCAGCACCTCGATCCCGTCCTCGCCCTTGCGCCAGGGCACGGCGGCGTACTGGGCGCGGGGCTCGCGGTCGGGTTCCGGGCGGACGCGGTCGGTCTTCTTGCCCATCAGACCACCCGCCCGGCCAGGACGGCGAGATAGTAGAACCCCGCCCCCATCAGCCCGGCCATCGGCATGGTGAAGACCCAGGCCCAGACGATGCTGCCGGCGATGTTCCAGCGCACGGCCGAGGCCCGGCGGGCCGCGCCCACGCCGACGATCGCCCCGGTGATGGTGTGGGTGGTCGAGACGGGTACGCCCAGGTGGGTGGCCAGGAACAGGGTGATCGCCCCGCCGGTCTCCGCGCAGAATCCCTGTTGCGGCGACAGCCGGGTGATCTTCGAGCCCATGGTGTGCACGATGCGCCAGCCGCCCATCAGGGTCCCGGCCGCCATGGCCGCCTGACAGCTCAGCACCACCCACAGCGGCACGTGGAAGGCGCCCTTCAGCATGCCGTGCGAATATAACAGGACGGCGATGATCCCCATGGTCTTCTGGGCGTCGTTGCCGCCATGGCCCAGGGAATAGAGCGAAGCCGAGACGAACTGCAGCTTGCGGAACGCGCCGTCCGCCATGGCCGGCGTCGCCTTCACGAACAGCCACGAGACCAGCAGCGCCAGCACCATGGCCAGGCTGAAGCCGAGCGCCGGCGACACCACGATCCCGGCGATGGTCTTGTAGACCCCGTCCCAGACCACGGGGTCGAGCCCCGCCTTGGCGACGCCCGCGCCCAGCAGCCCGCCGATCAGGGCGTGGGAGCTGGAGGAGGGAATGCCGGCGATCCAGGTCACCACGTTCCAGGTGATCGCCCCGCCCAGCGCGCCGAAGATCACCGCGTCGCTGATGATCCCGGGCGTGAGGATGCCCTTGCCCACCGTCTGGGCCACATGCAGGCCGAAGAACAGGAAGGCGATGAAGTTGAAGAACGCCGCCCACATGACCGCGTAGCGGGCCGGCAGAACCCGGGTCGAGACGATGGTCGCGATGGAATTGGCCGCGTCATGCAGGCCGTTCAGGAAGTCGAAGGCCAGCGCCACGACCACCAGGAAGATCAGCAGCGGGCCCGCTGTCGCCACGAGGTCCACGGCCGCGCCTACAGGTGCTCGATCAGCACGGCGCTGATGCGGTTGGCCACGTCCTCGAACCGGTCGACCACCTTCTCCAGGTGGTCATAGATCTCGCTGCCGACGATGAAGGCCATGGGATCGGCCCGGGCCGGCCCCTTGAACAGGGTCGCCATGCCGGTGTCGTAGAGCTGGTCGGACTCTTCCTCCAGCGCCGAGATCTGTTCGGCCAGCGCATTCAGCTTGGTCGCATTGCCCTGCAGGTTGCGCAGCATGGGCACCGCCTCGGCCACCAGGGCCGAGGTGCGCACGATCACTTGGCCCAGCGTCGTCATGTCTGGCTCGAACTGGCGCACCTCGAACAGGGTGATCGCCTTGGCCGTCTTGTGCATCTGGTCGATGGCGTCGTCCATCGAGCTGATCAGGTCGTGGATGTCGGACCGGTCGAAGGGGGTGATGAAGGTCCGGCGCACCGCCAGCAGCACCTCGCGGGTGATCTGGTCGGCCTCGTTCTCGTGCCGCGCCACCTCGGCGCAGGCGGCCGGAACCCCGTCGCCGCCGGCCAGAACCTGCTGCAGGGCGAGCGCCCCGGCGGTCAGGGTGCGCGAATGGGCCTCGAACAGATCGAAGAACCGATCTTCCTTCGGCATCAGAGCCTGGAACCACTTCAGCATGACCGCCCGAATCTCCTGCGAAGTCGCGGGTTTGGGGCAGCCCTACGCGCGGTCGCGCGGGCTGTAAACATTGTTCGTGGCCGGATGATACCGCGCCGCCGCGCGAGTTCGTCGCGGCCGCGCCCCGGATCAGGCCGCGCTGTGAAACAGCGCCTCCACGCTCGGGAGGTAGGTATTGAAATAGTGCTCGCTCGGCGCGAGGTAGAGGATGAGGTAGAGCCGTCCCCCGATGTCGGCCGCCTCGGCGACGCCGGACACCTCCAGACCCGTCTCCGTCTTGGCGGTCAGTTCGATCCGAACCGCGTCCTTCCCCCACAGGCGCGCGGGTTTAAGTTCGCCCGTTTCGACCCGCTGATAGCCCTGGGCGGCCACGCTGTCGGACACGAACTCGATCACCTCGTTCGGCGACATGTCCTTTCGATAGGCCGGCACCGGCTTGTCCTTCGCCATGGGCCGCGTCAGCCCCTCGCCCGGCTTCAGGCCCTGGGCGACATAGAGGCGATTGAGCGCCAGGCCGTCGATGGTGAGCACCCGCACCTGTGGCGTCCTGGCGGTCAGGGTCGAGATGTCGGACCACTCGCGATCCAGGGTCGCCGGATGCCCCTCGCCCAGGGTCAGGGGCCCCGCGGGCACGCTGGTGATGCTGGCGCAGCTGGTCAGCAGCATGAGGGTCAGGACGGTCGCCGTGAGGCGGATTTGGCGGCTCATGGTGACTCCGGAGCAGTCAGGGATTTCAGGCTGGCCTCGGCCAGCCAGCGATCGGGCGCGTTGGGCGCGTGGACGAGATAGGCTTGCAGGGCCTGGACCGCGCCGGGGCGGTCGCCCTGTTTGCGCAGAGCCTCCGCAAGTTCACGCCAGGCCGCCGGGGGCGCGTCCTCATGGGTCGTCGCCGCGCGATAGGCGCTCAGGGCCGCGGCCGCGTCGCCATCCTGCCGTCTCAGACGGTGGGTTTCGCCGCGATAGAACTCCAGGATCCCGAGATCCTCGCCTTCCTCCTCAAGCCGATCCAGCAGCCGGAGGGTCTCGCCGAAGTCGCGGCGACGCAGATCGTCCTTCAGCCACGGTCCGAGGTGGCTGCGGATCGTCGCGCGATAGCTTCGGCGCGCGGTCAGGTTAGGGGCGCCGCCCGGCGGCCCGCCCAGGTTCGACAGGGCGGCGATCCGATCCGCCGTGATCGGGTGGGTGTTGAACACGCTGCCCCGCGCCTCGGCCTTTCGGACGGTGGGAAACTCCGAGGCGTTGGTCTCGGCCACCACATAGGTCCACAGGTCCGCGCCGGCGGACGGGCTATAGCCGGCCGCCACCGCACGTTCATATCCAAGCCGATCGGCCTCCGTCTCATTCTCGCGGGAGAAGCCGTAGAAGCGCGCCATCCCCGCCAGATAGATCAGGTCGTTCATCGACTGGGCGGCGCGTGAGATGGAATCGATGGTGTCGCCGGCGTTGACCGTCCCGGAGTTGGCCGCCCCGCTCATGGCGACCACGGCCCCCAAGGTGACGCCGACCTGCAGGGCAAGCACCACGTTCGACGTGGTCTTCAGGGTCCGATAGCGCTCGATCGAGTGGTTGCGGGCGAAGTGACTGACCTCGTGGCCCAGGACATAGGCGAGCTCATCCTCGGTCTGGGCGCGCAGCATCAGCCCCGACCACACCTCCACATATCCGTTCGGCGCCGTCGTCGCGTTGAGGAAGGGTCGGTCGAGGACATAGACCCGCAGCTCGCCGCAATATTCCGCGGCGATCTTGCAGACCACGCCCCGGACATAGGCCGTCAGGGCCGGATCCTGGTCGAGCTCGGCTGAGGTTCGCACATGGGCTTCCTCCCGGTCGCTCTCGCCCCACATGCCGGCTTCGGCGCTGCTGGGCTCAGGCTTCAGCCCGGGGGGCCGCAGGCCCGCCGGCGCGGCGGCGGCCGCCGGGGTCGCGGCGCTCGCGAAGACCGCGACGGCCCAAAGCGACGCGAGGCGTCGCCCTGCCGTCACAGGGGCGCGCCCTTCAGCAGGTCGCGGGTCAAGGCTGCGGCGCCCTCTGCGCTGCGGATGTCGGCGTTGGGACCGGCCGTAGCGACATTGAACCAGACTACTTGGCCGGTGTGCAGATCGACCAGCGAAGCGAACACCTGCTGCGACCCCATGGGCACCCCGACCCCCAGCATCGCGGCGCCGATCACGACCGCGGCGCGGCCGGCGCTGGCGTAGGTCCCACGGCCCGTAACGAACAGGGCGTAGGCGGCTTGATGCTGCTGACCGAGCACCTGCGCGCCCTCGCCCAGGGTCCAGTCGAAGCCCTTGGCCTTGGTGGGCAGCCTCAGGCCACCATAGCTGTAGACCAGGATGGACTGGCCAACCGCCTCGTGCAGTCGCAGCAACTGCCCGGCGCGCCCGTCCATCGAGGCCTGCGGATCGAGCGCCTCGAACCGATGGGCCCGCCCCTTCAGGGCGTCATTGATGGCGGTGTTGAGATTGGCGCGCGCCGACTGGCTCCAATCCTCCCGAGGTTCCTGCAAGCCCGCCGCCGTCAGCACGGCCAGCTTCACGTCAGGATTGACCACGATCACCTTGGAATCCGCCACCGGCGCGGCGATGGCCGTGGGCGCCGCCTTGCGCACCTCCGTCGTTGTACAGGCGGCCATGGCCAGGCAGGCCAGCAGCACCAGCAAAGACCTCAAATTCCCCCCTCGCGGCGCGGCCCTTGGGCTGCAGCCCGCTCCCCCCGGTTGCAAGGCTCAGCTTGTATGCCTCAGAAGGCGAAATCAACCCGGAATTGAGATTTTAAAGTCACGCGCCTTAAGTGCGCCTAGCGCACGAAACTCGCCCCGTTCACGTCCAGCACCGCCCCGGTCATGGAGGCCGGCGCCTGCAGCGCCAGATAGGCGGCGACGCTGGCGACCTCCGCCGGCTCGGCCACGCGGCCCAGCGGGATGTCGGCGAGCAGCTTGTCGCCGCCGCGGCTGGCCAGATAGTCCTCGGCCATGCCGGTCATGACGAAGCCGGGACAGATGGCGAAGGCCAGGATCTGCTCGATGGCGTAGCCGCGGGCGATCGACTTGGTCATGCCGACCATGCCGGCCTTGGAGGCCGCATAGTGCCAGTGGGCCGGGCTGTCCCCGCGATAGGCCGCGCGGCTGGCGACATTGACGATCCGCCCGCCGCCGCCGCGGGCCCGGAAGTGCAGCACCGCCCGGCGGCAGAGATCGGCGCTGGCCTGCAGGTTGATCTGCAGGGTGCGATCCCATCCCGCCGCCCAGGCCTCGTCCGAGGCGTCCACGCTGACCGCCTCGAACACCCCGGCGTTGTTGATCAGCACGTCAATCCGCCCGTCCAGCTCGGCCAGAGCCCGATCCCATAGGCGATCGCCGGCGCCGGGCGCGCTCAGGTCCGCGCCGATCACACCCGCGCCGCCTGTCCGGCCGTGACCCACCACCCGCGCGCCCTGGGCGGTCAGGGTCTCGACAATGGCCGCGCCGATGCCGCGCGTGGAGCCGGTGACGAGGACGTGGGGCGGGCGGGATGAAGCGGTGTCGGTCATGCTCCCTTCCTGACGCGGCGGCGCGCGGCGTCAACCGCAAAGGGTCGTCTCGGCGGCCAATCTCTGCCATGGAGGAACAAGGCCCACGCGGCGTCACCGGGAGCAGCGCATGAAACCCCCGATCAAGCGGCTCTCCGACCTGCCCGGCGGCACCAAGAAGCCCGCCCCCAGCGCCTACGCCCCGCCGACGCCTAAGGTCTCGCGCATGAAGAAGGCCAAGGTCCTGACCCCGGCTGAGAAGGCCGCCTTCCTCGCCTCGCGTCCGGACCTCAAGCCCAAGGGCTAGACGGGCCTCAAGCCGTCGGCTTGGTCGCCAGCCAGATCGTGTGCCGCGCCCCGCGCTTGCCGCCATTGGCCCGCACCCGCACCTCCTCCACGGCGAAGCCGGCCCGGCTCAGCCGCTCGGTGAAGGCGTCGTTGGGGGTCGAGGACCACACGGCGAGGATTCCGCCGGGCCGCAGCGCCTTCTTCGCCGCGCCCAGACCGTCGCGGTCATAGAGCCGGTTGTTGGCCTTGCGGCTCAGACCCTCCGGCCCATTGTCCACGTCCAGCAGGATGGCGTCGTAGGTCCCGGACCCGCCGCGGATCAAGGCGCCCACATCGCCGATCACGATGGCCAGCCTGGGGTCCTCCAGCGATCCGGCCGACAGATGGGCCATCGGCCCCCGCGCCCAGTCCACCACCGCCGGGACCAGTTCGCCGACCGTGACCTTGGCCGCCGGTCCCACTCGTCCCAGAGCGGCGCGCAGAGTGAAGCCCATGCCGTAGCCGCCCACCAGCACATGGGCCTTGGGCCGATCGGTCAGCCGGTCGCACACCAGGGTCGCCAGCGCCTCCTCCGACCCGCTGAGCCGCGAATTCATCAGCTCGATGGCGCCGGCCATGATCGAATATTCCTCGCCGCGCCGCATGAGCTTCAGCTCGCCGCCGCCGTCGGGGACCGTCGTGGTGTCGAGGTGGACCCAGGGGATCATCGCGCGCGCCGCCTTCGAAACGAGGAGGCCGTCCGCATACGCCGGGCGCGCGGCGAGGTCACGCGCCGAACCTGCGCTGTTCCGGCGCAGTCGCCCCGCGGCCCCGGGGACGTGGCGTCCCCCGCCCGTCATGCGACAGTCCACAGATGTTCAACCTCGCCGGACGATTCGCGTGACCACCCCCCGCACCTACGTCCTGGTCCAGGCCGGCGGCCGCGGCAGCCGCCTGCGCCACCACACCTGGAACAAGCCCAAGTGCCTGGTCTCGGTCGAGGGCAAGCCGATCCTCTACCACCTGTTCGACCGCTTCCCGGACGCGGCCTTCGTGGTCATCGGCGACTACATGTACGACCAGCTCGAGCGCTATCTGAAGGTCAATCCGCCGGGCGTCGACTACGAGCTGATCCGCGCCGCGGAGGAAGGGACGCTCGGCGGGGTCGGCGAGGCCCTGGCCCGCGTGCCCGCCGACGCGCCGGCCGTGCTGGTCTGGAGCGACCTGATCCTGGGCGACCTGCCGCCCTGGCCCGACACCACCCTGCCGGTGGTCTGCACCACCTCGGCCTTCACCTGCCGCTGGACCCAGGCGCCCGAGGGCCATCTGCACGAGAAGCCCGGCGAGACCAGCGGCATTCCCGGGCTGTTCTACTTCCCCACCACCGCCAGCCTGCCCCTGCCCCCGCCGCCCGGCGGGGAGTTCGTCCGCTGGTTCTCCCGCGCGGTGGTCGACTTCGCCACCCTGGACTGCCCCAATCTTCAGGAGCTCGGCGACTTCGCCACCATCGAGACCAGCAACGACCGCGCCGGCTTCTCGCGCTATTTCAACAAGGTCGAGATGGGCGAGACCCGGGTCACCAAGACCGTGGTCGACCACGCCTTCGACGACGTCCACAACCGCGAGGTCGCCTGGTACGGCGCGGCCAAGGGCCTGGGCTTCCGGCGCATCCCCAAGGTCTATGGCGAGGCGCCCCTGGTCATCGAGCGCATCAAGGGCCAGCACGCCTATCAGATGGCCGACCTGACGCCTCGCGAACGCCGCGCCGTCCTGGCCGACCATCTGGACGCCCTGATCTCCCTGCACGATCTCGGCCGCACCGACGCCAATCCCGACGACGTGCGCGAGGTCTATCTGGACAAGACCGTCAGCCGGGTGCGCAGCGTCTCGCCCATGCTGCCGGGCTTCGACCGCAAGGCCATGACGGTCAATGGCCGCAAGTGCCGCAATCCGTTCTATGGCGAGCCCGAGGCCCCCCTGGCCGACCTGATCGACGGGCTGCAGCCGACGCGCTTCGTGCCGATCCACGGCGACGCGACCTTCTCCAACGCCCTGGTCGACGACAAGCTGCGGACCTGGTTCATCGATCCCCGCGGCTATTTCGCCAAGCCCGGCGTGATGGGCGACGAATGGTACGACTTCGCCAAGGTCTACTATTCAGCGGTGGGCGGGTACGACACCTTCAACCGCCGCAAGTTCAAGCTGCATGTGGACCACGAGACGGTCGAGGTGCTGATGGAGGACTCCGCCTTCATCCCGGCGGCCCAGTCCATCTTCCCGGAATATTTCGGCGACCAGATGGGGCGGATCGAGGTGATCCACGGCCTGATCTGGCTGTCCCTGTCCGGCTACACCCGCGACGACATCGATTCCGCCATCGCCGCCTTCTATCTCGGTCTCTACTGGCTGGAGACCGGGCTCAACAAGCTCTAGGGGCGCCGCCCATGACCGACTCGCCCCTGGTGCTCAGCACGCTCGCCCACACCTGGCTGATCGATCTCGACGGGGTGGTCTGTCCGCACAACGGCCACCTGCGCGGCGACGCCACCATCCTGCCCGGCGTGCGCGAACTGTGGGCGCAGATCCCGGCCGGCGACCGGATCATCATGCTCAGCGCCCGCGATCCGCAGTATCAGGCCGAGACCCTGGCCCTGCTGGCGGCGGCGGGCCTGCGCATCGATCACGCCATCTTCGGCCTGCCCACCGGCGAGCGCATCCTGATCAATGACGCCAAGCCCAAGGGGCTGCAGACCGCGCATGCGATCAACCTGGTCCGCGACCAGGGCCCGACCGACATCCGCCTCGCACTGTCGCCCGATCTGTGACCCGCCGCGCGCGATGGACGGGCGGTCGCATAGGCAGGCGTCCAGAATCGAAATAGCCCCGTTCGGTCAAATCGTCCGGCCGTCGCGCCCGTCACCCAAGGAGTGTCCGTGAAGTCGCCGCTCCCCGCCAGCATCCGCACCCCGGCGCAGCAGATCCTGCGCCAGGTCATCAAGACCGCCCTGTTCAACAAGACCGACGGCGAGCTGGCCCCCTCCCCGCCCGAGCCCAAGATCGGCATCCGCCGCGTCCTGCCGCCCTATCTGGGCGAGATGGGCTACGAGGTGAAATACCACCTCGCCCGGGTGGAGCCCTGGCTGCGCAACGGCTGGAAGATCATCGCCCGTCGCCCGGAATATTATCCGCCCGGCACGGCGATCCTGGCCCCGGAATTCATGGCCGCCTGCGACACCATCCTGGCCGAGCACGTCATCTTCGGGGCCGGCGCGGGCATCCTGGCCACCCCGCCGGAACTGCCCGATCTGGAGGTCGCCCCGCGCCTCTATGACGGCAAGCTGGAGGTCGTGATGAACATGGTCGACCTCAACAAGATCACCCGCGAGGCGGTGGCCGAGATCCGCCTGCGCCAGCTGTTCATCGAGTGGCTCGACTATGACGGCCGCCCCCTCACCGACTACGACCGCAACATCTTCGCCTTCTCCGAGACCTGCCTGGCCGAGACGGAGCTGCGCCGCTCCGAGGGCCTGCGCCCGTCCTACAGGCCTTTCGCCTTCGAGAACCCGCCCGAGCCGATTGAGCCCCATGTCGGCTTCCAGATCCGCGCGGTGAAGCAGCTCGCCCGCCTGCGCAACAGCGACCCGGACTGGATGTGCGCCACCGCCGACGCCATCGGCGCCCATCTGGGCCTGCCGGTCATCGCCTATGGCCATCCCGACGGCTGCGTCATCCCCGAAGGCCGCCGCACCACCTGGAAGCCGGAGCTGGGGACCGAGGGGCACCTGGCCCGCGAGCTCGGCTACCTCTCCAGCTGTCGCCTGATGCTCGGCCCCGACAGCGGCTGGTCGGACCTGATGGCTTGGCTGGGCGTCCCCGTGCTGCTGGAAATGCTGCGCTTCCCCGCCGCCTTCGAGGAGCTGCGCGACAGCTTCCAGCCGCGCATCGCCCTGGTCGATCGCACCGCGCCCCTGGAGCCCCAGGTCGACGCCCTGCTGGCCTGCGAGACCTGCCTGCCCTTCGTCGATCCGCGCAAGCGCGGCACCTACAAGGCCATGTTCCCCTGGGACTACTAGACCCCGGCCGCTCGCCTGGTTGCAGACGTCGATTGCACCTCCGAACCGCGAAAGGTTAACGTCGGTCACGGCGTTCGAGCCGGGCGTCGCGGGGGTGACGGATGAGGCGTTCCAAGGTGCTCAGCGGCGCGGCTGCGGCCCTGATCCTGGCGCTGGGCGCGGCGTCCGGCGCCGCCGCCCGCTGCAACTCCGCCGACGGCGTGGTGGCCGAGGACATGCGCGAGGCGGTCGCCGATCTCGCCGACGCGACGCCGGTCACCGACGACCCGACGCCCTTCGATCCGGGCCTGAGGGCGGCCGAGACCATCCCGATCGACCTCTCCCGCGACCTCACCGACCTGGCCGGCCTGCCCGGCCGCTATACAGACGGCGCGCCGGTGCTCGGCCTGCGCATCGAGAACCGGCCCGGCTTCAATCCCAAGACCAGCTGCAACGCCCTGATCCCGGTGCTCTACAAGCCCTCGATCCAGACCCTGGCGGACGGAACCCTGCGGGCCAGCGTCGAGGACCGCCGCTTCCAGATCACCTTCGATCCCAAGGCCGTCACCGCCCCCTGGATCCAGGACGCTGACCGCAGCGGCCAGTTCTTCTGGATCTTCCCCAGCCGTTTCGGGGCGACCGCCAGCCGCAAGCCCTGGCCCATGACCACCGCCTACGCCGCCCGCTATCAGCGCCTGGAGCGCGGCTCCGACGCCCGGCGCTGGGTGGCCGAGGCTTATCTGCTCGCCGCGCTTCGGGTCTATCGCCGCAACGCGCTCAATGAGGGCTTCCCGCAAGGCCCCCTGCCCACCGGCGACGACCTCCAGGCCTCCCTGGTGGCCCAGCTCGGCTATGCCTGCGACGACAAGCCCGAAGACCTGGTCTGCGTCGCCCACCGGCTGATCGAGATGAACGAGACCCGGCCGCCCAATCCCGAGATCTCCCGCGACGCCTTCCGCATCAGCGACGCCATCTATGAGAACTCCGGCCCCAGCGCCGGCATCCGCCAGCTCGACTTCGGCACCGACAACGCCCAGGCCAAGGCCCTGGTCGGCAAGCTCCTGCCCGAGACCGTCGGCCGCCACGCCCGCTACCGCCAGCCGGTCCGCAAGTGGGACCTGAACACCGTCAATCGCTGGTACGGCCGCGACGGCAAGCGCGCCAACCAGGAGCTCTCGCGGCCCCAGGACAAGGCGCTGCTGGTCGAGTCCCACGTCGCCTACATCATCGACGCCGCCCGCACCTGGGAGGTCCGCCTGGCCAAGGCCTATCCCGACTGGACCCCGCCGGAACGCACGGCGCTCGCCATGTTCGCCATCGACCTGGAGAACGTCACCGGCAAGGCGCTCGCCCGCACCCCCGACGCGGCCTCCGCCTGCGAGGTGATGACCGCCCGCAACCCCGCCTCCAAGGACGCCACCAGCGGCAATCTGGCCCTGGTGCTGTCCCAGAAGCGCCGCGTCCGCAACGGCGTCGCCCTGCTGCAGACCGTCCCCAGCCTGAAGGACGTCGACATGAGCTGCCTGACGCCCATGCTGAATCCGCCGGCCTAGCTGACCGGCGCCCAGCCCTCGGGCGCCATCTCGAAGCCGGCGAACTCGAAGCCCGGAACCACCACGCAGGCGACCAGGCTCCAGCCCGCCCCGCCGGCCTCGGGCCCGATCGCGGCCTGCCAGTCGCCGGTGGCCACCAGATGCTGCGGCGTATCGCCGGCCAGCACGTCGGCGCCCAGCCGCACGGTGGCCTTCGCGCCTTCGCCCGCCGTTCCCGCGGCGGTCATCAGGGTCAGGGGATCGCCCGCCTGGAACAGCCACAGCTCGTCGGCGTCGACCCTGTGCCAGTGCGATCGCGCCCCGGCCTCCAGCAGGAACAGGATCGCCGTCCCCGCCGCCCGTCCGCCCGCGACCGTCGCCGCGGCCTTCCAGGTCTCGCGATACCAGCCGCCCTCCGGGTGCGGGGCGAGGTTCAGGCGGGCGATGACGGCGGCGGCGGCGGAAGACATGCGCCATTTCCCAAGGCCTCGACCCGCGCCGCAAGGGAAAAGCGGTCCGGGGGCGAGGCGCCCGAGTGGTCTGTTCCGCCGGGTCGAATTGGCCCTACGCCCCCGAGCGGGACCGCCCTAGGGTCGAGGTTTCGCCAGGAGCCCACGATGTCCGCATACGCCGCCGCCGCCCTGATCGTCATCGACGTCCAGAAGGCGATCGACGCCGCCTATCACGCCAAGCACGGCCCGCGGAATAATCCCGACGCCGAACAGAAGATCGCCGCCCTGCTGGCCCTCTGGCGCGGCGCGGGCCGCCCGATCGTGCATGTCCGGCACGACTCCACCACCCCCACATCGGCCTATCGCCCGGGCCAGGAGGGCCATGAGTTCAAGCCCGAGGTCGCGCCCCTGGCCGGCGAGACGGTCGTCGCCAAGACGACCAACTGCGCCTTCATCGGTACGGACCTCGAGCGGCGCCTGCGGACGGCCGGCGTGCACGCCCTGGTCATCACCGGGGTCGCGACCAACCACTCCGTCGAGACGACCGTGCGAATAGCCGCCGCCCTGGGTTTCGACGTGACCCTGGCGGAGGACGCCTGCTTCACCTTCGCCCAGCCCGACTTCGCCGGCCGTCTGCGCACGGCCGAGGAGGTTCACGCCATGTCCCTGGCGAACCTCGACAAGGAATACTGCGCCGTCGTGTCCAGCGCGGCGGTCCTGGCCGACTGAAGGACGGCCGCCAGAAGCCGACGTGCCGCATATTCGGTCGGCGCTTGTCGCGGAACCAAGGGTCTGACCTTCGCAAACCGCGGTTCGCCTTTCGCCCCCTTGCCAGCCCCCCGCGTCGTCCTAAGGTCCGGCCCAAGATTGTTTCAGGGGGACCCCAGTGATGTTCAAGACCCTCGCGCTCACCGGCGCGCTTCTGGCCGGCGCCGCCGCGCCCGCCTTCGCCCAGGACGCCGCCCCGCGCCCCGACCAGGTCGCCTATCGGGCCCTCTACAAGGAACTGGTCGAGACCAACACCACGCTCTCGGCCGGCAGCTGCACCCTGGCCGCCGAGCGCATGGCCGCCCACCTCAAGGCCGCCGGCTTCCCCGACTCCGACCTCACCATCTTCACCGCCCCGGACCACCCGAAGGAAGGCGGCCTCGTGGCCGTCTATCCGGGCAAGGATCCCAAGGCCAAGGCCGTGCTGATGCTCGCCCACCTGGACGTGGTCGAGGCCAAGCGCGAGGACTGGACCCGCGATCCCTTCACCCTGATCGAGGAGAACGGCAACTTCTACGCCCGCGGCGTCGCCGACGATAAGGCCATGGCCTCGATCTGGGTCGACACCCTGGTCCGCTACAAGACCGAGGGCTTCAAGCCGCGCCGCACCCTCAAGCTCGCCCTGACCTGCGGGGAAGAGACCAACGGCGCCTTCAACGGCGCGGAATATCTCTCCAAGAATAAGCGCGACCTGATCGACGCGGCCTTCGCCGTCAACGAGGGCGGCGGCGGCCTCCTGGGTCCGGACGGCAAGCCGGTGTTCCTGGGCATCCAGGTCGGCGAGAAGCTCTCCCAGAACTACACGCTTGAGGTCACCAACCCCGGCGGCCACTCCTCGCGGCCCCTGCCGGACAACGCCATCTACCACCTGGCCCACGCGCTCGTGGCGATCGAGGGCTATCACTTCCCCGTCGAGTTCAACGACACCACGCGCGACTTCTTCACCCGCACCGCCGCCGCCCTGCCGGCCGACCAGGGGGCCGCCATCAAGGCCCTGATGGCCGATCCCAAGGACGCCGCCGCCCGCGCCATCGTCGAGCGCAACCCCGACATCAACTCGATCCTGCACACCAACTGCGTGGCGACCCTGCTCGACGCCGGCCACGCCACCAACGCCTTGCCCCAGCGCGCCAAGGCCAATATCAACTGCCGCGTCTTCCCCGGCACGACGGCCGAGCAGGTCCGCCTGACCCTGACCGACGTCATCGCCGATCCCAAGGTGAAGGTGTCGATCCGCGAGACCCGCAACGTCCCCTCGGCCCCGCCGCCGCTGGATCCCAAGATCCTCGGCCCGGCCGAAAAGCTGGCGTCTGAGATGTGGCCCGGCGTGCCCCTGGTCCGCACCATGTCGGCCGGCGCCACTGACGGCGCCTTCCTGACCCCCGTCGGCATCCCGACCTACGGCATCTCCGGCGACTTCGGCGACGCCGATGGCGACGGCGTCCACGGCCTCAACGAACGCATCAGCGTCAAGTCGCTCTATGGCAGCCGCGACTACCTCTACAAGCTGATGAAGATCTACGGGAACCTGCCGGGCTAAGGCAGCGCGCGGCGGGCTTGGTTTTCGCCTCGTCCCGCCGCAAACTCCCGCCCATGCTCAAGCCCTTCGGCGAGGACATCTGGCTGGCGGACGGCCCCCTCGTCGGGGTGGCGGGATTCCAGTACCCGACCCGGATGGCGGTGATCCGGCTAGAGGACGGCGGCCTGTTCATCTGGTCGCCCACCGCGATCTCGCCCGACCTCCGCGCCGCCGTCGACGCCCTGGGCGCGGTGAAGCACATTGTCGCCCCCAATTCCCTGCACCACCTGGCGCTCTCAGACTGGAAGGCCGCCTATCCCGCCGCCCGCCTCTACGCCCCGCCCGGCCTGCGGGCCAAACGCCCCGACCTCGCCTTCGACGCCGATCTCACCGATGACCCGCCGCCGGACTGGGCCGACCAGATCGACCAGGTCCTGGTCCGCGGCAACCTGATCACCACCGAGGTGGTGTTCTTCCATCGCCCCAGCGGCACGGCGATCTTCACCGACCTGATCCAGCACTTTCCGCCCGGCTGGTTCACCGGCTGGCGCGCGCTCATCGCCAAGCTCGACCTGATGACCGCGCCCCAGCCCGAGGTCCCCAACAAGTTCCGCAACGCCTTCACCGGCCGCGCCGCCGCCCGCGCGGCCCTGCGCCGGATCCTCGCCTGGCCGACGCGGCGGGTGATCATGGCCCACGCCCCGCCGGTCGAGGCGGACGGCCAGGCCTTCATCGCGCGGACCTTCCGCTGGCTGAAGCCATGAGACCCCGGCCGAACCACACCCCGCTCGCCGACTTCCGCTTCGAGGCCGAGATCCTGCACTGGCGCGGCCCTGCGCCGTTCTTCTTCGCCCCTCTGCCCCTCGCCCAGGCCGAGGAGATCCGGGCGCTCGCCCGTCGCGTCACCTATGGCTGGGGCATGATCCCCGTCGCCGCCACGATCAACGGCGCCGCCTTCCAGACCTCCCTGTTCCGCAAGGACGAGACCTACCTCCTGCCGCTCAAGGACGAGACCCGCCGCAAGGCGAATATCACCGCCGGCGACCGGATCACGGTGGAGATGACGGTGCTGTCGCCGCCGGTCTGATCGACCTGTCGCCCGGCCTGACGCCCCCGCCGGATCGGCGTAGAAGGCGGATCTCCACCCCCGTGTCCCGGAGCCTTCCGTGCAGATCGCCATCCTCACCTTCGAAGGCTTCAATGAGCTGGATTCCTTCGTCGCGGCCGGCATCCTCAACCGGATGAAGGCCAAGGGCTGGGCCGCGCACATCACCTGCCCGACGCCCGAGGTCACCTCGGTGAACGGCGTCACGATCCAGCGTCAACGCCCCCTGGAGTTCGCCGCCGAGGCCGACGCGGTGCTGATCGGCAGCGGGATCCGCACCCGCGAGATCGCCGCCGATCCTCAGATGCTGGCGGCCATCCGCCTCGACCCCGCGCGCCAGCTGATCGGCGCCCAGTGCTCGGGAACCCTGCTGCTGGCCAAACTCGGCCTGATCGGCGCCCTGCCCGCCTGCACCGACCTCACCACCAAGCCCTGGGTGATCGAGGCCGGGGTCGAGGTGCTCGACGCTCCCTTCATCGCCCATGGCAATGTTGCGACCGCCGGCGGCTGCCTCGCCTCGCAATATCTCGCCGCCTGGACCCTCGCCCGCCTGGCCTCGGCCGCCGACGCTGAAGACGCCATCCGCTATGTCGCCCCGGTCGGCGAGAAGGACGCCTATGTCGCCCGCGCGATGGGCGTCATCGCGCCCTATCTGGCCCGCGCCGAGGCCGCCTAGGCCCGCCGCATGGAACAGCTGGCCCAGGTGCGCATCGCGGCGTGGCAGGGCGGCAGCCTCTGGCTGCTGAACACCGCGCCGCCGGACGCCGCGCGGCCGCCGCGCACCGGCGTCCACGCCCACCACGCGGTGCAGGTCGTCATCAGTCTCGGCGGCCGGTTCCGTCTGTGGCTGGCCGACCAGGAGCTGGCCGGACCCTTCGCCGCCGTGGCGCCCGACGCCCCGCATCAGTTCGACGCCGAGGGCGCCTATGCGATCCTGTTCGTGGAGCCCGAGAGCCCCGCCGGGCGCGCCATCATCGCCGCGACCTTCTCGGGCGGCGACCTTCGGCCTCTGCCCGCATCGACCTTCTCGCCGCTCGCCGGCGAGCTGGCCGCCCTGGCGCGAACCCCCGCCCCTGGCGAAGCCGAGCTGACTGAGATCGGGCGCGCCCTGGTCCAGGCGCTCGCCGGCGACCGTCCGCCGGCCGCCGTCGACGCCCGCGTCCGCAAGGTGATCGCCTGGGTGGCCCAGGCGCATGACGACCCCATCGATCTCGGCGCCGCGGCCAGGCTCGCGAACCTCTCGCCCAGCCGCCTCAGCCACCTGTTCGTCGAGCAGACCGGCCTGTCCTTCAAGACCTACCTGCTCTGGATCCGCCTGACCCGCGCGGTCCGACTGATGACCGAGGGGCTCAGCCTCACCGCCGCCGCCCACGGCGCCGGGTTCTCGGACTCGGCGCACTTCAGCCGCACCTTCCGGCGCATGTTCGGCCTCGCCCCGGCCAACCTCACCCTGGTGTAGCTGTTGCGTTCAAGCCGGTCCCCCAGGGCCCCGCTAAACCGCGGACTTCCTCAACCCTTGAAAAGGACAGTCCCATGCAAGACCAAACCCAAGCCGCCGCCGTCGAAACCCCCAAGGCGCCGAACGGCCCCTGCAACAATCCCCGCTGCGCCTGCGGCCCCACCTGCCAGTGCGGCGACGCCTGCGTCTGCACCCCGCAGGCCAACTGCGCCGACTGATCCCTTCGCCGCATGGCCGCCGCCGCTCCCCCGGCGCAACGGTCATGCGGCGAGCCTCGGGCCAAACGGCCCTTTCCGGAAAGGACGCCCATGGAATTCCTCATCGGAGCCCTGCTGGCCCTCACCGTCGGGGTGTTCGGGACCCACGCCGGGTTCGACCGCGAACGGGGCTTCTACCCCGTCATCCTGATCGTCATCGCCAGCTACTATGTCCTGTTCGCGCTCCAGGGCGGCGCGCCCAACGCCTGGGTCCCTGAGGTGCTGGTGATGGCCGGCTTCGTGGTCGCGGCCATGCTCGGGTTCCGCTGGAGCCTCTGGCTGGTCGTGGCGGCCCTGTTCGCCCATGGGGCGCTCGACGCCGTCCACCCGCACCTGCTGCCGCGCTCAGGCGCGCCGGCCTGGTGGCCGATGTTCTGTCTCACCTATGATGTCGCCGCCGGCGGCTATCTCGCCATCCTGCTGATTGGCCGGCGCAGCACGCCGGCCCGCCTCGGAACCCCGACATGAACGCCGCCCGCCCGCACCCAGCCTTCAGCCTGCGCCTGCCCGCCGCCCTGGCCGCGGTGCTGCTGCTCGGCGCCGGCGCCTGCCAGGCCGAACCCCGTGATCTGCGCACCGCCCAGGTCGAGGGGCGCAGGCTCGCCTATCAGGTCCTCGGTCATGACCGCCCGGCCCTGGTGCTGATCTCCGGCCTGGGCGACGGCATGGCCTCCTTCAAGGCCGTGGCTCCGGACCTGGCGAGGTCCGCGACCGTCATCCTCTATGACCGCGCCGGCTACGGGGACAGCGATCCGGCCGCCACGCCCCGCGACGCCGCCGCCGCCGATCGCGAACTGCTGGGCCTGCTCAAGGCCTCCGGCGTTCCCGGCCCCTATGTGATCGCCGGCCACTCCCTGGGCGGGCTCTACGCCGAATATTTCGCCGCCCATCATCCGGACCTGACCGCCGCCCTGATCCTGGAGGAGTCGCGCCCAGCCGACTTCACCCGCCGCTGCGAGGCCGCCAAGATCGGCCTGTGCGCCCCGCCCCCGGCCCTGGCCCGCCTGATGCCCAAGGCCGCCCAGGCCGAGATCGCCGCCCTGGACGCCACCGCCGCCGAGGTCGCCGATCTGCCCCCGGCCAGGTCCCTGCCCGTCCTGGTGCTGTCGCGGTCCCTGCCCCGCAACGCCAAGCCCTTCGACGCCCTCTGGGCCCAGGCCCAGGACGACCTCGCCGCCCGTTACGGCGCGCAGCATCTGACCGCCCCGGCCGGCGGGCACTATGTCCACAAGGATCAGCGCGACTGGTTCCTGGCCCAGGTCACGGCCTTCCTGGCCAAGGTCAGCCGTAGCGCACCACCGACAGCAGGTTCCCGTCCGGGTCCCGGAACCAGATGATCTTCGTCCCGTCGGGCGCCGTCCACACGCCGCGCGGATCATGGGCGAAGTTGGGGAAGCGCTCGGGAACCACCCCCGCCCGCTCCAGCCCGGCGACCACCGGCTCCAGGTCGTCGACGGCGAAGCCCACCACGGTGTGGGCCGAGGGCTCGGTCGAGGGGACCGGCGAGACGCGCAGCTCGCCGCCGCCCACCTCATAGACCAGGGCGCCGAAGGACTGGCCCTTCAGCGGCAGGCCGAGCACGTCGGAATAGAAGGCGCCGGCGCGGGCCGTGTCGGCGGTCCAGACAAGGGTCTGCAAGCGCGCGTGAGCCAGCATGCGCGATCTCCTCAGGGTGATTTTCGGGATGACTAGGAGCCTAGCCGCGCGGCGCCGGGGGGATCAAGTCCCAGGCGCGAGCCGTCGCAGGGCCAGGACGACGCCGAGCGCCAGGGCCGGAAACACCAGCCCGCCCGGGGCCGGGAACAGCATCCACCGGGCCGGATCGTGAAAGCCCCCCAGCCCCGCCGCCGCCAGTCCGGCGAACACCAGATTGGGCGTCGCATGGCCCGCCGCCGCCGCCATCCAGGTCCGCGCCCGGGTTCTGAGATCGCTGAGCAGGGTCCGATAGACGACGCAGGCGGCCACGAAGGCGGCGATCATGCCCGGCGGCCCCGCCTCCAGGTCCGGGAACAGGCCGATCTTCAGCGCCACCGGGATCAGATGCCAGGCGGCCCAGACCAGACCCAGGACCAGCACGCCCCAGCGCCGCCCCAGGGCGGCCACGGCCAGGGCCAGCCCGCCGCCGGCCCAGCCCATCTCCTCCAGCACGCTGGTCAGGGCTGAGCCGCCCATGGCCGCCAGGATGGCGGACGGCGGTGCGCCCAAGCTCTTGAACCCGGCCGCGCCGCCCGCGAACGCCACCGCCAATGCGCCCGCCGCGATCGCCAGGGTGCAGGCGACCGCGATGGCCACCCAGCCCCAGGCCGGCTTCTGACCCCGATCGCCGAAACCGCGATTGAGCGCCAGGCCCGCCACCGCCGGCGACAGGATCAGGGTGAGCTTGCCGAGGTCGCTTAGGCGCGGATCGGCCGCCGCCATCATCAGGCCCGGCAGCCCCAGCACGATCGCCACGAAGGCGGCGAAGCGGATCTGCGCGGCGGTCATGCCCGGCGCCCTCTCAGGTCCCGCGCCGCCAGCACGCCCGCGCCCAGAAGCAGCAGGGTCAGGAGCCCCGGCGCAATGGGGATCAGCTCATAGATCCGGCTGAGCTGCACGCCGAAGGCCACGACGCCGACCCCGATCACAGCCAGGCGGAACGCCTTGGCCCAGGCCTCCGGCACGCTGGCGAAGGCGATGGCCAGGGGCGCCAGCATCAGCACGTCATAGATCATCAGCCGGGGATTCAGCACCTGGGCGATGGCGAGCGCCAGCAGGGTCCGGGCCTCACGGCTCAGACCCCGGGCCTCGACGATCGCCAGGCCCGCCAGACACACCACGCCGGCGAACCCCACATAGGCGCCCTGGACCGCGCGGCCGGTGGGAGAAAGCCCCAGGCTGTGCGCCCAGCTGATGAAGCTGAAGCCCAGGTGCTGGCCGAGCGTCACATGGGTCAGGCCCTCGCGCCAGACCGCCAGCTCCGGTCCGCCGGTGGCGAGGATCACCGCCCCGACCACGGCCGCCGCCACGACACCCGCCGCGATCCGCCCCGCCCGCACCGCCAGCCGCTCGGGCTCATAGGCGAAGACCAGCAGATAGGTGAGGTAGATCGGCTTGATCGCCGACACCGCCACGATCGCCGCGATCAGCGGCCAGGCCGACCGCCGCCGCAGGGCCGTCGCCAGCACCAGGGCGTGGCAGCCGAAGGCGATATTGGCGCTGGCCACCGCCGTCCCACTGGTCAGCGCCAGGATCGGCGCGCGAAGTCCCCTGGGCGCGCCGTCCATGGGCCGCAGGAACAGGGCCCAGATCAGCCCGCCGACAACCGCGAAATTCAGCGCCCCGAACACCGCCCTGAGGCCCGAGATGTCGGCCCCGCCGGCGATCGGCGCCAGGATCCGCGCCAGCTGCGGAAGGTACATATAGAGCGACGGCCGCCCGCCCGGACAGCCGGCTGCGGCCTGATAGGCCGAGGCCCCATGCGCCGCCCGCCAGGCGCCGCACAGCACGGCGTCCAGGTCGTTGAACCACCACCAGCCGACCAGCACGCAGGCGATGAGCCCCATGGCCAGCGGCAGGGCGAAGACGATCAAGAGCCCGCCGCCCTCGACCTGGTTCGCCCTCGGGGACGCGGGGATGTCGTCGGCGTTCGCCATGGCCGGCCGCTCCGCAAAGCCAGCCCCCTGGATCGGGCGAAATGCTTACGCCCGCATGAACGCGCGCCCTCAGACCCGCCGCGCCAGCGGCCGCCACAGCACGGCGACCAGCACCGCCCCGGCCGCGGCGATGGCCGCGTCCAGGCTCCAGAACGCCGCCGGGCTCATGGTCTCATAGAGGCTGCCGACCCAGCCCATGGTGGTCTTGGCGACGAACAGGCTCAGGAAAACCACCCCCAGCATGATGCCCGAGGTCTCGGCCGGCGCGCGCCGCGAGACCAGGGCCATGATCGTCGGCCAGTAATAGAGGAAGGCCACCCCCATGCCGGCGAAGGCGCCCAGCGGCCACAGCGGGCTCACATGTCCGGCCGGGGCGCTCACCGAACCTATGGCCAGCAACAGGGCCGAGGCCGAGGCGATCGCCGCCCCATAGCCCAGCTTGGCGTAATCGCTGGGCTCCGCCCCCTTGGCCGCCTGCCGGCGCCACAGGGCGATCAGCGGCGCGGCCAACGCCACGCTGGTGAAGCTGTCCACCGAACGGAACCAGGCCGCCGGCACGGCGCCCCACGGGGTGCTGAGGTCGACCATGTGGCGCACCCAGATCATCCCGCCATTGCCCAGCTGATAATAGGCGACGCTCTGGAACACGGTCAGCGCCACCACCGCCGTCAGCACCCCGATGGTCCGCCAGTCGCCGGCCGCCAGGTGCGGCGCCGGCGCCTCCCGCCGCCCCCGCACGGCCTCGGGCGGCAGGTGCTTCAGGCCTGCGAGGTAGGTCACCAGCCCGGCGACCATGATCACCGCCGCGCAGCCGAAGCCCACATGCCAGCCATAGAGCTGGGCCAGCAGGCCGCAGACGATCGGCCCCACGATGGCGCCGGTGTTGATGCCCATGTTGAACAGCATGAAGCCGCGGGTGCGCGCCGCATCATCGTCGCGCGGATAGAGCGCGCCGGCCTGGGCCGCCACATTGCCCTTCACGCAGCCGC
Source organism: Phenylobacterium aquaticum (assembly GCF_022695515.1). GTDB lineage: Bacteria > Pseudomonadota > Alphaproteobacteria > Caulobacterales > Caulobacteraceae > Phenylobacterium > Phenylobacterium aquaticum. The sequence goes on from NZ_JALDPT010000049.1 coordinate 23,282, forward strand.
AGCCCAGAATCAGCAGCAGCAGTCCCAGCAGGAAGCTCGCGTCAAAGGCCATGGCCAGGTGCCCGGCGCACAGCAGCAAGGCGCCCAGGATCACCGTCGCCCGCGCCCCGATCACCCGGTCGGCCAACAGCCCGCCGAACAGCGGCGTGAAGCAGATCAGCCCCGAATAGGTCCCATAGATCATCGAGGCCAGGGCCTGGGCGGACAGGGGCCGCCCGCCCCCCTCGAACCAGGCCCGCACCCCGGCCAGCCCCACGACGTGCTCCGCATGGCCCGGCAGGAACAGGGTCTCGGTCATGTAGAGCACGACCAGCGCGCTCATGCCGTAATAGGAAAACCGCTCCCAGGCCTCGGTGAAGGCCAGGTATCCCAGCGCCACAGGCTCCCCGAAAGACGTCCCCGTCCTGGCGGGCGCCGCCCCCAGCGCCCCCTCCGCATCCGATCCCACGCCCGTCTCCCCCCGTGTGAGCGACCAGGGTTAGCACGCCGCCCAGCCGGGGCGACGCCGCCCGCGCCGCCCGGCGCCGGAAAGCGCGCCTCTGCCCAAGCCGCCGCCACGGCCGTCCTGTTCAGGGCGCAATTGCCGCCGCATAGTCCGGCCAAACCGGGAGAAAACCATGAGCGCATCACTTGAGGGCCAGACCGTCGTCGTCATCGGCGGCGCCTCCGGCATCGGCCTGGGGGTCGCCAAGGCCGCCGCCGCGGAGGGCGCCAAGGTCGTCATCGGCTCCAGCCAGGCGGCCAATGTCGAGCGGGCGGTCGCCATCGTGGGCGGATCGGCCAGCGGGGCGGTGATCAATGTGGTCGACGAGGCCAGCGTCGCGGCTTTCTTTGCAAAGCTCTCCGGCCTGGATCACCTGGTCTTCACCGCCGGCGACTGGGGCGCGAACCGCGGCGGGCCGCCCGCCGACATCGACCTGGCCGGCGCCCAGGCCGCCTTCGCCGTCCGCTTCTGGGGCGCCCTGGCGGCGGTGAAATACGCCAGCCGCATCATCGCCCCCACCGGCTCCATCACCCTGACCGACGGCATGATGGCGCATCGGCCCATGAAGGGCGCGGCCGTCTCCACCGCCATGCTGGGCGCCATCGAACACCTGACCCAGGGCCTGGCCGTGGATCTCGCGCCGGTCCGGGTGAACTGCGTCTGCCCCGGTCTGATCCTCACCGAGCGCAACAGCCAGATGCGGCCCGACATGCTCCAGGCCTACACGGCCCGCGCGCCCCTGGCCCGCCCGGGCGCCACGGCCGAGGTCGCCGAGGCCTATCTCTATCTGATGCGCGGCGGCTACACGACGGGCCAGACCCTGCGCGTCGACGGCGGCGGCTCGGTGGTCTGAACCGCGGCGCAGACAGCGAAAGGGCCCCGCCGTGAAGCGGGGCCCCTCCTCTGTTCCCTTGCAGACCTGGCGTCCGGCCTAGAGCTCGGAGCCCAGGTTCGGATTGGCGCGCGGGTCGGATCGGTGCGCTGGTCATAGGTCTCGCCCTCCGTCCGCTCGCCGGACCCGGCGAAGGAGCGGTCCTCGCCATAGAGGCCGCGCTCGCGCACCACCTCGTCGGCGCTATAGGGCTGGGCCGCGGGGTCGAAGCCCTGCCAGCCGCCGGCGCGATAGGCGGCGCCGCGGATCGAGGCGTCCACGCCGCTCACCCCGTTCAGGATCCGCTCGGCGGTCGCCCGGTCGGTGTCATTGGCCGCCCGCACGCTGACCAGGGCCCCGCCGCGGCGGACGCCCTCGGCATAGACATGGGCGTCCTCGTCGCTGTGCCCGGCGTCCTTCAGGGCGCCCAGCAGGCCCCCCGTCGCGCCGCCGGCCGCGGCGCCCACAACCGCGCCGAACCGGCGGTGGAGGCGAGCCAGCCCGCCGCGACCACGGGACCCAGGCCCGGAATGGCCAGCATGCCGAGACCGGCCAGCAGGCCCGCGCCGCCGCCCAGCAGGCCGCCGGTCGTGGCGCCCTTGGCGGCGCCCTCGGCGGTGTCATTGTCGTCCAGGCCGTCGCGACGGCCCTCGGTCAGGTGGCGGCCTTCGCTGTTGTTGGCGATCAGGCTGATGTCCGAATGCGGAACGCCCGCGTCCTCCAGCTGGCGGACGGCGGCGGCGGCGTCTTCATGACGGTCGAAAAGGCGGGTGATGGCATGAGCCATGGGGATCTCCTGAATTCAGTACGTGTACGGATTATTGCGCGGTGACCGCGCCCTTGAAGTCGAGGGCCACGTCGACGGTCTTGCCGCCCTTCTTGGCCTTGGCGGTCCACAGGCCGTCCGGCGTCTTGGCCAAGTGGCTCACATCGGTGTAGCCGGCGTTCTCGATGTGGCCCTTGGCCTCGCCCTCGGTGAACGAGGTGGAGGCGGCGGCCGTGTCGGTCGAGCCGGTGTTCGCATCGGGATTGACCGCCCCATTGGCCGCGGGCGGCGAGACCGCCCCGCCCGGCGCGGCGGCGTTGGAGGCGGAGGTCGCGGCCGCGTCGGCGGCGTTGGCCGTGGCGGCGGAGGCGTCGGCCCCGGCCTGGGCGGCGGCGTCGGTCGCGGGCTTCGAGCACGCGCTCAGGGCCGCGACGGAGAGCACTGCCGCGAGCGACAGGGCGATGGGTTTGTGCATGGGGTTTCCTTCCAACTTCGCCGCGAAACAGCGCGCGAGAGTCGGGGAGGTTCCTAAGGCGCCGCTCCGCAGGGGGACGTCGACGCCCCGCCGGGACGCAGCCCAGCCCGGCCCAGCCTAGCCGTCCCCCCGTCCGCGCCGGCCGTCGCTGCTCGCTCGCGCGCGCGCTCTGCGCAGGCGCGGCG
>NZ_JALDPT010000004.1 GCF_022695515.1 Phenylobacterium aquaticum
CTCGGGCGCGGGCTCCGGCGCGGCCGGTTCGGCGGCGCCGCCGCCGGACACGCGGGCGAGCAGGGCGTCGAGATCGAGCGGGGCCGAAGCCGAGGCCGCGGCGCGCTCGTCATCCGTCATCTCGGCGGCTGGGGCGGCGTCGCCCGCGGCGTTCTCGTTGACGATGGTCAGGTCGCAATCGTCCTCGACGAATTCGAAGACCTCGTGGACCGCTTCATAGTCGCAGTCCGAGGTCAGGCGGATCGTCCAGCGCAGATAGGCGGTTTCCGCCGACAGCTGGTCGAGCGGGGGCAGGCTGGAGTCGTCATAGACGACCTCGGTCTCGCCCAGCCGCGCCAGTTCGCGCAGCACCAGGCCGGCCTCGTTTGCCTTGCCGTACATTTCCGACTTCGGCGCGAACTCGATGCGCCAGACGTTCGGGCCGGCGGCGTCGGGCGCCGGAGCGTCCAGGGCCGGCGCGGGCGCGTCGAGCGACAGCTCGGCGGCGGGCGCGGCGCTGTCGTCCTCGAGATCCATGGCGAAGGCCTGGGGCACGAAGCCGAAGTCCTCGTCGCCGCCCAGATCCTCTTCCTCCTCGCCCTCCTGGCCGATCAGGGCCTTGAGTTCGCCGAGCATGCCGGAGGAGCGGGCCTCGTCGACCTTGCCGCCGTCGCGGGCGGCGTTCACGTGGTCGGCGAGGACGTCGAAGGCGCGAAGCAGGGTCTTCGCGACCTCGTCGGTCAGGGCCATCTGGCCCGACCGGACTTCATCCATCACGGTTTCGAAGACGTGAGCGAAGCGGATCAGGTCCTCAAGACCAAAGGCGCCAGCGCCGCCCTTGACCGAGTGAACCGCCCGGAACACCGCGTTGATGGTCTCGGAGTCGGCGTCGCCGGACTCCATGGCCAACAACCCCTGTTCGGCGTCCGTCAGGAGCTCGTCGCATTCCTGAAAGAACGTCTGCTTGATGCTCTCGAACGGATCCAAAGGAGCGCTCTCCGAAACGTATTGGAAGGTTTAGGCGGCGACCCGACGAACGGCGTCGACCAGCTTGACCGGATTGAAGGGCTTCACGATCCAGCCGGTGGCGCCGGCGGACCGGGCGCGTTCCTTCTTGGCCGCGTCGCTTTCGGTGGTCAGGACGAGGATCGGGGTCGCGCGGTGAGCCGGGCTGGCCCGGACCCCCTCGATCACGCCGAAGCCGTCGAGGCGCGGCATGTTGATGTCGGTGATCACGACATCGATCACGTCGCCGTTGGCCTGTAGGACCTCAAGGCCCTCCACGCCGTCCACGGCCTGAAGGACGCGGTAACCCGCCTCCACCAGCGCGTGGTTCAGCATTTCCCGCATTGTGCGGCTATCGTCGATGGTCAGTACAGTCTTGCTCACGAAAGTCCCCCTTCGGGCTCGCAATGAAGCTCGGGATTCCCGAACGCCGCCAGTTGTTCTGAAAACGCCAAAGACGGTTGATTCAGCGTTAAGACCACGCCGTCCTCCGCCCATATTTTCCGCGCCGACATCAGCACCTGAAGACACAGACCGCCGAGGCGCGTGACCTGAGATGCGTCTACGTCGAGCGGCCGTCCGCGCAGGGACATAAGCTCTGCGCGCAGAGGCTCGGCCGCTTGAAGATCAAGAATTGGCGCGAGGCTCACGGTCGTTGGACCTGCCGCCAGTGCGGCCGCCGGATCGTTCGACATCAAAATTCTTCCCATTCATCAGCACCTTGACGAGGCGCGGGTTGGCGAACGGCGGCCGATCCACGGTGGCCGACGGTCTTCAGGGCGGCTGCCGGCGCTTGGGCGCGGGGCGCCGGGCGGGAGCTGCGGGAGGGGGCGTTGGAGGTGCGGAAGGCGCTCATGCTGTCGCTCAGCGCCTCGGCCTCGCGCAGCAGATTGTGGCTGGCGGCGGTCGACTGCTCGACCATCGCCGCGTTCTGCTGCGTCACTTTGTCCATATCGTTAATCGCCGCATTCACCTGACCAAGACCTAGCGACTGCTCGCGGGACGAGGCGGCGATCTCGGTGATCAGCACCGAAATCTGATTCACCCGGCTGACCATGCGCTCCAGGGCCTCGCCTGTGCGGCCCACCAGCTGGGCGCCGTCGCCGACCTGGCGGCTGGAGGTGGAGATCAGCTCCTTGATCTCCTTGGCGGCCTGGGCGGAGCGCTGGGCCAGAGCCCGCACTTCGGAGGCCACGACCGCGAAACCCTTGCCGGCGTCCCCGGCCCGGGCCGCTTCCACCCCGGCGTTCAGGGCCAGCAGGTTGGTCTGGAAGGCGATCTCGTCGATCACCCCGATGATCTGGCCGATCTGGCTGGACGAGGCCTCGATGGCGCTCATGGCGTCGACCGCCTGGCGGACGGTCTCGTCGCTGCCCTGGGCGTCGGCGCGGGCGTCCTGGGCGGCGGCCTCCGCCTGGACGGCGCCCTCGGTGGCGCGCCGCACCGTGGCGGTGATCTGGTCGAGGGCGGCGGCGGTCTGCTCAAGGCTGGCGGCCTGTTTCTCGGTGCGCCGGGCCAGGTCGTCGGCCGCCTGGCTGATCTCGTCGGCGCCGGACCGGATGCCCTGGGCGTTGGCCACCACGCCGGCCATCACCTGCTCCAGGCCGGCCACCGCGTTGTTGAACTCGGTCTTCAGTCGTCCGTAGTCGGCGCTGAAATTCGCATTGATCCGGTGCGCCAGGTCGCCGCGGGACAGGGCGCTCAGGGCTTCCGAAAGGACGCTGATCGCCGCCTGCTGGTCGTCGGCCACCTTGGCCAGGGCGCTCTCGGCGGCGTCGCGGTCGCGGTTGGCGGCCTCGATGCGCCGGTCCGCCGCCGCCTGGCCGTCGCGCACCGCCTGGGCGATCAGGGCGAGGATCTCATCGGTCGCCTTGTCGCGACCGCCGGCCTTGACCCCGAAGCCCCGGGGCCAGCTCGCGGTCAGGGCCGCGCGAACGCGGGTCTCCAGAGCGGCGCTGTCGACGAAATCGGTCGTGCTCATGAGGTCTGTCCGGAGGCGAAAGCGTACTTGGTCATAGGGTTCAGAATTCCTCCCAGTCGTCGGCCGGGGCGGTAGGCTTCAGCATGGCGGCCACGACGCCGCGGGTCACCGCGCGCTTCTGGGCGTAATCGGCCATGACCGTGGAGTGTCCGACCGTCGGGGCGGCGGCCTGGGCGGGCTGTTCGACACGGAAGCGGGCCACGGCGTCGGCCAGGCCCTCGGCCTCTTTGGCGAGCGCATGGCTCGCGGCGGTCGATTCCTCGACCATGGCGGCGTTCTGCTGGGTCACCTGGTCCATGTGATTGACCGCCTGGTTGACCTGGCCGAGGCTCACAGACTGTTCCTGGGTCGAGGCGGCGATCTCGCCCACCAGGGCCTCGATCTCGGCCACGCGGTCGACGATCCGTTGCAGGGCCCGGCCGGTCTCGCCCACCAGGCGGACGCCGGCCTCGACCTGGGCGCCGGAGGCGCCGACCAGGCTCTTGATCTCCTTGGCGGCGTCGGCCGAGCGCTGGGCCAGCGCCCGCACCTCGGCGGCGACCACGGCGAAACCCTTGCCGGCCTCGCCCGCGCGGCGGCTTCGACGCCGGCGTTCAGGGCCAGCAGATTGGTCTGGAAGGCGATCTCATCGATCACGCCGATGATCTGGCCGATCTGGCTGGACGAGGTCTCGATCTCGCTCATCGCCTCGACGGCCTGGCGCACGACCTCGCCCGAGGTCTGGGCGTCGCCGCGGGCGGCCAGCACCACGTCGGAGCAGGCTTCGGCGCCCGAGGCGGTCTTGCGGACGGTGGAGGTGATCTGGTCCAGGGCCGCGGCGGTCTCTTCCAGGCTTGCCGCCTGGCGCTCGGTGCGGCGGGCCAGGTCGTCGGCGGCGACCGACATCTGTCCGGCCCCGCTGCGGATCGCCGAGGCCGCGGCGATGATGTCGGTGAGCGCGCCGGACAGGCGGCCGATCGCACCATTGAAGTCGGCGCGCAGCTGCTCGTATTCCGGCGGGAAGGTCTCGGCGATCTGGCAGCTCATGTCGCCCTGGGCCAGCCGGCCCAGAGCCTGGGCCAGGCCGTTGACGACGCTCAGCCGCTCTTCCTCGACGAAGAACTGCAGGGACTGGCGTTCCTCGGCGGCATGGGATTCGGCGAAGCGCGCGACGTCGGCGGCCTCACGGGCCTCTTCGGCCTCGCGCTGGGCCTCGCGGCTCTGGCGCAGATTGTCGGCGGCGCGATCGAACATCTGGGCGACGCTGCGCGATCCCCACATCAGGGCCGCGGCCTCGATCACCAGGATGACGGCGTGGATCATCACCCGGCGCAGGTCGCCGCCGTCCGGGAACACCGCGGCCGGCAGGACGAAGCTGAGGATCAGGTGGTGGGCGGCGACCGCCACGGCGGCGGCGGCGACGGCGGTCCAGTCGCAATAGATGATCAGGCTGGCCAGGGCGGCGAAATAGGCCATGTGCAGGTCGATCTGCCAGGCGTGGCCGGCATGGCCGCCCACCAGCAGGGAGACTGACCCCATCAGGGCCACGGCCACGGACATGCGGGTCGCGGGACCGCCGGCCTTGATCCGGTGGATGGCCGTGGCGGCCGCGGCCAGGCCGGCGGCGCCGAGCCCGGTCAGCATCCACGGGCCCTGGGCGACGAAGGTGGCCAGCCCGATCACCGGCGCGGCGGTCCACAGGGCGCCCAGAAGCACCCGGTCCCCGAAACGTCGCTGATCGGCGAGGCTGTCGAACATCTGCGGGGTCAGGCTCCGCACAGCCGGGCGAGGCCGGCGTCGAGCGCGACGAGGGCCCCGGCGGCCCGCAGCCGCGGCGCGGCCGGGCCGGAGGCCGAATGGATGATCACGATGAAGGGGGCGCCGCCGACGGCCACCACCCCGCCTGCCTGGCTGGCGGCGTCAAGCACCGCCGACCGGCTCCACCAGGGCGGAAACACCCCGGCCGCGGTCGCGGCGTCGCGGGCTCCGGCCTGGGCGACGGCGGCGATGGACAGGGCGACCAGACCGATCAGGGCGGCAGGCAGCCACGCCAGCGGCTCCTGACGCTCAGGCCTGGTCTGAAGTTCTCCGATCGCCACCCGCATGTCCCGTCCGCGCAACGCGTTCGCGTCGGCCTCAGGCCGCGGTCTGGACACAGACGCGGATCACCGGGGCGACGCGTCCGGGAGGGTGGCGCATGGGCCTTGAAGAAATGGTTACCGGAGCTCTGGCGTAGGCGCGCCAGTCCCTTGGATTCTGGGCGATTCCAGCGCCCTCAATGGTTACCGCGAGCTAGGGTTAAGCCGCGACCGAACGTCGCGCATCGCGCGGCCGCCGGGCCCCGTCCTCCAGCCGCGCAGATTCCCGGCCCGCTTTCCCTCGGGTCAGACTTGCGCTGGGTCCGGCGGAGTGGTCGCCTGGGGCCAAACACCGGGAGGAAACCGCCATGGACCTGAGGCTCACGCCCGAGATGGAGGCCTTTCGCGCCGAGGTGCGCGGCTTCCTCGAGGCTCATCGCGACCACTATGCGCAAGGCGCCGGGGCCGATCGCCCCCGCGAGGCGGCGCTCGCCTGGCAGCGGCTGCTGATCGATCACGGCTACGCCGCGCGCACCATCCCCAAGGCCTATGGCGGATACGGCGCCGAACCCGACATCCTGAAGACCCGGATCATCTCCGAGGAGTTTAACCGGGCCGGCGCGCCGCGCGGCTTCGCCAACCAGGGCATTTCGATGCTGGTGCCGACCCTGCTGGAGGTGGGCTCCGAGGAGCAGAAGACCCGCTGGATCGGCCCCACCCTGCGGGGCGAGGTGGTCTGGTGCCAGGGCTATTCCGAGCCGGGCGCGGGCTCTGACCTCGCCTCACTGCAGACCAAGGCGGTAGAGGACGGCGACGACTTCCTGATCCAGGGGTCCAAGATCTGGACCTCGACCGCGGCCCAGGCCGACATGATCTTCTGCCTGGTGCGCACCGAGCCGGACGCCCCCAAGCATGACGGCATCTCCTACCTGCTGTTCTCGATGAAGACGCCGGGGATCGAGGTGCGGCCGCTGAAGACCATGACCGGCTCGGCCGAGTTCAATGAGGTGTTCTTCACCGATGTCCGGGTGCCCAAGAGCGCTGTGGTCGGCGGGCGCGGACGCGGCTGGTTCGTGGCCAATGCGACGCTCAAGCACGAGCGCGGCATGCTGGGCGATCCCAACGCCACCGAGGCCAGGCTGGGCCAGCTGATCGAGCTGATGAAGACTGAGACGATCGACGGTCGCCGGCTGATCGACGACCCGGTGTTCTGCGACCGGCTGATGGCGCTGCAGTCCCGCGTCCTGGCCATGAAGTTCAACGGCCTGCGCACCCTGACCAGCGCGCTGCGCGGCGAGGCGCCGGGCATGGCGGGGCTGGTGGTCAAGCTGCAGGGCTGCGAGCTGAACCATCAGATCGCGGCGCTGGCCATCGACGCGCTCGGCGAACTGGGCGTGCTCTATGAGGACGGCCCCCACCTGCGCGCCAAGGGCTCGTGGCAGTGGAACTACATGTTCGACCTGGGCCTGATCATCGGCGGCGGCACCGCCCAGATCCAGAAGAACATCATCTCCGAGCGGGGCCTCGGCATGCCGCGCGAACCCAAGCTGGCCAAGGCCTGAGGACCGACATGGATTTCTCGATCACCTCCGACCAGAAGCTGATGCAAGACAGCCTCAGCCGCACGCTCGCCGACGCCAGTCCGCTCGACCGGGTCCGCGCCTATGCCGGCGATGTGAGCGACCAGGGCGCCGACGTCTGGGCCGCCCTGCGCGACTTCGGCCTGCCCGGCGTGCTGATCCCGGAACAGTTCGGCGGCCTGGGCCTGAAGCTGCTCGATGCGGCCCTGGCGGCCGAGGCCATGGGCCGGGCCGTGGCGCCGGTCCCGTTCCTGGGCGCCTGCGCGCTTGCGCCCCTGGCCCTGATGCGGGCGGGATCGGCCGATCAGCAGACCGAATGGCTGCCCGCCATGGCCTCTGGCGAGGTCCAGGGCGCTGTGGCGATCTCCGAGCCCATCGCCGGGGCGCGGGACGGGGCGGGCGTCATGGCGTCGGGCGGCCGGCTCACCGGCAAGGCCCTATTCGTCGAGGGCGGGCTGACGGCCGGCCTGATCGTCGCGGCCGACAAGACCGGCGGCCTGCACCTGGTCCGCGGCGCGGCCAAGGGGCTGGGCCGCTCGGCCATGACCAGCATCGACCAGACCCGACGCCTGGCGGAACTGACCTTTGACAATGTCGAGGCCGAGCCCCTGGCCGGCGGCCCCGGCGCGCTGGACGCCCTGCGCGACGCCGGCTGGACCCTGCTGGCGGCCGATGCGCTGGGGGCCGGCGACGTCATGCTGGAGAAGGCCGTCGCCTATGCGCAGGAGCGCAAGCAGTTCGGCCGGGTGATCGGCTCCTTCCAGGCGGTCAAGCACATGTGCGCCGAGATGGCCGCCGAGCTGGAGCCCTGCCGGGCGCTCGTCTGGTACGCCGCCTACGCCTTCGACGAGGCGCCCGACGAGGCCTCGCTCACCGCCGCCCACGCCAAGGCCCACACGTCCGAGGTCGGCCGCTTCGTGGCCCGCACGGCGACCGAGGTGCATGGCGGCATGGGCATCACCGACCTGCTGGGCCTGCACTTCTGGTTCAAGCGGATCGGGCTCGATCGCCAGCTGCTGGGCGGGCCGGAGCGCGTTCGCGCGATCGCGGCGCGGATTCAGGGGCTGGCGGCGTAAGGCGCGCGCCTCAGCGCCCGGTCCAGCAGGACGCCACGTAGACCGCCAGGATAGCCGCCATGAACAGGTCGCTGACCATGGCGATCGTCTCGTTCCGCAGGCGGCCCCGCTCGGCCAAATGCCGGATCCCCGCGACGCCGTAAAAGATCCCGGCTGAGATGGCGACGGGCAGAACGAAGCTCGGGAAGGCGATCGACAACAGGCCCACGACCCCGCTCGCGACATTCGCCACGCCCAGCTCCCGCACCAGGGGCAAGGCCTCCTCGCTGGTCATGTGGAAGATCTCCTTCGCCGTGAACGCGGGCTGGAAGACCTGGCGCAGTCCGGCGAGCGCAAGCCGGACGCCGACGCCCCAGAAGACGAACCAGCGACCGGCCAGCAACATCAGGGCCGTGCCCGGATTCGCGGCGTGCTCAAGGAAGATGGAGACCGCAGGCAGCAGGAACATCGTCAGGGCGACGACGGCGAGATACATTGTGATCGACCCCCAGAGCTTTCGATCCGAGCTCAAAGCATAGCTTCAGCCCGCGCCGAGAACCACCCGGCGGGCTTGTCGACAGGAGAGGACGCCATGAGCTGCACCCACGGCGCATTCCTCAAGGCCGTCACGCCTTCGGCGGATGGTTGCGAGGAGTGCCTGAAGATCGGCGCGCGCTGGGTGCATCTGCGGCTGTGCCGCGAATGCGGCCATGTGGGCTGCTGCGATGACTCGCCCAACACCCACGCCACAAAGCACTTCCGCGCCACCGGCCACCCGATCATGGAGACCTATGATCCGCCGGACGGCTGGGGCTGGTGCTATGTCGACGAGGTCATGCTCGACCTGTCCGACGACCAGACCCCGCACCTGCCGGGGGGACGCTACTAGGGCGTCACCAGGCCCGCGCGCATCGACGGATGCACCAGCTCGTGCAGCTCCGGCCGCTTGGCGATGTAGGCGTGGAAGAACGGGCAGGTCGGCTTGACCAGCAGATGGAGCTCGCGCGCATAGGCCAGGCCCGCCTGGACCAGCTGGCCGCCCACGCCCTTGCCGGCGAAGGCCTCGGGCACCACGGTGTGCGGGAAGACGATGGCGTCGGGCTCCAGCCGATACTCGGCGAACGCGGTCTCGTCGCCCAGGCGGACCTCGAAACGATGCGCGGCCTGGTTGTTGATCACGTTCAGCGAAGCGTCGGTCATGGGCGGTCCCTTACAAGGAAAGGCGGACGAGAGCATGCCGGGCGCGTCCAGGCCAGCCCGGATTCGGTTGGCTGAACGCTCATTGCGGCAAGGTTTCAAATCCGAAGAGTCGCCGACATTCCCCTGGCGCCGCCATGTGCGAAGACCGCATCGACGACTGGAGAGATGTCGATGTTTCCTCGCTTGAAGACTTCCCTGATCTGCGCCCTGGGCCTGGCGGCCCTGGCCGCGCCCGTGAACGCCCAACCCCGACCGCCCCAGGACGCGCCGTCGGCCGAGGACAAGGCGCGCATGGAGGCGCACCGCGCCCAGATGGCGCGGGACCTGCACATCCTGTTGCGGCTGCGTCCCGACCAGGAGGCGGCCTGGAAGGCGTTCGACGCCGCCATGGCGCCGCCCGAGCCGCCGCCGTCGCGTGAGCCCGGCGCCGCGGGTCCGGACCTCTCCGCCACCACGCCTCAACGCCTGGACGAGATGGCGAAGCATCGCGCCGAGGGCGACGCCCGCCGGGCCAAGGCCGAGGCCGCCCTGCGGACCTTCTATGCGGCCCTTTCGCCGGATCAGCAGCAGGCGTTCGACGCACTCGGGCGGCTCGCCGGCCCCATGGGCCACGGCCCGATGGGTCCCGGGCCGCGCGGGCGGGGGCCGGGCGGTCCCGACGGTCATGGTGGTCCCGGCGAAGGCGGGCCGCCCCCGCCGCCGCGCGACTGACGGATCGCCGCCGCTCGTCCGGCCCCCATGCCCGGCGCCTGGGCATGGGGGCAGGGCGCGGGGTCGCATGGCGAAATGTGGCGAACATGCGATACCTAGGCCATAGTTGAGCGTCAGGGACGCATCATGAGCCTCGCCGCGAATCCCGCTCCGATCCCCCAGATCCTCGTCGTTGATGACGATCTCACCCTCCGCGCCAGCATCGCCGATTATCTGGGACAGCACGGCTACGGGGTGCACGCCGCCTCCGACGCCGTCACCATGGAAAAGGCCCTGGCCGCCGCGCCGATCGACCTGATCATCTTGGACGTCATGCTGCCGGGCGAAGACGGACTGTCCATCTGTCGCCGGGTGGCCGATGCGGGTGGCCCCGCGATCATCATGGTCAGCGCCATGGGCGACGAGATCGACCGGATCCTGGGCCTGGAGCTCGGGGCCGACGACTATCTCGGCAAGCCCTGCAGTCCGCGCGAACTTCTGGCCCGGGTCCGGGCGGTCCTGCGCCGCCGCGAGGAATCGGCCGCCGGCGCCCCGCCCAAGGGCAAGGCCTATTACTTCCTGGGCTTCACCCTGGACGGCGTGCGTCGCACCCTGCGGGCGCCCAACGGGGTTTCGATCCTGCTGACGGCCGGCGAGTTCTCGCTGCTCAGCGTCTTCCTCGACAATCCGCAGCGGATCCTGTCGCGCGACCAGCTGATCGAGAAGGCCCGCGGGGCCGAGGCCGACGTGTTCGACCGGGCCGTCGACGTGCAGATCAGCCGCCTGCGCCGCAAGCTGCACGACTGCGCGCCGCAGGAGATCATCAAGACCTATCGCGGCGCCGGCTATCTGTTCGACGCCAAGGTCACCCGACCGTGACATCCCCCGCGCCGGGCGCCGCCGGACGCACCCGCGCGCCGATCGCCCTGCAGCTGGTCGCCCTGCTGGTGATCTCGCTGATCGCCGCCCAGGCCATGACCTTCGTCGTCCTGGTGCTGATGCCGCCGCCGGCCCGCGCGGTCTATCGGTTGGAGGAGGTGGCTCAAGCCCTGAAGGGCGGCGCCTTGACCACCCGCTATGGCCGACCGCTGGTGCGCACGGTCCAGGCGAGCCCGCCCGCGGAGGCCGCGGCCGCCCATCCGGGCTGGATGGGTCCGCGCGACTGGTCGCGGCGCCAGCTGGCGATCCTGCTGGGCGCGCGCGAAGCCGATGTCCGGTTGATCGAGAAGCCGCCGGTCAGCCCCTTCATGTTCCGCGCCGCGGGCCGTCAGAGGTACGAGGATCGTCGGGGCCCGAGACCCAGGCCGGACCTGGCCCGCCGCCCGGCGCGGCGTTCGGCGGCGGCGGGGGTCCGTCCCCGGATCGGATGGAGCGGGACGCCCGGCCGGAGGAGGCGGGCGGACCGGCACGGCCGCTCGATGGGCCGGTGATGTCCGGCCCTGGCGGCGGCCGATATTTCCTCGGCGGCGAGTTTCGCGGGCCGGATGGGCCGCATGGTCCGCGCACGCGCTTCATGATCGAGGGCGGGCGGCCGATGATGGGCGACTTCACCGCGGCCATGCGCCAGTCCGACGGCGCCTGGGTCGTCGTGCGGCCCAGGCCCGAGTCCTTTCCCAATGACTGGCAACTGAGGCTGATGCTGTGGCTGGCCGGCAGCCTGCTGCTGGTCCTGCCCCTGGGCTATCTGTTCGCCCGGCGGATCACCGCCCCGATCGGCCGGTTCGCGCGCGCCGCCGAGGCCCTGGGCCGCGACCCCAATGCGCCGATGATGACCCTGAGCGGCCCCGCCGAGATCGGCCAGGCGGCCCGGGCCTTCAACGACATGCAGGCGCGCCTCAAGCGCTATGTGGATGACCGCACCGCGATGATGGGCGCGATCTCGCACGACCTGCGCACCCCGCTCGCCCGGATCCGCTTCAAGATGGAGGCGGCGTCCGATCCCCTGAAGCAGGCGGTGATCGTCGACCTGGAGCAGATGGAGCAGATGATCGCCTCCGTCCTGGCCTTCATCCGCTACGCCAGCGCCTCACGGCCCAGGGAGCGGCTCGACCTGCTCAGCCTGCTCGAATGCCTGGTCGATGAGGCCGTCGAGGTGGGCCAGGACGTGGCCATGGAGGCGGTGGGGCCCGCGACGGTCGAGGCCGACGCCCTGGGTCTGCAGCGCCTGTTCCGCAACCTGATCGACAACGCCGTGAAGTATGGCGATCGCGCCCGGGTCTCCCTGTCGCGCCAGGGCGGCGAGGCGGTGGTCGAGATCACCGATGACGGACCGGGCCTGCCGCCCGGTGAGCTGGAGCGGGTGTTCGAGCCCTTCTACCGCGCGGAATCCGCGCGCACGCTCGACGGCTCCGGCGTCGGCCTGGGGCTTGCGGTCGCCCGCTCCCTGGCCCGCGCCCATGGGGGCGATGTCTCCCTGGCCGCCGGCGCCCGCGGCCTGATCGCACAGGTGCGGCTGCCGCTGTCCAACGCCTGATCAGGCCGGCGCCGCCCGCCGGCCCCAGGTCGCGTCGCCCCGTCGGGAGGGCGGTGTTCCCGGCCAGTTCTAGCCGGGAAACGCGCCGCCCGGTCCCGAGTTGGAACCCCGCGGCCCGCAAATCCCAATCCCTCGGCCCGGATTGTCCGGGCCGACCGGCGGATCAGGCGGTGACCGAGGTGGTCTGGGACGCCGTCGTGGTCGAGGCGGCCTGGAAGGACTTCTCGATCTGCGACTTGAAGGCTTCCAGCGCCGCCGTCAGCTCCGAAGCGCTGAGCTTGCCGTCGCCGTCGGTGTCCAGGCTGTTGAGCGCCGTCTGCACGGAATCGGACGAGGACGAGGTGTCCGTCGTCGTGCTCGTGCTGGTGGAGCTCTTGGCCTTGCTCAGGGCGGACTTGATTTCATCAAGCCCGAGCGAGCCGTCGCCGTCGGTGTCCAGGTCCTTCAGCAGCTGGCTCGCCATGTCCGAGGACGACGGGGCGCTGACCCCACCGGCCTGGTCGGCGTGGCGATGATGGCCATGGGCCGTCTTCGCCGAATCCAGCGCGCTGCTCAGTTCCGTGCCCGACAGCTTGCCGTCGCCATCGGTGTCCAGGGTCTTGAACTTCGCCGACAGGTCGGTGGAGTCCGTGGACGAGGTCTGGCCGAGCTTGGACTGGATCTCCGACAGGCTGAGCGATCCGTCACCATCGGTGTCGGTGTCGCTGATCAGCTTGTTGGCGATGTCCGTGGAGGACGGCGGCGACTGCTGGGTGGACAGCAGCGACGACAGCGTATTGGCCGAGAACTGGCTGGAGGCCTGGCTGGCGCCGCCGGGCGGGGGGCCGGGCGGCGGTCCAGGCGGTGGGCCCGACGACCGGTCGGTATCGGTGGCGCCGGGCAAGTCTTGCCCAGCGCTCTGAGTCCGCTGAGCCAGCAGCATGCTCAGCATTTGCTGGGCGCCACTGGTCGCGTAACTCGTTGAGCTACTTGATATTTGCATGCTCACCTCCGGGTGGAAGCGTGGGGCGGCCGGGGGATTCCGGCCGGACGACGGACCGTCGCCGGCTATCGTCCGGACCTAGCCATGCAAGTTGTGTGAAAGCATTTGCTCATCGGATTGTTTCATTTTCCAATTCAAAAATGAAACTGTGGCGCAACATTAGCCGTTCGACGCCCAAATATACACGAAGTCCGAAATTACGTAGACATATTCTTGCCCGACTTAACTCGCGAACCAACGAGGGAAGTCTTTATGAGCCGGAAAAAGGCGCCGCATCTCCAGTCGCAGCTTTGGTTCCGCGCGGCGCCCGCCCTCGTTGGACTGACCGCCCTGGCTGTTGGAACCTCGGCCGGGGCGGCCACCACCATCTCGACGGCGACCACGACCCCGGTCGCCACCTCGACGGTGAACAGCGGGGCGGCGGACGACATCACCGTCACCAGCGACGGCTCGATCAAGCCGACCTCCGGCGTGGCCGTCACCCTCGACAGCAACAACGCCGTCTCCAACGCCGGCACGATCTATTATCGCGACGTCGACAACGTCACCGACGTCCTACTGAAGGGCGGGGTCACCGGCTCCTTCACCAACAGCGGCACGCTGGAGGCCGATGAGACCCACACCGACACCGACTCCAACAGCGACGGCAATTATGACGGGGTCTTCGCCACCGGCACGGGGCGCTATGGCGTCCGCCTGGTCGGGACCTCGGCCTTCGTCGGCGACATCACGCTCGCCAGCGGTTCGACCATCACCATTCGCGGCAATGACTCCGCCGGGGTCGAGCTGGACGCCGCCCTGCAGGGGGCGCTGCTGAACGTCGGCTCGATCGGCGCCTATGGCGACCGGGTCTATGGCATTCACGCGCTCAGCACGATCAGCGGCAATGTCGGCCTCCGCGGCGCGATCAGCACCACGGGCCTGGGCGCCGTCGCCGCCGAATTCGACGACAACATCGGCGGCCAGCTGCTCGTCCAGAACTCCGTGATCTCGACCGGCTATCGCTACACGAGCCGTAGTTCGACCCAGTCGGTGCTCGACGCCCTGGGGGCGGACGACCTGCTGCAGGGCGGCTCGGCCCTGGTGGTCAAAGGCGACGTCGCGGGCGGCATCCTGCTGGAGATTCCGCCGACCCTGGATTCCTCCAACACCGACGTGGATGGCGACGGCTACACCGACACGGCCGAGGGCAGCGCCTCGGTGATCAGCTATGGCGCGGCGCCGGCCATCGTGATCGGCGCCAGCGGCCGGACGGTCACGGTCGGCGATGTGGGGACCGGGGGCGACGCCTATGGCTTCGTCAACCGCGGCACCGTCGCCGGCGCGGGGGTCTATGACGGGGTCTCCGCAACAGGGCTTCAGATCGGGGTCGCGGGCGGGGTGGTCGACCTGACCGGCGGCATCAGCAACCAGGGCTCGATCGGCGCCTCGTCCTATGACGCCGACTCGATCGCCCTGCACATTCTCGCCAATTCCTCGGCCTACACCTTCGTCAATGCGGGCAGCACCAGCGCCGTCCTGACCGGCGACACGGCGCACAGCACGACCGCGGTCCAGATCGAGGCCGGCGCCTATGTCCCCAATCTGATCAACAGCCTCGACCACACCATCTCGGCGGCGGTCATCGGGGTGACGGGAACCTCCACCGTGGCCGGCGACGCCACGGCGATCCGCGATCTCTCGGGCACCCTGACCTCGATCATCAACAATGGGACGATCGCGGCGACCATCACGCCGACTTCGGTCAGCAGCACCGACAGCACGACCCAGACCGTGACCGGCAAGGCCGTCGCGCTTGACCTGACCGCCAACACCACCGGGGTGAGCCTGGTCCAGAGCACCTCCGACACCGACTATGAGCCGGCCATCGTGGGCGCCATCGAGCTGGGCTCGGGCGGCGACAGCGTGCAGATCCTGAACGGCACGGTGACGGGCGACATCAGTTTCGGGGCCGGGGCCAACAGCCTGACCATCGACGGCGACTCGACCGTCAAAGGGGATCTGACCGCGACCGGCGGGACTCTGGCCCTGTCGCTGCTCTCCGGGTCGCTCGACATCACCAATGTCGGGGTGCTGAACCTCTCCAGCCTGAGCCTCTCGTCGAGCAGCACGCTCACCCTGACCATCGATCCGGACAGCGGGACCTATACCTCCCTGGTGGTGGCCGGCCCCGCCACCCTGGCCAGCGGCGCCAAGATCGGCCTGAACCTGACCTCGCTGCTGGTGGGCCAGGCCTCCTATGTGATCGTGAAGTCCACCAGCCTGAACTCCGGCGTCCTGGACACCAGCCTGCTGGGCAATGTCCCCTATCTCTATGACGCGGGCCTGACGACGGACGCCGCCGCCGGGACCCTGACCGTGGACCTGGCCCTGAAGTCCGCCGCCCAACTGGGTCTGCCGGCCAGCACCAGCCAGGCCTATGCGCCGATGATCGCGGCCATCGACACCGACACCACGGTTCGCGACGCCTTCCTGGCGCTGAAGACCCGCAGCGGCTTCACCAAGGCCTATAACCAGCTGCTGCCGGAACACGGCGGCGGGGTGTTCGAGTCGGTCAGCGCCAATGTCGACGCCTTCGCCCGCGCCATCGACGACCGCCAGGGGCCGGACGCCGGCGGGTTCTGGATCCAGCAGACCGGCTTCACCATGACCCATGACGGCAGCGACGACGCGCCCGGCTATACGGCCGGCGGCATCGGCCTGATCGGCGGTCGGGAATGGAGCGCCGGGTCCCTGGGCGTGATCGGCGCCACCCTGGCCGGCTCGTCCTCCCACGTGAACCCGGATGCGGCGTCGGGCGCCAGCAAGCTGACGGTCAACACCTTCGAGGGCGGCGGCTACTGGCGCTATGTGTCCGGCAACCTGACCCTCAACGCCCGGCTCGCCGGCTCCTATCTGCAGACCTCCAGTCACCGGGCGATCTACATCCTGAACGACGACGGCGACGGCCTGCTGGCCAAGGCGGTCGCGAACGCCAAGTGGAGCGGCTGGGCGATGAACGGCCGGGTCGCGGCGACCTATGAGGGCCATATCGGCTCGATTTACGCCCGCCCCAGCGCCAGCCTGGACTATCTGCGGCTGGAGGAGGACGCCTATTCCGAGAAGGACGGCGGCGACGCGGTCGACCTGCACGTCAGCGCCCGCCAGTCCAGCCGCAGCACCGGCTTCGCCGGCGTCGTGACTGGGACCCGCTATGGCGATCAGGACAGCTGGTGGGGTCCGGAAGTGACGCTGGGCTACCGCGAGGTCGGCTCCGGCGAACTCGGCTCGACCACGGCGAAATTCCTCTCCGGGACCACCTCGTTCAACGTCCTGGCCGACGAGATCAAGGGCGGCGGCGTCGTGGCGCGGATCGCGGTCAAGGGCGAGAACGCCGGCGGCGCCTTCGTGGTCGAGGGCGGGGCCGAGACCCGCGACGCCACCGCCATCTATGACCTGAGACTGGCGGCCCATTTCAAATTCTGATGGGCGGCCTCGGACGCTTGCCTGGACCGCGGGGGACCTGACATGGTCGCCCGCGAATCTGGGAGAGCTCACCGATGAAGACCCGCGCCGCCGTCGCCTTCGAAGCCAAGAAGCCGCTTGAGATCGTCGAGGTGGACCTGGAAGGTCCCCGCGCCGGCGAGGTCCTGGTCGAGATCAAGGCGACGGGGATCTGCCACACCGACGCCTACACCCTGGACGGCCTGGATTCCGAGGGCATCTTCCCCTCGATCCTCGGCCACGAAGGCGCGGGCGTGGTGCTGGAGGTCGGCGCCGGGGTGACCAGCGTGAAGCCCGGCGACCACGTGATTCCGCTCTACACGCCCGAATGCCGCCAGTGCAAAAGCTGCCTGTCGCGCAAGACCAACCTGTGCACCGCGATCCGGGCCACCCAGGGCAAGGGCCTGATGCCCGACGGCACCAGCCGGTTCAGCTATAAGGGCCAGCAGATCGCCCACTATATGGGCTGCTCGACCTTCGCCAATCACACCGTCCTGCCGGAGATCGCGGTCGCCAAGATCCGCTCCGACGCCCCCTTCGACAAGGCCTGCTACATCGGCTGCGGCGTGACCACGGGCGTGGGCGCGGTGGTCAATACGGCCGGCGTGGAGCCGGGCGCCAATGTGGTGGTGTTCGGCCTGGGCGGCATCGGCCTCAACGTCATCCAGGGCGCCAAGATGGTCGGCGCCGGCATGATCATCGGGGTCGACATCAATCCGGCCCGCGAGGAGTGGGGCCGCCGGTTCGGCATGACCCACTTCGTCAATCCCAAGACGATCGACGGGGATGTGGTGGCCCATCTGGTGGCCCTCACCGACGGCGGCGCGGACTACACCTTCGACTGCACCGGCAACACCGTGGTCATGCGCCAGGCTCTGGAGGCCTGCCATCGCGGCTGGGGCGAGAGCATCATCATCGGCGTGGCCGAGGCCGGGAAGGAGATCTCCACCCGTCCGTTCCAGCTGGTCACCGGCCGGGTCTGGAAGGGCACGGCCTTCGGCGGCGCGCGCGGCCGCACCGACGTGCCGAAGATCGTCGACTGGTACATGGACGGCAAGATCGAGATCGACCCGATGATCACCCACGTCATGCCGCTGGAAGACATCAACAAGGCCTTCGACCTGATGCATGCGGGCGAGAGCATCCGCAGCGTCGTGGTCTTCTGATGACCGAGGTCCTCCAGCAGCATCGGGTCCATGGCGGCACGCTGAGCTATTGCCGCCACCAGAGCGCGGCGACGGGCGGGGCGATGAAGTTCTCGATCTTCATCCCGCCCGGCGCGGGGCCGTTCCCGGTCCTGGTCTGGCTCTCGGGCCTGACCTGCACGGAGGAGAACTTCACCACCAAGGCCGGAGCCTATGGCGCGGCAGCGCAGGCGGGGATCGCGATCGTGGCGCCGGACACCAGCCCGCGCGGCGAGGGCGTGGCCGACGATCCGGCCTATGACCTGGGCCAAGGCGCGGGCTTCTATCTGGATGCGACGCAGGCCCCCTGGGCCCCGCATTTCCGCATGGAATCCTACATCACCCAGGACCTGCTGGCGGCGGTGGACGCGGTGTTCCCGGTCGATCCGCTGCGGCGGGGGATTTCCGGCCACTCCATGGGCGGCCACGGCGCGCTCACCCTGGCGCTCCGCCACCCGAACCTGTTTGGCTCGGTCTCGGCCTTCGCCCCCATCGTCTCGCCCACCCGCTGTCCCTGGGGGGAGAAGGCCTTCACGGCCTATTTGGGCGCCGACCATGACGCCTGGCGCGCCCACGACGCCGCCCTGCTGATGGCCGGCGGCGCGGCCCGGGGCGCCTATGACGACATCCTGATCGACCAGGGAACGGCCGACAGCTTCCTGGAGAACCAGCTCAAGCCGCAGCTGTTCGTCGAGGCCTGCGCGGCGGTCGGCCAGAAGGTCACCCTGCGGATGCAGGAGGGCTATGACCACTCCTACTTCTTCATGGCCAGCTTCATCGCCGACCATGTGGCCTGGCACGCCAAGCGCCTCGGCGCCTAGGGCGTGACACCGGTGTCAGTGAGGCGCTAGACTTCTCTCAAGCACGAGGGAGGCCGAGATGATCGCGACACGGCGGAGCCTGCTGGCCGCGGCCGGCGGCCTGATGATCCCGACCGGCGTCTTCGCCGCCCCGGCCTCGCCTGTGGTCCGGACGACCTATGGCCCCGTGCGCGGGAGCCTCGAAGCGGGGATCAAGGTGTTCCGGGGCGTGCGCTACGGCGCCGACACCGGTCCGCGCCGATTCCGGCCGCCCATGCCGCCCCAGCCCTGGACCAAGGTCGCCGCCGCCACGGCCTATGGCCCGGCCTCGCCCCAGGCGGGCGGGGACGAGGGGCCGCAGAGCGAAGACTGCCTGGTCCTCAATGTCTGGACGCCGGGCCTGGCCGACGGCGGCCGCCGGCCGGTGATGGTCTATCTGCATGGCGGCGCCTATTCCGGCGGGTCCGGCTCCGCGCCGCTCTATGACGGGGGCCGGCTCTGTCGGCGCGGCGATGTGGTGGTGGTGACGATCAATCACCGCCTGAACGTCTTCGGCTATGGCTATCTCGCCAAGCTCGCCGGCCCGGCCTTCGCGGGCTCCGGCAACGCCGGCATGGACGACATCGTCCTGGCGCTCCGGTGGGTGCGCGACAACATCACAGCCTTCGGCGGCGATCCGGGCCGGGTGATGCTGTTCGGCCAGTCCGGCGGCGGGGCCAAGATCGCCACCCTGATGGCCATGCCCAGCGCCCAAAGTCTGTTTCACGCCGCCGCGACCATGAGCGGCCAGCAGGTGACCGCATCGGGGCCTCTGCACGCCACCGAGCGGATGAAGCTGTTCCTCGCCGCCGTCGGCCTAACGCCGGACCGCGCGGCCGAGGTCGCGACCCTGCCGGCCGCCAAGCTGATCGAGGGGCTGGCGGTGGCCGATCCCTTCACCCCCGGACGGCTCTATTTCGGTCCCGTGATGGATGGCGCCGCCCTGCCGCGGCACCCCTTCTATCCGGACGCCAGCCCGCTCGGCCTGAAGATCCCGATGGTCATCGGCAACGCCCATGACGAGACCCGCGCCTTCCTGGCCCATTCAAAGCCCGATCCCTTCGCCATGGGCTGGGCCGATGTTCCGGCGCGGATCGCCGCCGAGATGCGGGTGGATATCGATCCCGATGCGGTGGTCGCCGCCTATCGGGCGCTCTATCCGGCCTATTCCCCGACCGAGGTGTTCTTCGCCGCGACCACCGCGGGACGCTCCTGGCGCGGCGCGATCATCGAGGCGGAGGAGCGCGCCAAGGCCGGCGCCCCGGCCTGGGTCTATCAGCAGGACCTGCCGACCACGATCGAGGGCGGCCGGCTGAAGGCCATGCACATGTCGGACATCGCTCTGGCCTTCGACAATCTGGCCCAGCCGGGCTCGCTGACCGCCCCGTCGCCGGGCGCCCAGGCCGTGGCCGATCGGATGAGCGACAGCTTCATCGCACTCGCCCGCACCGGCGACCCGAACCATTCCAAGCTGCCGGCCTGGCCGAAGTACGAGCTGGACCGCCGCGCGACCATGGTCTTCGACCTCGACACCCGGGTGGTCGACGATCCCCGCGGCGCCGAGCGGCGGCTGTTCGCGGCCGTGCCCTATATCCAGCCCGGAACCTAGGCGCTGGCCCGCATCGGGAAGGGGACGATGACGCCGTCCTCGTAGCGCGGGGGGATCGGATCTTCGGCCGCCCCTTCGTCCGGAACCCGCAGGGTCAGGTCGTTCATGGCGAAGGCCTGGGCGACCAGGCAGGCGGCGGCGCCGAACGGCGGGCGCGGCGCGTCGGCCAGCAGCCAGGCCAGGTGGGCTTCCATCCGCCCATAGTCCTCCGCCTGGGCGGCGGCGAACAGGGCCAGCATCAGGCGTTCGTCGCAACTGAGCACGTAGGAGCCGGGAACGCAGAGGGTGACCTTGCGCCGCCCATGCAGGCCGAGCTCGTGCACGAACACCGTCAGCGCATTGAGGGTCTCGGTCCCGATCGGCCCGCAGCAATCGGCGAACTGCCGCTTCAGCAACGGACAGCCGCCGGCTCCGAAAGCCAGGGCGCGTATGGCCCAGATCAGGGTGTGCTCGCCCCGCAGGAGGTCGCTGAGGCGGGTCGGGGCGGGGGCGGCGAAGGTTCGGGGTTCGGCCATCTGAGGTCTCCTGGATCGAAGCCTCCATAATGCAATTGAGAATGAGTCGCAAATAAGAAGCGGCAGGAAGCGCCCCGGCCGCGCGCGCTTTCCGTAGCGTCGCCGCTAGGCTGCGACCGCGCTTGGGCCTAAGACAGCGGCATGCGCGAGATCACCCATTTCATCGACGGCGCGGCCAAGGCCGGCGCTTCGGGCCGCTTCGGCGACGTGTTCAATCCCAACACCGGGGACATCCAGGCGAGGGTCCAGCTGGCGACCCCGGCCGAGCTGGACGCCGCCGTCCAGGCCGCGGTGCGGGCGCAGGGCCCCTGGGGCGCGACCAATCCCCAACGCCGGGCGCGGGTGATGTTCGAGTTCAAGCGGCTTGTCGAGCTGCACATGGACGAGCTCGCCAACCTGCTCTCCTCCGAGCACGGCAAGGTCGTCGCCGACAGCAAGGGCGACATCCAGCGCGGGCTTGAGGTGATCGAGTTCGCCTGCGGCATCCCGCATGCGCTGAAGGGCGAATACACCGAGGGCGCGGGCCCCGGCATCGACGTCTATTCCATGCGCCAGCCGCTGGGCGTGGCCGCCGGCATCACCCCGTTCAACTTCCCGGGCATGATCCCGATGTGGATGTTCGGGGTGGCCATCGCGGTCGGCAACACCTTCATCCTCAAGCCGTCGGAACGCGACCCCAGCGTGCCGGTGCGTCTGGCCGAGCTGTTCATGGAGGCCGGCGCCAATCTGGGCATGGACCTGAAGGGCGTGCTGAACGTGGTGCACGGCGACAAGGTCTCGGTCGACGCGATCCTCGAGCATCCGGAGATCAAGGCGGTCAGCTTCGTCGGCTCCTCCGACATCGCCCACTATGTCTATCTGACCGGCACGGCGAACGGGAAGCGCGTCCAGGCCATGGGCGGCGCCAAGAACCACGGCATCGTCCTGCCCGACGCCGACCTCGACCAGGTGGTCAAGGACCTCTCCGGCGCGGCCTTCGGCTCGGCCGGAGAGCGCTGCATGGCCCTGCCGGTGGTGGTGCCCGTCGGTCAGAAGACCGCCGACGCCCTGCGTGAACGCATGATCGCCGAGATCGACAGCCTGAAGGTCGGGATCTCCACCGATCCCGCCGCCCATTACGGCCCGGTGGTCACCGCCGCCCACAAGCAGAAGATCAGCGACTACATCCAGATCGGCGTCGACGAGGGCGCGGAGCTGGTGATCGACGGCCGCGGCTTCTCCATGCAGGGCTATGAGAAGGGCTTCTTTATCGGCCCCAGCCTGTTCGACCAGGTGAAGCCCACGATGAAGACCTATCAGGAGGAGATCTTCGGTCCCGTCCTGCAGATCGTCCGGGCCGAGAGCTTCGACGAGGCGCTCGCCCTGCCCAGCGCCCACCAGTACGGCAACGGCGTCGCCATCTTCACCCGCAACGGCCGCGCGGCCCGCGAGTTCGCGGCGCGGGTCAATGTCGGCATGGTGGGCATCAATGTCCCGATCCCGGTGCCGGTGGCCTATCACTCCTTCGGCGGCTGGAAGCGCAGCGCCTTCGGCGACGCCAACCAGCACGGCATGGAAGGCGTCCGCTTCTACACCAAGGTCAAGACCGTCACCGCCCGCTGGCCGGAAGGCGACGTCACCGACTCCTCCTTCGTCATTCCGACGATGAAGTGACGACCGCGCGGCCCAGCCGGGCTGCGTAGGCGTCGAGCAGATCTGCCGGTTCGCCGGTTCCGAACACATAGCGGTCGGGCCGGACCAGGACGGCGGCGGCGCCCTGGGCGTCGAGCCACGACGTCAGGGCGGGCGCCAGGCGGGCGAGACGCGGATCGTCCAGGGCCACGCTGCGCACGCCCTTGGCGGTCCGGCCGGGACGGGTGCGCGAGATCAGCCAGGCGCCCGGACCCAGCACGTCGTCCAGCCGCTCCACCGCGCCTGCATCCGTGCTCCAGGGCTGGGGGAAATAGGCCCCCGCCGCCGGGGAGCCGGCGAGGATGGCCCCGGCCGCGAAGGGCTGGGGAGTCTGGGGGGGGATCGGCGGCGCCCCGGCCGCCTGGGCGGCCAGCATCTGGGCGTCGCGGGCCGCGACCTCGGCCGGCTCGGTGGCGCAGACCACCTTGCCCATGCCGATCGCCAGCTGGATCAGGGCCCGCGCATGGGGATCGCGCTCGGTCTGGTAGGTGTCGAGCAGGGCCGGATCCGCCCCGTCGCGGATCACCGCCTCCAGCTTCCAGGCCAGGTTGGCGGCGTCGCGCAGGCCCGAGCACATGCCCTGGCCAGCGAAGGGCGGGGTCTGATGGGCGGAATCCCCGGCCAGCAGCACCCGATCGGATCGCCACTGGCGGGCGACCAGCCCATGGAACCGATAGACCGCCTTGCGCTCGATCTCGACGGGGCCGCAGTCCCACTTGGCGATCAGCGGCAGGATGAAGCCGTCGTCCAGCACCTGCTCGGCCGTCTCGCCGGGGCGCAGCATGAACTCCCAGCGATGGCGGCCGGGACCCATCAGCACGCAGGTGACGGGGCGCTCGGGATCGCAGAGCTGCAGATTGATGTCCGGCGTGTGGGCGTCCGGCCCCACCAGGACGTCGACCACCAGCCAGGGTTCGTCGAATCCGAAGTCGTCGAGGGTGATCCCGAGCGCGCCGCGCACCGCGCTGGAGGCGCCGTCGCAGCCCACGACATAGCGGGCGCGAACCTGCTGTTCGCCCGCGACGCCGCTCAGGGTGACGGTCACCCCGTCGGCGTCCTGGGTCAGGCCGGCGAAGGCCCAGCCCAAGCGGATCTCGCCGTCCGGACAGGCGAGCGCCGCGGCCCGCAGGGCGCGCTCGATCTCCGGCTGATGGAACATGTAGCCGGTCGACCAGCCGGACGGACTGCGGCCCACCGGCAGATCGAAGCGCATCAGCACCTGGCCGTCGGCGGCGCGGAACTCATAGGCCGGGGCTGGCCGCGAATGTTGGGCGGCGACCTCGGCGACACCCAGCGCCTGGAAGACCCGCATGATCTCGTGGTCGAAGTGGGCGGCGCGCGGCAGGGGATAGACCTCCGCCGACTTGTCCACGGCCAGGGTCTTCACCCCGGCGCGGGCCAGGAAGGCGGTGAGCGCCGCGCCCACCGGTCCCAGTCCGACGACCAGGACGTCGCAATCGAAGCCGCTCATGGTTCGACCGCGCAGGGATTGTCGATGGCGCCCAGGCCCTCGATCTCGATCCGCACATGGTCGCCGGGTTGCAGGAAGCGCATGGGCTTCATCGCCGCCCCGATGCCGCCGGGGGTGCCGGTGAAGATCAGGTCGCCGGGCTCGAGCGTCATGGCCTGGGACAGGTGGGCGATCTGGTCCCAGACCTTGAACACCAAGTGGCGGGTGTTGGAATGCTGGCGTTCCTCGCCATTGACCACGCAGCGGATTTCCAGCGCGTGGGGATCGGCGACCTCGTCGGCGGTGGTGATCCAGGGGCCGAAGGGGGCGTGGCTGTCGAAGGACTTGCCGAGTGTCCACTGCGGCGTGCGGTGCTGCCAGGCCCGCTCGGTGGCGTCATTACCCACGCTCCAGCCGAACACCGCGGAAGGCGCGTCGCCGACGCCGATATGGCGTCCGCCCTTGCCGATCACCGCCACCAGCTCGGCCTCGTAGTCGACGGCGGGCGAGACCTTGGGAATCTGGATCGGATCGAAGGGGCCGCTGGCCGAGGTGGCGGCCTTGGCGAACCAGATCTGATGTTCCGGCGTGCCCAGGCCGCTCTCGGCGATATGGTCGGCATAGTTCAGGCCGATGGCCATGATCTTGCCCGGACGCGGGATCGGGGCCTCCAGCCGGACCTCGGCGAGCGCCAGGGTCTGGGCGGGCGCCGCGGCGATGCGGCGGACTTCCGGCTCGACCGCGTCCCACTGGGCGATCAGGTCGATCATGCGGGCGGGCAGGGCGGGCGCGAGGCGCGTGAGCGGAACGATGCGGTCGCCCTGGACGACGCCCAGTTCGGGCGCGCCGCCGGCGGTGAAGGTCGCGAGTTTCATGGGCTTCCTCTGGGGTTTAGGCGGCGGGCGGCGGGAAAGGCTGGCCCCACTGGACGCCGAGCAGCTCCTGCGGGCCGGCGACGCCGGGCGGGTCTTCGGCGACGAACAGGTCGCCGTCGGTCCAGTGCTCCAGCGGATGGCCCCAGGGATCGAACCAGTAGTCGAACACCTGACTGCCCAGGATATGCCGGCCGACGCCCCACTGGGGCTTTGCGCCTGTGGACTTCAGGTGCTCGTGCCCGCGCATCAGGTCGTCGAGATCGCGGACCTCGAAGGCGGCGTGGTTGAAGCCCTTCCCGTTCGGGTGCTGCAGCAGGAACAGGGTGTGGTGGTCGGTGAGCGCGTCGCCCCGGTCGCAGCGCAGGAAGGCGCCCAGCGCGAAGTCGGGGCCGAGCTGGATCTCGTCTGAGGTCAGGAAGCCGAAGTGGTCCTTGTACCAGCGCTCCGAGGCGCGGAAGTCGGTGACGTCCAGCACGGCGTGCCCGATCCGCAGGACCTGGGCCGGGCCGGCGCCGGTGCGCTTGACCTGACGCTGGCGGGGGCGGGCTTCGGCCGAGTTCCACGGCGCGACCGGGGCGAAGGGCAGGGGCTCGACCGGGGTCTGGCCGGCGACCACCTCGACCAGATTGCCGTCCGGATCGGTCAGGCGGACGACCTGACCGCCGCCCGGCGCATCGAAGGGCTCGACCACCGCGCCGGTCTCACGCGCCAGGGTCTCGAGATCCGCCACACTCTCGGCGCGCAGGCCGAGCGCCTTGAAGCCGGCCTCGCCGCGCTCGGTCGCGTGGACGAAGGGCGCGGCGCCCGCGCCGCGGAAGAAGATGCGGTCGGTCTCAATGGCGGCCGGGACCAGGCCGAAGGTCTCAAGAAAGCCGGCCATCCGCTCCAGGTCGGGCGCGGTGAAGCGCACATGGGCGATGTCCTCGATCCGGATCATGGCGTCCTCCCAAAAATGACTGATCAGTCAAATTTCATGGATTGTGGGACTCGTCAAGGGCTTGGAACTCGAATCGTCCTTCTCCCCTTGCGGGCGAAGGTGTCGTCCGAACGGACGACCGATAAGGGGTCCCGCTCTGTGAACTCATCTATTATGAAGTCATGCTGCAAGTCCGGAGCGACCCCTCATCCGACCTGGCTCCGCCAGGCCGCCATCTCCCGCAAGGGGAGAAGGATTCGGGGAGTGGGTGGGCTGCATCGAATTATATGACCAATTAGTCACTCTCTTGCCAAGCCGACCGTCGCCGTCGCAGTATCTCCCCATGACCCCACGCCCGCTCTCGCCCTTCGAGGCCCAAGACATCCGCACCCTGATCGACGGCCAGGCCGCCCGGCGAGGGCAGCATCCGCTGCTGATCTGGGAGCCCTTCGAGGGCGAGGGCCGGACCTGGTCCTATGCGGAGTTCGCCGAGGCCGTGCGGCGGTTCGCGGCCGGCCTGCAGGCGCGCGGCGGCCAGCCCGGCGACCGGGTCATCGTCCATTTCGAGAACTGCCCGGAAAGCCTGATCGCCTGGCTCGGCAGCGCCTATGCCGGCCTGGTCCCGGTGACCACCAACGCCAAGTCCTCGGTCGACGAGCTCAGCTATTTCGCCATCCACAGCCGGGCGATCGGCGGGGTGACCCAGCCACGGTTCGCCGCCGACCTCGACCGCGCCGCGCCTCAGCTCGCCTGGATTGCGGTCTCGGCCGATGACAATGGCGCTGCGCCCACGGCCGACCTGCCCGCCCGCGCCGAGCCCTTCGCGGCCATCGACGCCGATCCGGCGACCCTGGCGCAGCGGCCGCACGATCCCTTCGCCCCCTTCGGCATCCAGTACACCTCGGGCACCACGGCCCGGCCCAAGGCGGTGCTCTGGACCCACGCCAATGCGCTCTGGGGCGCGCGGGTCTGCGCCATGCACGAGGACCTGCGGCCCGACGACGTGCACCTGGTCTATCTGCCGCTGTTCCACACCAATGCTCAGGTCTATTCGGTGATGGCCGCCTATTGGGCCGGCGCCAGCGTGGTGCTGCATCCGCGGTTCTCGGCCTCGCGCTTCTGGCCGACCTCGCACAAGTGGGGCTGCACCTGGACCTCGATGGTGCCCTTCTGCCTCCAGGCCCTGGCCACCCAGCCGATCCCGGAGACCCACAGCTACCGCTTCTGGGGCAATGGGGTCTGCGCGCCGCGCACCGACGCTCTGTTTCGGGTGAAGACCATCGGCTGGTGGGGCATGACCGAGACCATCGCTCACGGCACGGTCGGCTCGGCCCTCCATGACGATGCGCCCATGTCGATGGGCCGGCCCTCGCCGGCCTACGGCATTCATGTGTTGGACGCCGACATGAACCCTGTGGCGCCGGGGGAGACCGGCGACCTCTATGTCGAGGGCGTGCGCGGCGTCTCGCTGTTCGCCGAATACGCCGAGGATCCAGAGGCGACGGCCCGGGCCTTCACCCCCGACGGCCTGTTCATCACCGGCGACCGGGTGCGGGTCGGCGCGGACGGGGCGCTCTATTTCGCCGACCGCAGCAAGGACATGCTCAAGGTGGGGGGCGAGAACGTCGCGGCCTCCGAGATCGAGCGGGTCGTGGCCCAGACGCCGGGCGTGCGCGAGGTGGCCGTGGTCGGCCGCAGGCACCCGATGCTGGACGAGGTCCCGGTCGCCTTCGTGATCCCGGTCGATCCCGCCGATCTCGACCTGCCCGAGCGGGCCATGGCCCTGTGCCGCGAGGCCCTGGCCAGCTTCAAGCAGCCGCACGAGATTCGCCTGGTGCCAGAGCTGCCGAGATCCACCCTGGAGAAGATCGCCAAGGCCGAGCTGCGCGCCATCCTGGCGGCGGAGAGCGCCTAGAGCATTTTCCGAAAAGTGTGACGCACTTTTCGGATTCAAAAATGCTCTATCTTTTGAATTAGAGCCCTTTTTATCCGATCTGGTTGAATCAACCAGATCGGAAAGGGCTCTAGACCGGACGGCGGATGATCTCGTCGGCGGCCTGGGCGGCCAGCCGCTCGGCCTCCTCGGCCGCCACGCCCATGCCCTTGAGCATCATGCCGCAGAGCTGCTGGGCGATGGGCAGGGCGACGGCCCCGTCCTCGATCGCCCGGGCCATGGCCACCTGGGACACGCCCATCAGCAGCAGCAGGCCTGCCTCGGTCGTCGCCAGGGAGAAGCGGCCGACCGCGAGCCCGGCCGAGAGGTCGTCCAGCACCCCCTTGTTGAGCCGCGATACGGTCGCCCCGGTGGGGGTCAGGGCGCGCAGCAGGATGCGGGTGTTGCGCGGCTCGTCCAGGGCGTAGCGCACATAGGCGCAGACCCCGCGCACCACCCGGCGGGCGGGATCCTCCACCCCGGCGTTGACCGCGTCCACTGTGGCCTCGATGCGGCCGCGGATGGCGATCAGCAGGGTGCGGACCAGATCGTCCCGGTCGGTGAAGTGATTGTAGAAGGTGCCCTTGGCGACCTTGGCGGCGCGGACGATGTCGTCGATGGCCACCGCGTCGATGGGGTGCTGGGCGAACAGATCCTCCGCCGCGGCCAGCAACGCCTGGCGGGTGCGTGATCTTCGTCCTTCCGCCGGCGGGGCCGTCACGTCCTGTCTCGCTCCCGGGTCAAGATTCGCCCGAGCTTAGCGGCATTCGCACGGCCGTGCGCCCTGTCGCGGGGAATTGGTGGGCCGGGGCGGGCCAGATGCTCGTCAGAACCCGCCCCGGTCGCATCCTCAGGCGTGGGGGAGGCCCTGGGACGCAGCCACCGCAGGATGGACGACCCGTCCAGCCTGGATGTTCAGCCCGGCGGCGAAGCCGGGAACTTCGGCGAGCGCGCGCTCCACGCCCTTGTCGGCGAGGGCCAGGACATAGGGGGTGGTCGCCGCGCCCAGCGCATAGGTCGAGGTGAGCGGCGCGGCGCCTGGCATGTTGGCCACGCAATAGTGGACCACGCCGTCCACCACATAAGTCGGCTCGACATGGGTCGTGGCGTGCGAGGTCTCGAAGCAGCCGCCCTGGTCGATGGCGACATCGACCAGCACCGCGCCCTTGCGCATCAGCTTCAAGTCTTCGCGCTTGATCAGCTTGGGGGCCGAGGCGCCGGCCACCAGCACGCAGCCGATCACCAGGTCGGCGGTGGGCAGCAGCTCCAGCAGCGCGCCGCGCGAGGACAGCACCGTGCGGGCGCGGCCCTCGAAATGGGCGTCCAGCATGGCCAGGCGGGCCGGGGAGATGTCCATGATGGTCACGTCGGCGCGCATGCCGACCGCGATCTCGGCGGCGTTGAAGCCGGAGACGCCGCCGCCCAGGATGATCACCTTGGCCGGCGCCACGCCGGGCACCCCGCCCATCAGCAGGCCGCGACCGCCGGCCGGGGCCAGCAGGTAGTGGGCGCCGACCTGGGCGGCCATGCGGCCGGCCACCTGGCTCATGGGGGTCAAGAGCGGCAGGCCGCCGTGCTCGTCGAGGATGGTCTCATAGGCGATGGCCGTGCAGCCCGAGGCCATCAGGCCCTTGGTCTGTTCCGGATCGGGCGCCAGGTGGAGATAGGTGAACAGGGTGTGCTGCGGGGTCAGCAGGGCGATCTCGGAGGCCTGGGGCTCCTTGACCTTCACGATCAGCTCGGCGGCGGCGAACACCGCCGGGGCGTCGGCGACGATCTTGCCGCCGGCGTTGGCGTATTCGGCGTCCGCCAGGCCCACGCCTTCGCCGGCGCCGGACTGGATGAAGACCTCGTGGCCGTGGGCGACGAGGGTGGCGACGACGGCGGGGGTCAGGCCCACGCGGCGTTCAAGCGGCTTGATCTCAGTGACGGTACCGATGCGCATGGGTCTCTCCTGGCTTCGACTGATCTGAGACTAGGCCCGGCCCGCGGGAAAAACTTTGAAATCTCGGGCCCCGGCTTAAGGATTTGAGCAAGGTTTCACCGAAAGATGGCCACCAAATGGTGAAATCTTCAGTCATCCTCGATTCGACCGACAAGAACCTGTTGCGCCGGCTGCAGGCGCGGGGCCGCGCCACAAACGCCGAACTGGCCGAGGCGGTTCATCTGTCGGAGTCCGCCTGCTTCCGCCGCGTGCGGGTTCTGGAGACCGAGGGGGTGATCACCGGCTATGCCGCCAATGTCAGTCCGGCGGCCGTGGGCCTGGCGCTCACCGTCTATGTCAGCATCACCCTGTCCAGCCAGGCTCAGGACGTGCTGGCCGCCTTCGAGCGGGCGGTCGCCGAGGCGCCGGAGATCATGGAATGCTGCCTGATGACCGGTCAGGCCGACTACATGATCCGGCTGGTGGCGAGCGACGTGGAGGACCTGGAGCGCCTGCACGCCACCCTGCTGACCCGCCTGCCCGGCGTCGCCCGGATCAACTCGTCCATCGCCCTGCGCACCGTGGTGCGCCGGACCGCCCTGCCGGTCCGCTGATCGCGGCCGATTGTTGACAGCGCTGTCAGACCGCCTAGGGTCCGGCCAAAGGGCGCATCAAGCGCCGAGCCGGAGGAGCCCAAGGTGCAGACGACGATGACCCCGCAGGGGGGCCAGGCCGGATCGGCCGGCCTCGCCCACCAGAACAAGCTGATCGGGCTGATGATGAGCCTGTTCTTCGCCTTCGGCTTCTGCACCGTTCTGGTCGACACCCTGATCCCCAAGCTGAAGGGCATGTTCCAGCTCTCCTACGCCGAGGTGATGCTGACCCAGTTCTGCTTCTTCCTGGCCTATTTCATCGTCTCGGCCCCGGCCGGCTGGCTCCTGACCAAGATCGGCTATCTGCGCGGTGTGACCCTGGGCCTCCTGGTCATGGCCGGCGGGTGCCTGCTGTTCACCCCCGCCGCCGAGCTGGGGACCTATCCGGGTTTCCTGCTCGCCCTGTTCATCCTGGCGTCCGGCGTGACGACCGTGCAGGTGGCGGCCAATCCGATGACCGCCAGCCTGGGCGATCCCTCCAAGTCCCACGCCCGCCTGACCCTGGCCCAGGCCTTCAATTCGCTGGCCACCATGGTCGGACCGATCTTCGGCTCGGCGCTCATCCTGCGTGGCAATGTCGCCCTGCCGGAGCCGGCGACCCTGACGGCGCCGGCGCTCGCCGCCCTGCGCCGGCATGAGGCCCAGGCCGTGCAGCTGCCCTTCATGGGCATCGCCGTGGCCCTGCTGGCGCTCGCCGCCCTCTGCTGGGTCCTGCGTCGCTGGGCGCCTGTGGCGGCCGCGCAGAGCGGGGGAGGAGCGACCCTGCGCCTGCTGAAGAACCGCCGGCTCGCCCTGGGGGCGGTCTCGATCTTCGCCTATGTCGGCGCCGAGGTCTCGATCGGCAGCGCCATCGCCAACTATCTGATGAGCGGCCATGTGCTGGGCCTCAAGCCCCAGGTCGCTGGCTCCCTGGTCTCGGTCTATTGGGGCCTGGCCATGGTCGGGCGGTTCATCGGCGCGGCGGCCCTGCGCAAGCTCTCGCCGGGCAAGGTGCTGACCGGCTGCGCCATCGGGGCCGGATGCCTGGCCGCGGCCTCGGGCCTGTCGACGGGGATGGTTGCGGCGGTCACCATCC
This sequence comes from Phenylobacterium aquaticum, assembly GCF_022695515.1. Classification (GTDB taxonomy): domain Bacteria; phylum Pseudomonadota; class Alphaproteobacteria; order Caulobacterales; family Caulobacteraceae; genus Phenylobacterium; species Phenylobacterium aquaticum. The sequence goes on from NZ_JALDPT010000004.1 coordinate 31,130, forward strand.
TGGCGATCGGCCTGTTCAACTCGATCATGTTCCCGACCATCTTCACCCTGGCCATCGAGGAGCTGGGCGAGGAGACGCCGCAGGGCTCGGGGATCCTCTGCCAGGCTATCGTCGGTGGGGCGGTCGTCCCCCTGATCACCGGCTTCGCCGCCGACCGCCTGGGTCTCAGCCTGGCCCTGTTCGTGCCGGTGGTCTGCTATGTCTGGATCGCCACCTATGGCTGGCTCACCGCCCGTAGCCCCGCCCATGCGGGCGAGACCCTGGGCGAGGTCCTGGGCTGAGCCGGGAAGGGGGGAGGCCTCAGGCCTCCACCCCCACCGGGATCACATGGCCGGTGCGCGGCAAGAGCACCTTCAGCAGCGGCCCGGTCATGATGGTGGTGGTCACCGCCATGATCACCAGCATGGTGAAGACCTTCTGCGGCAGGACGCCCAGGTCGTAGCCGACATTGAGCACGATCAGCTCCATCAGGGCCCGGGTGTTCATGAGCGCCGCCAGGATCGCCGACTCGTCGCGGTCGAAGCCGTTGAGCCGTCCGGCCAGATAGACCGGGACGATCTTGCCCAGGATCGCCGCCGCCAGGATCACGCCGAGCCAGACCAGATCGTCGGCGCCGGTCAGGCCGAGCACATTGGTTCGCAAGCCTGTGAAGGTGAAGAACACCGGCAGGAAGAACACCAGCACGAACTGCCCCACCTGCCGTCGCCAGGCCGCCACGAAGGCCTCATGGGCGTGGAACAGGAGGCCGGCCGCGAAGCCGCCGAAGATGGCGAAGACCCCGAGCCTCGAGGTGCAGATCGCGAGACCCAGGACCAGGACCAGGACCGCGGCCATCAGATTGGGCGCGAGCTCGCCGTGCTTCAGGGGGAACGTCCTGACGAGCCAGGCGGCCAGGGGCGCCAGCGCATAGCGCAGGCCCAGTCCCAGGAGCAGCAGCCCGCCCCACTGCAGGACCAGGCTCGCCCCCGTCAGGCGCGAGGCGGCGAAGGCCGAGACGGCGGCCAGGGCCAGCCAGCCGACCAGGTCATTGATCGCCGCCGCCGAGATCGCCACCACCCCGATGCGGGTCCGCGACAGGTCGAACTGGCGCAGGATGCGGCCGAGGATCGGCACGGCGGTGATGGCCATGGCGACCGCGCAGAACAGGGCGTAGGCCACCGGGTCCCGCCCCGCCGCCATGACCGGCGCCGACATCCAGCCGACCGCCAGGCCCAGGACCAGGGGCGTCGCCACCGAGGCGGCGGCGATCACCCCCACGGCGCGGCGGTTGCGTCCGGTCTTCAGCAGGCCGAACTCGAAATCCATGCCGATCTGGAACATCAAGAGCGTCAGGCCGATCTGGCTGATCGCCGAGATGGCCGGCGCAGGATGGGCGCCGAACACCGCCGCCGAGGCCGCGGGAAACAGATGGCCGAACAGGGACGGCCCCAGGATCAGGCCGGCCAGGATCTCGCCGATCACCCCGGGCTGGCCCAGCCGGCGGAACAGGGTGTTCATGGCCCGGGCCGCGCCGATCATGATGATCAGCTGGATCAGGACGGAGACCAGGGCGGCCTCGGCGGCGTGCTGCGCGCTCATGGGGCGACCCTCCGCGCCGGTGCGCCGGCTTCGGCGCGGGCGTGCATCGCCGCGACCAGGGCCCGGTGATCGGGCAGGTCGGCCAGGGCGCGCCGGGCGACCTCGGCGATGGTGCGGAACTCGCGCCGCGCCTCGTCGCGACGGGGCAGGCCGGGGCGAAGCCGGCCGGATCGGTCGGATACTCCATGCCGTAGAGCACCCATTGCCAGCTGGAGGTGGGGTACATTTCCAGGTCGGATGTGAAGTCCAGCCGGTGCGGCGGCCGCGACCGCCACATGGCGAGCTTCTCGCGTAGGGTCTCGGGGATTGAGCTTTCGGCGCGGTTGTCGCGCCAGAAGGGCGAGTCCTCCCTCTGGCTCACGCAGTAGTGCAGCTTCAGGAAGTCGACGACCCGGGCGTAGCGCGCGCTCATATGGGCGTTGAACTGCCGCGCGACCGGGGCGAGGTTTCCGTCGAACGGGAACAGGTGGCCGATCAGATAGGCGGCGGTTTCCACCAGCCCGATGCCGGAGGATTCCAGCGGCTCCAGGAAGCCCCCGGACAGGCCCACGGCCACGCAATTGCCGATCCACTGGGTCTCGCGATAGCCGACCTTGAACTTCAGCAGCCGGGCGGACAGCCCCTCGCTCTCCTTGCCGATATAGCCGCGCAGCACGTCTTCGGCGCGGCCCTCGTCGGTATGGGCCGAGGAGAAGACATAGCCGACGCCCCGGCGTTCGGGCAGGCCGATGTCCCAGGTCCAGCCGGCCTCGTGCGCCGTGGAGATGGTGTAGGAGGCGATGGGTTGCTCGGGATCGGCATATGGCGCCTGGATGGCCAGGGCCCGATCGACGAACAGGCTGTCCGACACCGCCCGGAAGGGCGAGCCCAGGGCCTCGCCGATCAGGGCCGCCCTGAAGCCGGTGCAGTCGATATAGAGATCGGCGGTCAGGGTCCCGGCCTCGCGGGTGACCACGCCGGCGATGTTTCCGTCCTCGCCGACCTTCACCTCACCCACCGTCGCATAGTGATGGGCGACGCCCAGCGCCCGGGCTTCATCGGCCAGGAAGCCGGCGAACCGGGCGGCGTCGAAGTGATAGGCGTAGTTCATCGGCCCCTGCCAGGCCGGGTCGGTGATCCGCTTGGGACCCCGGTGCGCATCGGCCACCGTCTTCTGCAGGGTGGCGGCCTGGGCGAATCCGGCCTCGCCGGCGTCGCCCATCAGCCAATAGGGCAGGAGCTCCAGGCCGTCGCCGCGATAGCTCGGGGTGGAGAAGGGATGGAAGTAGTGGTCGGCCCCCGGGGCGCCCGGCGGACGCACCCAATGGGCGAATTTGACGCCCTGCTTGAAAGTGGCGTTGCTGGCCTTGAGGAAGGCCGCCTCGTCGGCGCCGATCGCCGAGAGCGTCCCGCGGATCGACGGAAAGGTGCCTTCGCCGACCCCCAGAATTCCGATTTCCTTTGATTCAACAAGGGTGATAGCCACCCCGCCCTGGCCGGTCGCCAGGGTCTTGGCGAGATAGGCCGCGGTGAGCCAACCGGCCGCTCCGCCCCCCACGATGAGGATCGATTTGACGCTCATGATGAATTTCCTCCCGGTCCTATGCAGACTTCTCGTTGCAAGATGATCACATTTGACTTAGGAATGACAGCGCTGTCGGTAAGCGCTGTCAATTTCGGTTGGCCCCACGCCCGTCCTGCAGCATCCTGAGCTAAGACAACGGCGACCGTCAGCGTACGTCGAGAATTCATAAGGGGAGAGGCGAACCATGCGAAGGAAACTCGCGTTCTGTACGTCCGCCGCGGCCATCGCGCTGCTGAGCAGCGCCCAGGCGGCCGCCGCGGCGGAATCCGCCGACAAGGGCGCTCTGGTGGAGGAGGTGCTGGTCACCGGCACCAAGCGGACCACCGCACTGCAGGAAACCCCTGTGGCCATCACCGCCATCAGCTCGGCGACCCTTGAGCAGGAGCATGTGAACACCGTCGCCGACGTGACCCGTCTGGTGCCGAGCTTCGCGGCCACCACCGAGGGCGACCACGGCGTGATCACCATGACGATGCGCGGCATCGGCAATGACAGCGCCAAGACCGAATACGCTGACCCGGAAGTCGCCCTGTTCGTCGACGGCATCTATACGCCGCGCGCCGAGGGCGCCTCGTCCCTGCTGTTCGACCTGGACTCGGTCGAAGTGCTGCGCGGTCCGCAAGGCACGCTCTGGGGCCGCAACTCGACGGTCGGCGCGGTGAACATGCAGACCGCCAAGCCCGTCCTCGGCGACAGCTTCGGCAATATCATGGTCGGCGGCGGGACCTATAACCGGGTCGGCGCCCGCGGCGCGGTCAACATTCCGGTCAGCGACACCTTCGCGCTGCGGATCGCCTTCGCCAAGGAACAGCACGACGGCTATGTGAAGTACCAGACGCCCAAGCTGCCCTCGATCGCCAGCCAGCAGGCGGCCTATATCGCCGGCGGCGGCACGCTGGCGACCTTCAAGCCGATCAACGCCGGGACCTTTGTCCAGGCCGGGCCGCGCTACAGCGCCCAGGACCAGGCCGCGGTGCGGGTCGGCGCCCTCTACAAGCCCAGCGACAGCCTGGCCTGGAACGTCTCCTACGAATATTTCCAGGACCGCGGCACGCCGGGCATGAACCTGATGCAGCAGCCGCGCGCCGGGGAGGACTTCTGGTCGGCCCTGATCGACGTGGCGCCCTATCTGCACCGCGACGTCCACGCCTTCCGCAGCAATCTGAACTGGGACCTCAGCGACAAGGTCGCGCTGAGCTACATCGCCGGCTACACGCGCTTCGACGGCTCGTCGAACTTCGACCAGGACGGCGGCGCACATATCCCGACCAGCTTCGCGACCGGCGCCACCTATCAGGAAGACCGGACCAACAACTCCCGCTACTCCAACTTCAGCCACGAGGTGTCGCTGAAGTCCAAGGGCGAGAACACGGTCGACTGGATCCTGGGCCTCTACTACGCCTCGGAAGACAACTCGATCCGCTTCGACATCCCGATCTTCAACGGGACCAAGGAGGGCACGGTCGGCTGGCAGGGCTCGTTCATCCAGCCCAAGGAGACGGTCCGGTCCAAGGCCGTGTTCGGTCAGGCCACCTGGCACATGACCGACAACTTCCGGCTCACCGGCGGTCTGCGGTACACGGATGATCAGCGCGCCAACAAGGGCGGCACCAACAACGCCTGGGCCTATAATCCGGCGGTTCCCCAGGTGCCGCTCGATCCGGGCACCAACCCGCTGACCTCGCCGGCCTACACCACCTACCAGCACAATGACGGCAAGTACTCGGACTCCAAGGCCACCTGGCTGGCCCGGGCCGACTATGACGTCAGCCACGACTTCCTGATCTATGCCAGCGTCTCCAGCGGCTACAAGTCGGGCGGTCTGCAGGACGGCGGCGTGCCCTATGGGCCGGAAACCTTGATCAATTACGAGATCGGGACCAAGATGACGCTGCTGGACGGTCGCATGACCTTCAACAACGCCCTGTTCTACGAGGACTTCCAGGACTTCCAGTTCAGCGCCCCGGTCACCTTCGCCGGCGGCAACCGCGGTCTGGCCACCTCCAACGCCGACGGCGCCAAGGTGAAGGGCTTTGAATCGGAAATCACCTTCCGCCCGACCGCCAAGGACACCTTCCAGGTCGCCGCCTCGTTCCTGAACACCAAGCTGGGCAAGCTCCTGGCCGGGTCGAACGACTATTCGAACCTGCCGGTCTGCCCCGACAAGTCGATCAGCAATCCGTGCATGGACGTCACCGGCCACAAGCTGCCGCACGCGCCCAACGCCGCCTTCCAGGTGGTCTATCAGCACGAGTTCGACCTGCCGAACGGCGGGACCTTCTCGCCGCGGATCTCCAGCCACTTCGAGACCGCCAGCTGGCTGTCGGTGTTCAATGACGGCGCTGGCGACAAGCAGAAGGCCTATCACCGGACGGACCTGAACCTGGTCTACAAGGCGCCGGGCGACCGGCCCTGGTCGATCGAACTGTTCGCCCAGAACCTCGAGGATGGTCGGATCAAGACCAACGCCGGGGTCACCAGCGACAACATCTACACCTCCCAGTACCTCCCGCCGCGCACCGTCGGGGCCAATCTGCGGGTGGACTTCTAGACCGAGAGCGGGGCCGGCGCGGCGCCGTCCAGTACGGCGACGCGCCGCCTCGTCCCCTATCCCCCGAGGGTGGCGTTCCCCCGCCCGGCCCCTCGCGTCTCCAGGCGGCGCGGCCCGCAGATCGCCGCGCCGCCTTTCTTTTTGGGTTGTCGAATGCCGCAGTTCCGTCTCGCCGCCTGTGTGTCCTTCCTGGCCCTGGCCATGGCGAGTCCAGGGGCCGGGGCGGGGACGGCCTCAGGCCTGGCCCACCCGGCGATCTGGCCCAGGGCGGCCTCGCCCAAGGTGATCACCGACGCCAAGACCGAGGCCTTCATCACCGGCCTGATGGCCCAGATGTCGGTGGAGGAGAAAGTCGGCCAGACCATCCAGGGCGACATCGCCTCCATGACGCCCGACGACCTGCGCGCCCATCCCCTGGGCTCCATCCTGGCCGGCGGCAATTCCGCGCCCGACGGCGACAACCGCGCGCCGGCCGAAAAATGGCTGGCGCTGACCAACGCCTATCGCGCCGTCGCGATGGAGGCCCGGCCGGCCACACCCCGATCCCGCTCCTGACCGGCATCGACGCCGTCCACGGGCACAACAATGTGCCCGGCGCGACCATCTTCCCGCACAATATCGGCCTGGGCGCAGCCCGCGATCCCGACCTGATCCGCCGCATCGGCGCGGCGACGGCAGAAGAGGTGGGCGTCACCGGCTGGGACTGGACCTTCGGGCCCACGGTCGCCGTGCCCCGCGACGTCCGGTGGGGCCGCACCTATGAGGGCTACGCCGAGGATCCCGAGATTTCGCGCGCCTATGCCGGCCCCATGACGCTCGGATTGCAGGGGGCGCTGCAGGCGGGCAAGCCGCTGGGGCCCCGGCATATCGCCGGCTCAGCCAAGCATTTCCTGGGCGACGGCGGCACGGCCGGCGGGAAGGACCAGGGCGACGCCGAGATCAGCGAGCACGACCTGATCGCCCTGCATGCCCAGGGCTATCCCCCCGCCATCGACGCCGGCATCCTGACCGTGATGGCCTCGTTCTCCAGCTGGAACGGCGTCAAGCACACGGCGAACAAGAGCCTGCTGACCGATGTGCTGAAAGGTCGGATGGGGTTCCAGGGCTTCGTGGTCGGCGACTGGAACGCCCACGGCCAGGTCCCCGGCTGCACCACGGTCAGCTGCCCGGCGGCGATCAACGCCGGGCTCGACATGTACATGGCCCCCGACAGCTGGAAGGGCCTCTATGAGAACACGCTCGCCCAGGTGAAGTCCGGCGAGATCCCCATGGCGCGGCTGGACGACGCCGTGCGCCGCATCCTGCGGGTCAAGGTCAAGGCCGGGCTGTTCGCCGGGCCTCGTCCGGACGCCGGCCATTTCGACCGACTGGGCTCGCCCGACCACCGCGCGCTGGCCCGCGAGGCGGTGCGCAAGTCCCTGGTGCTCTTGAAGAACGACGGCGTCCTGCCGATCAAAGCGAACGTCCGCGTGCTGGTGGCCGGCGACGGGGCCGACGACATCGGCAAGCAGTCGGGGGGCTGGACCTACAGCTGGCAGGGCACGGGCAACACCAATGTCGACTTCCCGCACGGCCAGTCGATCTATGCCGGCATCGCCGAGGCGCTCGCCGCCGGGGGCGGCAAGGCGGAACTCTCCGTAAGCGGACAGTTCTCGCAAAAGCCCGACGTCGCCGTCGTGGTCTTCGGCGAGAACCCCTATGCCGAGTTCCAGGGCGACCAGCCCACCGTCGAGTATCAGCCCGGCGCCAAGATCGACCTGGCCCTGATCCAGCGGCTGAAGTCCCAGGGCGTGCCGGTGGTGGCGGTGTTCCTGTCCGGCCGCCCCCTGTGGGTGAACCGCGAGATCAACGCCGCCGACGCCTTCGTGGCCGCCTGGCTGCCGGGATCGGAGGGCGGCGGCGTGGCCGACGTGCTGGTCCGCCGCCCCAACGGCGCCGTGAACCACGATTTCACCGGCAGGCTGTCGTTCTCCTGGCCCAGGCGCGCCGACCAGGCGCCGCTCGATCACGGGCAGCCGGGCTATGACCCGCAGTTCGCCTATGGCTACGGCCTGAGCTACGCCCACGGGGCCGTGACCCCGAAGCTGCCGGAGGATCCCGGCGCCGTGGCCGCCCAGGTTAATCTCGACCGCTATTTCGTCGCCGGCCATGTCGCCGCGCCCTGGAGCCTCGCCCTGGAGGGCGCCGTCACCACCCGCGCCATTGACGCCGGCGCCCAGGAGAACGCCCGCCTGGCCGAATGGACCGGGCCGGGCGCCGTGGCCATCACCGGTCCCGCCGCCGACCTGTCGCGTCAGACCACCGGCGACATGGCGGTGATGATCCGCTACCGGCTGGACAGAAGCGGGACCGCGCCCGTCACCCTCGGCCTGGGCTGCGGCCCGCAATGCGGCGCGAGCCTCGACGTCAGCCGGCTGATCGGCGCCGCGCCGCTGGGCCAATGGCGGACGCTCAAGATCAAGCTCTCCTGCTTCAAGGCGGCCGGCGCGCGCATGGATCAGGTCGACGCCCCGGTGCGTCTGACCGCCTCGGCGCCCCTGGCCTTGGCCTTCAGCGAGCTGAGGCTGGTCACCAACGAGGGCGACGCCGTCTGCCCCTGATCAGGGGGCGGGCGGGGCGGTGGATTTCCGCAGGATCAGTTCGGAGGGGGGCAGATGGCCGACGGCGTCCTGGTCGCAGTCGGCGGCGACCTCCCCCTGGATCAGGGCCCGGGTGGCGTAGTCCGCCATCTCGACCAGGGGCTGGCGCATGGTGGTCAGCTGCGGCCGGCTGAACCGGGCGCTGGAGCTGTCGTCGAACCCCGCCACCGAGATGTGCTCGGGCGTCGACAGGCCCGCGTCGGCGATGGCCGAAAGGCAGCCCAGCGCCATGTCGTCATTGCTGGCGAAGATGGCGGTCGGCCGCGCCGCCAGGCTCAGCAGCCGCCGGGCGGCCTCGACCCCCGACTGGAAGGTGAAGTCCCCGGCCTGGATCCAGTCCGCCTGAACCTCCAGCCCATGGGCGGCCATGGCCTCGACATAGCCCTGCTGGCGGGCGCGGCTGGAGCCGTAGCGCGCATCGCCCAGCACGAAGCCGATGCGCCGGTGGCCCAGGCCGATCAGATGCTCGGTCATCTTCGCCGCGGCGGCCCGGTCGTCCATCTTCAGGCGCAGGCCCCCGCCGACGTCCCGTTCGGGGCCCAGGCGGACGAAGGGGGTGTGGGACTTCCGCAGCAGGTCGAGCACGGTCTGGTCGTCGGAGCTGGGCGGGGTCAGCAGCACCCCGTCCGGCTTCAGGGCGGCCAGCAGATTGCCCACCTCCTGGCGAACCCGGGGCGTGTCGTGATCGATCAGCTCCAGCAGGAAATGATAGCCCAGCTCGCGGCAGGGGCCCGTGGCCCCCAGCTGGATCCGCGACAGATAGTCGGCGCCCTGCTCGCTGCGCCAATGGTCCATGGTGAGCGACGCATCGACGAATGCGGCGATGACGAAGGACTTCGATCCCGCCAGGCTGCGCGCCGACAGATTGGGGTGATAGCCCAGGGCCTCTGCCGCGGCGGTGACCTTCTCCCGCGTCGCCGCCCGCACATTGGGCTCGGCGTTCATGACCCGCGAGACGGTCTTGATCGACACGCCCGCCTGGGCGGCCACATCATAGATCGTCACCGACGCCATGGGGTCCTTCCGCTGACACTGTTCAAGCTGGAGCCTAGCATCCTGGGGCCGTTCGCAAGGCCTGATAAGCTGCAAATGCGCGCGCCGCCGAATCGGGAGCAACCCGAAACCGGCGCGGGTTCGAGGGGAGGGCGGCCATGACGGCGCGCGAGGCGGGGCGTCCGGTCGAACCGGTCGGGCGCGGATTCATCGGCGGCTACACCCTGGCCCAGGTCGGGGCCTATATCTCGTTCATGCCCCTGTTCCAGGTGCTGCTGCCGCTGAAGGCGGCCGCGCTGGATCCGGCGCACAAGACGGTGCTGCTCAGCCAGGTCGGGCTGCTGGGCGCGGTGGTGGCGGCTCTGGCCAATCTGGCGGCCGGCGCGATCAGCGACCGGACGACCTGGTCCATGGGGCGGCGGAAGCCCTGGCTGCTGATCGGCGGGGCCGGGACGCTCGCCGCCTATGGCCTGATCTACCAGGCCAGCAACGCCTTCGCCCTGATGGGGGCGATCATGGTCTTCCAGCTGGGCTTCAACTTCCTGTTCGCCGCCCTGCTGGCGGTGATGGCCGACCAGGTGCCCGACGCCCAGAAGGGCCTGGTCTCGGCCATGCTCAGCCTGGGCTATCCGCTGGGAACCCTGGTCGGCACCTCGGTGGTAGGCGGGTTGATCGCCGGCGAGGGCCTGCGGTTCGTGGCCATAGCCGTGGTGCTGGTTGCGACCCTGCTGCCCTTCACCCTGGCCCTGAAGGACCGTCCCGCACCGCGGATCGCGCGACCCCGCCGGAGTCTGGGCGAGATGCTGCGGTTCTTCTCCATCGATCCCCGCGCCCATCCGGATTTCGCCCTGGCCTGGGCCGGCCGGCTGATGGTCATCCTCGGCTTCGTGGTGGTGCAGGGCTACACCCTCTATTTCCTGCAGGACGTCCTGCACATCGGGCGATCGGGGATCGGCCGCACGCCGGCCCAGGGCCTGGCCCTGCTGACCGCCCTCTCCGCCGTGGCCAATATCGTCTTCTCGCTGCTGAGCGGCCTGATTTCCGACCGGGTCGGTCGCCGCAAGCTGTTCGTGGCCGCCGGCGCCCTGGTCCTGGCCTTCTCCCTGGCGGCCTTCGCTCTGACCCCCAACTGGACGACGGCGATGATCGCCTATGTCGCCTATGGCTGCGGGGCGGGCTGCTACAACGCCGTCGACATGGCCCTGATCACCCAGGTGCTGCCCTCGGCCGATGACGCAGGCAAGGATCTCGGCCTGATCAACCTCTCCAACGCCATCCCCCAGATCATCGCCCCCCTGCTGGCCGTCTGGCTGACCAGCGTGCTCGGCGCCGACCTGCGGGCCCTGTTCCTGGTCGCCGCCGCCACCTGCGGCCTGGGCGGCCTGATCGTTCTGCCGATCCGCAGCGTGCGATAGGCGGGGGCTCGAACGCACCAAGGTCTCCTGGCTGGACAGTGTGTGACAGCGCTGTCAATGTATCGCCGGTTCAATGGGCGGAGACAACGGTTCTTTTCGCGCGGGGCAGGCGCCCCGGCGAAGCGCCGCGGCCGCCAAGCTCCGAGGCGTCCATGTCCACGCGTCTGAAGACCAGCCCGATCCGCTTCGCCCTGCTGGGGGACCTCGGTGGCACCCATGCCCGGTTCGCCATCGCCGAGATCGGGCCGGGCGGGGTGATGCTGCGCGACCCCATGAGCATCAAGGCCGCCGGCCATCGTACCGCCGAACATGCGGCCATGGCCTATATGGCGGCGATCGGTCTGCGCGAGCGGATCAGCCTGGCCATGATCGCCTGCGCCGGGCCCGTGACCGACGAGCGGGTCGCCCTGACCAATCTCGACTGGACCCTGACGGCGACCGGCCTGCGCGCCCGGCTCGGCCTGGATCAGGCGGCCCTGATCAATGATCTTGAGGCGGTGGGCTGGGCCGCGCCGGAGCTGGCGCAGAGCGATCTGCAGGTCATCGGGCCCGACTTGGCCGGCGCCGCGGCCGCCCCCATCGCGGTGGTCGGGGCCGGCACGGGCTTCAACGCCGCCAGCTGGCGGCGCGTCGACGGCCGCGAGGTGGTGCTGGTTGGCGAATGCGGCCACGCCAGCTTCGCCGCCACCGATCCCTTGGAGATGGAGGTGGTGCGCCGCCTGACCGACCGCTTTGGCCGGGTGTCGGTCGAGCGCCTGGTCTCCGGTCCGGGTATGCTGAACCTCTATCGGACGCTTTGCGAGATTGAGGCTGCGGCTCCGGCCTGCGCACGGCCGGACCAGGTTCCCGTCCTGGCCCGCGCCGGCGACCGCCTGGCCCGCAGCGCGGTGATCCTGTTCTGCGGCCTCCTGGGCGCCGCGGCCGGGGACCTCGCCCTGACGCTTGGCGCGCGGGGCGGCGTGCTGATCGCCGGCGGCATCGCGCCTGGCCTGCTGCCCGAGCTGGCGGCCGGCGAGTTCCGCCGCCGCTTCGAGGCCAAGGGCCGGTTCCAGTCCTATCTGGCCGGCATACCGACGCGGGTGATCCTGCATCCGCACGCCGCCCTGGTCGGGGCCGGCCGGGCGCTGCTATCGCGGGTGGGTGAGGGGGTCTAGCGGCGGATCAGGCGGCGGATTCCGAGGGCGTCTCGTCCTCGCCAAAGATCGCCATCTCCTCGGCCGTGGCCGCGGCGAACAGGTCCTGGGCCTCCACCGACCCGGCCATCAGCTCCACCGCCGCATCCGCGTCGGCCTTGGGCCAGCGCGAGAGGTCAGGCCCCAGCGTCGCCAGCTGTTCCTTCAGGTCGTCCAGGTCCATGGCCACAGATCTTCTTCTGCTTTTGGAGTTGGGTTCTGAGCGCTTGGCGGCCCCGCTTGAGGAGGGACCGAACCGCCTGCTCCGTCGAATCCATCGTGGTCGCTATTCTAGCGACATCGAAATCTTGGAAATAGAAGAGCATTAGAGCTTCGCGCTGGGCGTGCGGAATTTTCGCCAAGGCCGCCTTCAGCGCAACCGAAGCGTCCTTTTCCTCCAGCCGGGCGTGCTGGCTGGCCGCGAAGTCGCGGGGCCCGTCGGCGTCGGCCAGGGCCTGGACCACCTCGTCGCGTTCCGGGGTCGGCTTGCGCTTGCGGCGCTGGTCGATGGCCTTGTTGATGGCGATCCGGCTTAGCCAGGTGGTGAACTTCGCCGCGCCCCGCGTCCATCCCGCCTGATGGCGCCAGGCGGACAGGAAGGTCTCCTGAGCGACGTCCTCGGCCTCCTGGGCGTCGCCCAGAATGTTGAACGCCAACCGACGGATAAAGCGATTGTGCCGGTCCATCAGGATGCGCAAAGCCGCCTGGCTCCCCCGGCAGCTCGCCTCGAAGAGATCCTCGTCCGACGCCGTGCGCAGGTCCTGGGTGTCCAGGTCCGGTCGCGAGTGTTCGATGTTGAGGTACATGTGAAGAACGCCGTTCGCTCGATGTGCTGAACAACGTCACGCAATTGGGGCGCCAAAACACGATTTTGACCTAATATTCCAGAGTCCATGATCTGAATCCGAAGAATTTCAACGCGAGGTCGCGATTTGAAATTCAGTGCAAAGTTCTCGTAACCTGGCGATCGACTCTTGCAACGATTCCGAAACACTCGGACGATTCAGGAGGCCAATTATGTTTGATAGGAGACCATTGTAAAAGACCGCGAGCCGTGTCCGGTCGACGCCCGAAGCCCCCATCTCCAGCGCCGCGCGCAGGGAAAACAGGATCTGGGTGCACCGCGCGGTGTGTCGGCACATTTGATCCAGCCGGTTTTGCTCATAGGCGCCTTTTGCCGCCCAGAGCTCCCGGCACAGGGTCTCGTGCGCCAGCAGGAGCACGTCGGCGGGCCTTTGGTTCAGGCGCTGGCTGGCGCCATAGGCGGCGATCGCCTGGGCGAGGGGAGGGTTAGGAGGCACTGGAGCTGCTGCTTGCGAGGATGGACGCGATCTGTTGCTGGAGAAGCTTCGCGGCCGAGACCTCGTTCTCCATCTTCGCGTACTTGTTGATCAGGGTCTGGCGGTAGGTCTCCGCGTCGCTGCGGATCTTGGACGACTGGGTGTCGAGGTCGTCGTCCTGGCTGGTCAGGCTGGCGACCTGGTTCTGGATCAGGCCGCTGGAGGTGTCGCCATAGCCGGTCATCAGGGCGCTGACCGCATTGGCGAAGCCCTGGGTCAGCTTGACCTTGATCGAGGTGTCGCCCGTCGCCACCAGGGCGAAGCTCAGCCCCTCATAGGCCGTGCCGTCCACGCCCACGATCCGGTTGCCGGACACCGTGAACAGGCCGCTCTGGCCCCCGACAGTGGCGCCGGTGAGATTGCCGTCGGAATCGGCGGTCACATCAAGGGTGAAGTCGAGAGAGCGGGTCGAGCTGTTCTTGAGCAGCTTCAGGGCGCTGTCGGAGGGGGTGAAGCTCGTCTCGAAGAATCCCTCCAGGTCGGAGATGTTCGACAGGATCGCGCTGTCCAGGGTGCTCTCGCTGGACAGCGTCAGGGAGTTGTCCGAGGCGAAGGTGACCCCCAGGTCGCTGATATGGGTGATGTCGCCGCCATTGGCCGAGGTCTGGGTGTTCATCAGCCCCGACAGCGACTGGCTCATCCCGCGCAGCAGGGAGTCGGCGAACAGCACCGCGTCGCTGGAGATGGAGCCGTCCGCGCCCACCGTCTGCTGGGTGGTGAGAAAGGTGCGCAGCGCATTATAGGCGGTGATGAAGCTGGTGACCGCGGTCTTCACCCCGTCATAGTTGGGGGCGACCTGCAGGGTGACGCTCGATCCGGAGGCGGTCGCCCCGACCAGCGAGATGCTGACCCCGGGGATCACGTCGTCCAGCTCGTTGGTGTCGCGGGTCACCGTCGCGCCGTCCAGGGTGACGATGGCCGGCTGTGCGGCCTGGGCGATGTTGGCGAAGGCCCCGGAGCTGTCGGTCAGGCCGAGCGCCGCCAGGATGTCGGTCCCCGAACTGGTCGCCGCGGTGATCGTCTGGTTGGTCTCGGCGCCGGACAGCACCATGCGATAGCTGGAGTCCGAGACCTTGATCAGGGTGGCGTTGACCCCGGTCTCCCCCTTGGCGGCGTTCATGGCGTCGACGATGTCCTGCAGGGTCATGTCGGAGGTGACGCTGATGGTCGCCGAGCCGCCCGCGCTGGTTCCCAGGGTGAAGGCGCCCGTGTAGCCGAGCGCCGTGTCCGAGACGGTGGCGTCGGCGGTGACCTTCATGGCCTTGGCGAGCTGGGTGACCGTCATGTCATAGCTGCCGGCCTGGGCGTCGGCGTCGGCGCTCACCGCCATCAGATTGGCGGTGTCGGTCCCATCCGACGAGGTCAGCCCCACCTGCTTGGCGTCGAAGGCGTTGGTCGTGGCCGTCGCGCTATAGGCCGGCGCGGCCAGGGGGGTGAGCGCCGTGGAGATGGCGTTCACCAGCCCCTGCAGGGTCTGATAGGCGGTGATCTTCGACTGGTTGGCGGTGACCTTGGCGTCGATGGTGTCGGCCCGCGCGGTCTTGGCGGCGACCGCGGCGGTGACCAGGGAATTGGTGTCCAGGCCCGAGGCCGTGGACGAGACATAGGTGGTCGACCCCGAGGTGACGACGGAGCCGGTGCTGGTCGTGGAGGAGGTGCTCATGGGCGCGGCCTTCGGGGTGGGAACGGCGAGCGGGGCTCGGGCGGAACAAGCGGCGGGGAAGCCCTCGGGCTCCCCCGCCCCGGGCGGACTACTGCATCAACTTCAGCAGGGACTGGGTCATGGAGTTCGCTTGGCCGAGGGCCGCGATCGCCGCGCTGGTCAGGGTCTGCGCGTTGGTGAAGTTGGTCTGCTCGGCGGCGACGTCCACGTCCATCAGGGTGGATTTCGCCGACTGCAGGTTCTCGAGCGAGGTCGAGATCACGTCGCCGCGGTAGCCGAAGCGGGAGAGCGTGGCCCCCACATTGGCGCGCTGCTCGGAGATCTGGCTGATCGCCGTGTCGAGAGAGTCCATGGCCGTGGCCGCGTCCGCCGCCGTGGCGACCGAGGATCCGCTGATGCCCAGCGAGGTGGTGTCGGCCCCGTCAAGTTGCACCGTGATGGTGTCGGTGCTGGCGGTGCCGACCAGGAAGCTCACGCCGGTGGAATAGTCGCTGGCGCCGTCCAGCAGCGACACACCATTGAACTTGGTGGTGCTGGAGATGTCGTCGACTTCCTGGGTGAGCTGCTGGTACTCGGCGTCGATATAGCCCCGCTCGGTGTCGCTGACCGTGCCCGACTGGGACTGGGCGGTGAGCGACTTCATCCGTTCCAGGATCGAGCTGATGTTGGACAGAGCGCCATCAGCCGTCTGGAGCACGGCCTGGCCGTGCTGGGTGTTGATCGAGGCTTGCTTCAGGACAGCGATATCCGCGCCCATGGTCGTGCCGATGGCCAGACCCGAGGCGTCGTCGGAAGCCGACTGGATACGCGAGCCGCTGGACAGCTTGGCCAGCGAGTCGCTCTGCGCGGCTGAGTTGGTGTTCAGATAGCGCAGCGCCGTGTTGGCGGCGGTGTTGGTCGAGATAACAGGCATTTTCTAATCCGCTTCTCTGGCTTGGACATCCGGCCCCGGGACCCGGGGTTCGGGAAGCCCGCCGCGGTTCTCGGCGTTCGGGCCTCGACCATTGAACGAGGCGATCTCCGCCGATGGGGCGCGGGATCGGCAGCCGGCCGGAAAAAATCTTCAGCCCGAAAAAACCCCGCCCCATCGGCGCGGGTCGCTCCGTTGAACCCGATGAGCGCGCCGCCCGGCCGCCCGTTCATCCGACGACGGAGAGGGTTCCGATGACCACGATTTCATCCGCCACGAGCACCGCCACCACGACGGCGGCCACGACCTCCGCCTCGACCAGCGAGGCCGCCAAGACCCAGTTCCTGCAGCTCCTGACCACCCAGCTGAAGAACCAGAACCCGCTCAACCCGACCGATCCGTCGGAGTTCACCAGCCAGCTCGTCCAGTACGCTGGCCTCGAGCAGCAGATGAACACCAACACCACCCTGGACACGATCTCCAGCAACCTGTCGTCGCTGCTGACCCAGGTCTCCCAGCTCGCCTCGCAAGCCTGAGCGCGGTCGCCATGAGCCTGTCCTCCGCGCTTTCCTCCGCCGTCTCCAGCCTGACCGCCCAGAGCCTGGCGCTCTCGGCCATCTCGGAGAACATCGCCAACTCCTCGACCACCGCCTACAAGACCAAGGAGACCAGCTTCGACGCCCTGGTGACCGGGGCCATGGGCTCCTCGACCAGCATCTCCAGCGTGGTGGCCAAGCAGAGCCAGGCCATGCGGGTCCAGGGCTTGGTGTCCTCGACCAGCGTCGCCACCAACGCCGCCATCCAGGGCGACGGCTTCTTCGTGGTCGCCGACTCCTCGACCGCCAAGGCCTCGGAATACGCCTACAGCCGCAATGGCAGCTTCGCCGCCGACGCCAGCGGCTACCTCGTCAACAGCGAGGGCTACTACCTGATGGGCTTCCCGACGGATTCCGACGGCAATGTCCTGGCGGCCAACACCAACGACATCAGCAATCTGAAGCCGATCAACGTCTCCTCGATCAGCGGCACGGCGGAGGCGACGGACAAGGTCACCATGTCGGCCAATCTCCCGGCCGACGCGGCGGTGGGCGACAGCTTCACCTCGTCCATGACGGTGATCGACTCCCTGGGCGTCAGCCAGACCATCGACCAGACCTGGACCAAGACCGCCGCCAACAGCTGGACGCTCGCGCTGGCCAATCCCTACGCCAGCGCCGACACAACGGCGACCCAGACAGGGACCATCTCGCCGACCAGCATCGATGTGACCTTCGATTCCAACGGGGTCCTGGCCTCCACCAATCCCGATCCGATCGCGCTCTCCATCTCCGGCTACACCAGCGGGGCGGCGGACGGGGCCATCACCCTCAACCTCGGCACGGTCGGGGGCACCGACGGGCTCACCCAGTACGCCTCGACCACCTCGACCCCGGCGATCGAGAACCCGACGGTGGAGGCCAATGGCTCGCGCTATGGCCAGCTGTCCTCGGTCACCATCGGCGCCGACGGCCTGGTCACGGCGGCCTTCGACAACGGCCTCAGCGTCACGATCTACAAGGTGCCGGTCGCCACCTTCAACAATCCCAACGGCCTGACCCAGATCTCCGGCACGGTCTATGACGAGAACCAGGCGGCCGGCCAGGTGGCCCTGTCCTGGGCCGGGACCGGCGGGGCCGGCAGCCTGGTGGCCAGCGCGCTGGAGGGCTCGGCGACCGACACGGCGACCGAGTTCAACAAGATGATCGTCGCCCAGCAGGCCTATTCCGCCGCCTCCCAGGTGGTCACCACCGCCAAGGACATGTTCGATTCCCTGCTGCAGGCGGTCCGGTGACCGCCGCCCGCGATCTGGCGCGCCTGCGGCTGCAGGCCTGGGCGAGCCGCCGGGCGGGCCACACCGTGCCGGTCGTGGAGACCCAGGAAGAGGCCCTGCGCCTGGCCGAGACGGTGGCGCGCGGCCTGGCGGACCTCACCGAGGACGAGCGCCTGGATCTGCTCTCCGATCTCGACGTGATCGGCTCGGTGCTGTCGGCCCGGCTGAGCTGGCTGGAGCGCGAGATGGCGGCCGCCCGGGGCGAGCTCACCGCCGTCAACCAGGGCTGCGCGGCCATGGCCAGCTATCTGCGCGCGGTGACCCCCGCCGCCCGCAGGAAGGGCTGACGGTCATGTCGCTCAACGGCGTGGTCGCCCAGGCGACATCGGCCCTACTCTCCACCCAGACCCGGATCGCGGTCGCCAACGCCAATGTCGCCAACGCCAGCGAGACCGGTTATTCGCGCAAGCTGGTCTCGACGGAGGCCTCGACCGCCAACACCGCGCTGAACCAGGCCACGGTCACCCGCGCGGCCGACGCCTATCTGACCCGCAGCCTGACCAAGGCCTCGGGCGCCTCGGCTCAGGCGGCGGTGATCGACAGCTATATGCAGTCCTATGACGCGGCGCTGGGTTCGACGACCCAGTCCGACGATCTCTCCAGCCTGGTCAGCGCCTTCCAAGCCTCGCTCACCGCCCTGTCGGCGTCGCCGGACTCCGACGCCGCCAAGACCCAGGTGGTGTCCGACGCCGGCAGCCTGGCCCAGGCGATCAAGACCCTGTCCGGCGAGATCCAGACCCTGCGCACCGAGGCCAATGTCGCCATCGGCGACACGGTCGGCCAGATCAACGACACCCTGAAGACCCTGCAATCCCTCAACGACCAGATCGCCAGCGCCGGCGGCGCGGACGTCACCGATCTGCAGGACCAGAGGGACACGGCCCTGACCACCCTGTCGGGACTGATCGGGATTTCCTACTACACCGACAGCCAGGGCCGGGTGGCCGTCTATTCGGCCGGCGGCGACCAACTGCTGGGCGCGACGGCGGCGACCCTCGGCTACCAGGTCTCCTCCAGCCTGAACGCCGATGCGACCTATCCTGACCAGATCGCCGCCCTGACCCTGAACGGCAAGGACATCACCGGCTCGGTCAGCGGCGGGACCCTGGGCGGTCTGATCAGCCTGCGCGACGACAGCCTGGTCGGCGAACAGGCCAAGCTCGACGCCCTGGCCGCCGGCCTGATCAGCCAGACCAACGCCGTCGCCGCCGGCGGGACCGCCTATCCGCCGCCCAACAGCCTGACCGGCGCGACCAGCGTCTCCGGCTCCGACGCCCTCTGGGCGACCGGCTCGGTGCGCCTGGCCGTGGTGTCGTCCAGCGGAACCCTGGTCTCCAGCCAGGACCTGGACCTGTCCAGCTATGCGACGGTGGGGGATCTGGTCGCCGGCCTCGACGCCATCGACGGGATCTCGGCCGCGCTGTCATCGGACGGCAAGCTGGTGCTCAGCGCCGACGACGCGAGCGCCGGCGTGGCGGTCGCCAGCCTGGACAGCGCCATGGGATCGCCGAGCCAGGGCTTCGCCGCCGCCTTCGGCCTGAACGCGGTCTTCACCGGATCCTCCGCCGCCGACATCGGCCTGTCGGCCACCCTGAAGTCGGATCCGTCCAAGCTGCCGACGGCCGCCCTGGGGTCGGGGACCCTGACCGTGGGCGACGCGGTGATCTCGGTCGCCGACACCACCACCACCGACGCTCTGTCGGCCGTGTTCGGCCAGAAGACCACCTTCCCCTCGGCCGGGGACTTCGCGGCCGAGTCGGGGACCCTGCAGGGCTATGCGACCAAGTTCGTCTCCGCCGCGGCCAGCCTGGTGTCCCAGGCCTCGACCAGCGCCACCTCGACCCAGTCGGTGCTCGACCAGGTCAAGACCCGGCTGTCGGACCAGACCGGCGTCAATATGGACGAGGAGCTCGCCAATCTGACGGTCTACCAGAACCAGTACCAGGCCACGGCCCAGCTGGTCTCCATCGCCAAGACCCTGTTCGAGTCCCTGATCTCGATGGTGAACTAGATGATCGGCCGGGTCGCCACATTCGCCCACGCCCAGAGCCTGGTGGCCTCGGGCATGAAGCTGCAGGCCAAGTACGCCGACCTCCACGCCCAGGAAGCCTCGGGCGTGAAGTCCGAGACCCTGGGTGGTCTGGGGGGCGACGCGGCCCAGGTCCTGCGGATCGGGGCGCGGCAGACGGCGCTCGCCGCCGACACCGCCGCGGCGACCAGCGCCCAGGCCTATGTCCAGGCCGGATACTCGGCGGTGGGCGACATCGCCGACCTGGCCACCAGCATCAAGAGCCAGCTGGCCAGCGTGTCGTCCACGGACGATTCCAGCGCCCTGCAGGCCAAGGCCCAGTCCTGGCTGGAGGATCTCCAGGGCATGCTCAACGCCCAGCACGCCGGCTCGTATCTATTCGCCGGCCAGGCCTCGGACCAGGCGCCGGTCGATTTCAGCGCCGAGGCCTTCACCTCTTCGACCGACGCGGCGACCGCGAATGACGGCTATTTTTCCGGGACCTCGACCGGTCGCAGCCTGACCACCTCGGACGGCCAGTCGATCGACCTGACGGTCCAGGCCGACAATCCGGCCTTCGAGAAACTGGCCCGGGCGCTGGCCGCCATCGCCGCCAGTCCGGCGGACGCCACCGTCACCTCCGCCGCCTTCGAACTGGTCGGCCAGTCGGTCGATGCGCTGGGAACCCTGCAGGAGACCCTGTCGGTCCACGCCAACGCCCTGGAGGACCTGGCGGCCCGCAACAAGGCCAAGTCCGACACCCTGACCAGCCTGGCCTCCAGCCTGAACGGCGCGGACCTGAGCGCCGCGGCCGTGCAGGTGGTGCAGATTCAGACCCAGATCGAGTCGCTCTATTCGACCATCTCCAAGCTCGCCTCACTCAGCCTGGCCAAATACCTCTAGCGGGTCGCGCCGCCGAGCGCCTGGTAGAGGGTCGAGAGCGCCAGGAGCTGGCTCTGGCGGTTGGCGGCCGCCGACAGATCGGCCGCCCGGGCCTTTTCCTGGGCGTCCAGCCAGGTGCGCAGGTCGACGGCGCCGGCCTTGTAGCGCACGCCATAGAGCTGCTCGGCCCGCCGGGCCGCGACCTGGGACGCCTCCAGGCTCCGCCCCTGGTCGGCCAGCTGGCGGCGCGAGGACAGGGCGTTGTCCACATCGACGAAGGCCTGCAGCAGGGACTGGCGGAACAGCACCACCGCCCGCTCATAGTCGGCCTTGGAGACCTTGAGGTTCAGGCTGAGTGCGTTCCAGTTCAGGAAGGGCAGGGTGATCCCGACCCCCAGGCTGGAGGTCGGATCAGACAGCACCTTGGAGAGCTCGGAGCTGGTCCCGCCGCCCGAAGCGGTGAGGGTGATGGCCGGATAGAAGCTGGCCTTGGCGGCGTCCACGCCCGAGAGGCTTTCGCGCAGCCGCTGCTCGGCGGCGGCCAGATCGGGGCGGCGGGCGACCAGATCGGCGGGAACGCCGGGATCGACCTGCGGCAGGACCGCTGCGCTGAGGCTCTGGGGTTCGTCGGCCTCGGGCCACGGGGTTCCGGCCAGCAGCAGGGTCAGGGCGTTGCGGGTCTCGACCCTTTGCTGCACCAGGGCCGACTGGGCCGCGACCTGGGTCTCGACATTGCGCCGCGCCTCGTTCAGCTCGATCGCCGAGACGGCGCCGGCGTCATGCTGGGCGGTGACCAGGGTGAGCGTCTGGCGGGCATAGGCGACGCTGGCCTCGCCGCTGGCGATCTGCTGGTTGAGATAGGCCAGGGTCCAGTAGAGCTCGAGCGTCGTGCCCTCCAGGGCCAGGCGGGTGGCGGCCAGGTCCTGGGCCGTGGCGCGGGCTTCCCAGCGGGCGGCGTCGCGTTCGGCGCCCAGCTTGCCGAACAGGTCGGCCGTATAGCTGACGCTCGCCTGCACGCTGTGCGACTGGGCGTTTCCGTCCTGCAGGCTGACGGTTGAGTTCGCCTGGCCCGAGCCTTGCGGCAGGAGCGCATTGCCGGCGATCCCGGCCTCCAGCTGGGCGCGGCGGACCAGGATGGTGGCGGCCGCCAGATTGTTGTTGCGGGCCAGCACCTGGGTCACCAGCCGGTCGAGGCGCTCGTCGCCAAAGGCGCTCCACCAGGCCTCGCCCGTCGCGGCGGGGGCGGCCGTCGCGGCGACTGCGTGGGGATAGGCCGCCGGCAGGGGCGCGGAGGGTCGGGTGTAGGCGGTCGCGCAGCCGCCGAGCGCGGTGGTCGCGACCAGGGTCAGGATCAGCAGGGGATGTCGGGTCATCATGGGTGCGGGGGCCTCAGTCGCGGGCCAGGGCGGCCACCGGATCCAGCCGCGCGGCGCTGCGCGCCGGCAGATATCCGAAGACCACGCCGATCAGGGTGGAGCAGGCGAAGGCGGCGATGATCGAGGAGACGGAGAACACCAGCTTGAAGGTGCTGCCGAACGCCTGGAACGCCGCGCCGAAGCCGAGCGCGGCCAGCACGCCCAGGGTCCCGCCGATGATGCAGACCAGCACGGCCTCGATCAGGAACTGCTGGAGGATGTCGCTCTGGCGGGCGCCGACCGCCATGCGCACCCCGATCTCGCCGGTGCGCTCGGTGACCGAGACCAGCATGATGTTCATCACCCCGATCCCGCCCACCACCAGAGAGATCACCGCGATGGCCGCGATCAGCAGGGTCATGGTCTGGGTGGTGGCCGTGATGGTCTGGCGGATGTCGTCGGTGTTGACGATGAAGAAGTCCTGGGACCCGTGCCTCTGGGTCAGCAGCCGCGTCACCGCCGTCTGGGCGATGTCGCTGGAGGTCGCGTCGTTCATCCGCACCGTGACGCTGCGCAGGGTGGTGGTCCCCAGCATGCGGGCCTGGACGGTGGTGTAGGGCAGATAGACGCTGAGGTTCTCGCCGCCGCCGCCAAAGCTCGATCCCTGTTTCTGGATCACGCCGACGACCCGCACGGGCACGTCGCCGGCCAGGATCACCTGGCCGATCGGCTCCACGCCATTGACCTTGAACAGGGTGTTGTAGGTGTTCTGGTCGATCACCGCGTCCTGGCTGTAGCGGCGCACGCTGTCGCGGTCGAAGAACTGGCCCGAGGCGATCTTCATGCCCTTGACCCGGAAGTACTGGTCGCCGACCCCGCTCACCTGGCCGGTGGCGGCGATGTTGCCGAAGCGCAGGGTGACGCTGGTCTGGACGGTCGGGGTGACGCTGTCGACATAGGGCTGCTGGGCGAGCGCGTCGGCGTCCGACACCACCAGGGTGCGGATCTTGCCTGACCGCATGTCGCCGAAATCCTTGCCCGGCATGATGTCCAGCGTGTTGGTGCCGATGGAGGCGATATTGGCCAGCACCTGGCGGCGCGACCCCTCGCCCAGGGCTACGACCGAGACCACCGAGGCGATGCCGATGATGATGCCCAGCATGGTCAGGAAGGTCCGCAGCCGGTGGGCGTTCATGGCGGTCAGCGCCATGCGGAAGGCCTCGCTGAACCGGTCGGCGGCGGCCTGAAGGCTCGATTCCGTGGCGGTCGCGCGATCGCCCCCAGTCCGGGCCCGGATGTCGGCCTCGCCATTGGCGCGGTCCGAGATCACCTCGCCGTCGCGGATCTCGATGATGCGGTGGCAGTGCTCGGCGACCGCCATGTCGTGGGTGACGATGATGACCGTGCGGCCTTCTTCGTGCAGCTCCTTGAGGATCTGGATCACCTCGGCGCCGCTGGTGGTGTCGAGCGCGCCGGTGGGCTCGTCGGCCAGGATCACGTCCCCGCCGTTCATCAGGGCGCGGGCGATGGAGACCCGCTGCTGCTGTCCGCCGGACAGCTGTCCGGGCTTGTGGGTCAGGCGCTCGCTGAGCCCCAGCCGGCCGAGCAGGCCGGCGGCGCGGGTGCGCCGCGCCTCGCGGCCGACGCCCGCATAGATGGCCGGCGCCTCGACATTGCCGAGCGCCGTCAGGTCGCCCAGCAGATGGTAGCGCTGGAAGATGAAGCCGAAATGCTCGCGGCGCAGTTCGGCCAGCTCGTCGGGGCCCAGCTCGGCGGTCTCGCGCCCCGCCACCCGGTAGGAGCCGGCGGTCGGCCGGTCCAGGCAGCCCAGGATGTTCATCAGGGTCGACTTGCCCGATCCCGACGCCCCGACGATGGCGACCATCTCCCCGGCCGCGATGGCCAGGTCGACGTCCTTCAGCACCACCAGGGTCTGGTCGCCGGCGGGAAACTCCCGCCTCAGCCCCCGGATCTCGATGATCGGCGAGGTCATGCTCAGAACCCCATCGGGCTAGGCGGTCCACGGCGGCCGCCATTGCTCTGGGCGGCGGGGGCGGCGCCGGCGGCGGCCTGGGCGACCACGACCTTGTCGCCGGCCTTGAGACCGGACAGCACCTGGGCGACGGCGTTGTTGTTGACCCCGATGGTCACGGTGCGCGGCTCGGGCTTGCCGTTTTCGCCGATCACCTGGACCTGGTAGCGGCCGCCGCGGCTCTTGCCGTTCAGGGCGGCCGACGGGATGGTCAGGACATTGTCGACCCGCGCCAGCACGATATTGACGTTCGCCGTCATCGAGGTGCGCAGCCGACCATCCGTATTCGGAATATCGAACAGCCCGTCATAATAGATGGCGGTGGAGCTGGAGCTCGACGAACTGGAGCTGGAGCTCGTGGTGTCGGTGGCCAGCGATTCCGGGGCCGGCTCGACAGCGCGCAGCCTGGCCGTATAGCGGCGATCGGGATCGCCCAGCACGGTGAAATAGACCTCCTGGCCGGGATGGACCTTGATCACGTCGGCTTCGGAGATCTCGGCCTGGACGGTCATGGTCCCCAGCTGGCCGACCTTGACGATGGTCGGCGCCGACTGGTTGGCGTTCACCGTCTGGCCCTGCTTGGTCACGATGGCGACGACCGTGCCGTCGATCGGCGAGACGATGCGGGTGTAGCCGAGATTGACCTGGGCCGTGCGCACCGAGACCGAGGCGCTGGTGATCTGGGCGTCGAGGGCGGCAAGCTGGCCGCGGGCGGATTTGAAGCCGGCCTCGGCGGTGTCGTAGTCAGCCTTGGCGGTGGCGTCCGCCGCCAGCATCTGGGCCTGGCGGCGATAGGCGGCCTCGGCCTGGACCAGGTTCGCGGCCGCTTCCTCGCGCTGGGCGCGGACATTGGCCAGCTGCGCCTCGGCGGTGTGCAGGGCGTTCTCCTGCGGCTGGGAATCGATCTGGCCGATCAGCTGGCCCTTCTTCACCGTCTGGCCGAGCTCAACGTTCAGGGTGGTGAGCTGGCCGGACACCTGGGCGCCGACGCTGACCAGTGTGACGGGCTCCAGCGTGCCGGTGGCCATCACGGTCTGCTCCACCGAGCCGATGGTCGCCGGCGCGGTGATGAAGGGGTTCTTCGGCGGGGCCGGGAACAGCAGGGTCTTGATCAGCAGGCCCACGACCAGGGCGGCGACGACGCCGGCGGCGATCAGGACGGTTTTTCTCTGGGTCAGTTTCATGGGGCGCCGGATCGTGGGTCTGTGGATCTTGTGGACCCGACCTGACTGGGGGCCGGGTGTGGCGACGGGGCGACCGTTCGGTGTCGCCATGTAACGGGGGGCGGGTTTGGTGTGTCGCCATGTGTCAGGCCCCGGGCGGAGCCATGCTGCGACACAAGATTCCTGCCCATGGGGCGGGGTTTGCCGCCATGATGGAGATCATGACCGCGGCTCCCGAGCATCTGCTGATCGTCGACGACGACCGTGACATCCGAACCCTGGTGGCCGAGCAGCTCTCGGACGCCGGCTACCAGGTGTCGGCGGCCGCCGACGGCGTGGAGATGCGCAGGATCCTCGACCGGGGCGGGATCGACCTGATCGTGCTCGACCTCAACCTGCCCCGCGAGGACGGCCTGACCCTCTGCCGCCAGGTGAGGGCCAGGTCCGAGACCCCGATCATCATGCTCACCGCCCGGGGCGAGCCCATCGACCGCATTCTGGGCCTGGAGATGGGGGCGGACGACTATCTGCCGAAGCCCTTCGAGCCCCGCGAACTCCTGGCGCGGATCCGCAGCGTGCTGCGCCGCAGCCGCGCCCTGCCGGCCAATCTCGAACCCCTGGACGCCGTCCGCGCCCGGTTCAACGGCTGGACCCTGGACTTCGAACGCCGCCATCTGGTCGATCCGGCCGGGCGGGTGGTGATGCTGTCCGGCACCGAGTTCCGCCTGCTGCGCATCCTGGTGGAGCACGCCAACCGGGTGCTCAGCCGCGAACAGCTGCTGGCCCTGGGCGCCGTGCGCCAGGCCGAGGCGCTGGACCGCGCCATCGATCTGCAGATCAGCCGCCTGCGCCAGAAGCTCGACGACAATCCTCGCGCGCCCGAGCTGATCAAGACGGTCCGCAACGAGGGCTATGTGCTGGCCGCCGTGGTCACCCTGGAATGAAGACGTTGCGGGCCTTTTTCGCCTCCATGGCCGGGCGGATGTTCCTGGTCCTGCTGCTGGGCGTATTCGTCTCGGCGGGCCTGTCGCTCACCGTGGCCGACGCCAAGCGCCGCGCCGATCTGGAGCGCCTGCACCTGGAGCGCGCCGCCGACTGGGCCGAGGACATTGTCGCCCAGCGGGAACGCGGCGGGACCCTGGCGGACGGCGTCGGGCCCCGGGACCTGCCGGCCGACCGCGTCACGGCCGGGCCCGTGGACCCGGCCTTCACCGCCCTGCTGGTCCAGCGCTTCGGGGCGGCGAGCGGGGTGGAGGCGCGTCACGCCGACGTCGGCAACTGCCTGCGGGCCGGCGACAGCCGCCGCCGGATCCGCACCCCGGGCCCTGACGAGGTCCGCCTGGGCATCCAGCCGCCGATCTGCTGGTTGGTGACCCTCAAGCTCAAGTCCGGCGCCCCGGCCCGGCTGCTGGTCGGCACCCCGCCGCGGCTGGTGGGCGAGGCCCGCAGCGTCGATCCCCTGGCCCTCGCCATCCTGGGCGCCGGCGCGGCGGTGATGGCCCTGGTCCTGGCGCGGATGTCGACCGCGCCCTTGCGCGACCTGTCCCACGCGGCGGGCGAGCTGGGTCGTGATCTCGACCGCGCGCCCATGGCCGAGGCCGGCCCGACCGAGGTGGCCGAGGCGGCGCGGACCTTCAACGCCATGCAGGCCCGGCTGAAGCGCAACCTGTCGGACCGCACCCAGATGCTGGCCGCGATCACCCATGACCTGCAGACCCCCCTGACCCGCATCCGCCTGCGGCTGGAAAAGGTCGGGGACGAGGCCCTGCGCGGCAAGCTGCTGGGCGACCTCGCCGAGATGCAGGCCCTGATCCGCCAGGGGCTGGACCTGGCCCGCAGCGCCGAGAGCATCGAGCCCCCGGCCCGGCTGGACCTGGACTCCCTGCTGGAGAGCCTGGTGGAGGATGCGATCGACGCCGGCGCCCAAGCCCGCTTCGTGCGCGGCGCGGGACGCGATGTCCTGGCCCGGCCCGACGCCCTGCGCCGCTGCGTCGGCAATCTGATGGACAACGCCGCCAAGTACGGGGGCGACGTCGAGGTGCTGAGCGAGCCGCGCGGCGCGGGCGTGGCCGTCCGCATCCGCGACCGTGGCCCCGGCGTGCCGGAGGATCAGCTGGAGACCATCCTCGAGCCCTTCGTGCGGCTGGAGGACTCCCGGTCGCGCGACACCGGCGGGGCGGGGCTGGGCCTCGCCATCGCCCGCGCGCTCGCCGAGAAGAACGGCGCCCGGCTCTCCCTGCGCAATCACCCCGAGGGCGGGCTGGAGGCCGAGCTGGTCTTCGCCGTGTCGGCCTAGGCCGCTTCCTCCAGGGCCAGCTTCTCCCGCAGCTCGCGCTTCAGGAACTTGCCCGAGGCGTTGCGCGGCAGGGGCTCGCTGAGGATCCAGATGTAGCGGGGGGCCTTGTGCTTGGCGATCAGGCCGGCGCAGTGGGCGCGCAGCTCGTCGCCCGTCACGGTCATGCCCGGACGCAGGTGGACGGCGGCCGCCACCTCCTCGCCGAGGCGGGCGTCCGGCACGCCAAACACGCTGCATTCGGCCACGGCCGGATGGCGATAGAGGGTCGCCTCGACCTCGGCGCAATAGACGTTCTCGCCGCCGCGCAGCACCATGTCCTTCTTGCGGTCGACGATATAGATGAAGCCGTCCTCGTCGATCCGGGCCACATCGCCGGTGTGCAGCCAGCCGTCGGTGATGGATTCGGCGGTCGCCTCGGGGCGGTTGATATAGCCCTTGATGACCGGGGCGCCGCGCACCCACAGCTCGCCGACCTGGCCCCGGGGAACGGTGTTCCCGTCGTCATCCACGCACTTGACCTCCAGCGTCGGCACCGGCGGGCCGGCGCTGTCGGGGCGGTCGACGAAGAAGTCGCCGGACACCGAGGTGATGATCCCGCAGGTCTCGGTCATGCCGTAGCCGGTGTTCGGCCGGGCGCTCTTCACGCTGGAATCGATCTTGTGCACCAGGTCCGGCGGCAGCTGGGCCCCGCCGCCGCCCAGGCTCATCAGGCTGGAGACGTCGTGCTTGTCGAACTCGGGGTGGGTGATCAGCTCACGCGACATCACCGGCACGCCGCTCATGGCCGTGACCTTCTCGCGCTGGATCAGCTTCAGCGCCTCGCCCGCGTCCCAGCGGTACATCAGGACCATGGTCCCGCCGGCGGCGGTGGTCATGTAGGCGCCGCAGTTGTTGGCGGTGACGTGGAACAGCGGCGTGGTCAGCAGCGAGACCGGGATCGGAGCCTCGGCCGGGGGCTGCACGCCGGTCGCCCGTTGGGTGGCCAGCGCCTGGGCCTGGCCGCAGGAGATCATGTTGAACAGGTTGGCGACGCAGCCGCGATGGGTGAGCTGCGCCCCCTTCGGGAAGCCGGTGGTGCCCGACGTGTAGAAGATGCAGGCGTCGGCGTCGGGATCGACGGTCACGTCGGGCAGGGTCCCGCCGGTTGCGATGACCTCGGCATAGGGCGTGACGCGCGGCGCGGGCGCGGCCAGGCGCACGCCGACCAGCTTGGCGTCGCCGGCCATCTCAGGACGCTCCTGGATGCGGGCCAGGCGCTCGGCGTCGGCGAACACCGCCTTGGGCGCGGAGTCCTTCAGCGCATAGGCCATTTCCTCGGTGGTCCACCAGGCGTTCATGCCGACGGCGGCGACGCCGATGGAGACGCAGGCCCAATAGATCAGCATCCATTCCGGATAGTTGCGCATGGCGATCGCCACGCGGTCGCCGGGGACGACGCCGTTGGCCATCAGCCAGTTGGCGATCGAGGCGACCTGCTGGTGCGCCTCGGCATAGGTGATGCGCTCGTCCTGATAGACGAGATAGGTGCGGTCGGCGAAGGCGGCCGTGGACAGCCAGAACTCGCGAACCGAGGGCGGGACGTTCTTGAAGGTGCGGATCGGCACGCCGCGCACCTCGGCGACAGCGATCTCGAACGGGGCGCCGGGCGCGGTCAGTTCCGCCCACGCCTGCTTCAGCTCCTGGTAATGCAACGCACGTTCCTTCCCTAGATCCACATAACGCCCGTCCTGGCCCGTCTGCGCGGGCCTTCGAACGGGGCCTATTTCAATGTCGGGCGGGTCTCTGGCAACTGCTGATGGCGGCTGCCCGCGAATCTTTTCGCAAATGCTCCGTCCCCGGCGCCGCCAGGGCCCTGGACAGGAGCCCGCGGGCCCGGCCGAATGGCGGCGCGCGGGGAGGGCGGCGATGGGCGAGGCGGTCGGATCGGTGGCGGAGCGGCTGGGCCACGGGCCGGGCGAGCGTCTGCTGATCGTCAATTGCGATGACATCGGCTCCAGCCATGCGGCCAACCTCGCCAGCCTCGAGGCGATGACCGCAGGGATCGCCACCAGCGCCACCCTGATGGTCCCCTGTCCCTGGGCGGTCGAGGCGGTGGAGATGTTCGCGGGCCTGGACGTGGGCGTGCACCTGACCCTGACCGCCGAATATCCCGGCTATCGCTGGCGCGCGCTCACCGGCGCGGCCTCTCTGCACGACGCCCAGGGCTATATGCCGGCGACGGCGGCGGCGGTGTTCGCCCGGGCCCATCCCGACGACGTGCGCCGCGAGTGCCGGGCCCAGATCGACCAGGCGCTCGACTGGGGCGTCGACGTCACCCACCTCGACTCCCACATGGGCACGGTCCAGCTCGATCCGCGGTTCTTCGAGATCTATGTCGAGCTGGCCTGCGAATATCGCCTGCCCCTGCGCATGGTGGGGGCGCGGCACGAGCCGGGCCTGGGCTTCCTGTCGCGACGGCCGGCGGCCCAGCTGGGCTTGGTTTTCCCCGACGCCTTCGTCTCCCGCTGGGGCGAGCCCACCGCCGACCTCCTGCGCAAGGTCCTGCCCCGGCTGGGGCCCGGGGTGGCGGAGGTGAACCTGCACCCGGTGCTCGATGGACCCGAACTGCGCGGCTACGACCACCGTGAGGCCCAGATCCGCGTCGACGACCACGCCTGCGCCCTGGACCCTGGCATCGCCGCCCTGATCGCGGCCGAGGGTTTCAAGCCGATCAGCTTCCGACCCCTGCGGGACCTGCAGCGCGGCGAAGGGTAGGGCGCGCAAAAAGTACTTTGAAACATAAAGTACTTGGTCTATGCAGGCTCCATCGGAATGACGGAGGTCCCCATGACGGACGCCAAACAAGCCCTGCGCGACGACATCAGCTTCATGCGCGCCCTGGCCGAGGAGGGGCGCGCGACGCCCATGCTGGGCGGTTCGATCCTGCTGGCCGCGGGCCTGATCTTCGGCGGGGTCCAGGCGCTGGGGCTCGCGGCGCTCCAGCTCGGCCTGTTGCGGGAGCATCCGGCCCTGTCGGTCTATCTGCCCTTCGGAGCGATGGCGGTGTTCCTGGCGGCGCTCAGCCTGCTGCGCCGCGGCCTGGGCGCACGGCCCGGCGCGCACTCGCCGGTCAACCGCGCCACGGGCTCGGCCTGGCGCGGCGTCGGCGTCGCGATCATGGTCCTGGTCGCGGCGTTCATGCTGACCAGCTGGCGGTTCGCCGACTGGCGGGTGTTCGCGGTCTTTCCGTCCGTGATCTTCGCCCTCTACGGCGCCGGCTGGCTGGTCTCCGCGGCGATGACCCGGATCGGCTGGATGGCGCTGGTGGCCTATTCCAGCTTCGGCGCGGCCTTGGGGATCGCGGCGCTTAGTGATCGCGTGGTGGTCGCCTCGGCCCTGGAAGCGGCGAGCCTGTTCCTGCTGGTCGCCCTGCCGGGCTACCTCCTCATGCGCCAAGCCCCCAGCGACATCGTCTAGGACCCCGGCCATGGACGACTTCGACATCGACAAGATCGACGAGGTGATCCACGGGCGGCTGAGGCTGGGCGTCATGGCCTTCCTCTCCACCGCCGGAACCGCCGAGTTCGGGGAGCTGAAGAAGCGGCTCTCCGCCACGGACGGCAACCTCTCGGTCCATCTGCGCAAGCTGGAGGAGGCGGGCTATGTCGCCATCGACAAGAGCTTCGCCGGCCGCAAGCCGCTCACCCGCGTCACCCTGACCGAGGCCGGCCGGACCGCCTTCATCGGCTATCTCGACGCCATGACCAAGCTGGTCAATCCGATGCATTCCTGATCGCTCCGGACGAATTCGAGGCGGACCCGCCGGGCTGACTTTGCGGCATGAGCCTGCGGGTGTTTAACCTGACCCATCTCCAGCCAAGGTGAGTCATGTCCGTGCGTCGTTCCTCCATCGCCCTGAAATCCCTGTTGTGCGCCGGCGCCGCCGCGGGCCTGGCCTTCGCCACCGGCGCCGCGGCGGCCCCGGACGTCCTGGCCCAGAAGGCGGCGGTCGACGCCCAGCTGAACAAGAATTATCCGCACCTGGACGCGCTCTATAAGGACATCCACGCCCACCCGGAGCTGGGCTTCCAGGAGACCGCCACCGCCGCCAAGCTGGCCGCCGAGATGCGGGCCCTGGGCTTCACGGTCACCGAGCACGTGGCCCAGACCGGGATCGTGGCGATCTACAAGAACGGTCCCGGCCCGACCATCCTGGTGCGCACTGAGCTCGACGCCCTGCCGATGGAGGAGAAGACCGGCCTGCCCTACGCCAGCCACGCGGTCACCACCTGGAACGGCAAGCCGACCCCGGTCGATCACAGCTGCGGCCACGACATCCACATGGCCGTCTGGGTCGGCACGGCCCAGGCCCTGGTGGCCCTGAAGTCCAAGTGGCATGGCACCTTGATGTTCATCGGCCAGCCGGCCGAGGAGACCACCGGCGGCGCCCGCGGCATGCTGGCCGACGGCCTGTTCGCCCGCTTCGGCAAGCCGGATATGGGCTTCGCCCTGCATGTGGGCCCCGGCCCCTATGGGGAGATCTCCTACCGCCCGGGCGTGGTGACCTCCAATTCCGACAGCCTCGACATCACCTTCAAGGGGCGCGGCGGCCACGGCTCCATGCCCAGCGTGACCATCGATCCGGTGATCGAGGCGGCGCGCTTCGTGGTCGACGTCCAGACCGTGATCAGCCGCGAGAAAGACCCGGCTTCCTTCGGCGTCGTGACGGTCGGCGCCCTGCAGGCCGGCAGCGCCGGCAACATCATTCCCGACAGCGCGGTGATCCGCGGCACGATCCGCAGCTTCGACGCCGGGGTCCGCGAAAAGATGCTCGACGGGATCCGGCGCACCGCGTCGGCGGTGGCCGCCATGCAGGGCGCGCCGGCGCCCGACGTGCAGATCGTGGTCGGAGGCCGGGCGGTCATCAACGACGTTCCCCTGACCGAGCGCACCGCCAAGGTGTTCAAGGCCGCCTTCGGCGACAAGGCGGTGCTGGAGCCGGCGCCCGGCTATCCCAGCGAGGACTATTCGGAATTCATCATCGCCGGCGTGCCCTCGGTGTTCTTCAGCCTGGGCGGCTATGACCCGGCCAAGATCGCGGCGGCCAAGGCCAAGGGCGAGTTCCTGCCCGGCAACCACACCCCGCAGTTCGCGCCGGTCCCCGAGCCCACCATCCGCACCGGCGTCGAGGCCATGACGCTGGCGGTGATGAACGCCGCCCAGCCCTGATCGCCGCTCAGGCGGCGACCGGCAGCTCGATGTGACAGCACAGGCCGTCCGGATGGAACGCCAGGACGGCCTGGCCCGCCAGCTCCCCGCGCAGGCTGCGCTCGATGAGCCGGGACCCGAATCCACGGTGGCTGGTGGCCACGACGGTCGGACCGCCGCGTTCGACCCAATCCAGCTCCAGCCGCATGTCCGCGCCGAGGCGCCAGCGCACCTCCACCCGCCCACCGGCTGAGGAGAGGGCGCCGTACTTGGCGGCGTTGGTCGCCAGCTCATGGGTCAGCATGCCAAGCGCCAGGGCCGCGGGCGCCGAGAGGTCGATCTCCGGCCCGTCGAGCGCGTAGCGTTCGCCGCCATAGGGGCTGAGCTCCATCGCCAGGACATCGCGCAGCTTGGCGCCGCGCCAGCTGGTGGCGGTCAGCAGGTTGTGCGTCGCCGAAAGCGCCATGATCCGCGCCTCGAAGGCCTGCCGGAAGACGGCGGGGTCGGGGCTGTGGCGCAGGGTCTGGGCGGCGATCGCCTGGACGGTCGCCAGGGTGTTCTTCACCCGGTGGTTCAGCTCGTCGAGCAGCAGCTTCTGCTGCGCTTCCGCGGCGATCCGGTCGGTGACGTCGCTGCCTTCCACGAAGATGCCGCGGGTCACCCCATCCGCCCCCAGGATCGGCTGGAGAACAAAGTCGAGATAGCGCTCCTCCGGCGGCGCGTCCGGGCTGTTCTGCAGGCCGACCAGGGCGGCGCGGCCCACGAAGGGCTGCTGGGTCTCGGCCACCTGGTCCAGCAGGGCGATATAGCCCTGGTCGACCAGCTCGGGCATGGCCTCGATCAGGGGCTCGCCCACCAGGGCGCGACCGCCCACCAGCTTCAGGAAGGCGTTGTTGACCAGCTCCAGCCGGTGATCGGGACCGGAGAACACCACCATGAAACCCGGCGCCTGCATGAACAGGTCGCGCAGGTGCATGGACTCCTCGGCCAGGCTGGCGTTCAGCCTCTGGACCTCCTCGGCCCTCTGCAGCAGCTGGGTCTCGCCGACCCGCGGCGCAGACGCGCCCGCGCCCCGCAGCTCGTGCAGCTCCGTGACGTCCACCGTGTTCTGGACGATATGGGCGACCTGGCCGTCGGGGCCCTTCAGCGGGGTGTGGACCGCCGACCAGTAGCGCATCGCCATGCCGCCGCCGCGCTCGGGCGGCTGGGGGATGGCGTAGGGAATGAAGGCGAGGGAGTCCGGCGCACCGCTGGCCAGCACCCGGTCCAGGGAGGCGCGCAGCATGCGCCCGCTCTCGCCGGGATCGGGAAACACCTCGAACAGGCCCCGGCCGATCAGGGCCTCGCGGGTCTGGCCCGTCGTGGCGCAATAGGCGGCGTTGGCCGCGGCGAAGCGCAGGTCGCGGTCCAGGATCATGTACGGGCTGGGAAGGTCCTCGAACACCGCGGCGAAGTCGATCGGCGGCGGCGCGACGGGCCGTGGCGCGCGCTCGGCGGGGAGAATCCTCTTCATCTGAACAGATCTCCCCCTCTTGCACCGGAAACGCAGATCGCGGTCCACGGTTCCGCTTGTTGTAGCAGCCTGCGCGAACGGCCGGACTCGCCTATATGAGGGCCATGTCGATCCCTCTAACCGAGACGCCGCTGACGGGCGCCGCCCTCATCAAGGACCAGGTGCGCCGCCTGCCGGATTCGCCGGGCGTCTACCGCATGATCGGCGAGAACGACGAGGTGCTCTATGTCGGCAAGGCGCGCTCGCTGAAGAAGCGCGTGCTGCAATACGCCCAGGGACGGTTCCACACCCAGCGCATCGCCCTGATGGTCGACCTGACCCGGTCGATGGAGTTCGTCACCACCCGCACCGAGACCGACGCCCTGCTGCTTGAGATCAATCTGATCAAGCAGATGAAGCCCCGGTTCAACGTGTTGCTGCGCGACGACAAGAGCTTCCCCGAGATCGTCATCCGCCGCGAACACGCCGCGCCCCAGCTGCGCAAGCACCGCGGCGCCCACACCATCAAGGGCGACTATTTCGGCCCCTTCGCCAGCGCCGGCGCGGTGAACCGCACGCTCAACACCCTGCAGAAGGCCTTCCTGCTGCGGTCCTGCTCCGACAGCGTCTATGAGAGCCGCACCCGGCCCTGCATGCTGCACCAGATCAAGCGCTGCGCCGCGCCCTGCACCGGCCTGATCAGCCTGGAGGACTACGGCAAGCTGGTCGACGAGTCCGAGGCCTTCCTGCGCGGCAAGAGCCGCGCGGTGATGACCCGCATGTCCGAGCAGATGCAGGCCGCCTCCGACGACATGGAGTTCGAGCTGGCCGCCCGCCTGCGCGACCGGATCCGGGCGCTGGCCTCCGTCGCCCAGGAGCAGCAGATCAATCCGGAGAGCACGGAGGAGGCCGACGTCTTCGCCCTGTTCGCCGAGGGCGGTCAGGCCTGCGTCCAGGTCTTCTTCTTCCGGGCCGGCCAGAACTGGGGCAACCGCGCCTATTTTCCCAGGGTCGACAAGTCCGACGAAGACCTCGACGTCATGAGCGCCTTCCTGGGCCAGTTCTATGACGACAAGCCGATCCCCAAGCTGATCCTGACCAGCGTCGAGCCGTCCGAGCGCGAGCTGCTGGCCGAGGCCTTCGCCATGAAGGCCGGCCGCAAGGTCGAGATCCTCAAGCCGCAGAAGGGCGAGAAGCGCCAGCTGGTCGAGCACGCGCTGACCAACGCCCGCGAGGCCCTGGGCCGCAAGATGGCGGAGAGCTCGGCCCAGACCAAGCTGCTGATCGGCGTCGCCGAGGCCTTCGGCCTGGAGGCCCCGCCCGAGCGGATCGAGGTCTATGACAACAGCCACATCATGGGGACCAACGCCGTCGGCGGCATGATCGTGGCCGGACCCGACGGTTTCCAGAAGAGCCAGTATCGCAAGTTCAACATCAAGGGCACGGACCTCACCCCGGGCGACGACTTCGGGATGATGAAGGAGGTGCTGCGCCGCCGCTTCGGCCGCCTGGTCAAGGAAGAGGAGGAGGGCGAGGCCGATGTCGTGCGCCCCGATCTGGTGCTGATCGATGGCGGCATGGGCCAGGTGGGCGTGGTGATGGAGATCATGGCCGACCTGGGCGTCGACGACATACCGGTCGTGGGCGTCGCCAAGGGCCCCGACCGCGACGCGGGCCTCGAGCGCTTCTTCATCCCGGGCAAGCCCTACTTCATGCTCGAGCCGAAATCGCCGGTGCTCTACTACCTGCAGCGCCTGAGGGACGAAGCCCACCGCTTCGCCATCGGCACCCACCGCGTGCGCCGCGCGGCCGACATGAAGAAGAACCCCCTCGACGAAATCGACGGCGTGGGCCCGGGCCGCAAGCGCGCCCTGCTGCACGCCTTCGGCTCGGCCCGCGGGGTCTCCAGGGCCTCGGTCGATGACCTCGCCAAGGTCGAGGGCGTGAACCTTGCCCTCGCGCAACGCATTTTCGATTTCTTCCGCAAGGCCTAAAGGACACGCATGAAATCGATCCCCAACATCCTGTCGGCCGGCCGGCTGGTCCTGACGCTGTTCATGTTCATCGCCCTCGCCCTGGCGGCGGGCGGGGTGCCCTATTTCAGCGAGCGGCTGACGGTGGAGATGCAGTTCTCGCTGGAGCGCTGGGCCTTCTGGGCCTTTGTCGTGGCCGCGGTCACCGACTTCTTCGACGGCTGGCTGGCGCGCAAGCTCGACGCTGTCACCGTCTGGGGCGCGATCCTCGATCCGATCGGCGACAAGGTGCTGGTCGCCGGCGCGGTCCTGGGCCTGATGGCGCTCGGCCCCCAGCCCATGGTCCTGGTGCCCGCGGGCCTGATCCTGTTCCGCGAATTCACGGTCAGCGCCCTGCGCGAGGTCGGCGCCGGCCGGGGGATCAAGCTGCCGGTCACCCAGCTCGCCAAGTGGAAGACCACCTTGCAGCTGGTGGCGCTCGGCGGCGAACTGCTGCTGGCTTCCTG
The DNA here is from genome assembly GCF_022695515.1 of Phenylobacterium aquaticum. Classification (GTDB taxonomy): domain Bacteria; phylum Pseudomonadota; class Alphaproteobacteria; order Caulobacterales; family Caulobacteraceae; genus Phenylobacterium; species Phenylobacterium aquaticum. The sequence continues at coordinate 67,719 of NZ_JALDPT010000004.1, forward strand.
GGGCGCCTTCGACCTTCCCGCCGATCCCGGCCTGCGCGATCCGGTGGCCATGGTGATCCACGGCCTGTTCTGGCTGGCCACCCTGATCACCCTGATCACCGGCGCCCAGTACTGGGAACAGACCCACAAGGCGCTGAAGGAATAGTCCCTGGCCTCAGGGCAGGGGGATGAACTCGTCGTGGTCGGCGTCGGGCAGCTTCATCCGCCCCGCCCGCCAGTCGGCCTTGGCCTGTTCCAGCCGCTCCTTGGACGAGGACACGAAGTTCCAGTCGATATAGCGCGGCCCCACCGGCTCGCCGCCCAGCAGCATGACGATGGCCGGGGTCTGGGCGGTGAACAGCACCGGCTCGCCGGCCTGAAACACCAGCATCTTGCCCGCCCCATAGGTGTGGCCGTCGACCTCCACCTCGCCCGCCGCCACATAGGCGGCGCGCTCGGGATATTCCGCCGGCAACTGGGCCTTGGCCCCGGCCTCCAGCGCCCAGTGCGCATAGAACATCGGCGAGTGGGTCTTGACCTTGGCCTCGGCGCCAAAGGCCTTGCCGGCGATCAGCCGCGCCCACATCCCGCCGCCCTCATAGGTCGGCAGGTCGGCGGCGTCATGGTGGGCGAAGCTGGGGTCGGTCTCTTCCAGGGCGTCGGGCAGGGCGACCCAGGCCTGGATGCCGTGCATGGTCCCGCCGTGGGCCCGCAGGTCCTCGAAGCGTTCGGAGTGGGTGATGCCGCGCCCCGCGGTCATCCAGTTGACCTCGCCGGGGCGGATCTCCTGGGTCACGCCGACGCTGTCGCGATGGGTGATCTGGCCCTCGAACAGATAGGTGACGGTCGACAGCCCGATGTGCGGATGCGGTCGCACGTCGACCGTGCGCGGAAACCCGGCCTCGAAGGCCTTAGGGCCCATGTGATCGAAGAAGATGAAGGGCCCGACCATCCGGTGGCCGGCCTGGGGCAGGACGCGCCCCACCTCGAACCCGCCGATGTCGCGGCGGCGCTGGTCGATGACGAGTTCGATCATGGGGGCTCTCCTTGAAGCTCCCGGCAACTTGGGATGGTGCGTCCCTGTTGGCTAGCCCTGGGCGCTCACATAGGGGCTGATCAGGCCCAATGGCGCGGCGGTGGTGTTCTTCACGGAGCGGATGACGATCCGGCTCTCGATGTTGGAGACCAGGCCCAGGCCCAGGATCTTCTCGCGCAGGAAGTCGTCGAAGGCGTGCATGTCGCGGGTCACGACCCGCAGTTCATAGTCGGCGGCGCCGGTGACCGTGGCGCATTGCACCACCTCCGGCAGCTTGCCGATCGCCTGTTCGAAGGAATCCAGATTGTCCTTGGTCGGCAGCGACAGCTTGACGGTGCAATAGACCTCGAAATTCAGGCCCAGCTTCTCGCGGTCGAGGATGGTCACGCGACGCTGGATGACGCCGGCGTCTTCCAGGCGCTTGATGCGGCGCCAGCAGGGGCTGGAGGACAAACCGACCCGGTCGGCGATCTCGGCGACGGACAATCCTGCGTCATGCTGGATAAGATCGAGAATCTTAGCATCGACGGCGTCGAGGGCCTCGGACAAGTTTTCCTCCTGCACTAGGTGCAAATGAGCGTCATTCTTGCCCCGGAACCGGTGTGGCGGGGCATGCCTTTGGTAAGCAATTGCGTCGAACTTATATGATCTTGCAAGCTCTTTAGGGAGCCCAAAAGGAAGGAATTTGCGATGCGACACATCGAAGTGACGCTTGACGACAAATTTCTGCTCAAGGAAGGCCGGGTTTTCATCACCGGCGTCCAAGCCCTGCTGCGCGTCCTGATGGACCAGCGCCGGCTGGACGAACGGGCAGGATTGAACACGGCCGGCTTCGTCTCCGGCTATCGCGGCTCGCCGCTTGGCGGGCTGGACCAGCAGGCCAACCGCGCCGCCAAACACCTGAAGGCCGCCGAGGTGGTGTTCAAGGAGGGCCTCAACGAGGACCTGGCCGCCACCGCCGTCTGGGGCAGCCAGCAGGCGAACCTGTTCCCCGGCGCGAAGTTCGATGGCGTGTTCGGCATGTGGTACGGCAAGGCGCCCGGCGTCGACCGCACCGGCGACGCCTTCAAGCACGCCAATTTCGCCGGGACCCATCCGCGCGGCGGCGTGCTCGCCGTGGCCGGCGACGACCACACCTGCAAGTCCTCCACCCTGCCGTCCCAGTCGGAATACGCCTTCCAGGACTTCGAGATGCCGGTCCTGTCCCCGGCCGACGTGCAGGAGGTGCTGGACTACGGCCTGATGGGCTACGCCATGTCGCGCTTCTCCGGCCTGTGGGTCGGGCTGATCGCTCTGGCCGACACCATGGATTCCGGCGTCACCATCGACATCGGCCTGGACCGCCACCAGATTGTGACCCCCGCCAATTTCGCCATGCCGGCCGGCGGCCTGGGCATCCGGCTGAAGGACCAGCCGCTCGACAAGGAGCGCCGGCTCCGCACCCTGAAGATCCCCGCGGCGCTCGCCTTCGCCCGCGCCAACCGCATCGACCGGGTGGTGCTGCCCGCCGCCCGCCCGCGCCTGGGCATCGTCTGCCAGGGTCAGGCCTATAAGGACGTGATCGAGGCCTTCGCGGCCATGCGCATCACCCTTGAGGAGGCCGCCAGTCTCGGCGTCTCGATCTACAAGGTCGGCATGCCCTGGCCGCTGGAGCCGCAAGGCCTCAAGGCCTTCGCCGCCGGGCTTGAGACCCTGATGGTCATCGAGCACAAGCGCCCGCTGATCGAGACCCAGGCCCGCGCCGCCCTCTATGACCTGCCGGCCCACGCCCGGCCGCGGATCATCGGCAAGACCGACGAGGTCGGCCATCCGCTGCTGTCGGAACTGGGCTCGCTCTCGGTGGCGGAAGTGGCGCTGGCCATCGCCGACCGCCTGCCGCCCGGCCCGCACATGGACCGGGTCTATGACTATCTGAGCCGGGTGTCGGCCGCCTCCATGGCCGCCGTGACCCTGGGCGCCGAGCAGCAGCGCAAACCCTTCTTCTGCTCGGGCTGCCCGCACAACACCTCGACCCGCCTGCCGGAAGGCTCCCGCGCCCTGGCCGGCATCGGCTGCCACTACATGGCCAGCTTCTCCGATCCCCAGACCGACCTGAACAGCCACATGGGCGGCGAGGGCCTGACCTGGGTCGGGGCCGCGCCCTTCACGACCGAGAGCCACGTCTTCGCCAACCTCGGCGACGGCACCTACAACCACTCCGGCTCGCTCGCCGTCCGCGCCTCGATCGCGGCCGGCAGCCACATCACCTACAAGCTCTTGTTCAACGACGCCGTCGCCATGACCGGCGGCCAGGCGGCCGAGAGCGGCTTCACCCCGGCCCAGATCACCCGCCAGCTGGCCGCCGAGGGCGTCGCCAAGACCGTCATCGTCGCCGACGACACCAGCCGCTATGACGGCGTCACCGATCTCGCCCCCGGCGTCGAGGTGAAGCCGCGCTCCGAGCTGATGGCCGTGCAGCGCATGCTGCGCGAGACCCCCGGGACGACGGTCCTGCTCTATGACCAGGTCTGCGCCACCGAGAAGCGGCGCCGCCGCAAGCGCGGCAAGCTGGAGCAGGCCGAGAAGCGGGTGTTCATCAACCCGCTGGTCTGCGAGGGCTGCGGGGACTGCTCGAAGAAATCCAACTGCGTCTCGGTCGAGCCGCTGAACACCGAGTTCGGTCGCAAGCGGCGGATCAACCAGTCGAGCTGCAATCAGGACTATTCCTGCCTCGACGGCTTCTGCCCCTCCTTCGTGACCCTGGAAGGGGCGACCAACGCCCAGGCCAAGGCCATGCCGGCGCTCACCGCCGAGTCCACGCCCCTGCCGGAATTCGAGACCCTGGAAGGCGTGCGCAACATCGTCTTCACCGGCATTGGCGGCACCGGGGTGACCACCACCGCCTCGATCCTGGCCATGGCCGCCCATGTGGATGGCCGCGCCGCTTCGGTGGTCGACATGACCGGCCTCGCCCAGAAGGGCGGGGCGGTGTTCAGCCATGTGCGGATCGGCGAGACCGAGGAGACGGTGGTCGGCGGCCGCGTGCCGGCGGCCTCGGCCCATGTGCTGATCGCCTGCGACATCCTCTCGGCGGCCGGCGCCGATGCGCTCGCCCTCTACGCCAAGGACCGCACGGCGGCCTGCGGCAACGAGGACTTCGCCCCCACCGCCGACTTCGTCACCGACCGCGACGTCCGCTTCGATTCCGCCAGCATGTCACGGCGGATCGCGGCGGCGACCAAGGCCTATGACCAGTGCCCGGCCCACCATCTGGCCGAGACCGAGATGGGCGACGCCATCTACGCCAATATGATCATGCTGGGTTTCGCCTGGCAGAAGGGCCTGATCCCGATCTCCAGCCGCGCGCTCTATCGCGCCATCCGGCTGAACGGCGTCGCGGCCGAGGCCAATCTCCAGGCCTTCGAGCTGGGCCGTCAGGTCGCACACGACCCCTCCAAGCGCGGCCCGGCCGAGGCCGATGCGCCGACGCCCGAGACCATGGGTCTGGACGCCCTGATCGCCCATCGCATCGGCGAACTCACCGCCTATCAGAACGCGGCCTACGCTGAGCGCTATCGCCATCGCGTCGAGCAGGTCGCGCTCAAGGGCTCCGAAGCCCTGACCCGCGCGGTCGCCGTCAATCTCTACAAGCTGATGGCCTATAAGGACGAGTACGAGGTCGCCCGGCTCTATACGGACGGCCGCTTCGACCGCGCCCGCGACCAGACCTTCAAGGGCGGCAAGGCCAAGGTCTGGCTGGCCCCGCCGATCCTCGCCCCCAAGGACGCGCAAGGTCGCCCGAAGAAGATCGCCTTCGGCGGCTGGATGCTCGACTACGGCTTCCCGGTGCTCGCCCGGCTGAAGGGCCTGCGCGGCACGGCCCTCGACCTGTTCGGTCACAGCGAGGAGCGGCGCATGGAGCGCCAGCTGATCGCCGACTACGAGGCCGACCTGGATCGTCTGCTCAAGGACCACACCCCCGAGCGCGGCGCGCTGGCCGTCCAGATCGCCCAGGTCCCGCAATCCATCCGCGGCTTCGGCCACGTGAAGGACGCCTCGGTCGTGGCGGCCAAGGCGGAGAAGGCCAAGCTCTGGGCCAAGTGGGCGGAAGCCTGACGCCTCAGTAGGTCTGGGTGATCGTCACGGTCCTGGAGAAGTCGCCCGCCCGGGCGTCGACCTCGCGGACCAGGACATAGATCATTCCTCCGTCGCCCCAGTTCATCTTCAAAGCGGCGTCTGAATCGATTTGCGCGAGAAGCCGCCAGGATCGCGCGGCCTTGGTGATCGCCGGCGTCGCCGGGCCGTGATCGTAGGGAAGCTTGCGCTTGGCGTACTCACATTCAAGCGGCATGCAGGTTTCCTGAATCTCGGCGGGATAGCCGCAGACCTGGTGGGACGGACCATCCCCTTTGGCGAGATCCTCGCGGTCAAACGCGTCGGCATCGACCTCGCGAATGTCGCCGCCTAGCCACTCAAGGCTCGGCCGCGACATGCGTCTCCTGAAGCCGATATAGCGCTCTGGGTGGCGCCACTTGGCCGGAAGATCGGCTGGTGGAACCGCTGTCTCCAGCGTCTCCAGCGGCTGGTGCAGCACCAAGACCTGGTCCGCGAGCCCCCATCGATCATCACGGAAAAAATAGAGACCACCGGTCGAGGGCAACCAATCTGGTCCGCCGGCGGCGTGCGCCGCGGCGAGATCCAGTTGCAATAGGAATCCAAGCCGGCCGTCCGGCCCCTGTGGCCACGGCGAACCTAGCCGCCAGTCAGGGGCTCCGCCAAACTTTGAAAAGCCCGGGGTTTCAGCTTCGACCAGCATCAAGGCCGGCGCCGTCGCCCGCGTCATGCGGCGACGGAAATTTGCGGTCCGCGCCGCGACCTCTGGCGTCTCCACCGTGTCCTGCCGCTGGGCTCGGGAGTAGCCAATCAGCGCAATGCCGTAAATCGCGGCCACGACGGCGAGGAACGCTAACCACGCAACCATTTCGAACCCCCTCCTGATTAATCCATGATGTCACTCATCGATCGCTCGGAGAAGAACAAATAGGGAACTTCCGCCGCCCCTACCTGACCGCCGCCCGCACCGCCTCCGCGAACGCCGCCTGGGCGGCCCAGAGCTTGGGGTCGCTGGCGACGGGCCAGGCGGAGTTGATGGCGATGACCAGCTTCTCCTTCGGATAGATGATCACCTCCTGGCCGAAGATGCCCTCGGCGGCATAGCCGTGGGGGATCAGCCACCAGAAGTAGCCGTAGCCGGTCTCCACGCCGCTGCCGGCCGGGAATTTCACGTGCTCGGCCGTGGCGTCGGCCATCCAGCCGTCGGGCACGACCTGGACGCCGCCGGCCTTGCCGCCCTCCAGGGTGAATTGGCCGAGGCGCGCATAGTCGCGCAGGGTCATCGACATGCAGCAGCCGCCGCGCTCGTGGCCGGCGATGTCGTCCATCCAGATCGCGTCCTGCTCCATGCCGAAGGGGGCCCAGATCTTCTCCGACAGATAAGTCGAGAGCGGCTTGCCGACGGCGTTGGAGACCAGGATGCCGACCAGGTCGGTCTCGCCGGTCTTGTAGACGAACTTGGCGCCGGGCGCGGACTCGCGCGGCAGCTTGCGCATGTAGCTGACCACCGGATTGACCCCGGCCTCGTCGGTCGAGAAGCCCACCTTGGCGACATCGGAATTGGGGTCCGTATAGTCCTCGTTCCACTTCACGCCCGAGGTCATGGTGATCAGGTGGCGGACCGAGACCCCTTCATAGGCGCTGCCCTTGAGCTGCGGGATATAGGCGGTCACCGGATCGTCCAGGCTCTTGATGTAACCGTCCTTCACCGCCGCCCCGACCAGGGTGGCGGTCACCGACTTGGCGACCGAGAAGGAGGTCCAGCGGTCCTGCGGCCCCCGATCCAGGCCATAGCGCTCCAGGATGATCTCGCCGTCGTGCAGTACCAGCACGCCGGAGGTGCGCATCTGCGCCATGTAGCCGGCCAAGGTCTGGGGCTGGCCCTGCCAGGTCCAGGTCGGATCGATGGCGGTCCTGGCGACCGGCAGCGCGCGGACATGGTCGCCCCGCTTCACCACATGGGCGGGGTTCAGCTTCTCCATGTTGCGATAGCCGTACTTCTGCTGGTCCAGGGTCCAGCTGAGGATCGCGGCGCCGCCCGGCGGCGGGGGTGGGTCGGCGGCCAGGGCCGGCGCGGTGCAGAAGAGCGCGGCGAGGCCGACCGCCGCGAACCGCAGGGTGAACTTGGACATGGCGGACCTCCCCGAACGTCGTCTTGTCTTGGGCGTCAGCCTAGGGGCGGTCCGCGGATTCGTCTAACAGGCCTCTTGGATGGGCGGCGGCGTCAGAAGCGCCAGCGGCAGGCGCGCCCCGCCGATATCGGCCGCCGCCAGCTGCTCGGCCTCGACCCTCGCGTCGCGCAGATCGGCGTGGCGCAGGCGCGTCTCCGCCAGATTGGTCTTTCGGACATTCCCCCCGATCACCAGGTCGCTGAGGTCCGCGCCCCGCAGGTCGCCCTGGGCCAGATTGGCGCCCGCGAGATTGGCCCCGCGCAGGAAGGCCCGCGCCAGGTCGGCGCCGCGCAGGTCCGCCCGGCTGAGATCGGCCGCCTGCAGGGTCGCGCCGGCCAGGCGCAGGCCGATCATGATCGCGCCCGCGGCCTTCAGTCCGACCAGCTCGGCCTTGAGCAGCTGGTCGCCGATCACCCTCAGGTCCTCGCCCTCGACATTGGCCTGGGCGCCCTGCTTGCCGTGGGTCAGGCACCAGACCTGATGGCCCGCCAGCCGCTCCAGCAGCACGGGCCGCCGCGCCATGGCCTCCGGCGTCGGATCGCGCAGCACCCCCTCGGTCTTGGCGCCCGAGGTCACCGCCTTGCGGAAGTCCGTGCCGGTCAGGACGGCGCCCGACAGGTCCGCCCCTTCCAGATTGGCCTCGGCGAAGTTCGAGCCCTCCATCAGGGCGCCCTGGAAATTGGCCGACTTCAGCTTGGCCCCGACCAGGGTGGCGGCGCGCATGGTGCAGTCGGAGAAGTCGGCGTTGGGGGCCGAGGTGCGGCCGAGATTGGCGCGATCGAGGGTCGCGCCGCTCAGGTTGGCGTCCGAGGCGTCCGTGGTGCGCCAGGCCCTCTGGCCGACGGAATCGCTGGCCGAGCGCATGACCTGGCCGGGGCGGAAGTCGGCCTCGGTAAGATCGGCCTGGGAGAGATTGGCGCCGCGCAGCAGGGCGCCGCGCAGATCGGCGCGCACCAGGCTCGCCTTGGACAGGTCCGCGCCGCTCAGGTCCGCGCCGAACAGATTGGCGTGGTCGAGCCGCGCGCCCACCAGGCGACAGCCGATCAGGCTGCAGGCGCTGAGATCGGCCTCGCGCAGATCGCGCCCGGCCAGGTTCAGGCCGTCCAGCACCGCGAAGCGCAGGATCAGCCGCTGGCCGCCGTTGCGGCGCTGGATGAAGGCCTCGTGCGCGGAGACGGCGCGATCCAGCTCCGGCTGGCTCATAGGGGTCATGGTCGTCCCTTGGCGGCCGGGCGGCGACGCCCTCGCGCCCCACCCCTCACATCGCGCCTCACTCTATGGTCAAGCTTGGGCTCCCCAAGCTGGGGACAGCTCAGATTGGGGGATCGGGCGAAAGTGTCGCACCTCGCGCGCCCATGACCCGAATGCAGCCGCCCATGCCAAGATTGCCCGTTCCGCCATCGGGGAGTTTCGGATAACGACCGGGTATGGCCGAATTCGATTTTGACGCAGTGGTGGTCGGCGCCGGGGCCGTGGGCCTGGCGTGCGGCTACGCCCTGTCCCGCCGGGGCATGACCGTGGCGGTGCTGGAGGCCGGTCCGATCATCGGCGAGGGCGTCTCGGCCCGCAATTCCGAGGTCGTCCACGGCGGGCTCTACTATCCGACCGGCTCCCTGAAGGCGCGGCTCTGCGTCCAGGGACGGCGCCTGCTCTACGCCTTCTGCGACAGCCACAAGGTCACCTATGACCGCTGCGGCAAGCTGGTGGTGGCCACCAGCGCCGAGGAGGCCGACCGTCTGGGCGCCATCATGGACCAGGCGCTGGCCAATGACGTCGAGGGCATGGTCCATCTGACCAAGGCCCAGGCGCTGGCGCTGGAGCCCGAGCTGCACTGCGAGGCCGCCCTGCTGTCGCCCGAGAGCGGCGTGTTCGACAGCCACGGCTACATGCTGGCCCTGCAGGGCGAGATCGAGGCGGCCGGCGGGGCCGTCGTCACCTCGACCCCGTTCGAGGGGGCGAGCCCCATGGCCGGCGGCGGCTTCCAGGTGCGCGCCGGCGGCGACGAGCCCACCACGCTCACCGCCCGCCTGCTGGTCACCGCGCCCGGCCTGTCGGCGCAAGCCGTGGCGGCGACCATCGAGGGCTTTCCCAAGGACACCATCCCCCAGGGCTATTTCGGCAAGGGGGTCTATTTCCGCCTGACCGGCAAGGCGCCGTTCTCGCGGCTGATCTATCCGCCGCCGATCCCGGGCGCGCTCGGCACACACTATCGCCGCGACTTAGGGGGCCAGGCCGTGTTCGGCCCCGACCTGCACTTCGTCGACGCGCTGGACTACACCGTCGATCCCCGCCTGGCCGGCGAGTTCTACGCCTATATCCGCAAGTTCTGGCCCGGCCTGCCCGAGGGCGCGCTCAGCCCCGACTATGCCGGCATCCGGCCCAAGCTGCACGGCCCCGGCCAGAAGCAGCCCGACTTCCGCATCGATGGTCCCCAGGCCCACGGCCTGGAGGGTCTCGTCACCCTGTTCGGCATCGAAAGCCCGGGCCTGACCTCGTCTCTGGCGATCGGGGAAGAGGTGGCCGGGCGGCTGGGGCTCTAGCCCACCGTCCCCACGCAGGCGGCCAGCGCCTCGGCCGGGCTCGCCCGCTCCAGGTGGATCAGGGACCAGACCGCGAAGAACAGCAGCGGCCAGCGCTCCGGCCCGCCGTCGCGGAACGTCGCCTGCACGGCGTCAGGCGAGCGCAAGCCCCGCACCGCTTCAAGCCCGCTGATCCGCGCCGCGATGTCCCCCGCCCGCGGGCCGATCCAGGCGTCGACCGGCACCGTGAAGCCCTGCTTGCGGGCCCAGGGCTCGGCGGCCGGGCAGGTCTTTTCCAACCACTTGCGCACCAGCCACTTGCCATAGCGCCCGCGCACCTTGAACCGGTCGGCCAGGGGGAAGGCGAAGGCGGCGACCTCCGGATCCAGGAACGGCGTGCGCCCCTCCAGCCCATGGGCCATCAGGCAGCGATCGAGCTTCAGCAACAGGTCATTGGGCAGCCAGGTCTCAATGTCGCCCCACTGGGCCTGCTGCAGGCGGGTGAGGCCCGCAGGGGCCTTGGCGGCGGCGCGCCAGCGGGCCAGCGCGCCCGGATCGTCGGGCCGCGGCTCGGCGGCGCGTCCCCCCAGCCAGGCGGGGCGCAGGGCGCGGCGATAGCGGCCATAGCCACCGAACAGCTCGTCGCCCCCTTCGCCGGTCAGCACCACGGTCAGCACCCCCTTGGCGGCCTCGGCGAGGCGATAGGTCGGCAGGGTCGCATAGTCGGCGGTGGGGTCGTCCAGCGCCCAGGCCACCTGAGGCAGGATCCGCCAGAAGTCCTCCTCGCCGAACCGGGTCTCCCGCCAGTCGAGGTTCAGGGCCCGGGCCACCCGCTCAGCCTGGCCCCGCTCGTCCTTGGCGCCCGGCGCATCGAAGCCGCAGGTGAAGGCGGTGACGGGCCGCTCATTCAGCCGCGCCATCAGGGTCGCGATGGCCGCGGAATCGATCCCGCCCGACAGGAACAGCCCATAGGGCACGTCGGAGCGCTGATGCACCCGCACGCTGTCCTCCAGCACGGCGTCGAGCCGGGCGATGAGTTCATCCTCCCCCGCCTGCGGGGGAGGGGGACCGGCGAAGCCGGTGGAGGGGGCGAGACCGGGCGCCGTGGAGGAGGCCGCCCCCTCCACCCCGCTGCGCGCGGTCCCCCTCCCCCGCGGCGCGGGGGAGGAGATCGCCGACCGCCGCCCATGACTCACAAGCCGCCCCTCGACCACCTCGACGATTTCGCCAGGCGCCAGGCGGCGCAGGCCCTGGAAGATCGGGTCCTCGCCCAGGGTGTAGTTGAAGGCCAGCAGTTCGGCGGCCGCGTCGGAATTCACCGCCGGCTTCAGCAGGCCGGCCTCCAGGAAGGCGCGGGGTTCGGAGGCGAACAACACCGCCCCCTCATGCTCCAGCACATAGAGCGGCTTGATCCCGAAGGGGTCGCGCACCAGCCAGGTGCGCCCGTCGGCGCCCACCAGGCACAGGGCGTACATGCCGCGCAGACGCTGGAAGGCGGCCGGCCCCTCGCGGTTATAGAGGTGCAGCAGGGGCTCGAAGTCCGAGCCGGTGGCGAGCTGATCCTTCAGCTCGAACTGCGCGGTCAGCTCGACATAATTATAGATCTCGCCATTGCCGATGACGGTCGATCCGCCGACATGCAGCGGCTGCCAGCCGCCCTCCAGGTCGATGATCGACAGCCGGGCGTGGGCGAAGGACGACCCCGCATGGTCCTCCACCCGAATTCCGTTCGGGCCGCGATGGGTCAGGGCCTCGATCAGCGGCCGGGCCGAGCCCGCGCCGTGCAGCACCCCGGCTATGCCGCACATCAGATGGCCTCGTAATCGGCGAACAGCGACCGCCACTGGGTGACCACGGCGGTTTCGGAGAACTCCGCCTCCACCCGCTCGGCCCCGTTCTGGGAGAGCCGGATGCGCAGCATGGGCTCGTCGAGCAGCCGGTTCACCGCCGCGGCCAGGGCGTCGGCGTCGTCCACCGGCGCCAGCAGGCCGTCCTCGCCGTCGCGGATCAGGGCGCCCGGCCCCTGGCTGGCGGCGGCCACCACCGGCAGGCCGTGCGCCCAGGCCTGGATCACCACATTGCCCAGCGGCTCATAGCGCGAGGGGAACACGCAGACATCGGCCGAGCGGTAGAGCGCCGAGGGATCATTCCGCCAGCCCAGGAACCGCACGCGGCGTTCGACGCCCAGCGCCTGGGCCATGGCCTTGAGCTTGGCCTCCAGCGGCCCGACGCCGGCGATCCACAGATAGGCGTCCGGAATCTGGGCCAGGGCCTGCAGATTGATGTCATGGGCCTTGGCCTCGTGCAGCCGGCCCATGGCCAGCAGCAGGGGAACGTCGGGCGGGGTGTCCAGGCTCGCCCGGTCGACCGGGGCGGCCTCCGGCGGGGCGGCGGCGAAATTGGGGATGCAGCGCACACGGCCCGCCGGCCAGCCCTGGGCCACGATCCAGTCGGCGATGTCCTCGGTGTTGGCCACCAGCTCGTCGAAGCCGCGATAATATTTGAGATTGTAATAGCCGCCGAGCCGCCCGATCCGCGCCCAGGGCCCGCGCGGCGTATGGCGGGCGGCGCGGTTCATCCAGGCCAGAGCCAGCTTCACATCGTGCTTCAGGGCGAAGCGGCCGACCTTGGGCTTGGTCAGAATGTCCAGCGGACCGCCGAATCGAAAGGTCTCCACCGGCACGCCGGCGGCCTTCAGGGCGGCCTGCCGATTGGCGTTCGGGCGGATCGCGGCGGCCTGCGGCGTGCCGGCCCGGGCGAGCGCGGCCACGAGGTCGACGAAATAGGTTTCGGCGCCGCCTTCGCCAGCCGTTCCGAGGAGGTGGAGCACGCTCATGTCGAGCGGCAACCTAGCCGTCCTTTGCGTCGCACCCAAGCCGCTTGAAGCGACGAAAAGGAATCCCTATAAACCGCCCCTCGCCGAAAGGCCCGGCGGCTGGGTAGCTCAGATGGTTAGAGCGGTGGATTCATAACCCACAGGTCGGCGGTTCGATCCCGCCCCCAGCTACCACTCTCGCGGCGGACGCCCGCGACAGGCGCGTTTCGCACGACAACACCCTCGAAGATCGCGTGCTCCCCGCACCAAGCCGACGTACAACCTCTCGGCGTTTGGTTAGGTTGGATTGCGCCGCGGGCTGGCGCGTCCGGGTTTGAAGAGGGTGCGTCGTGGTTGAAGCCAGGCCGACCATGTATGTCGGGTCGGAGATGTTCGAGGCCGTGACCGACCGGGAGCGGGCGCGGCAGGTCTTCGCCATGACCGTCTCGCGGATCGAGATGGAGACCCACTCCTACTGCAATCGCAGATGTTCCTATTGCCCCAACGTGGTCGGCGACCGGATCGGGCCGAACCAGTTCATGCCGGCCGACATCCTCGAGAAGATCTATGGCGGTCTCGAGGAGATCAATTACGACCGCTACCTGATCCTGAACTACTACAACGAACCCCTGGCGGATCGATCGATCATCGCCAGGATCTCCGAGGCGCGGGCGAGACTGCCCAATGCGCGCATCATGATCTATTCCAACGGCGACTATCTGGATCGCGCCTTCATCGAGGAGCTGGCCGAGCGGCCTCGACTATCTGCACATCTCCATCCACCTGAAGCGCGGCGACCGCTACACCGACCTCTATGTGGTCAACCGGATCAATGAGATCTCGGTCCGGATGGGCATCGCCTCGCGCATCGAGACCGTGCGGACCGGCCAGCTGATGGTCGCCAAGACGCCGCACAACAAGATGGAAATCGAGATCCGGGCCATCAACTACTTCGAGCAGGGCACCGATCGCGGCGGCCTGATCAGCGAGGTCACCACGCCCCAGGGCCGCAGCGCGCCCTGCTTCTTCCCGTTCTCGCATTTCGTGATCAGCTATAACGGCCTGATCGCGCCCTGCTGCCATATCCGCAGCGACCGGCCCGAGCACGCGCCCTACATCTACGGCAACCTGCGGGACTACGACTCCATCTTCCAGGCCTTCCTGAGCGAGCCGGCGGCGGCTTGGCGCCGCGAGATGGCGGGCGGTCAGGAGAAGCGCAAGCCGTGCGACACCTGTTCGGCAGGGGTTCCGAGCCGCGACGTCCATGACGGCATGATCGCGGCGCACACGAAATTCATGACGCGCCAGGGCGGCTGACCGGCGCGGTCCTTGCGACGCGGCCCCTGAACCCCAGGGGAGCGCGTCAAAATGGAACTCGCGGCCGATCATGATTTCGCGCTCAGCATCCAGCCCGCCGACCAGGGGGACTGGCGCGCCGACCTCGTCACGTCCGAGGGGGTGAAGCTGTCGCTCGGCCTGTTCCCCTCCGCCGACGTCGCCCAGGCGGTGGCCAATCGCTCGGCCCTCATGTCGGCCCAGGTCATCGCCGCCCTGAAGCGCTCCCGCGATCGCTGGGTCTAGGTCCTCGCCTAGCCTACGGTGATCCAGCCGTCCGACAGGCTCGAGAGGCTCACGCCGGTCAGGATCATCTGGGCGCCGCCGGTCATCGAGATCACCACGTCGGCGCCGGATTGGGCCACGGTGTAGGCCGTGCCCGGATCGAGGATCACCCGGTCGCCCTCGGCGCGGTTGAAGTCGATCACCCGGTCGATCCCGGCGTCGCCGAAGCTGTGAAAGGCGTCGGCGCCTGCCCCGCCGCTGATGGTGTCATTGCCGCGGTCGCCATAGATCAGATCGTCACCCGCCCCGCCGGAGACGCTGTCGTCGCCCTGGCCGCCGCGCACCCAGTCGGCCCCGTCGCCGCCGCTGATCGTGTCATTGCCCAGATTGCCATAGACGATGTCATTGCCGCTCTCGCCGTAGAGCTGGTCATTGTCCTTGCCGCCGACCACCCAGTCGGCGCCGTTGCCGCCGTACTCGGTGTCATTGCCGACGTTGCCGTTGAGGTCGTCGAAATCGTCGCCGCCCATCAGGGTGTCGTTGCCGGCGCCGCCGCGCAGATAGTCCTGGCCCCCATTGCCCTCGATGACATTGTCGACGTCGTTGCCCATGACCGTGTCATTGCCGGACCCGGCCTTCACGTTCTCGATCACGGTGCCATAGGCCAGGCCCAGATTGTAGGACCAGGTGTAGACCTTGGGGTCGGCGAACACCTGGGCGATGGAGGCGGCCATGTCCGGATGCAGGTCGGTCCAGTACTTGGCCTGGTCCGCCGCGGACCAATAGGCGGTCGAGGAATAGGACCCCGGCGTCAGGTCGATCATCGAGCCGCGGGTGTGGGCGGTCAGGTCGAAGGTGTCGATCCCGCCCGCGTCATAGAAGGTCCGCATCACCGGGTCGGTGATGATGGTGTAGGTGGTGTCGTCGGCATTGGTCGTGGTGTCGGCGCCATAGCGCGCCTGCAGGGCGGCGATGTCGAACACCATCGGGGTGTAGGGGGCCACGTAGCGCTGGACCAGGGTGTCGACCCCGTTCACCTTCTCGATGTCGACCCAGACCCCGTCCTTGTAGTCGGTATAGGACATCACCGTGTAGCGGGTGGTGTCGTAGTCGGCGGGCAGGGTGACGTCGCCTTCAAAGGGGTGTTTCAGCCCCAGCGCGTGCCCGATCTCGTGCAGCAGCGTCATATATTCGTAAGTGCGGTCGACGAAGTTCAGCGACTTCATGTCGGCGTCCAGCCAGACGTCGCCGTTCCAGGCCCCGCCCGTCCCGCCGTTCAGGGGCGGTGAATAGGCGTAGGCGCCGGTGTCGGGATTGTTGGTGTAGTCATTGACGTCGGTGAAGGCGACGCGGATCTGGCCGGGATTGGAGACGTCGTTGGTCTCCAGCAGATGGATGTTCACCACCCGGTCCCAAAGGGCCATGGCTATCCGGACCCGGTCGGCCTGGTCGGAGGTCAACACGCCAAAATCGGCGTTCTCCGGCTCGTCGCCGGGATCGTAGCCCGGCCACAGGCTGCCGGTGGTCGGAATGGAATAGGTGACCGTCCCCCCGGACCAGAACCGGTCCGGATAGAGCAGGGCCCCCTGAATCTGATCGAGCGTCGGTACGGTCACAGGTCCCCCCCAGGACAGCGGCGCCGTGTGGCCCGCGATTCACCGCAACCTTGGATGACCGCGCGGGATGGTTGCAAGCCCAACCGATGCAAAGATCGCGATGGAGCGGAATTATTTCCCGCGGCGGGCGGGACGGGGCCGTCTCCTCGCCTCGCTGCAACGCAAAGGCGCCCGCAATCGCATCATCCACATTCCTTTATGGTTAAGCGATAGAGTTGTCATTGCATTGCAGCATTCATCAGTCATAAACCCCTTTCACGCGGCGCCGGTCGGGCGCCGATGTGATGTACGGAGTCTGCCGCCATGATCATGACCTCCCTTCGCGTCTTCCCGTCGCTGTTCGTGGGCCGCCGTTCGCTGGTCGACGCCGTGGTGGTCGACGTGGCCGGCGAAGATCCCTCGCGCACCGCCTTCACCTGCGGCGCCTGCGGCGAACCGATCCTGGCCGCGAACGGTCCGGAAGAGCTGCGTGACGTCGTCGTGAAGTGCCGCTGCGGCGAGTACAACCAGCTCTAGGACGGCCCAAGGCCGCCAAGGCGGGGCTTAGCGTCCCGCCGCGGCGTACAGCGCGTCGATCGCCGCCATGTTGGCGATGGCGTCCGCGCCCCCGGTCAGGGGGGCGACCCCGTCCCGCAGCACCTCGCGCACATGCTCCAGCTGCGCCTCATAGGTGGTGGGGCCGTCGGTCGGATGGACGGTGGTTTCGCCGCCGATCGTGGTGGTGAAGCGGCAGCCCATCTGGGGCGCCAGGAAATTGACGATCTCCAGCCGGCCCAGCTCGCCCTCCAGCACCGCGCTCGCGCCGGGCGCCTCGGGGATCATCGAGCAGGAGATCTCGGCCCGGGCGCCGCCCGGAAAGGCCAGCCGCCCCGAGAGCTGGGCGTCCACCCCGTCCTCGAACACCGCCTCGGCGCCCGTCACTGTCGGCTCCTCGCCGATCAGGGTGCGCAGGATGTGCAGGGGATAGCAGCCCAGGTCCATCAGGCCGCCGCCGCCCTGGTCGGCCCGCCAGCGCAGGTCGTCGCGGTCGCGGGGGATCTTCACCTGGAACAGGGCGCGGGCCTCGGTGATGCGGCCGAGCCGGCCGGAGCGCACCAGCGCCTCGGCCCGGCGGGTGACATTGTGGAACCGGTAGTGGAAGGCCTCGATCAGCGGCAGGCCGGCGGCCTGGGCGGCGGCGACCATGGCGCGGGCCTCGGCGGCGTCGCGGGCGAAAGGCTTTTCGCACAGCACCGGCTTGCCGGCCTGGAGCGCGGCGATGGTCCACTCCGCGTGGCCGGCCGGGGGCAGGCCGTTATAGACCAGGTCCACATCGTCGCGGGCGATCAGGGCGGCGTAGTCTCCGGCGACATGGGGAACGCCATGGGTGTCGGCATAGGCCCTGGCGCGGGCCGGATCGCGGGCGGCGACGGCCGTGACGGTGAAATCATCCCGCGCCGCGGCAGGGCCGATGACGGCGGTGACGGCGATGCGCGAGGCGCCCAACAGCCCGATGCGGATCATGGAAGTCGGCTCCTCAGGCGGCGAGCGCCGCGCCCCATTCGTTCCAGCCCGCGATACGGGGCGTGTTCGGCACGTACATGGTCTCCAGCCAGTCGATCTTGAAGCCGGCGTCGCCGATCGCGCTCGCGACCGGGCGAGTCAGGTGGCAGCCGCCGGCGATCCGCTTCCAGATCGGCTCGACGCGCCTCTGCCACTTGGAGACCTCGGGATCGGGGGCCAGGCCGTGCTCGCAGAACAGCAGCCGACCGCCCGGCTTCAGCACCCGCCGGGCCTGGGCGAGCGCGGCGCTGGGCGAATGGACCGAGCACAGGGTGAAGGTGCAGACCACGGTGTCGAAGGCGCGGTCCTCGAAGGGCAGGTCCTCGGCCATGCCGTCCTCGACCTCGACCTTCAGCCCCTCGGGGCGCGGGGCGGCCAGGGCGATGGCCCTCAGCTCCGGAGCGGGATCGACCCCGAACACCGAATCCACCTTGCCCGGATCGTAATAGGCGAGGTTCAGCCCCATGCCGATGCCCAGCTCCAGCACCCGGCCGGCGGCGCGGGGCACGATCTTGGCCCTCTGCTTCATCATCGGCGGCGAGGAGCAGGCGCACTTCAGGAGGCCTGGCAGGACGAAACGGTCATAGAGCGACGGCATGGCGTGTTTCCCCCCGGAACCTGGCCCAGCTTACGCGGCGGGGGGCGCGCCGCCAGGGGGAAAGCGCGTCCCGCTCAATGTTCCGGGGGCGGCGGCGCGTTGGTCGGCGCCGGGCGGCAGAAGGGCACGATGACCAGGGCGGCGAGAAAGGCCCAGGCCATCAGCCGGTAGGTGTCGGCGAAGGCCAGGGTGGTGGCCTCGCGGCCGACGATCCGCGCCATCTGGGCCTGGGCGAGGGACAGGGCGTAGCCGGCGTCCGGCGTGAACTGGCGGGCGTAGGCCGCGAGGCCCGAGACCACCGCCTGGCCGGTCGCCGCATGCTCGCCCATCTGGGCGCCGAGGCTGGCGGCATGCATGCGGCCGAAGTCCTGGAGCCAGGTGTTGACCACGGCGATCCCGATCGCCCCGCCCAGATTGCGCATCAGGTTGAACAGGCCCGAGGCGTAGCGCAGTTCCGAGGGCGCGACCCCGTTCAGAGCCATGCCGACCGCCGGCACGATGCACAGCAGTATGGCGAAGCCGCGCACGGCCTGGGGTGCGAACAGCTCCCAGAACCCCCACTGCGGGGTGATCGCCGAGAACATCCAGAGCCCCAGGGCGAACAGGCTGAAGCCGACCCCGATCACGTAACGGCCGTCGACCCGGGTCGAGAGCCGGGCGGCGATGGGGGCGGCGAAGGCCATGGTGAGGCCAGTGACGAACACCGTGCCGCCGATCTGCAGGCTGGAGAAGCCGCGCACCCGGCCCAGGAACACCGGGGTCAGATAGGTGGCCGAATAGAGCCCGAAGCCGATCACCAGGTTCAGGACGCAGGCCATGGCGAAGGTCGGTCGCCGGAAGGGGGTCAGCTTCAGGACCGGCACGGTCGAGAACAGACTGCGTTCGAAGAACACAACGCCCCCGACGAAGGACAGCCAGGCGGCGCTGGCGACCCCGATGTCGTTGAACCATTCGTGCCGGGGCCCTTCCTCCAGCATGTACTGCAGCCCGCCCAGGAACACGGCGAGCGATCCGACATGCAGCCAGTCGATGCGCTTCAGCATCTGGGGCTGGGCCTCATCGACCTTGCCCAGCAGGGGCAGGATCACGGTGATGGCGACGCCGGGGATCAGGTTGATGAAGAACAGCCAGCGCCAGTCGGCGACATCGGTGATCCAGCCGCCGACGCTGGGACCCAGAGTGGGGGCCAGGGTCGAGGTGATGCCCAGGATCGCCGGCACCATGGCGCGGCGCGGGCCATCGAACAGGACGAAGCCGGTGGCGAACACCGTGGGCACCATCGCCCCGCCGACAAAGCCTGCAGGGCCCGGAAAAGATCATCGAATCAATGTCCCAGGCCATGCCGCACATCAGGCTGGAGAGGGTGAACAGCCCGGCCGAGGCGGTGAACAGCCACCGCGTCGAGATCGCCTGGGACAGGAAGGCGGCCAGCGGGATCATGACGATCTCGGCCATCAGATAGGCGGTCTGGACCCAGGCGATCTCGTCGGGCCCGGCCGACAACCCGGCCTGGATCGAGCCCAGCGAGCCCGCGACGATCTGGATGTCCAGCAGGGCCATGAACTGGCCGAAGGCCATCATGGCGAAGATCGCAATCTTGGTGCGATCGGGCAGGGTCGACGGGTTCACGGCAGGGGCGGTCATGGTCGGCCTTGCGCCTCGGGTTTCATAGTATTATGTCCATCATATAAAGCGGGATGCGGCGATGCGCTATAGCCAGACGCACAAGGAAGAGACCCGGAAGAAGGTGCTGGACGCCGCCGCCGCGGCGGTGCGCAGCCAGGGGCCGGACCGTGTCGGCGTGGCCGAGATCATGGCCCAGGCGGGCCTGACCCATGGCGGCTTCTACGCCCACTTCAAATCCAAGGACGAGATGGTCGCCGCGGCCATCACCCAGGCCTTCGACCAGAGCCGCCGCCGCTTCAAGCGGCTGGGCGAGGGGATGTCGGACGCCGAATACCTTTCCGCCTTCGTGGACAACTATGTCTCGGCCGTCCATCGCGACGCGCCCGAGCGCGGCTGTCCCGTAACCACCCTGTCGAACGACCTCCCCCGACAGGGCGAGCCCGCGCGCGCCGCCTTCGACGCCGGCGTGAAGTCCCTGATCGCCTCCCTGGCAAGCCGTCTGACCGTGGGGGCCGCGTCTGATCGCGAGGCCCTCGCGGGCTCGCTGGTGGCGGAAATGGCCGGCGCCGTCGCGTTGGCGCGCGCGGTCTCCGACCGAGACTTCTCCGACCGTCTGTTGTCCGACACCCGTGAGCGGGTGAAGGCGCGGATGGGCCTTGTCCCTCCCCAGAAGGCCTGACCCCCTTGAGCACCGACACCCTGACCCCTGAAGCGCATAGCCCCGGCGCCCCGGCCCCGAGCGGGCTCGAGCAGCTGCGCGACATCTTCCAGAACCCTGACCGCGCGCCCTCCGGCATGGGGGCGACCATGGGCATTGATCATGTGGAGATCGAGGAAGGCCGCGTGGTGTTCGGCGCCACGCCGCACGCCGGCGTCTATAATCCGATCGGCACGGTGCACGGCGGCTTCGCGGCCACCCTGCTGGACTCCTGCCTGGGCTGCGCGGTCCATTCCAAGCTGAAAGCCGGCCAGGGCTATACGACGCTTGAGCTCAAGGTCGCTTATCACCGGGCGATGACGACCGCGACCGGGCCGATCCGCGCCGAGGGGGTGGTGATCAATATGGGCCGCCGCGCCGCCTTCGCCGAAGGCCGGCTGACCGACCTGAACGGCCGGCTCTACGCCACCGCCACCAGCACGCTCCTGGTGTTCGAGCGATGAGCGCCGCGACCCTGGACGGCGCGCCCGCCGAGATCGTCACCACACCTGCGCGCCGGCGGCCGTCGCGCCGCGCCATCCTGGTGCTGGGCGCCGCGGTGGTTGCGGCCGCCCTGGGCGTCGCCTGGCTCAATGCGCCGCGCGCCGCGGTCAGCACCGACAACGCCTATCTGAAGACCGACCGCACCGAGGTCGCGCCCCGGGTGAAGGGCCAGATCGCCCAGGTGCTGGTGGTCGACAATCAGCGCGTGGTCGCGGGCCAGCCTCTGATCCGGCTGGACCCGTCCGAATACGCCGCCCGCCTGGCCTCGGCGGAAGGGGATCTGGCGCTCGCCCAGGCCCAGGTGGCCTCCGCCCAGGCCGCGCTCGCCCGGCTGGGCGCCGAGCAGAGCCTCGCCGAGGCCTCGACCCGCCAGGCCGAGACCGACATCCGCGCCGCCGACGCCCAGTCCGACCGCGCCCAGGCCGACTGGAAGCGTTTCCAGGCCCTGGTGGGGGACGGCACCGTGGCCCGCCGCGACGCCGAGCGCGTCCACGCCGACGCCCTGAGCGCCTCGGCCGCCGCGGAAAAAGACCCGCGCCGCCCTGGCCGTCAGCCGCGATCAGGCGACGGTCACGGGCGCCGCCGGGCTGAGCTGGACGCCGCATTGGACGCGGCCCGCGCCGCCGAGGCCAAGGCCCGCGCCGCCCTCGACCTCGCCCGCCAGGACGCCGACCACGCGGTGATCCGCGCCCCCATCGCCGGCGTGGTCGGGGACCGCCAGGCCAATCCCGGCGACTTCGTCCAGCCCGGCGCCCGGCTCCTGACCCTGGTGCCGATGGAGACCCTGTACGTCACCGCCAATTTCAAGGAGACCCAGACCGACCGCATGCTGCAGGGACAGCCGGCGATCGTGCGGGTCGACGCCCTTCCAGGCGTCAAGCTGAAGGCCCATGTGCAGAGCTTCGCGCCGGGATCGGGATCGGAATTCGCCCTGCTGCCCTTCGAACCGGGCACAGGCAATTTCACCAAGATCGTGCAGCGGATTCCGGTGCGGCTGACCTTCGATCCCGGTCAGGCGGAGGTGGCGCGCCTGCGCCCCGGCCTCTCGGCCAAGGTCACGGTGCGCCTGAAGGACTGATCAGGCCGCGGCGGCGGCCGACGCGGTTCCGCCGCCCAGGTTCTCCTGCAGGGCGCGCAGCAGGGTCTCGGGTTTCATGGGCTTTTCGACGACGCCGTTCATGCCGGCCGACAGATAGCCGGCGGCGTCCTCAGGGTCGGCGTTGGCGGTGAGCGCGATGATCGGCACCCGCCCGGCCGGGCCGGCGAACTGGCGGATCTCGCGGGTGGCCGCGACCCCGTCCATGCGGGGCATCTTGATGTCCATCAGGATCAGGTCGAAACGGCCCGAGCGGGCGGCCTCCACGGCCTCGACCCCGTCCATGGCGCTCTCTGAGGTGCAGTCGAACATCTCGCAGAGGGTCTCGGCGACCATGCGGTTGGTGGCGTTGTCGTCGACCACCAGGATGTGGGCGCTGCGCCCGTTCTCGCCGCCCGCGGTCTCGCCCTCGGAGACCTCCGGTAGGGCGCAGGGGGCCTCGAATTCGAACACCAGGGTCTCGCCGCCGCCGCGATTGTCGTCGGCGCGGATTCGGCCGCTCAGGGCGTTGAGGATCGTGCGGCCAAGGGCGGAGGCGAGCGCGATCTCAAGGCCGAACAGGGCCTCGATCTCGCGGATATCCAGGGCGCGGGCGCCGAGATTGCGGTCGCCGCCGCCGCGGACGCGGCCCTCGATCTTGATGGTGTCGCCGGTCTGCACCGCCCGCAGGGTGGCCTCGACCGCCCCTCGGCGCACGCCGGCCAGGGCCTGGGCGATCAGGCCGTCAAAGGCCTGGATGGTGCGCGGCGCGTCGATGATCGCCGAGGCTTCCGGGTCGCCGTCATAGGAGACCAGCAGGGTGACGCCGGAATCCCGGGCCCGGTCGCCCCAGCGGGCCTCCAGGTCGTCGACCAGGTCGCGCAGCCGGTGGGGCTGGGGGTTGAGCTCTATGCCCGTCGCGGACGCCGTCATCAGGTCCATGCTGGAGGCGACGATCTGGCGGACGTTCAGGCAGGCCTCGGTCACCCCGGCGACGCAGGCCTGGGCGTCATGGCCCAGGGGCTGGCGCGACAGGCGCTCGGCGAGCGCCAGCACGCCCTCCATCTGCTGATGGATTTCGCTGGTGACGCGCTCGAAAAAGAACTCTTTCGACGGCATGTGCGGGCGGTCGCCTTGAACAACTGATACCCAGAATGCGCACAAGCGCTTGCAGAGACGTTAAATTCCGTCGGCGTTGCGCAACTCTGAGCAAAGTTCCGACGCGAACAAGAAAAAGGGCGGCGGGTCACCCCGCCGCCCTGCAAGTTCCGGGGAGGAAACCCGGGTTCTAGAAGCGGTACTGCAGCTCGACGCCGTAGGTGCGCGGCTGGATCAGGCCGCGGTTGATCGCGACCCCAGTCTGCTGAAGGTAGGCCTTGCCGCCGACCACCAGGCCGGGGTTCGGATTGGCGAAGACCGCCGTCGGGTTGGTGGAGCCCGTCGAGGTGTAGCCCTGCTCGTCAAAGGCGTTCTTCACGTAGCCGATGATCGAATACTTCTCGTCGGCGTCCTTCCACAGCACCCGGAAATCGGCGGTCCCGTAGGCGGGAACCTCGAAGGCCGGATCCTTGAAGGGCTGGTAGATGGTCTTGTCGGTCCAGGTGTAGGTGGCCGACAGGATCAGCGAGCCCGGCGTGAAGTCGAAGGTGTAGTTGCCGTTGAAGGCGAACTTGTTTTCCGGCGACTGGAAGAGCTGCGAGCCCTTCAGGTCCTGGAAGACCAGCAGCACGCCATTGGACGTGGCCGTGCCGCCCTTGGGCTTGGCCGAGGCCAGCAGGGCCGACGGGTCCGCCGGGTCATAGAAGCAGCAGCCCTTGGTGATCTCGGTGTTGAGATAGCCGTAGGAGGCGATGAACTGCAGGGGCTGGATCGGCTGCCATTGGGCTTCCAGCTCCAGGCCGTAGGCGCGGGCGTCGACATTGACGAAGTTGTTCGCCGAGGCCGTGCCCGCCGCGTTCAGCTGCTGCAGGTTCAGCTGCAGGTCCTTGTAGGTGTTGTAGAACAGCGAGCCGTTCAGGATCAGGCGGCGCGCGATGGTCTTCTTCATGCCCAGCTCGAAGGCGTCGACGCCTTCCTGCTTGGCTTCCGGTTGCGGGGCCAGCGTGCCCAGCAGGAACCCGCCGGACTTATAACCGCGGCTGTACTTGGCGTAGTACAGGCTGTCGCGGTCCGGGGTGAAGTCGACGTCGAGGGTGCCGGTGACCGCGTCCCAGCTGCCCGACAGGCTGCGGTAGTTCTGCACGCCGGGCGTCGTCGGATCCATGTCGCTGGAGACGTCGAAGGCCACCGCGCCGGCGAACAGCGAGGGCGAGAGCAGGACCAGGCGCTGATACTCGTAGCCGTCCTTCTCATCCTTCGTGTAGCGCAGGCCGCCGGTCACCGACCAGGCGTCGTTGAACTTGTAGGTCGCCTGGCCGAAGACAGCATAGGCCTTGCTGGTCAGACGCGCCTGCTGGTCGGCGAAATCCCGCGACGGATTGGCGGCGGCCAGGGCCCCCGTCAGGGTCAGGGGCTGGGCCAGCTGGGTCTGCTGCGGGTCGGCCAGCTGGATCCGCTGGGCGTATTCCTCGTGGTACTGATAGAGGCCGAGGATCCAGGTCAGCGGGCCGTCGGCCTTGGAGCTCAGATTGATTTCATTCGAGTAATAGCGCTTGTGCTCGTTGAAATCGGTGGTCTGGTCCGGATAGTAGGGGACCGCCATGCCGGGGATCGCGATCGCGGTGGTGCGGCTGGTGCCGTCATAGTCGCCACCGGTCTGGTAGTTGTACTGCTGGAAGCCGCCGATGTACTTCAGGTCCGCCCAGCCGAGGTCGTAGGTCACCTGAGCCGTCAGCAGGTGGTTGCCGCGAAGCTGACCATAGCCGTTGGTGTTGGTGTTCATCTTGTACGGGTCGGACGCGCCGGGATTGGCGGTCGTGTAGCCGTATTGCGGGTTCGGCAGCAGGCCGCCGATCGGCTGGAACACGCGGGTCGTGTCGTACGGCGTGATGGTGTTGGACAGACGGTCGCCGACGCCGGTGGTGTCGTCCCAGCTGGTCCGCGAATAGCGCAGCCACGCCGTGGCGTTGTCGCCCAGCTCGGCTTCGGCCTGGAATTCGAAATAGGTGCGCTTGATCGTGCCGCCGTCGTTGGCGGTGCCGATGTTCTTGATGAAGCCTTCGCGCTGATAGTCCTGGCTGCCGCCGACCTTGAAGCGCAGGTGCTCGGCCACCGGGATGGAGACGACGCCTTCGACCTTGGAGTGGTCGTAGTTGCCGTAGCTCGCGCGGATCTCGCCGCCGAAGTCATGGGCCGGGTGCTTGGAGATGGTGTTCACCGCGCCGCCCATGGCGTTACGGCCATACAGCGTGCCCTGCGGACCGCGCAGGATTTCGGTGCGCTCCACGAACAGCGGGGTCTTGAACAGTTCCGACGAGGAGGCCGAATAGAAGCCGTCCGAATAGGTCGCCACGCCCGGGTCGTTGCCGACATAGAAGGTGTTGCGGCCGGCGCCCCGCAGCGAGATGCGGTCGGTGCCGGAATAGTTCATGCCCGGCGTGAAGTTCACGAAGTCCTGGACGTTGGTCATGCCGACCACGTCGCGTTGGCTGGAGGTGAAGGCCGACACCGCGACCGGAACGTCCTGCAGGGCCTGTTCGCGCTTCTCAGCGGTGACGACCAGTTCTTCGATGGTGAAGTCCGAGGGATCCTTCGCCTGGGCGAAGGCGGGGGCGGACATGGCGGTGAGTGCGAGAGCCGAGGCCCCGACGGCGAGCGCAGAGCGCAGCCGCAGGCTGTTGATTGACGTCATAGATCCTCCCAAGGCGCAGGAGGGTGTTGATTCACCCTGCCGGCGCCCGCGTGATGCGCGTGTGATGAGGCCCGGGCGCGGGGAGGCGACCGGACGTGGCGGAACCTCGTGTCCGCATGCGCACCCGTCAATTGTGATGGGTGATTAGTTATCGTGAATCATATTCGCTTACGCTGTATTGTGGCCGAAATACCGCGCTTTCAAATCGCATGTACAAAACCGAGCAGCGTTCTTTGACCCGTTCGTGAATCAAAGGTGAAGCTCGAGGAATGGCAGAGCTTCACAAACCCATTGTTCAAAAAACTCCGGGCCCACGGGGCGGGAGGCGGCCGCGCGACGTTCCCTGGGCCTTTGGTCGGCGGACCCGATGAAGCCCCGCGCAAGAAAAAGGGGCGCGCCGGATACCGACGCGCCCCCGTCTTTGGAGCTCTCTGTGGCCTGAGGTGAGGCCTAGAAGAACTTGTAGTGCAGCTCCACCCCGTAGGTCCGGGGCGGGGTCAGGCCGTAGTTGCGGCCACCGCTCAGGAACTGGTCGGAGGGAACCTTCGGATTGTAGTTGCGGTTCGAAGCGGCCACGGCGGCGTCGTAGCCCTCGGTGTCAGCGACATTCTTGACGTAGGCGATGACGGTGTACTTGCCGCTGGTGGGCGCCCAGGAGGCGCGAAGGTCGATCTGATCCCAGGTCGGCGCTTCGTTCCAGGGCTGGCTGAAGATGTTGGCGTAGGTCTTGTCACGCCAGACATAGCTGCCGCCCACGGTCAGGGTCCCGGAGTCCAGGAAGAACGAGTAGTTGGCGTTCACGCCCAGCTTGTTGCGCGGCGCCTGGGGCAGCTTGTTGCCCTTCACGCTGACCAGGCCGGTATTCACGTTGTCGTTCAGATCGGTGTAGAGGCCGCTCTTGGTGATTTCCGTGTCGTTGAACGAATAGTCGGCCATGACACGCAGAGCCTGGGTCGGGGCCCAGATGGCGTCCATTTCCAGACCGGTCGAACGCGATTCCGGCACGTTGACGAACTGGGTGACGACCGTCGCCCCCAGCGCCACCGACACCGGCGCCTGCAGGTTCTTGTAGCTGTAGTTGAAGATCGCCGCATTGACCTGGAGGGTCCGGCCGAAGTTCTTCTTCAGGCCGATCTCGATCGAGTCGACGAACTCCGGCGCGGCTTCCGGCTCCGCGAGGCCGCCGCCAGCCGATAGACCGAAGGCCTTGTAGCCACGGCTATAGCGGGCGTAGCCCATGGTGCCTTCGCCCGGATCCCACTGAACGCCGAGGGTTCCGGTCCAGGCGTCGGAGGTGTCGCCCAGGTGGCGGACCATGTTCCCGGTGGTGGGATCGATGGTGTACTGGGTGCAGACCGTGCCCTTGCAGACCACCGGATCGGTGACGCCCTTGGCGCCGGCCGCGGTGGTGGTCGGCGCGAGCGCCGTGGTCAGGTCGAAGGCGCCGTTGCCCAGGCCGCCGAGCGGCGCGAGCGCGTTGCCCAGACCGAACGCCTTGCCCACCGCTGGAAGCGCGCTGAGGTTGCCGAGCAGGCTGCCCCAGTTCGCCGCCGTGCCGGGGCCGAAAGCGTTGAGGCCCAGCGCCGAGTAGAGGGCGGGCATGCAGACGTCCGAGAAGCAGACGACCCGACGATCTTCAACGCCGTACTTCTTGTCCTTGGTGTAGCGCAGGCCGGCCGTGAACTTCAGGGTGTCGGTGGCCTTCCAGTCGATCTGACCGAAGGCGGCCTGGCTTTCGGTGACCAGGGTGTATTCCGAGATCGAGAACGCGCCGGTGGGGTTCTTGGCCGCGCCGAGAACCGGGGTCAGCATCTGGGTCTGGGCGGCGTTGTAGCCGTCCAGGGTGTTCGTCGCCGAATAGGTGTCGTGGTAATAATAGAGACCGGCGATCCACTGCAGCGGGCCATCCGTGGTCGACGAGAAGTTGATCTCGTGGCTGTACCACTTCGGCTTCTCGAAATAGTCGTAGGTGTCGACGCCCTGGACGGTCAGCGGGCTGCAGTCGACGGTCGACGCCCCGAAGCTAAATAGGGTGTGGACGGTGCCGCAAGCCGAGCCGGCCGCCAGCGGAACCTGATACGACTTGACGTTGGAGTTATCCAGGTCGCCGGTCGTGTCGTAGGTGTAGTTCTGCAGGCCCGTCGTGTACTTCACGTCGAAGGTCGGGAAGTGATAGGCGAAGTTGAACGTCAGCAGATTGACGTCGGTCAGGCCCACATGGATCGGCGTATTGGTGTTGATCTTGTGGGAGTCCGCGATCGCGGGGTTCGTCGTCGTCGTGCCGCCGTTGAATTGCTGGAGGCTGCCGGGAACGATGCCGTTAACGCCGGTCTCGGTCGAGTAGCCGTGGACCGGGTTGTAGACGACCGAGAAGTTCGGATCCATCAGACCCGTTTCATAGGAGTCGCCGAGATAGCCGGAACGGGCGCCGGGGCCCCCGCGGTTGTCCCAGTTCAGAACCCCGTATTTCAGCCAGGCTTCGGCGTTGTCGCCGAGCTTCGCCTCGAGCTGCAGCTCGACGGAATACTCGTTCCGCTTCGAGCCTTCGGTCGGCATGTTGGCGTTGACGTTGGAATAGTAGCCGTCCCTCTGGTCGAGCTTATAGCCGGACAGGCGGAACTTCAGATTGTCGCCGAGCGGGCCGGAGACATAGCCCTGGAAGTTCGTGAAGCCGTAGTTCTCCGCGATCGCGCGGACTTCGGCGGTCATGGTCTCGGTCGGGCGCGCCGAGACGATGTTGACGGTGCCGGCGATGGAGTTGCGGCCGTAGAGGGTGCCCTGCGGGCCGCGCAGCACTTCGACCCGGTCGATGAACAGCGGCGGCGCGCCGGCGAACACGGTCGAGGTGGTGTAGAGGCCGTCAATATAGATGGCGACGGCGCGTCGACGGAGTGGATGTTGGTCAGGCGGCCGACGCCGCGAATGCTGGCGCGGTCATTCACCGACGAATAGACGAAGCCCGGCGTGAAGTTCGTCAGGTCCTGGACGGTGTTGATGCCCACGAGATCGCGGGTCTTGCTGGTGAAGGCCGAGATCGCGACCGGAACGTCCTGCAGGCTCTGCTCCCGCTTTTCAGCGGTGACGACCAGTTCCTCGATCATGGTGGCTTCAGGGGCGGCATCGGCGGCGGCGGCGGCGGCGAATGCGGGCGCTGCGAATGCGGACAGGGCGAGGGCCGAGGCCCCCACGGCCAACACAGAACGCAGCCGAAGGCTGTTATTTGACGTCATGATTCCTCCCAAAGGGCTCGTGAGTGTTGGCCACTCCTCGGACGCCCAATTGATTTTTTTCTGACTCCAACTCGAACATTTCGAGCCGAGGAGCCGTTTGGAACCTCCCGGTTATCTGCGGAAACGTCAATTGTGATGGCTGATAACCTAGGGGTCCCGCGGCAAGCGGCGTCGCGAATGTGGCGCAAATGGCGCGTTTTCGGACGCGCCGCACAAAAATGACCTTGGGTTTGGCGCCGAAGCTAACTCAATTTGAGGATGCGTACCGCCGGTAGGCGCCCTCGGGCCTGTGGGGCGAAGGGCCGGCCGCTACGGCGGCGGCCCCGGGGTTTCGGAAAGCCTCGGCAAGTTGCATATGTGCGCCATGAGCTCCCCCACCCGCGTCCCCTCCCGCGCTCTCGTGCTGTTCTCCGGCGGCCAGGACTCCAGCGTCTGTCTGGCCTGGGCCCTTGATCGCTACGACCATGTCGAGACCGTGGGCTTCGACTATGGCCAGAGGCATGCGGTCGAACTGGCCCAGCGATCGGTGGTCCGCGACCAGATCGTCCGGGCCTTTCCGCAATGGGCCGGTCGCCTGGGCGAGGATCACATGCTGGACCTGACCGGCTTCGGCGCGGTCGGCGACACGGCCATGACCGCCGACCGCGCCTTCGAGATCACCGAGAAGGGCCTGCCCAACACCTTCGTGCCCGGCCGCAATCTCGTCTTCCTGACCTATGCCGCGGCCCTTGCCGACCGACGCAAGGCCCGCTTCCTGGTGGGCGGCATGTGCGAGACCGACTTCTCCGGTTATCCCGACTGCCGGCGCGACAGCCTCGACGCCCTGCAGACCGCCCTGAACATGGGCATGGCCCAGGACTTCGTGATCGAGACGCCGCTCATGTGGCTGACCAAGGCTGAAACCTGGGGCCTGGCCAAGCGGCTGGGCGGCGAGCCGCTGGTCGAGCTGATCCTCGAACACAGCCACACCTGCTATCGCGGCGAGCGCGGCGAACGCCACGCCTGGGGCTATGGCTGCGGAACCTGCCCGGCCTGCGAACTGCGGGCTCGCGGCTGGGACCAGTGGGTCGAGGCCGGCCGCGAGACCCTCGCGCCATGAGCTACGCCGTCAAGGAGATCTTTCTGACCCTGCAGGGCGAGGGCGGCCAGGCTGGCCGGCCGGCGGTGTTCTGCCGGTTCGCGGGGTGCAATCTGTGGTCCGGCCGCGAGGAGGACCGCGCCGAGGCGGTCTGCAGCTTCTGCGACACCGATTTCGTCGGCATGGACGGTCCGGGCGGCGGGCGGTTCGCCACGGCCGAGGCCCTGGCCGACGGCGTGGCCGCCAAGTGGGAAGGCGGCGACGAGGGCCGGCTGGTGGTCTGCACCGGCGGCGAGCCCCTGCTGCAGCTGGATGAGGCCCTGATCGCGGCCTTCCACGCCCGCGGCTTCATGATCGCGCTGGAGACCAACGGCACCCTGCCGGCGCCCGCAGGCGTCGACTGGATCTGCGTCAGCCCCAAGGCCCAGGCGCCGGTGGTGCAAACCCGCGGCCAGGAGCTGAAGCTGGTGTTTCCTCAGAAGGGCGTCGATCCCACCCGCTTCGAGGCGATGGATTTCGAGCGCTTCCTGCTACAGCCGATGGACGGCCCGCACCGCGTCGAGAACACGCAGGCGGCGATCGCCTATTGCCTCACGCACCCTCGCTGGCGTTTAAGCGTGCAAACCCACAAGTACCTCGGCATCCCCTAGGCGCGTCCGTCGCGTCTGGGACGCCTCAAGCCCTCCCCGGAATGACCCAGCCCGAATTCGAGATCACCAAGGCCGCGACCTTCGACGCGGCCCACTTCCTGCCCGACGGCGGCCCCAAGGGCAGCCCCTACACCCGCATGCACGGGCACTCCTTCCGCGTGGAGGCGACCGTGCGCGGCCGCGCCCAGGCGCCGGTCGGTTGGGTCGAGGACCTGGCCGCCCTGGACGGCGCGCTGAAGGCGGTCGCCGCCAGCCTGGACCATGGCCTGCTGAACGAGGTCGCCGGCCTGGAAAGCCCGACCCTGGAAAACATCTGTCTCTATTTCGCCGACAAGCTGAAGCCGCGCTTCCCGGGCCTGTGCCGGGTGGTGCTGTCGCGGCCGACGATCGGCGAGAGCTGCGCGCTCAGCCTGAGCTAGCGCCGGGCCTCGTCCTTCTTGTGGTCGTGGGGCAGGACCGCGCCCACCGCCATGCCCGCGCCCTTGGCGGTCATGCCGACCGCCTTGCCGGTGACCCCGATCGCCGTGCCCGCGACTACGCCCACAGCGGTGGCGATGCAGGCCGACTGGCTGAGCCCCAGGCCCAGGATCAGGGCCAGGCGGGCGATCGTGCGCGTGGACGGCATGGGGCAGGCTCCTTCTGGGAACCTTCGATTAACCCTGAAAGATCACCAAAAGGCGCCCTAAGGCCTCACACCCCGGTGAGGCGCTTCAATTCGTCGCCCGCGCGCCGCCAGGGGCCGGGGTGGGACGGGTCCGCGCGGCGACGACGGTCGGGGCCGAAATAGTCGTCGGTGCGGATGTAGGGGCGGGGGTGGTCGATCACCAGCTGCAGCCGCTCCAGCACCCCGCGGGCGGTGATCGGCTTGGCCAGGAACTCGTTCACCCCGGCGTTCCGCGCCTCCCAGATCCGCTTCACGGTCAAGTGGCCGGTGATCATGATCACCGGCAGCATCGGGTTGGGACTGTCGGGGGCGTTGCGCAGCAGCCGGACGAAGTCGATGCCGTCCAGCGGCGACATGGCCAGGTCGGTCATGACGATGTCGATCGGCTGGGTGCGCAGGGTCTGCAGCGCCTCGGCGCCGTCGCCGGCCTCGAAGACATGGGTGATCCCGACGGCTCTCAGGATTTCGGTCAACAGCACCCGCATGTGGTGATTGTCGTCAACCAGAAGTATCTTGAGGGCTTCGAGCTTCACGTCTGTCTGGTGGTCTCTTGGGGCGGCCTTGAGGGCTTCGCGATCCGGCGGCCTGAACACAAGCACCGCCTGATCGGCAGGGCTCATTACCGGCGCGAAACAAACAACGTCAACTCAAATGAACGCCGTCAGGCGAACGGCGCCACCCAGGGTCGGCGCCCGCTTCTAACCCCGCCCGCCGCCGCCCGGCAGGAAGGCGCCGCCGCCGGTCTGGGCTCGGTGCCGGAGCCAGGCGTCGGCCAGCACGCAGGCCGTCATCGCCTCGACCACCGGCACGGCGCGGATGCCGACGCAGGGGTCGTGGCGCCCCTTGGTCCGCAGCTCGATCTCCTCGCCCGCCTCGTTCAGGCTGCGGCGCAGGGACAGGATCGACGAGGTCGGCTTGAAGGCCACCCGGGCCACCACCGGCTGGCCGGTGGAGATGCCGCCCAGGATGCCGCCGGCGGAGTTGGAGAGGAACAGCGGCCCGTCATTGCCCGCCCGCATCTCGTCGGCGTTCTCCTCGCCGGAGAAGGCGGCGGCGGCGAAGCCCGCCCCGATCTCCACGCCCTTGGCGGCGTTGATCGACATCAGGGCGGCGGCCAGTTCGGCGTCGAGCTTGCCATAGATCGGCGCGCCCCAGCCCGGCGGCACGC
Source organism: Phenylobacterium aquaticum (assembly GCF_022695515.1). Lineage (GTDB taxonomy): Bacteria > Pseudomonadota > Alphaproteobacteria > Caulobacterales > Caulobacteraceae > Phenylobacterium > Phenylobacterium aquaticum. Next base: position 100,129 of record NZ_JALDPT010000004.1, read on the forward strand.
CCACGGCCTCGACCTCGACGATGGCGCCGGTCGATGAGCCGGCCTTGCGGACCTTTTCCAGATGCTCTTCCCAGACCGGAACCGTCTCGGCGTCCGGGCACCAGAAGGGGTTCTCGTGCGTCTGGCTCCAGTCGAAGCGAGCGCGGTCGACGGCGTGCGGGCCGATCTGAGTGACGCAGGCGCGGATCGTCACGCCCTCCAGAACTTTGCGGGCCACGGCGCCGGCCGCCACGCGGGCCGCAGTCTCGCGGGCCGAGGCGCGCCCGCCGCCGCGATAGTCGCGCACCCCGTACTTGGCGAAATAGGCGTAGTCGGCGTGGCCGGGGCGGAAGGCCTGGGCGATCTCGCCATAGTCGCGGCTGCGCTGGTCGACATTCTCGATCAGCATGGAGATCGGCGTGCCGGTGGTGACCTGGCCGCCGGTGCGGTCGTCCTCGAACACGCCCGACAGGATCTTTACCGCGTCCGGCTCCTGGCGCTGGGTGACGAACTTGCCCTGGCCCGGACGGCGCTGGTCGAGCCAGACCTGCACGTCCTCCGCCGTCAGCTTTAGGCCGGGAGGGCAGCCGTCGACGACGCAGCCCAGGGCCGGGCCGTGGCTCTCGCCCCAGGTGGTGACACGGAACAGGTGGCCGAAGCTGTTGTGCGACATGGCGGCGCTTTTAGCGGGCGCCGGCCCGCGCGCCTAGTCCGCCGAGGTCAGGCCGCCCAGGCGGCGGCGAAGCGGCGCAGCAGGGTGCGCGCCGCCGAGTGGGTCTCGCGCACCTGCGGGGTCAGGCGCAGGAACAGGTGTCCCTGGCGGTGGCCGGCCGGCGGCAGGCCTTGCCCGACCAGGCGGACCAGCCCGCGCTCGCCCGCCTTCTTGGTGATCCAGACCACGCGCCGGCCCAGAGGGGTCTCGATGGCGATCCGGCCGCCCTCGGCCAGCAGGCGCGGGTCGACCGGCACCGTGATCCACAGGTCGTCGCCGCGCACCATCATCTCGCCGTCGCCGCGCACCGCCACGGTCAGCAGGACCTCGCCGGCCCGCACCGTGTCGCCGGCCCTCAGGCCGGCCGGCAGGGTCAGGCGGATCCGGCGGCCGTCCGGCAGACCATGCTCGGTCTGGCCGCCCTCGAAGGCGACACGGGGCGAGACTGCGAGCTTGAGGCCGCCCTCGGCTGCGGGGCGGGTCGGAACCGGCGGCTGGATGATGTGGTGATCGGCCTTGGCGCGCTCGACCGCCGCGGCCTGCAGCAAGCGGAAGGCCTCCACCACCTCCCGGAACCGCTCGGCGTCGCCGCCCTTGCGGTCGGGGTGCGCCCGCTTGGCGGCCTCGCGAAAGGCGCGGCGCAGTTCGGTCGTGGTGTGGAACGGCGAGAGGCGCAAAACCTCTCGCGCCTTCTTGACGCCCATGCCGCTCGACGAACTCATCGGCCCATCTTGACCGGCCGGGCGTCAATGCCGCGTTAAGCCTGTTTGGCGCGACAGGCCGCCCGTCGCAAAAGCTCGATCTTGCCCGGCTATGGCCGTGCATGTCCTTTCCATGCCGAGTCGTCCCCATGATCCGCCGCATCGCCGCTGTCCTCCTCGCCCTGGCCCTGGCCGGCCCCGCCCGGGCCGAGGATCCGCCCAGCCGGCCGGCGGTGGACGCGCCGGAGCTGGCCCGGCTCGGGCCCTATGGGGTCGGCCTGCGCACCCTCGCCTTGGTCCAGAAGGACCAGGCCGATGTCCTCGCCTTTGATCCGGCCACGGGCGCGGCGTCCCTGAAGGACCGTCGGCTGCAGGTGCTGCTCTGGTATCCCGCCTCGCCGCCGGCGAAGGCGAAGCCGGCGACCTATTCGGCGGCCATGCCGGGCGCCCCGCCGCGCGGACCGGCGGCCTTCACCGTCCCGGGGATCGCGGTCGCCGACGCGCCAGAGGCGGCGGGCCGATTTCCCCTGGTGATCCTGTCGCACGGCTACAGCAATGCGCCGGAGGCCATGAGCTGGCTGGGCGAGAACCTGGCGTCGAAGGGCTATGTGGTCGCCGCGATCGGCCACCATGACCCGGACATCTCCGACCGAACCCGCTTCGCCGAGCCCATGCTGCGCCGGCCCCTCGACATCGCCTTCGTCGCCCAGACCCTGCAGGCCCGCGCCCGCGCCGGCGCGCCGGGCCTGGTGGGCGCCGACCCGACCCGCATGGCCCTGATCGGCTATTCCATGGGCGGCTATGGCAGCCTGATCGTGGCCGGCGGCGGCCTGGACCCTCACGGGCCCCTGGTGCGCGGCGTGCCGGGCGGTCTGCTCGCCGCCTATGCCCGCGGCGGACCGAGACAGGCGGAGCTGAATGTGCCGGGTCTCAAGGCCGTGGTGGCCATTGCGCCTGCCGGGGTCCGGTTCGGCGCCTGGGGGCCCGACGGGCTCGCCGGGATCACGGCCCCTCTATTGCTGATCGGCGGAGATCACGACGCCACTGTGGGCTTCGCCGACGGGATCGCCCCGGTCTTCGACCAGGCGATTCACGCCGACCGCACCCTGCTGGTGTTCCAGAACGCCGGCCATTCCATCGGCATGAGCGCCGCCCCGCCGCAGATGCGCTCAGACCTCTACGACTTCCACTGGTTCGAGGACGCCGTGTGGCGCAAGGCGCGGATCATGGGGATCGACCAGCACGTCATCACCGCCTTCCTGGATCGGCATGTGAAGGGCGACGACAGCCGCGCCGCCTATCTCGACAGCGACGTGGTCCTGGGCGGCGACGGTCAATGGCCGGCCGGCGTGACCGGCTTTGCGGCGGTCAGTCCCGGCGGTCCCGGCGCGACCTGGAAGGGCTTTCATCGCAACAGCGCCGTGGGATTGGAGCTGCGCCACCGATCCGCCGAGTAAGAGTTAGGCCGCCTGGGGGTGAATGCGCCGGTTCAGGGCGTCCATCAGGGTCTCGGCGTCCACAGGCTTGGCGACGACGTCGTCCATGCCGGCCGCGCGATAGGCCTCCGTCTCATGGGACAGGACGCTGGCGGTGACGGCGATGATCGGGGTGCGCGGACGGTCGCCCTCGGTCTCGCAGGCGCGGATCGCCTTGGTGGCGTCCAGCCCGTCCATGACCGGCATATTGATGTCCATCAGGATCGCGTCCCAGTCGGCCGCGGCCCAGGCGGTGACGGCTTCCTCGCCGTCATTGGCCGTCACGCGTCGACGCCGAACTGCTGCAGCAGGGCCTGCAGCACCATGCGGTTGGTGGAGTTGTCGTCGACGACCAGCACGCGCGGCCCGTGACGCGCGGGGGCGGCGCCGGGGCGGGGGCCTGCGTCGGCTCCGCTGATGTCGCCGTGAGGACGGGCAGGGGAATGCTGACCGTGAAGGTCGACCCGACGCCCGGCGCCGAGGCCAGCGTCACCTCGCCGCCCATCAGGGCGGTCAGGTCGCGGCAGATGGCGAGCCCCAGGCCCGTGCCGCCCGCGCGACGGGTGTTCGACCCGTCCGCCTGCACGAATTTTTCGAACACCTGGGGCTGGTCGGCCGGGGCGATGCCGATACCGGTGTCATGGACAGCGAAGGTCGCCCGCTCGGCGTCGGCGCGGATCACCACCCGGACCCCGCCGTCCTCCGTGAACTTCAGCGCATTGGAGACCAGGTTCGAGAGGATCTGCCGCAGGCGCACCTCGTCGCCCAGCCTCGGGCCCGGGGCGAGGTCGTGCAGGGTCAGGCTGAAGTCCAGTCCGCGGTCATTGGCGAGCGCCGAATAGAGCCGGCGCAGGCCGTCGGCGAACTGGTCCAGCTGGAACGCGGCTGGGGCCAGGGTCATCTGGCCGGCCTCGATCTTGGAGATGTCCAGCACGTCGTTGACGACGCTGAGCAGCATCTGGGCGGAGGACCGGATGACGGCCAGGTGCCCGGCCTGATCGGGATTGAGGCCGGTGTTCTCCATGACCTGGGCCATGCCCAGCACGCCGTTCAGGGGGGTGCGGATCTCGTGGCTGATGGTGGCCAGGAATTCGGACTTGGCGCGGTTGGCGGCCTGGGCCTGGACCGCCAGGGCCTCAAGTTCGGCGGTCCGCTCCGCGACCCTCTGCTCGAGGCTGAGATTGATCGCCTCCACCTCCTCGGCGTGGACCCGCAGCTGGCCGACCAGGGACAGGTTCTCCTGTCCCAGCTCGATGGAGCGCACCAGGATCGCGCGGTTGTTGCGGTGGCCGACCATCATCACGCCCCAGAATACGGCGCCCAGGACGCCGAGCAGGGTCATGGCCCCGCCCATCATCAGCATGCGCGCGCAGGCGGGCAGCAGCAGCAGGCTGACATAGGCTCGGCCGGTGATCTTCAGCGGGGCCAGAACCCCGATCGCCCCGCCGGACAGGGCCGACAGTATGATGATGATGACGAAGCGGGTCTCGAGATCCTCCGCCGGCAGACGCAGCCAGGCGAGCAGGGCCCAAAGACCGGCGCTGATCACCAGACCCGCGCTGTGCGCCTTGCCCCAGGCGCGGATTTGCCCAGGCGGCGCGGACGGGGTGCGGCGCAGCAGCTGGCCGAGGTTCCGATGAATGCCCAGGCGTGCGACGGCCAGGGTCAGGACGATGGCCAGCCAGGTCGAATACCAGGTGGAATTGGTGTGATAGGCGGCGACCACCACCCCGATCGAGGCGGCGATCTGCACCACCATGGTGGGAAGGTTGTTGCGCTGGGCCGCCCGCAGAAGCGCGATGTCCAATCCCTCGGTCGGGACGGTCTCGCTCGCCGGCTGGAATTCGGATCGCCCGTTCAAGGGTCTCGCGCCTTTATGTCTGACCGATCATAGACCTCAGTTACACTTAAGAAATCGCCCAATCATTCAGAGTTCTAGGCGGGAAATGGCCCAATTTGGGCGCCGCGACGAGGTCAGGCCGTGATCGCCCGGGCCACGGCCTCGGCCACCTTGATGCCGTCGACCGCGGCCGACAGGATGCCGCCGGCGTAGCCCGCGCCCTCGCCGGCCGGGAACAGGCCGGCGGTGTTGAGGCTCTGAAAATCCTTGCCGCGGGTGATGCGCACCGGCGAGGAGGTGCGGGTCTCGACCCCGGTCAGAACCGCGTCGTCGGCGTCGAAGCCGGGGATCTGGCGGGCGAAGACCGGCAGGGCCTCGCGGATGGCGGCGATCGCGAAATCCGGCAGGCAGGTCGACAGATCTGTGGGCGTCACGCCGGGTCGATAGGAGGGGACCACCTCGCCCAGGCTGGTCGAGGGCCGGCCCGCCAGGAAGTCGCCAACCCTCTGGCCCGGCGCGGCATAGGTCCCGCCGCCGGCCTTGAAGGCCTGCTCCTCCCAGTGCCGCTGCAGGGCGACGCCGGCCAGGGGGCCGCCGGGATAGTCCTTCTCCGGCGTGATCCCGACCACGATGCCGGCGTTGGCGTTCCGCTCGTTGCGGGAATACTGGCTCATGCCGTTGGTGACGACGCGGCCGGGCTCGGAGGCCGCGGCCACCACGGTCCCGCCCGGGCACATGCAGAAACTATAGGCGGTGCGCCCGTTGGCGGCGTGGTGCGACAGGCTGTAGGCGGCCGCGCCCAGGTCGGGGTGTCCGGCGTTGGTCCCGTAGCGGGCGCGATCGATCCAGGACTGCGGATGCTCGATCCGGAAGCCGATGGAGAAGGGCTTGGCCTCCATGAACACGCCGGCGTCCAGCAACTGGGCGAAGGTGTCGCGGGCGCTGTGGCCGACCGCCAGCACCACCTGGTCGGCCGCGATCTGCGAGCCGTCCTGCAGCACCACCCCGCGCACCCGCCGCGACCCGTCGGCGGCGACGTCGACCAGCAGGTCCTCGACCCGGCTCTGGAACCGGTATTCGCCGCCCAGGGCCTCGACCTTGGCCCGCATGGACTCGACCATGGTCACCAGCCGGAAGGTGCCGATGTGCGGATGGGCCTCAGTCAGGATCTCCGGCGGGGCGCCGGCCAGGACGAACTCGGTCAGCACCTTGCGGCCCAGGTGCCGGGGATCCTTGATCTGGCTGTAGAGCTTGCCGTCCGAGAAGGTGCCGGCCCCGCCCTCGCCGAACTGGACGTTGGACTCCGGGTTCAGCACCCCGCGTCGCCACAGGCCCCAGGTGTCCTTGGTCCGCTCGCGCACCACCTTGCCGCGGTCGAGGATGATGGGCTTGAAGCCCATCTCGGCCAGGATCAGGCCCGCGAACAGGCCGCAGGGGCCGGCGCCGATGACGATGGGGCGGCGCGCCAGGTCCGCCGGCGCGTGGGCGACGGGCCGATAGGTGGTGTCCGGCGCGGGCTGGACGCGGATGTCGCCGGCCAGACGCTTCAGCACCTCGGCCTCGTCGCGGACCGTCGCATCGACCGAATAGACCGTCAGGATCGCGGCCTTGCGGCGGGCGTCATGGGCGCGGCGGACGATCTCGAAGCCGAGCAGATCCGCGGGCGCGACGCCCAGCCGCTCGCGCACCGCGGCCTCCAGATCCTGGGGCGCGTGGTCGAGGGGCAGCTTGAGTTCGGTCAGGCGCAGCATTGGGCGCCTATGTAGCGGCTCGCCGGGGGAAGGGAAGGCTCAGCGCGGCGAGGCGACCATCAGGCCGATCAGCAGGCCGAGCGCGAAGCTCGAGGCGACCAGGGTCAGCGCGAAGCGCGCGAGCGGCAGGGCGGCGATGGGGCGGAGCATCTAGCGGACCGCCCGGCGCAGGAAGTCGTCGGCCTCGGGCGTCAGGGCCCAGCGCAGGGAGCGGTCGCCGAAGGGGCGATGCACCAAAGGCACTAGGCCGCGGGCCTTCAAGGTCTGGCAATGAGCCTCGAAGGCCGCGATCAGCTCGGCCTTGAGCCCGGGGGAGGCGGCCTGGCCCGTGCGGCGGCGGGCGATCAGCTCGATCACCGCGTCCCGGTGGGCGGCGCCGGCGAGCGCCATCAGGGCGTCCACGATCTCGGCCATTCGGGCGTCGAGATCGGGGGACAGGCGGGCCAGCCGCGCCGCGGCCATGTCTTCATTGCGCACCACGTTCATGGGTTGTGGTTATCCCTGTTAAGCTCTGCTTTCGCCGGGACCTAGGGTCGCAGGCGCCGGACTAGGAGTAGTGGCCGGCCGCCCGGCGAGCCAGGGCGTCTAAGCCCACACTGGGGCCTCAAAATGGCTGGCGAAAATATCGCCCTGCCGTCCGCGCCCCCGCCGCGCTATAGGCGGGGGCATGACCGACAAGCCCGCCATTCCCGCCTCCCCCAGCGAGGCGGACTATCTGAGCCATGTGGCCAACGCCGACCTGCCGGCCCTGACCGGCGAGGACCCCTTCGCCCTGTTCGCCGAATGGTTGGCGGACGCCGTGGCCAAGGAACTCAACGACGCCAACGCCATGGCGCTCGCCACGGTCGATGAGACGGGCCTGCCCGACGTGCGCATGGTGCTGCTGAAGGACGCGGGCCCCGACGGCTTCGTCTTCTACACCAACCTGGGCAGCGCCAAGGGCCGCCAGCTGGCCGCCAATCCCCAGGCCGCCCTGCTGTTCCACTGGAAATCCCTGCGTCGCCAGGTGCGGGTGCGCGGGACGGTCACGCCGGTCACCGACGCCGAGGCCGACGCCTATTGGGCGACCCGGGCCAAGCCGGCCCAGCTGGGCGCCTGGGCCTCGGAGCAGTCACGGCCCCTGCCCGATCGCCTGGCCTTCGAGAAGCGCATCGCCGAGTACGGCCTGAAGTTCGGCCTGGGCAAGCCGCCCCGGCCGCCGCACTGGTCCGGCTGGCGGGTCGCGCCCCAGCATATCGAGTTCTGGCGCGACCGCGCCTTCCGCCTGCACGAGCGCCTGGTGTTCGACCGGGCCGACGGGGGCTGGACCACCCAGCGGCTCTATCCTTGAGCGCAGGAGCGCCGCCGGATAACGCCGCCGAGGAGGCCGAGGTCGCCGCCTGGTTCGCCGCGCGGTCCGAGACCCCGGTGATCGAGACCGCCTGCGCGCGGGTCTATCTGGCCGGCGGGACCGCCTTCAAGGTCAAGCGCCGGGTCGATCTCGGCTATCTCGACTTCACCACCCTGGACCAGCGCCGCTGGGCGCTCGAACGTGAGTTGGCCTTCAACCAGGCCACCGCCGCCGACATCTATCGCGGCGTGCGCCGGGTGACCCGCGCCGCGGACGGCCAGCTTGAGATCGAGGGCTTCGGGGTCACGGTCGACTATGCGCTGGAGATGCGCCGGTTCGACGAAAACCTCGTCCTGTCGGCCTGCCCCGAACGGGTCGACACCGACCTGGCCGACGCGCTCGGCCGTCGCATCGCCCGCTTCCATGCCGAGGCGCCGGTCCGTCCGGAGGGCGGGGGCGCGGCCAATCTGAAATACACCATCGATTCCAACGCCCACCTGCTGCGCGGCATGGCGGACCGGCTGGGCCCGGCCGAGGTCGAGGCGGTCATCTTGGCGACCGAGGGGGAGTTCCAGCGGCTGGCCCCGCTGCTGGAGGCGCGGCGGGCGGCGGGCTTCTCGCGCCACTGCCATGGCGACCTGCACCTGGGCAATATCGTGCTCGAGGCCGGCCAGCCGGTGCTGTTCGACTGCATCGAGTTCAATGACGCCCTGTCGGAGATCGACGTCCTCTACGACATCGCCTTCCTGCTGATGGACCTGGATTTCCGCGGCAAGCGCGGGGCCGCGGCCCATATCCTGGCGGCCTATTTCGACGAGGCCGCGCGGGTCTGGGGCGAAGAGTTGCGGGCCGGCATGGCGCTGCTGCCCCTGCTGCTCTCGGTGCGGGCCGTGGTCCGCGCCCATGTCTGCGGCAATTCCGGCAAGGACGCCGAGGCCCGCGCCTATCTGGCCGCCGCCGCCGCGCACCTGCAGCCCGAGCCTCCGGTCCTGGCGGCGACGGGCGGGCTGTCGGGCAGCGGCAAGACCAGCTTCGCCCGCGCCATCGCGCCGGCCCTCGGCGCCTCGCCAGGCGCGCTGGTCCTGCGCACCGACGAGATCCGCAAGCGGCTCCTGAAGGTCGCGCCGACCGCCAGCCTGCCGGCCAGCGTCTATTCGCCGGGCTTTTACGCCGAGGTCTATGACACGGTGATGGCCGATGCGCGGGCCCTGCTGGCGGCGGGCCGGGCGGTGGTGCTGGACGCCACCTTCATCCAGCCGGACCTGCGCGCCCGCGCCGAGGCGCTGGCCGCCGAGACAGGCGTTCCGTTCCACGCCGTCTGGCTGGAGGCGCCGGTCGAGGTGCTGGCCAGCCGCATCGCGCACCGCACCGGCGACGCGTCTGACGCCACGGTCGCCACCCTGAACATGCAGCTGGAACGCGACGTCGGCGAGATCGCCTGGACCCGGATCGACGCCACCCGGCCGGTGGCCGAGACGGCCGGCGCCTGGCTGGCCGCCATTAGAAAAGCCGATACCGCCGCCCGAATTCCTGGGTTTCACTAGGAATTGGTTCCGCCTAGCAACAGGGCGACCCTTTCCGACTTCCGGAGTTCTCCGCATGACCCTGCGCCCGGCCCTGATCGCCGCCCTGGCCGCCCTGACCTTCGGCGCCGCCGCCCATGCCGGCGTGCCCGCCCCCAAGGTTAGCATCACCGACTACGCCCAGCTGAAGACGCCGCTGCCCTTCCCCTATGACGAGGCGGCCTCGGCCGAAGCCACCGACGCCGCCGTGGCCAAAGCCAAGGCGAAGGCCAAGAAGTCCGGCAAGCTGCTGCTGATCGACCTGGGCGGCAACTGGTGCGGCGACTGCCGCGTCCTGGCCGGCACGCTGGACCTGCCGGAGATGAAGGCCTTCGTCGACAAGCACTATGTCGAGGTCATCGTCGATGTGGGCCGCTTCAACAAGAACCTGCAGGTCCCGGCCCATTACGGCATCACCGAGCGCCTCGAGGGCGTGCCCAGCCTGCTGCTGGTCGACCCCAAGACCGACAAGCTGCTCAACGCCGGCAATGTCTCGCACCTGGCCGACGCCCGCCACATGACCCCGCAGAGCCTGGCCGACTACCTGGCGCAGTACGCCAAGTAGCGCCCTGCGCGGGAAGGCGCCTGCGTCTGTTGAGCTCAGGATGAGAAGGACCTGGGGGCAGTCTAACCCCGAGGTCCTGAATCCGCCGACCTGAATCGACCTTGTGCGTTTGACGTCAACATGGACGAGGGGGTTTGGGTGGGCGGTGAGTCATATCAACTATTTGTATTAATTCATTAAATTACCCCCTGGCTCTTGCCGCCTTGTGACTCGGCTTGGGTCCCCGCCTTCGCGGGGATGAGCGGGATATTGGGATGTGCCTGCGAACGCGACGATGCGGCGGGACTTGGCCGCCGATCCGCTGACGGCCCTTGGCCCGGCTCTCGCCACGCCCTAGCGTTGCGGCATGGCCACGATCGACACCCGCTCCGACCAGATGTTCCCGCAGCTCGGGCCGGAGGATGTCGACCGGATCCGGCGGTTCGGCGAGGTCCGTCCCTTCAAGGCCGGCGAGCTGCTGTTCCAGGCCGGTGAGCCGGGGCCGGGCATGTATGTGCTGCTGGCCGGGGAGGTGGAGATCGTGCGCGGCGATCCCCTGGGCGAGGAGGCCCTGGTGATCCGCCAGGGGCCGGGGCAGTTCATGGCCGAACTGGCCCAGCTGTCGGGCAAGCCCGCCCTGGTCACCGGCCGCGCGGCGACCGAGGGCCGGGCCCTGCTGATCGCGCCGGACCGCCTGCGCGCCCTGTTGATCGCCGAGGCGGAGCTGGGCGAGCGGATCATGCGGGCGCTGATCCTGCGCCGGGTCAGCCTGATCGAGACCGGGGTGGGGCCGGTGATCATCGGGCCGGCGGGCCAGGCCGACGTGCTGCGGCTGATCAGCTTCCTCAACCGCAACGGCCACCCCAACCAGTTCCTGGACTCCGTCGCCGACGAGGGCGGCCGCGCCCTGATCGAGCGCTTCCAGGTGACGGCGGACGAGCTGCCCCTGGTGCTGTGTCCGGGCGGCGAGATGCTGCGCAATCCGTCGGAACAGGCGCTCGCCCGCTGCATGGGGCTGATCGGGCGATCGATCCGGACAAGGTCTATGACGTGGCCGTGGTGGGCGCCGGGCCGGCCGGCTTGGCGACGGCGGTCTATGCGGCGTCTGAGGGGCTGTCGGTGCTGGTGCTCGACGCTCGGGCGTTCGGCGGCCAGGCCGGCGCCTCGGCGCGGATCGAGAACTATCTGGGCTTTCCGACCGGGGTCTCGGGCATGGCCCTGATGGCGCGGGCCTATAACCAGGCCCAGAAGTTCGGCGCCGACCTGGCGATCCCCGATGCGGTGGTGACGGTGGACGGCGCCGCCGACCCGGCCCATGGCCGGTTCCGGCTGAAACTCAGCTATGGCGACTCGGCCGCGGCGCGGGCGGTGGTGATCGCCACGGGCGCCCGCTACCGGCGCCTCGATGTGGCCGGGGTGGACGCCTTCGAGGGCGCCTCGATCCACTATTGGGCCTCGCCGCTGGAGCGGAAGCTGTGCGCCGGCGAAGAGGTGGTGCTGATCGGCGGGGGTAATTCGGCGGGCCAGGCGACGGTGTTCCTGGCCGGCCAGGCGGCCAAGGTCTGGCTGCTGGTGCGCGGGCCGGGGCTGGAGGCCACCATGTCCAAGTACCTGATCGACCGGATCAAGGGCCTGGCCAATGTCGAACTGGTCGCCGAGAGCGAGGTCACGGCGCTGGCCGGCGAGGAGGGGGCGCTGCGAACCGTGACCTGGCGCCATCGCAAGTCCGGCGCCGAGACCACCCGGCCGATCCGCCACATGTTCCTGTTCATCGGCGCCGAGCCCAACACCGCCTGGATGGAGGGCTGTCCGGTCGGGCTGGACAATAAGGGCTTCGTCCTGACCGGCGACCAGCTGGGGGAGGGCCGGCGTCCCCTGGAGACCAGCCGCGACGGGGTGTTCGCCATCGGCGACGTGCGCTCAGGCTCGGTGAAGCGGGTCGCCGCCGCGGTGGGCGAAGGCGCCCAGGTGGTCGCGGCGCTGCATGCCTATCTGGCGGATAGCGCGGCGTGAGCTCCTTCTCCGGCGATGGGGGAGGTCGCCTTTTGACTCAGGTCGGCTCGGCCAAGTTGCTCCCCCCTTGGGGGAGCTGCCACCCGAAGGGGTGGCTGAGGGGGACCTTGATGGTCTTGCTTGCGGGTTTGAGGCTCAGCTGAGGGAGTCAAAGTCCCCCTCTGGCGCTTCGCGCCAGCTCCCCCAGAGGGGGAGCAACTGAGTGCGCGGAAGCTCGGCTTGGGTCCCCGCCTTCGCGGGGATGAGCGGGGTGGGGGTCAGCCGCCGAGATAGCGGTCGAACCAGTTGATGACGCGGGCGTCGAGGTCGTGGTTGTGGGCGGGGGTGCGGATGCCGTGGCCTTCGCCCTCATAGATCACCAGCGAGGTGGGCACGCCCATGGCCTTGAGGCCGTGCCAGAATTCCAGGGACTGGGCCGGCGGACACTCCACGTCGCGCTCGCCGACATACATGAAGGTCGGCGTGGCGGCGTCACGGATGGCGCGGATCGGCGACAGCCGGTCATAGACGGCCGGGTTGTCATAGGCCGTGCCGCCGAAATAGGGGACCATCCACTGGTCGATGCCGTTCTGGCCGTAATAGCTGATCCAGTTGGCGATGCCGGCCCCGGCGACGGCGGCCTTGAACCGCTTGGAATGGGTCACGGTCCACATGGTCATGTAGCCGCCGTAGGAGTGGCCATAGACCCCCAGGCGCTTGTCATCGACCGGGGCGATCTTCTCCACCGCATCCACGCCGGCCAGGATGTCGCGCAGGTCGCCGCCGCCGAAGTCCTGGACATTGGCGCGGCTGAAGGCCTGGCCCTGGCCGTGGGAGCGCGCGGATTGGGCATGAACACGTAATAGCCGTGGGCCAGCAGCTCATAGGTCGGGCCCTTCCACAGGAAGGTCGGCTGGGCGGCCGCGGCCGGGCCGCCGTGGATCTGCACCACCATGGGATAGGTCTTGCCGGGCTGGACGCCGAGCGGCGCCAGCAGCCAGCCCTGGACGTCGAAGCCTTCGTTCTTCCAGGCCACCGAGCGGGCGAGGCCGGCGGCGGTGAGCGCGTCATTGTCGTGGGTGACGGGCGTCAGGGCGGTGATCGGACCGGCCTCGATGCGCGGAGCGGCGGCGAAGTCCTGGACGACGGCGGCGGCGCGGCGGCCGTCGGCGCTGATCGAGACCCGGCCGTCGCCGGCCGCGAAGCTGGCCGGGCGGCCCCAGACGGGCGCGAGGCGCCAGGACTTGGCGTCGATCGCGAAGAGGGTGCTGGCCTCGCCGACCAGGGCCACGCCCTTGAGGCCCGCCCGGGTCCAGGACAGCGAGGCGAAGCTGCCCTTGAAACCCGGGGTGCGATTGACCGGCGCGCCCCCGTCGAAGGGGGCGGTGTAGAGGTCGCCGCCGACCGGCCCGAAGTCGCTCATCAGCCCGCCGATGAAGGCCACGGTCTTGCCGTCGGGCGAGACGCGGGGGGCGTTGATCTGGGTCTTGGGCGCGGCGATCTCGCGCAAGGCCCCGGTGGCCAAGTCTATGGCGTCGAGTTTGGCGATCCACCAGTTGTTGTCGCCGTCGCCCTGGGCGGCGGTGGCGACGAAGCCCTTGCCGTCGGGGGTCCAGTCATATTCGTAGACGAAGGTGTCGTCGGGCGAGACCATGCGCACCTCGCCGCCGGCGGCGGGCAGGACGGCGATGCGCCGCTCGTCCGGCTTGGCGTCGATGTCGCCCACCCGCGCCGCGCCGGCCTGGGTGGCGCCGCTTTCCTTGTGGGCGTCGGCCGTGGCCAGCACCGCCAGGGTCGTCCCGTCCGGCGACCAGCGGGGCGTGGCCAGCAGGCCCTTGAAATTGGCCGCGACCTTGAGGCCGCTGGTCCCCAGCACCAGCAGGGCGGCCTGGCCGGCCTTGCGGTTCGAGGCCACGAAGGCCAGCGCCTTGCCGTCCGGCGACCAGGCCGGTCCCGAATAGTCGCAGGCCAGGCAGGGGTCGAGGTCGCCGAGGACCGACCCGTCGGCGCCGCGGATCACCAGGTGGGTGTGGGGTTTCTCCAGCACGTCGGCGAGTTCGAAGGCCTCGACGGCGGCGATCCGGTCGCCGGCCGGCGCCAGGGCCAGGCCGTCATACTGATGCACCCCGTGCGGCGCGGCGGCGACGGCCGCGGCGGCCAGGGCGGCGGTGAACAGACCCGACATGCGATCCCCCCAGAGACTTTGACCGACTCACTAGCGGAATTCGTCCGATGTCACACCGGGGTCGCGCCAGACATGAAGAAGCCCGCCGGGGCTGCGGCGGGCTTCTGGTCCGGGCCGTGGGAGGCGACCCTATCTGCGCGACCGCGGGGGCAGGGGCGGTCGGGCCGATCTCGGATTTAGCGGGCAGCCATCTGGGAGGGCGTGATGGCGGCGGCCTTGGCCTGGGCTTCGGCGCGCACCGCGTTGACGCAGCTGTCGTCGGTGAAGCGGCCGGCGCGGACTTCGCGGCACATCTGCACGGCGACCTTGTCGACCCGCTGGGCGAAGGCCTTCTGGCCGGCCGCCGTGTTGAGGTTCAGGTCGGCGACCTTGACGGCGGCGGGGGCGGCGTGGGCGCCGGTGGCGATGGCCAGGGCGGGCAGGGTGGCCAGGGCGAGCGAGGCGGCGGCGGCGATGGAAGTGGTCTTGAACATGGTGTGGTCCCTCTGAGCTGAATTTTGTGTGGCCGTTTCTGTGCGGCCGATGACTGTGGTCTACAGAGGTGAAGTTCAGAAGTCTTGTTAAGTCGGCGTAATGACGAAGATGTAAGAGAATTACAGAATGTACATGTGACATTGAATATTTACATTACTTACACGGACGTAATGATTGTTAAGGGCGGCCGGTGCGCGCCCTTCTCCCCTTGCGGGAGAAGGAACGCTTGCCGGGCCTCTTCCGCCGCGCCCCGACAGCGGCCACACTCGGCGGCCATGAACATCCTCCTGATCACCCTCGACCAGTTCCGCGGCGACTGCCTGTCGGCGGCGGGCCATCCGATCGCGCGGACGCCGCACCTGGACCGGCTGGCGGCGGAGGGGGTGCGGTTCGCGCGGCACTACAGCCAGGCGGCGCCCTGCAGCCCCGGGCGGGCCAGCCTCTATACCGGGACCTATCAGCTCAATCATCGGGTGGTGGCCAATGGCACGCCGCTCGACCGGCGGCTGGACAATGTGGCCTGGGCGGCGCGGCGGGCGGGCTATGTCCCGACCCTGTTCGGCTATACCGACCAGGCGGTCGATCCGCGCGAGATCACCGGGCCGGACGATCCGCGGCTGAAGAGCTGGGAGGGGATCCTGCCGGGCTTCGAGGTGGGGCTGAACTTCGCCACCCATGATCCGAGCGTCTGGGTGCGCTGGCTGCGCGAGCGCGGCCACGAGGTTCCCGACGACTATGAGGGCGCGGTCGGCGGCGAGCCGGGGCGGCCGGCCGAGCACAGCCTGTCGGCCTATCACACCGATGTGCTGATCGACTGGATCGACGGCCAGGAAGGGCCCTGGTTCGCCCACCTGTCGCAGCTGCGCCCGCATCCGCCCTATGCGGCGGCCGGCGACTATGCGGGGCTGTATGACCCGGCCGCGATGCCGGCGCCGATCGCGATGTCGGACCAGCGGCACAGGCTGCATGACGCCCTGCTGCGCTCGGCCATGGCCGCGCCGACCGATGCGGCCGAGATGGCCCATGTGCAGGCCCAGTACTTCGCCATGATCGCCGAGGTCGACCATCAGCTCGGCCGGCTGTGGGCGGCGCTGGAGGCGCGCGGCCAGTGGGAGGACACGCTCATCCTGGTCACCGCCGACCACGGGGAGCAGCTGGGCGACCACGGCCTGATCCAGAAGGGCGGGTTCTTCGAGGCGAGCTATCACGTGCTGGGCATCGTCCGTGATCCGCGCCGGCCGCAGGGCCATGGGACGGTGGTCGAGCGCTTCACCGAGAATGTCGATGTGCTGCCGACGCTCTGCGAGGCCATGGGGCTGCCCGTGCCGGCCCAGTGCGACGGCCTGCCCCTGACCCCGTTCCTGGAGGGGGCCGAGCCGCCCTGGTGGCGGGAGGCGGCCCATTGGGAGTTCGATTGGCGCGGCGCCGTCATTCCGCGCGGACCGCACGCCTGGCCCTGGGACCGGCGGCTGGAGCGACAGAACCTGGCGGTGCTGCGCTCGGAGACCGCGGCCTATGTGCAGTTCGGCGACGGCGGGTCGCTCTGCTTCGACCTCGTGGCCGACCCGACCTGGCGGACGCAGACCGACGACCCGGCCGTGCGGCTCGCCCATGCCCAGGCCATGCTGGCCTGGCGCGCTCAGCACGCCGACCGGACGCTGACGGGGCTCTTGATCGAGAACGGCGGGGTGGGGCGCTGGCCGGAGACGCTATAGGGGGGCGGCCATCAGAGCGCGGCGGGCGCAATCGGCGAGCACGCTCTGCTGGTCGCGCGGGTCGGCGTCGTCACGACCGGAAAGCCAAGCGCGGCAAAGGATCTGGGCTGGTCCGATGATCTGAGCCATGAACACCATCGGTGAGAGGTCGCGCAGGTGGCCGGATGCGATCAACGGGTCGCGCCAGGCCCCGATCGCCTCGCCATAGCGCCTGTTCTCCGCCTGCTGGCGCGCCCGGATATGCACCATCCATTCGGCCCGCGAGCGCTCGAACATGAAGCGGGCCTGGGCGCGGGCCCCGGTCACCCAGGTCAGATGGGCCGAGACCAGGGCTTCGATTCCGTCCGCCGCCCCCAGGCCCGGGGTCAGGGGGCTCAACATGGCCGCGTGATAGGCCTCCAGGGCGGTCATGAACAACTCCGCCGCCAGGGCGTCCTTTGACGCGAAGGCGTGGAAGAAGCTGCCATTCGACACCCCGGCCGCCCGGCAGATCGCCGCCACGGTCGCCGCGTCGAAGCCGACCTGGTCCATGGTCGCGAACCCCGCCCGTAGCAGATCGTCCCTTGCGCTCATGATCTTCCTGATTAGAGTAACACTCTAGAGCAATGCTCTAAGGCGGTCTTCCGTCGCATGGGAAGGGGATTCGGCATGATCATCGACGCCTGGGCGCAACATCCGACCTTGCGCCACAGTCAGGATCCGGTGTTCGCGTCGCTGCGTCGATGGAACAAGGCCGAGGCCCCAAGCACCGCCCTGCCCCTGTCCGTGACCCTGGCGGCGATGGACCGCGGCGGCGTCGACAAGGCCCTGATCTGCGCCTGGTACGCGCCCCGCAATGTGATGATCTCGAACGACGAGGTCGCCGCATTCGTGGCCCAGGCGCCCGACAGGCTGGTCGGCGTCGGCTCGGCTGACATCACGCGCCCCATGGAGGCGGTTCAAGAAATCCGCCGGTGTGTCGAGGTGCTGGGGTTCAAGGCCATTCGCATCCTGCCCTGGCTTTGGGAGACGCCCCCGACGGATCGGCGCTTCTATCCGGCCTATGCCGCCTGTTGCGAGGTGGGTGCGCCCTTCTGCACCCAGATCGGTCACACCGGGCCCCTGGCGCCGTCGGAAGTCGGGCGGCCGATCTATCTGGATCAGGTGGCGCTGGATTTCCCGGAGCTCAAGATTGTCGGCGGCCATATAGGCTATCCCTGGACCGACGAGGCCGTCGCCGTGGCGACGAAGCACGAGAATGTCTTCATCGACACCTCCGCCTACACCGCCAGGCGCTATCCCCCCGCCTTGGTCGACTACATGCGCGGGCATGGCCGGGCCAAGGTGATGTTCGGGACCAACTATCCGATGATCACGCCGGACCGGGCGCTGGAGGGATTGGATGATCTGGGGTTGAGCCCGGAGGCGCGGGCGGCGTTCCTGGGTGGGACCGCCCGCCAGGTGTTCGCCCTCTAGGCGCCGGAAACCCCCAGTTTCCCTCGCGTCGCGCGCGCGCCGCGTTGCCTGGACGGGCGGGACTCTCTAGCCTAGCGGGGCCTGTAAAAGGGCCAAGATCTGGGAGAGAACGACGATGCAAGGCAGGATGCAGGACTGGCCGCTGACGGTCGACCGGATCCTCGATCACGCCAAGTCCTGGCACGGGGCGCGCGAGATCGTGACCCGGTCCGTCGAGGGGCCGATCACCCGCACCACCTATGGCGACGTGCATGGCCGCGCCAAGCGGGTGTCCAATGTGCTGAAGCATCTGGGCGTCCAGACCGGCGACCGGGTCGCGACGCTCGCCTGGAACACCGCGCGCCATATCGAGGCCTGGTACGGGATCATGGGGATCGGGGCGGTGTGCCACACCCTCAATCCGCGCCTGTTCTCCGAGCAGCTGGTCTACATCATCAACCACGCCGAAGACCGGATCATCTTCACCGACCTGACCTTCCTGCCGATCCTGGCCCAGATCCGCGACCAGATCCCGACGGTGAAGCAGATCATCGTGCTGACCGACGCCGACCACATGACGGCCGAGCTGCCCGGCGCCCTCTGCTACGAGACCCTGATCGGCGAGGCCTCGGCCGACTGCGCCTGGGGCGGCTTTGACGAGAATTCGCCGGCCGGCCTCTGCTACACCTCCGGCACGACGGGCAATCCCAAGGGCGTGCTCTATTCGCACCGCTCGAACTTCCTCCATACGCTCGTGACCATGGGCGCCGACGTGCTCGGCATCGGGGCGACGGACACCGTGCTGCCGGTGGTGCCGATGTTCCACGCCAACGCCTGGGGCGTCGCCTTCTCGGCGCCGGCCGTGGGCGCCAAGCTGGTCATGCCCGGCCCGAAGCTGGACGGCGCCTCGATCCACGAACTGCTGGAGACCGAGCAGGTCACCTTCTCGGCCGCCGTGCCGACCGTGTGGCAGATGCTGCTGCAGCACCTGGAGGCCACCAACGGCAAGCTGACCAGCCTGAAGCGGGTGGTGATCGGCGGCTCGGCGGTGCCCGAGGCGATCGTCCGCCGCTTCCGCGACGACTATGGCGTCGACGTGACCCACGCCTGGGGCATGACCGAGACCTCGCCGCTGGGCACCCAGGCCACGCCCAATGCGGCCATCGCCGCCATGGACGCCGAGGACCAGCTGCGCTTCAAGCTGAAGCAGGGCCGCCCGCCGCTCGGCATCGACCTGAAGCTGGTCGACGACAGCGGCAAGGTGCTGCCGCACGACGGCGCGACCTTCGGCAAGCTGATGGTCAAGGGCCCGTTCGTGGTCGGCGAATATTTCCGCGGCGACGGCGGCCAGATCCTGGACGGCGAGGGCTATTTCGACACCGGCGACGTGGCGACCCTCGACCAGCACGGCTTCATGCAGATCACCGACCGCTCCAAGGACGTGATCAAGTCCGGCGGGGAGTGGATCAGCTCGATCGAGATCGAGAACATCGCCGCCGGCCACCCCAAGGCCGAACTGGCCGCCGTGATCGGCGTGGCCCACCCCAAGTGGGACGAGCGGCCGCTGCTGCTGGTCAAGCTGAAGGCCGGCCAGACGGCGACCAAGGAAGAGTTCCTCCAGTTCCTGGAAGGCAAGATCGCCAAGTGGTGGATGCCCGACGACGTGGTCTTCGTCGACGACATCCCGCTGGGCGCGACCGGCAAGATCGACAAGAAGCTGATCCGTCAGCGGATGGCCGACTATGTGCTGCCGACCGCCGCCGTCGCGGCGGCCGCGGCCACGGTGGCCCTGGCCGCCCCGCCCGAGCCGAAGATCTACGCCCCCGAGCCCGAGGCGCATCCCGCGCCCGAAGCGCCGCACGCCCATGAGCCGGCGCCGCCATGCACGTGGTCGAGCCCTCCGCCCCCGAGCCCGCGCCGGCCCCGGTCGCGGAGGCGCGCCCCGAGCCGCCGCCCGTCGCGCATCATGAGCCGCCGCCCGCCGACCACACCGCCTGGTCGCCCCAGGCGCGGCCGGTGCAGGCCGAACCGGTCCGTGGGCTGACGGTCATCGAACCGACCTTCACCGAGACCAAGTTCCCCGGCGCCGGCGCTGCGGAGGCCGCGGCGGAAGCCGGCCGCCCTTTTCCCGCTGAGCCGCGGGCTGAGGCCCCGGCTGACCCCCTGCCGGCCCCCGAGGCCGACGTGTTCGGCGACACGCCCCTGAGCCTGGGCTTCACCCCGGTTGGGACCAAGGCGCGCAAGAAGGCCGCCCGCAAGGCCAAGTCGGGCAAGGCCGGGTCCGGCGGTCTGTCGGGCGGCTATCTGGACTTCGCCCTGCTGCTGGCGCTCGCGCCGGCGGTCATGGTCGGGGCGGCCATGCTCGGCACCCGCTTCGGCCTGATGGACTGGAAGACGGGCCTGGGCCTGATCACGCTCGAATGGGCGCCGAAGATCGCCCTGCTCAGCGTGGCCACCGGCCTGGTCGGGGTGATCATCGCCCTGTTCGCCGGCTTCGGCCGGCTGGGGCTGAAGGCCTTCCTGGTGCTGGGGCTCAGCCTGGCGACCATGGGCGGCTATGTCTGGGCGCGCCAGGCCCAGATCACCAACCCGCCGGTCAATGACGTGTCCACCGACTGGACCCGGCCGCTGACCTTCTCGCAGCGGATCATGAGCCAGCGGGGCGCCGATTCCGTGCCGGTGGAGTTCGATCCCGTCGTCCCGCTGGGCGCCGAGTTCTATGCCGGCCGCCGGGTCGCCGAGGTCAACGCCGAGACCTGCGCGGTGGCCCGCCCGCTGATCCTGACCGCCGACACCGCGGCCGCCTACGCCCGCGCCAAGGCCGCGGTCGAGCAGGCGGGCCTGGCCCTCGTCACCGACGATCCGCGCCAGGGGCGGCTGGAGGCCACGGCCCGCAGCCTGCTGTTCGGCCTGCGCAGCGACGTGGTGGTCCGCATCCTGCCCGACCCGCGGGGCGCGCGGATCGACATGCGCGCCGTGGACCGGGCGCCGACCCCGGACCTGGGCGCCAACTGCACCCGGATCGGCCGGCTGATGGGGTTCATGCGCAGCTGAGGCGCATTTGATTTCGGGCAAGCTTGGCCGTTTTGATCTCGGTCAAAGCGCGCCCGGCCAGCCGCGGCATTCTCCTTTCAAAGAGGAGATCGCCAATGCCCCACCTGCCCACCCTGGTCCAAGAGATTTATCTCTACGGCGTGATCGGAGGCTTCAGCCTCCTGGCGGTGGTGCTGTTCGGCACGGCCATCTGGTCGAACGGCAAGTCCTGATCTCCGCAGAGTAGAACTGTCTTCGCCTTTTGGCGTCCTCCTGGGCGGAGATGGTTCGGCGCGGCGGGTCGGAATCGCCAAACGATTTCGGCCCGCCGATCGTCCATGAACCCCGGTCGCTTCCCCGCGGCCGGGGTTTTTGCTGTTTCGGGCCTGATGCGACATCCCGCCACACCCACAGCAATGTTCCGTTAACCGAGAGGCAAGCGCCAGCGAGTACCGCAACAAGTAGTCGGTTCTTCGCACTACGGCGAAGACCTGAAGGCGACGTCGCGGGAGACGGAAATGCGGTTCGGTGACCTGAAAATCCCAACAAAGCTGATGGCGGTGTTCGCGGTGATGCTGGCGACCATCGCCTGCATGGGCGCCACGCTCTTCGCCAACAACCTCACCTTCCACCACTCCGTCGACCGCATGAACCAGTCCTATGCGGCGGTGGAGGCGGCCAATGCGGCGGCCTTCCGACTGACCCGCCAGGAGAACTCGCTGCGCGGCTTCCTGCTGTCGGGCGACGACTATTACGTGAAGCGGCTGGAGGAGGCCCACAAGCCCAAGTTCCTGGCCGCGCTCGAGACCCTGCACGGCCTGGCCGGTTCGGACTCCGCCGCCCAGGACCGGGTCAAGGCGATCGAGACCGCCTACGCCGCCTACCGCGCCGCGGCGATCGAGCCCGGCGAGCAGCTGGGCGTCGACCCGGCCACCCGGCCCCAGGCCGTCGAGCTGGTTCGCCACGACGGCGTGGCCGACAAGGCGGTCGAGCCGGTGGAGGACGCCATCCAGGCGGTCGTCGACACCGCCAAGACCAGCTGGAGGTGGAATCCAAGGCCCAGGCCAAGGCGCTGCGGGAATCGGGCCTGGCCCTGCTGATCGGCATCACCCTGACCGGCGCCATCGCCGTCGGCGGCGGCCTGATCCTGTCGGGCGCCATCGCCGCCCCGGTGACCGCCATGACGGCGGTGATGCGCCGGCTGGCGGCCGGCGACAAGCACATCGACGTCCCCGGCGTCGGCCGCAAGGACGAGGTGGGCCTGATGGCCGCCGCCCTTCTGTCCTTCAAGGAGGCGGCCATCGCCAATGAGCGCCTGGAGCACGAGGCCGAGGCGGCCCGCGGCGAGAGCGAACAGGCCCGCGCCGCCAACGAGGCCGAGCGCCGCAAGGTGCAGGCCGAGCAGGAGGAAGTGGTCGACGCGCTGGCCACCGGCCTGGCCCGGCTGTCGGAGGGCGACCTGGGCGCCCGCATCGATTCGAACTTCTCCGGCCGCTACATGAAGCTGAAGGACGACTTCAACGCCGCCGTCTCGACGCTTGAGGCGGCCATGACCGCCATCGCGACGGCGACGGGCGGGGTCAATGCCGGCACCGACGAGATCGCCCAGGCCTCCGACGACCTGTCGCGGCGCACCGAGCAGCAGGCCGCCAGCCTGGAGGAGACCGCCGCCGCCCTGGACGAGATCACCGCCACGGTGCGCCAGACCGCCAGCGGGGCCAAGGAGGCCTCCGGCGTGGTGGCCACGGCGCGGTCGGACGCGGCCCGCTCCGGCGAGGTGGTCAAGCAGGCCGTCGCCGCCATGACCGAGATCGAGAGCTCGTCGGGCCAGATCGCCCAGATCATCGGCGTCATCGACGAGATCGCCTTCCAGACCAACCTGCTGGCCCTGAACGCCGGGGTCGAGGCGGCACGGGCGGGCGAGGCCGGCAAGGGCTTCGCGGTCGTCGCCTCCGAGGTGCGGGCGCTGGCCCAGCGCTCGGCCGACGCGGCCCGCGAGATCAAGGCCCTGATCTCGGCCTCCACCACCCAGGTCAGCTCGGGCGTGCAGCTGGTCGGCCAGACCGGCGAGGCCCTGCAGCGCATCGTCGACCAGGTCGCCCTGATCGACAGCCTGGTGAACACCATCGCCGGCGCGGCGGGCGAGCAGGCCACGGGCCTCACCGAGGTCAACGCCGCCGTGAACCAGATGGACCAGGTGGTCCAGCAGAACGCGGCCATGGTGGAGGAGGCGACCGCCGCCACCCACGGCCTGAAGAAGGAAGCCAGCGTCCTGTCCGGCTATGTCGGCCGCTTCCGCTTCAGCGGCGGCGCCCCGCCGGTCCGCGCCACCCAGGCGATCCGGCCGCGGATGGCCGCCAGCGGCGGCCGCAGCGCCCCGGTCGCGGCCTCGGGCGGCGGCGACGGCTGGGAAGAGTTCTAGGCGGGCCGAGCCGCTTCGCGGTCGTGATGGGCGACGATCGCCCGGGCGACCTCGACCATGACCTGCTCCCGGGTCTCGATGGAGGTCCGGGTCTGGGCGATCATCACCGCCACCGCATAGGCGTGACCGTCCGGGGCGGTGATCACCCCCACGTCATTGAAGCCGGTGGCCACGGGCCCCAGCACCTGGCCGGTGCCGGTCTTGTGGGCGAGCGTCCAGCCCGGCGGCAGGCCGGCCTTCAGCCGGCTGGGGCCGGTCTCGGCCTCGACCATCAGCTGCAGCAGGAGCTGGGTCGATTGCGGACCCAGCAGGCGTCCGGCGTGCAGCCGGTCCAGGGCGTTGACCATGCCGTTCGGTGAGGCGGCGTCCGGCGGATGGGCGAGATACTCGTCCAGCGACACCCGGCGGAACTCCAGGGGCAGCTTGTCGCGATCGTCCCAGAAGCTGTGGGCGAAGGAATATTCGCGACGCCATTCCAGGCCGGCGGTCTCGGTCTGCATGTCCCGCTCGCTGGGGCTGGCGGTGATGCCGGCGAGCTGGCGGGCGTTGACCGCCGCCTGAACCACGGCGCGCCCGCCGACGGCGTTCAGCAGCACGTCATTGGCGGTGTTGTCGCTCTGGCTGATCGCCCCGGACAGCAGCTGGCGGATCGTGGCGGCATAGGCGCCGGCGCCCACCACCCGGGCCCGGATCGGCTGGTGGAAGACGCTGAGATCGTCGGGGCGGATGGTGACGGTGTCCTGCAGCGCCAGCCGGCCCCGGTCCACGGCGTCGAGCACGGCGAGCGCCACCCACAGCTTGCTGACGCTCTGCTGGGGATAGGGGGCGTCCCCGTCGAAATTGGTCGTCCAGCCTTCCTTCAGATCGCGCACGGCGATGCCGACGCGGCCGTCGAAGCCCTCGCCCAGCTCGGTGATCCTGGCGGTGAGATCCGGCGCTGCCAGGGTGGCGGCGGCCTGGCGGACCACGCGGCCGTCGACCTTCTGCTCTGGCTCGGTCTTGGCGACGGGGATCAGCAGGACCAGGGACAAGAGGCCGCCGGCCACCGCGACGCGGGTCAGGAGCCTGGCCAGGGGCATGGGGCGCAGCGTGCGTCGCATCGACAAGATCTGCTCCCTCCCTGTCCCGTCCGGCGTCCGATGCCGGCACCATAGAGGCGGCGGGGGGCGAGCGCCAACCGGCTCGCCCGAGGCGCGCGCCGGCGCCCTCATTCCAGGCGCCGCGGACCCCGGGCCGGCGCCGACCCCAGGGTGGGCGCCTGGGCGCCGCTCATCGACCCAGATTGAGGCGCGCCGCGATTGCGCGGCCGCCCTGCCTGTGGCGAGTCGCGGTCCGTCAAGCGTTAACGAGATATGTACGGGGAAGTGACATGTCGGATGTCGTGGCGTTCCCACGCCGGACCCGCCGCAGGAAGCCGACCATCGCCGAGGCGCTGGTCTTCGAGATCGCCCGCTCGCTCCAGGCCTATGGCGGCCAGGCGCACCGGGACATGGTGATCGGCGACATCGCCCGCCGCGCCGGCTTCGACCACCGCAATCCGCCTCACGACCTGCGCGAGGACCTGATCAGCGCCTTCGACCAGGGCCTCGCCCAGGGCGGCCTGGGCCACACGCATCTGTTCGTCCTGCCCTTCGGCCCCGGCTCCCACCGCTGGCGGCTCGCCGACGAGGCGGCCGCGGCCAATCTCGAGGACCCCCGGTTCGGCGATACGGGCTGAAGGGGGGCGAACCTCAGCCGAGAGAGCCAAAGTCCCCCTCAGGCGCTTCGCGCCAGCTCCCCCAGCGGGGGAGCAACTTGGCGATCGTGACAGGCGTGGCCGCGGCGTGAACCGCTGGCGGCCCCGGCCCTCAGACCAGGGCGCCGTGGCAGTGCTTGAACTTCTTGCCTGAGCCGCAGGGGCAGGCGGCGTTGCGGCCGGTGTCTTCCCAGCCATGCGGCAGGGCCGAGATCGGCAGGGCCTGGCGCTGTTCCGGCGACAGGCCGTCGGGCAGCTGGCCCATCTGGGCGGCGTTCTCGCCGCTCAGCGGGTCCATGTGGACCTCGGTGAAGCGGGTCTGGGGCGCGGGCTCCGGCTGCTGGAACTCGAACTCCACCGTCATCAGCCAGCGGGTCACGTTCTGGCGCAGGTCGACCAGCAGCTTCTCGAACAGTGAGAAGGCCTCGGTCTTGTACTCGTTCAGCGGATCGCGCTGGCCGTAGCCGCGCAGGCCGATGACGTTGCGCAGGTGGTCCAGATGCATGAGGTGCTCGCGCCACTGCATGTCGACCATCTGCAGCAGGAAGCTCTTCTCGATATTGCGCATCTGATCGGGGCTGATCAGCTGCTCGCGCTCGGCGGCGCGGGCGTCGGCCGCCGCCTGGATGCGCGCCTGGATCTCTTCGTTGGCGATGCCTTCCTCGGCCGCCCAGGCGGCGATCGGCAGCTCCAGGCCCAGCATCTCGCGGACATGGTGCTCGAGGCCCGCGACGTCCCACTGCTCGGCATAGGCCTTGGGCGGCAGGTGGCGGGTGACCAGGTCCTCGATGGTGTCCTGGCGCATCTCGTTGATGACGTCGGACAGGTCGGCGGCGGTCATGAACTCGGCGCGCTGCTCGAACACGGCCTTGCGCTGGTCGTTGACGACGTCGTCGTACTTCAGGAGGTTCTTGCGGATTTCGTAGTTGCGCTGTTCGACGCGCTTCTGGGCCGTGGCGATCGCGCCGTTCAGCCACTTGTGGGTGATGGCCTCACCCTCCTGGACGCCGAAGGTGCGCATGATCGAGTCCAGGCGCTCGCCGGCGAAGATGCGCAGAAGGTCGTCCTCGCAGGACAGGAAGAACTTCGAGTGGCCGGGGTCGCCCTGACGGCCGGTCCGGCCGCGCAGCTGGTTGTCGATCCGGCGGCTTTCATGGCGCTCGGTGCCCAGGACGAACAGACCGCCGGCCGCCATGGCCTGGTCCTTCAGTTCCTTGATCTCGGCCTCGATGATCGCCTTCTGCTCAAGCGCCTGTTCGGGCGTGACCTCGATGCCCAGGCCGCGCTGCTCGTCGCGCCACTTGGCCAGCTTCATGTCGACATTGCCGCCGAGCTGGATGTCGGTGCCGCGGCCGGCCATGTTGGTGGCGATGGTCACCGCGCCGGGGACGCCCGCGTCGGCGACGATGAAGGCTTCCTGCTCGTGATAGCGGGCGTTCAGCACGTTGTGCGGAATGCCGTTGTACTTCTTGCCGTCGACCTCGAACTTGTGGCCGTTCAGCAGGGTCGAGAGCGTCTCGGACTTCTCGATCGACACCGTGCCGACCAGCACCGGCTGGCCGCGCCGGAAGCATTCCTCGATCTGCTTGAGGATGGCCTGGTTCTTCTCGGCCTCGGTCCGATAGACCTCGTCGTCGTCGTCGATCCGGGCGACCGGGCGGTTGGTCGGGATCTCGGAGACATCCATCTTGTAGATGTCGGCGAATTCCTGCGCCTCGGTGGCCGCCGTGCCGGTCATGCCCGACAGCTTCTCGTAGAGGCGGAAATAGTTCTGGATGGTGACCGAGGCGAGCGTCTGGTTCTCGGGCTGGATGTGGGCGCCTTCCTTGGCCTCGATGGCCTGGTGCAGGCCCTCGGACAGGCGGCGGCCGTGCATCATGCGGCCGGTGAACTCGTCGATCAGGATCACCTCGCCGGCGCGGACGATATAGTCCTTGTCGCGGGTGTAGAGGACGTTGGCGCGCAGCGCCTGGTTCACATGGTGCACCACCGAGACATTGGCGGCGTCGTAGAGCCCGGCGGAATCCTCGGCCAGGTGGCCGGCTTCCATCAGGATCTCCTCGATCTTCTCCGAGCCTTCTTCGGTCAGGATCACCTGCCGCTGCTTCTCGTCGTGGTCGAAGGTGGTCGGATCCTTGATGAGCTCCTTCACCAGGAGATCGATGGTCTTGTAGAACTCCGAGCGGTCCTCGGTCGGGCCCGAGATGATCAGAGGCGTGCGCGCCTCGTCGATCAGGATCGAGTCCACCTCGTCGACGATGACGAAGTGGTGGCCGCGCTGGACCATCTCCTCGACGTCATAGACCAGGTTGTCGCGCAGATAGTCGAAGCCGAACTCGTTGTTCGTCCCGTAGGTGATGTCCGACTGATAGGCCTGCTTGCGCTGGGTCTGGGACAGGCCGTGGACGATGGTGCCAACCGTCAGGCCCAGGAACTGGTAGACTTGGCCCATCCACTCGCCGTCGCGCTGGGCGAGGTAGTCGTTGACCGTGATGACGTGGACGCCCTTGCCGGTGAGCGCGTTCAGATAGGTGGGCGCGGTGGCGACGAGGGTCTTGCCTTCACCGGTGCGCATCTCGGCGATGCCGCCCTGGTGCAGCATCATGCCGCCGACCAGCTGGACGTCGTAATGGCGTTGGCCGAGCACCCGGCGCGAGGCCTCGCGCACCACGGCGAAGGCTTCCTCCAGGATCTGGTCGAGGGTCTGGCCACTGGCCAGCCGGTCCTTGAACTCCTGGGTCTTGGCCCGCAGGGCCTCGTCCGACAGGGCCTGGATCTGAGGCTCGAAGCCGTTGATCTTCGCGACCCGCGCCGCGAGGGCCTTGACCTTGCGGTCGTTGGAAGAGCCGAAGAACCGTTGGAAGATGCTCAAGGGAATGGGTCCGGAGTGATGCGGGGCGAGGGGCGGGGCGGGTCTAAGCCCCTTGGCCTGCCCGGAATTTCCGCTCTTTTCAGGGCGCGCGAGACTTAAGCAGCGGCCCGTCCAGTGTCAACGCAAGTGGCGCGGCGATGGGGCGGCCGCAAGAGGAGTGAGGACGTTATGAATAGGCCCTGGGGCGGATTTCTGTGGGGTGCGGCGACCGCGGCGCACCAGGTCGAGGGCGGCAATGTCAGCTCCGACATCTGGCTGCTCGAGAATCTGCCCGACCGCAGCGGCGGCTTCCGCGAGCCTTCCGGGGACGCGGTCGACCACTATCACCGCTATGCCCAGGATCTCGACCTCCTGGCCGGGCTGGGCCTCAACGCCTACCGGTTCTCGGTGGAATGGGCGCGGATCGAGCCGGAGGCGGGGCGGATCTCGCAGGCCGCCCTGGACCACTACGCCCGGATGGCCGACGCCTGCCTGGCGCGGGGACTGACCCCGCTGGTCACCCTGCACCACTTCACCTCGCCGCTGTGGCTGGCCCAGCGGGGCGGGTGGGACAATCCCGAGGCCGCCGACCGTTTCGCCGACCATTGCGCCCGCGTCGCCGCCCATCTCGCCGACCGGATCGGCGCCTGGGTGACGTTCAACGAGATCAATCTCGCCAGCCTGGCCTTCGAGCTGGCGCCTGAACGGCGGGCCCGGCGGCTGGAGAAGCTGCGGGCCGCGGCCGCCGCCCGGATCGAGGCGTCGAGGTTCTCGACTTTCCTGACCCATGGCGGCGAGGCGCCGGCGGTGCTGACCCGCGCCCACGCCCTGGCGGCCCAGGCAGTTCGCGCCGCATCGGACGCGCCGGTCGGCCTGACCCTGGCCCTGCCGGTCCTGCAGGCCGAGCCGGGCGGGGAGGGGCCCCGCGACCGGGTCCGGGCCGAGACGCAGGATCGCTGGCTCGACATCACCTCCGGCGACGATTTTGTCGGCGTCCAGACCTATACCCGCGAGCTGTTCGGGCCGCAGGGCCGGCTGCCGCCGCCGGACGGCGAGGCGCTCACCCTGACCGGCTGGGAGGTCTATCCCCAGGCGCTCGGCCGCTCGGTCGCCTATGCGGCGCAGCGGACCGGCAAGCCGATCCTGGTCACCGAGAACGGCATCGCCACCGCCCACGATCCCCAGCGACGGGACTATACCCAGGCCGCCCTGGAGGGCCTGGCGGCGGCGCGGGCGGGGGGCGCCGAGGTGTGGGGCTATGTCCACTGGTCGGCGCTGGACAATTTCGAGTGGATGCACGGCTACGGCCCGACCTTCGGCCTGATCGGCGTTGATCGGGCGACCTTCGCGCGGCAGGTCCGCGACAGCGCCCGGTGGCTGGGCGACTTCGCCCAGGCCCACCCGGACGGGCCCTGATCAGGCGGCGCCCAGCTCCACGTCGCTGCGGTCGGGGTCGAGCAGGGCGGCCAGGGTCTCGATCAGGCGCATGGGCTGGATCGGCTTGGCCAGGTGGGTGGTGGCGCCGCTGGCCAGGGATTCGGCCACGTGGTGGGTCATGGCGTTGGCGGAGACCACGACGATGGGGATCGGCGCCAGATCCTCGCGGCGCTCGCGCTCGCGGATGGCGCGGGTGGCGGTGAGCCCGTCCATCACCGGCATCTGCAGGTCCATCAGCACCGCGTCGAAGCGATCGGGGGCGAAGGCGTCGAGGGCCTCCTGGCCGTTCTCGGCGAAGACGGTCTGGGCCTGGATCAGCTCCAGGATCATGCCGACGATCTTGCGGTTGTTGGGGTTGTCCTCGACCACCAGGATCCGGGGCGCGTCCGCCAAGGGATCGACGGTCGCCTCGGCCGCCAGGACCTGCGCCGCCTCGGCCCGGGCCGCGCGGAAGGTGAAGACGAACTCCGCCCCCTGATCCGGCGCGCCGGTGCAGGTGATGTCACCGCCCATCAGCCGGGCGAGCGCCCGCGAGATGGCCAGGCCCAGGCCCGCGCCGGCGAAGGACTTGGTGATGGAATCGTCGCCCTGCTCGAAGCGCGAGAACAGCCGCTCGGCCACCGCCTCGCTGAAGCCGTGGCCGGTGTCGCGCACCACGATGGTGATCTCGCCGTCGGCGTCCAGGTCGCGGGCGGAGACGGTCATGACGACCTCGCCGCGATCGGTGAACTTCACGGCGTTGCCCAGCAGATTGGCCACGACCTGTCGCACCCGCAGGTCGTCGCCCAGGAAGCTCCCCTGGGCGGAGGGATCGATCTCGGCCCGGAAGGCCACGCCCTTGGCGTCGGCCTTGGCGGCGAAGAGGTCGGTGACGGCCGCGAGCGCGGCGTCCAGGGCGAAGGGCGCGTGCTCGATGTCCAGCCGGCCGGCCTCGATGCGGGCGAAGTCCAGCACGTCGCCGAGCAGCCGCTCCAGCATCTTGCCGGACTCGACGATGAGGGCCGACATCTCGGCCTGCTGGGGATCGAGCGCCGTGCGCGCCAGGAGTTCGGCGACGGTGGTCACCCCGTTCAGCGGGGTGCGGATCTCGTGGCTCATATTGGCCAGGAAGCGGGACTTGGCCTCATTGGCCTGTACGGCGATCTGGCGCTCGGTCTCCAGGCGGCGGCGCTGGCCGGCGGCCAGGGTCTGGGAGATCAGGAGGCCGAGGCGCGAGACGAGATTGGCCTCGTGGGCCGAATAGACCCCGTGCTCGGCGTGGGTGAGGATCAGGAGGCCGTGGCCGCCCTCGGCCCGGATCGGCGCATAGACCCCGCCGCCGGGCGGGGGGACGAAGGCCGCGCCGCAGGCCCATTCCGGCGGCTTGGAATTGTCCGGCACCACGGTCGCCCGGCCGTTGGCGACGCGGCTGAAGAAGCCGCCGGTCGGCCAGACCTCGCCCAGGGCCTCGGGCGCGGTCGAGGCCCGGCAGACGAAGCCGTCGGGGCCTGGGGTGAGCACCAGGGCGTGCTGGAAATCGACCGCCTCGCGCAGCAGGCCGAAGGCGCGGGTGAACAGCTGGGCGGGATCGTCATTGTCGGGCAGGGCGGCCAGGCCGGACAGGACCAGGTCCTGTTCCCTCAGCCGCCGGGTGAGGGCGGCCTCGATCTGCTTGGCCGAGGCGAGCGCTTCGCGCAGCTGCTCGATGTCTTCCATGGGTCAGCCGAAGGTGAGGGCGGAGACCATGAGGTTCCCATGCCGGTTGCAGCTGTCAACGATCGCGCCCTGTTCGCCGAAGGTGAAGGCGCCCAGGAAGGGCGCCCCGCCCATGGCCTCGCGGACCTGTTCGGCGACCTCGTCCATGCGCTCGCGGACATGCAGCATGCAGCCGCCGCAATAGATCACCAGGCCGCCGGCGGTGTCCTCGACCGGCCAGCCGCCCATGGCGAGCGCGTCGGCGACCACCAGGCCCGCGCGCTTGACCAGGCTGTCGGGCGATCCGCGCATCAGGTGGATGCGGTCGCCCTCGGCGATGTCGGTGAACAGCGACAGGTCGCCGCCCGTGCCCATCAGGGCCGGATGCGACAGGACGAACATCGGCACGCCGCCGACCTCGGCGGCCACCCGGCCGAGCGGGGTGGGGGTGGACTTGGCCAGGATGGCGCCGGCGGTCTCGGCGCAGACCTCGCCATTGGTCCAGCCGCTGTAGATCTCGCCCGCCGGGCGATGGTCGATCTCCAGCACCTGGCGGTCCTGGGCCTTGGTGACCACGCCTTCGCGGCCCGTGGGGGCGTAGCCGCTCTGGAAGGCCGCGCCGTGGCCGACCGAGGGGAACAGGGCGGCGACCACCACGTGGTCGGCCAGGAGCTGGCCGGTGGCGAACTGCCGCCAGGCGCCGGCGATGGCCTCGTCGGCCGAGCTGCCGCCGATGATCGGGGTGCGGCGGCCGATCACCGCCTCGACCCCGCTCAGCACGCGCTCCTCGGTTCCGGGGGGCTGGCAGCACCAGACAAGGGTCGGGCCTTCGAAGTCGCGCCCGGCGTCGGCCAGGGCCAGCGCCATGGCAGCCTCGCCGGCGGCGTGGGCGTCCTCGCCGATCGGGGCGAAGCCGACCCCGTAGGCGCCCGCCGGATCGCTGACGCCGAACAGGCCGAGCGCGCCGTCCGGGCCGGCGTGGAAGCCCGCCTCGGTCATCACCCCGCCGCAGGAGGTGCCGCCGATCAGCCGGGCGCCGGGCAGGGCGGCGGCAAGCGCGTCAATCAGGGCCGGCCCGGCGTGATGCTCGGTGGCGTAGACCATGACGATGTCGGGGCGTTCGCCCAGGGCGGCGACGAGGTCAGCGGCGGCGGATGCGGCGCCGGCGGCGGTGTCCGGATCGAGGCTGAAGGCCGAGGCGGTGCGCAAGTATCCCTCGTGGGCTGGCTTGCTCCACGCCTAGGGCCAAGTCGTTAAACAAGCTCAGCCTTAACACCTGCGGCGGACTGTCGCAGGCGCAAACGAAAAACCCCCGGCCCTTGCGGACCGGGGGTGATTCAGACGGACGAAGGCCGAAGCCTTCGGGCCGGGAGCGAAATCAGAAGATTTCGATCAGGCCTGCGGCGCCCATGCCGCCGCCGATGCACATGGAGACGACGCCCCACTTGGCGCCGCGGCGCTTGCCTTCCTGCAGGATGTGGCCCGTCAGGCGGGCGCCGGTCATGCCATAGGGGTGGCCGATGGCGATCGAGCCGCCGTTGACGTTGTACTTCTCGGGATCGATGCCGAGCTTGTCGCGGGAATAGAGGCACTGGGAAGCGAAGGCCTCGTTCAGCTCCCAGATGTCGATGTCGTCGATCTTCAGGCCGTGACGCTCGAGCAGGCGCGGAATGGCGAAGACCGGGCCGATGCCCATTTCGTCGGGGGCGCAGCCGGCCACGGCCCAGCCGCGGAAGGCGCCGAGCGGGGCGAGACCGGCCTTTTCGGCGGCCTTGGCCTCCATCACCACCACGGCGGCGGCGCCGTCGGACAGCTGGGAGGCGTTGCCGGCGGTGATGTACTTGCCTTCGCCGCGCACCGGCTGGAGCTTTTGCAGGCCTTCCAGGGTGGTGTCGGGACGGTTGCACTCATCGCGGTCGACCACGGCGTCGACGATCGACTCTTCCTTGGTCTCCTTGTTGACGACCTTCATCTTGGTCTTCAGCGGGACGATCTCGTCCTTGAACTTGCCGGCCTGCTGGGCGGCGGCCATGCGGCGCTGGGATTCCAGGGAGTATTCGTCCTGGGACTCGCGGCTGACCTTGTAGCGCTCGGCGACGATGTCGGCGGTGTCGATCATCGGCATGAAGATGGCCGGATACTGGGCCGAGAGCGCCGGGTCGTTGTTGCTGAGGGGACCGCCGCCGCCCGGGAAGGACAGGGATTCCACGCCGCCGGCCACGACCACGTCGGCGCCGTCGTTGCGGATGTAGTTGGCCGCGGTGGCGATGGTCTGCAGGCCCGAGGAGCAGAAGCGGTTGACGGTCACGCCCGAGGTGGTGATCGGCAGGCCGCCGAGCAGGGCCGCCTGACGGCCCATATTGCCGGCGCCGTGCGCCACATTGCCGATGATGCAGTCTTCCACCGCATCCGGGGCGACGCCCGCGCGTTGGACGGCGTGGCGGACCGCATGGGCGGCCATGGTGACGGTGGGGGTCATATTGAATCCGCCGCGGGCGGACTTGGCCAGACCGGTGCGGGCGTAGGAAACAATAACGGCTTCGCGTGACATGAAAAATCCTCCCAAAAATATGGACCGCCGGGGCTCCCCTCAGGACCCCGCCGGCTTCGATAGGGCGCGACCTTAGGGTCCCGCTGCGGAAATGGCTAGCGAGCCCGCGGCCCGCGCGCGCTGAGACAGCTCAAAAAACCTTTCCACCCAAGGAGTCCTGATCTAGGGACGGGGCGCCCGCGGCGCGGACGACCAACAGGCGAGGCCCAATGGCGAAGGCAAGTTTCACCCGGATGGCCCGCAGTTTCGGCACGATCGCGGTCGTGCTGACGCTGTCGGTGGTGCTGGCGTCCTGCGGCGGCCGCAATGGCGCGGAACACCCGCCCGAGCCTGGCGACCAAGCCGTGGCCCGGGTGGACGCCAAGACCGTGTGGGCCTCGGACGTGAAGCGCGAGGCGGTCGCGCAGGGCCTGATCGGCGAGGGTGAGCCGCTCGACGTCTCCTCCGACCTGTTCCGGCGGGTGATGGACGAGGTGATCGACCAGAAGCTGCTGGCCTCGGAGGCGCTGAAGCGCAAGCTCGACAAGGACCCGGTGGCCCAGCGCCGCCTGGCCGCGGCGCGCGAGCGCATCCTGGGCGACATGCTGGTCGAGAGCACGGTGTCGGACGCCGTCAATGAGAACGCGATCCGCGGCCTCTATCAGGAGCAGCTGAAGCTCGCCAAGCAGTCGGAAGAGATCCACGCCCGCCAGATCGTCCTGCCGAGCCTGACCGAGGCGGACGCGGTCAAGAAGCTCCTGGGCACCGGCGCCTCCTTCGAGGCGCTCGCCATGGAGCGCTCGACCGATGCGGCGACCCGGTTCAATGGCGGCGACCTGGGCTATTTCACCACCGACGTCATGCCCGAGGCCTATGAGACCAATCTGAAGGCGGCCAAGGTCGGCCAGATCGTCGGTCCCTTCGAGATCGACGGCGGCTGGGCCATCGTCAAGGTCGAGGACCGCCGGCTGGAGCAGCCGATCACGCTGGAGGCCGCCCGGCCGCAGATCGTCCGCTTCCTGACCTATGATCAGGTCCGCGACCTGCTGGAGAAGCTGCGCGGCCGCGCCAAGGTCCAGACCCTGATCAAGGCGCCCCAGGACGTGCCCGGCGCGCCCCAGGAGCCGGCCAGCGCGCCGCCCGCCCTGTCCGGTCCGCCGAAGCCCGACCTGTTGAAGCCCGGCGCGGCCAAGCCCGTCCCGCCGCCGCCCGGCGCGCCCCTGCAACCCCCGGCCAAGGCGGTGAAGCCGTGACGCGCACGCCCAAGACCCCGGCCAAACCGGCCGCCAAGACCCCCGCCAAGGCCAAGGCCGCGCCGGCCAAGAGCGCCGCCAAGAGCCCGGCCGAACTCGCCTTCGAGGTCGCCGCCAAGCCGGTGGAGGTGGTCGGCCAGACCCTGCAGCAGGCCCTCGACCCCCTGGCCAGCGCGCTCAAGCGCGCCGCCCTGAAGCGGGCCGACAAGGCCTCGCGGCCCTTCGCCGACGACGCCGCCCCGGCGACGCCGGCGCCCGCCAAGGGCGCCCTGCCGGTCTCGCCCCTGGCCGTGCCGTTCCCGAAGATTCCGCCGATCGCGGGGGTGCAGCTCGCGACCTCGCGGGCCGGATTCTACAAGCACGAGCGCGAGGACCTGATGGTCATGCGCTTCGCCCGCGGGACCAGCGCGGCCGGGGTCTTCACCCGCCACGGCATCGGCTCGGCCCCGGTCGACTGGTGCAAGAAGCACCTGGAGCTCTCCAAGGGCGCCGACGCCCGCGCCCTGGTGGTCAATGCCGGCTGCGCCAATTCCTTCACCGGCAAGCCCGGCGCCGACGCCGTGCGCCGCGTGGCCTCGGCCGTCGCCAAGCGCTTCGACTGCCGCCAGCGCGACGTGATGGTGGCCTCGACCGGGGTCATCGGAGTGCTGCTCGACGACGCCAAGATCACCCACCGCCTGCCCGACATCGAGCACAAGCTGGTGGACGACGGCTGGGCGGGCGCGGCCCGCGCCATCATGACCACCGACACCTTCCCGAAGGGCGCCTATGCCGAGGCGGTCATCGACGGGGAGAAGGTCAAGATCGCCGGCATCTGCAAGGGCTCGGGCATGATCGCCCCGGACATGGCGACCATGCTGGCCTTCGTCGTCACCGACGCCGCCATCGCCCCGGCCGCCCTGCAGACCCTGGCCAGCCTCTATACGCGCACGACCTTCAACTGCGTGACGGTGGACGGCGACCGCTCGACCAACGACACCCTGCTCCTGTTCGCCACCGGCCAGTCCGGCGCGCCCAAGATCACCCGGGCCGGCGACCGCCGCCTGGCAGACTTCCGCAACAAGCTGGAGGCCGTGCTGCTGGACCTGGCCCTGCAGCTGGTCCGCGACGGCGAGGGCGCGACCAAGTTCGTCAAGATCAATGTCACCGGCGCCCAGACCCAGGCCTCGGCCCGCAAGATCGCCCGCACCATCGCCGAAAGCCCGCTGGTCAAGACCGCCTTCGCCGGCGAGGACGCCAACTGGGGCCGGATCGCCATGGCCATCGGCCGCGCCGACGAGCCGATCGACCGCGACCGGGTGAAGATCCAGTTCGGCCCGCTGGTCGCCGCCCAGGACGGCCTGATCTCGCCCACCTATGACGAGGGCAAGATGAGCGCCTACATGAAGCATCAGGAGCTGGAGGTCAGCGTCGATGTCGGCGTCGGCCGGGGCTCGGCCACCGTCTGGACCTGCGATCTCACCAAGCAGTACGTGGCGATCAACGGCGACTATCGCAGCTGATCGGTCGATCTACTCGCGGTTGAGATCGGTGGCGTGACGGGCCGAGCCCGTGAATGGGATGGCTCCCATGCGGGCGCGATCCTTTTCACGGCAGGTCTTGGGCCTCACGACGGTGGTGAGCCTGCTTTGCGGAGCAGCCGCCCATAGCCAGCCCGTGCAACTTGTCGCTAGCGCTCAGGCTGAACGACAGCTCCCAAACGTCC
The DNA here is from genome assembly GCF_022695515.1 of Phenylobacterium aquaticum. Classification (GTDB taxonomy): domain Bacteria; phylum Pseudomonadota; class Alphaproteobacteria; order Caulobacterales; family Caulobacteraceae; genus Phenylobacterium; species Phenylobacterium aquaticum. Next base: position 136,463 of record NZ_JALDPT010000004.1, read on the forward strand.
CTGTCGATAATCTCCAGGCCAAGGACCCAGCGTCCAAGTCTCCAGAGTCGGTCATCAGGGAGGCCTATGATCTGCTGAGGCCGGGCGGCGACCGGCAGGCCGCAGTTAAGCTCCTCGACGCCGCTATCCAATCTTGGCCCGATGATAGCAGACTTTACGCGCATAGAGGCTTGATGCGGAGCCTCACGACCGACATCGATGGCGCTTTCGCAGACTTTGATACCTCCGAGCGCCTGGACCCAGACTCTTCGCTAGCGTTCGCTTTCCGCGGTATGACCTTGTTTCTTCTGGGTCATCCGGAACCTGCCCTCGACGAGTTTAACGCAGCGCTGGCGCGCAATCCGGCCGACGCCATCGCCCTTACGGGGCGTGGTGACATTGAGTTCGGCCGCCATCAGCTCAAAGCCGCCCTTGATGACTTTGATCGCGCCGTGGCGGCTCTCCCGACCTACTCGCAAGCTTGGCGGGATCGTGGCTGGGTGTTGTGGACCATGTCTGACATGGACGCCGCAATCGCCGACTTGAGCCGGGCGATCTCGCTCTATCCAACGGAAGAGGCTTTTCGGATTCGCGGACTGGCCTGGCGGGCGAAGGGAGATCACGTTCGCGCCTCCGCTGATTTCGATCGAGCGGTGGCGTTCAAGCACGCCAGTTATCTGTCCTGGGGGGCGCGCGCCGACCTGTGGCAACTGGACGGGGACCTGGACCGTGCGTTGGACGCCTATACTCGCGCGATCGCCCTGGCTCCAACCTACGCCCGAAATTGGCATCAACGCGGGGTGACTTGGTCGCTGAAGGGCGACGATGTGCGGGCGCTGGCAGACTATGATCAGGCCATCAAATTAGATCCGAAAGACCCCGACGCGTATTTTGATCGTGCCGAACTACACCACAGCCATCGAAACTACGCGGCGGCGGGCTCTGACGTGGATCGAGGCCTTGAATTGAGTCCGAACGACTTTTTCGGCCACATCATTCGGGGAGAGCTCTCTTACGAGCTCGGCAAATACAGTGACGGTATCGCTGATTTCGATGAGGCCGCGAAGCTCGAGCCCCGTTCGGATTTTCCGGTCTATATGAGGGGGGTCACCAGAATGGCGGCGGGGGACTGGTCCGCCGCCGTCCAGGAATTCGATCAGGCCCTGATTTTGGCTCCGCGCGAGCGTCCATTCTCTTTGCGCGTGGTCTTGCGCAATTGTCCCTGGGCCGTCTCAAGGCCGGCCATGCCGACATCGAAGCCGCGACCCGGATCGATCCCAAGATCGGACAGCGCTTTGAGGACTTTCAGCCAGGCCGACCGATCCCGCCGAAGGCCATCCATAGCGGCGCCGGGCCGAATTAATTCCACCGCCGATTGATCGCGCTGGCGGCCCGGGGCGAGGTCGTGGTGTTCTGGCGGCCAATTCGGGGGTGTGGGGTTTGCGCGGGCGCGTCCTGTCTTTCGTCGGGGCGGCCGGGCTGGCGCTGAGCCCTCTTGCGGCCGCGCACGCCGCGCCCGAGCCCGCGGCCCGCCTGATCCTCGCCCATGCCGTCACGGCCCCGCCCGGACCTCCGGCCGAGCCGGTGGTGCAGGCGATCCAGAAGCTGGGCCAGTCCCTGCGTCGCCAGGAAGGTCGGCGCGAAGCTCTGCTGGCCCAGGCGGTGGCCGCCAGCAGGGTCGGCGACTTCGACGCCGCCCTGGACGCCGCCGAGGCCGCGGTGCGCGGCTGGCCCGACGACGCCGAGGCCCTGTTCCGGCGGGGCGACATCCACCGGCTGCGGGGCGAGAGCGCCCTGGCCCTGAAAGACCTCGACCTGGCGGTCGCCATCGATCCGGGCCTCGCCTCGGCCTATGTCGCCCGCGGCGTGCTGCGCGACGGGGCCGGCGACCACACGGCCGCCATCGCCGACTACAGCCAGGCCATCACCCTGGCCCCCGACTGGGCCGCGCCCTATGCCCTGCGCGCCGACGACCGGATCACGATCGGCGCCGATCTGGAGCTGGCGCTCGCCGACTATGACCAGGCCCTGGCGCTCCGCCCCGACGCGGTTCCCGCCCTGATCGGACGCGGCAGGGCCCTGGTGCTGGCGGGCGCGGTGGAGCAGGGGATCGCCGACCTGACCGCGGCCCTGAAGCCCGGCCCCAACGCCGACGCCCTGTTCGTGCGCGGCGTCGCCTGGCGGCTGAAGGGCGAGTTCGACCGGGCTGTCGCCGACTTCACCGCTGCGCTCGCCGAGGCGCCGGGCGACGCCAATATCCTGGCCGAGCGGGGCGTGACCTGCGCAGGGTGGGCAAGCTCGACGCCGCGCTCGCCGATTTCAACCAGTCGCTGGCCGCCGACCCGAACAACGCCGCCACCCTGTTCGCCCGCGGGGTCACCTGGCAGCGCAAGGGCGACAATATCCGGGCCATCAACGACTATGACCGGACCCTCGCCATCACCCCGGACGCGGCCGGGGCCCTGGTCAATCGCGGCCTGGCCTGGCGCATGCTCGGCGACGCGCCCCGGGCGCTGGCCGACCTGGACAAGGCGCTCAAGCTCACCCCCGATGACGCCGCCGTGCTCGTCCTGCGCGGCGGGGTCTGGGAGATGCTGGGCGAGCCCGCCCGGGCGCTCGCCGACTTCGAGCGGGCCGTGGCGCTGCGCCCGGATTATCAGGAAGCCCTGGTCGACCAGGCGCTGGCGCGGATGCAGCTGGGCGACATGGCCCGCGCGGCCGGCGATCTGGATCGGGCGCTCAAAGCCCAGCCGAAGTCGCCCCAGGCGCTCTACGCCCGCGGGGTGGCGCGGATGTCGCTCGGCCGGCTGGCGGAAGGTTCGGCCGACATCGACGCGGCCACGGCGCTCGACCCGCAGATCGGCGCGGCCTTCCAGGACTTCACCCCCGGCCCGCCGCGGCTGTCGGAAGGCGGGCAGTAGAATCCGTCCAGTGCCGTCCCACTTGAGGTTGAGCCAAGGCTCAGCTTGAGGAATAGTCGCCTTGGGGCTCGCGGATCAGTTGTTCGCGACGTGACGGGGGGATGAGCTTGCGGTTCTGGATTTGCGCGATGGCGGCGTTCGCCGTCGGATCGGCGGCGCGCGCGGCGCCGCCCCTGGAGGTCTATGGCCGCCTGCCCGCCGTGGACCTGGTGGATCTGGCGCCCGGCGGGGAGAGCTTCGCCCTGGTGGGCCGCGACGGCGACGCCCGCAGGCTGTTCGTGCGCAAGACCGACGGAACGCCCGTCTATGTCGCGGCGGTCGGCGACAGCAAGGTTCGCGACCTCGAATGGATCGGCGACGATCAGTTGGTGGTGTTCGGCAGCTCCACCATGCAGATCCCGGATCTCAGCTTCGAGAAGATGGAATGGATGGGCGGGGTTCACATCGATCTGAACACCAAGGCCAGCTACATCCTGATGAAGGAGTCCCACACCTATCTGCCGGCGGTGTTCGGCTGGTTCGGCCAGGCTCACATCGGTGATCGCTGGTACGGCTATTTCGCCGACTACACCTATGATCAGATCGCCCCGTCCTATCAGAGCCGGATGATCTGGCCCGACCTCTACCGCATGGATATGGCCACCGGGAAGGTCGATAAGGCCGCGCCGGCCGGCGCGGGCGACACCGACTGGGCGGTGGGTCCTGATGGCGCCCTCCTGGCGACCGGCGCCTTTGACTCGCGCGGTCAGGGCTTCAAGCTGACGGCCGGAAAATGGAGCGGACCCATCCTCCTCACCCGTTCGCCTCAGACCGGCGACTCGGAGGTCCGCCTGGCGGGTCTGGGTCGGACGCCGGGCACGGTGTTGGTGCGGGAGCGCAACGACCAGGACACCGTGGTGCGGGAGATCCAGGTCTCGCAGGGCGGCGAGGGCGAGGTGTTGACCCATGGTGACGTCGAACTGCTGCGCGGCCGGCTGAACCGACAGTTGATCGGCTGGCGCGAAGGGTCGAACGGGGCGGTCCACATGTTCGACCCCGCGATCCAGCGCCGCGTGGACGCCAGCCGCAAGGCGTTTCCCGGTCTCAACGTGACCCTGGTCTCCTATGACGAGACCTTCGACCACCTGGTCATGCTGACCGACGGCTCCGACGATTCCGGCACCTACTGGCTGGTGGACATTCCCAAGAAATCGGCCCGGCGGATCGACCACGCCAATCCGTTGATCAAGCCCGAGGACGTCGGCCCGGTGCGCATGATCCAATACAAGGCCGCCGATGGCCTGGCGCTCGACGGGGCGCTGACCTTGCCCCCGGGCGGGGCGGCGAAGAACCTGCCCCTGGTGGTGCTGCCGCACGGCGGGCCCATCGTCCTGGGCGACGGCGCGCAGTTCGACTGGTGGGCCCAGGCCTTCGCCTCGCGGGGCTATGCGGTGTTCCAGCCCAATTATCGCGGCACGCTCGGCTATGGGGAGGCGTTCCGCAAGGCCGCCTATGGCGAGGTCGGCCGCAAGATGCAGACCGACATCTCCGACGGCGTCGCCGCCCTGGCGGCCCAGGGGATCATCGACCCCAAGCGGGCCTGTATTGTGGGCGCGAGCTATGGGGGCTATGCCGCCCTGGCCGGGGTGACCCTGCAGCACGGGCTCTATCGGTGCGCGGTCTCGGTGGCGGGGGTCGGCGATTTCGGCCGCATGATCACCTGGGATTCCGTCCGCGACGGGTCCGACATGCGGGGGGTGAACTTCTGGCGCGACCTGTCGGGCGCCTCGGCGGGCCAGAACCTGGCCGACATCTCGCCCGTGCGGCAGGCCGCCAAGGCCGATGCGCCGATCCTGCTGATCCACGGGCTCGACGACACGGTGGTGCCGATCGAGCAGAGCAAGATGATGGAGAAGGCGCTGAAGGCCGCCGGGAAGCCGGTGGAGTTCGTGACCATGGCCGGCGAGGACCACTGGCTGTCCAAGGAGCCCAGCCGCAAGGCCATGCTCGCCGCCGCTGTGGCCTTCGTCGAGAAGCACAATCCGGCCAACTGAGGCGGGCCCACGAAAAACGCCCCGCGGTCTCCCACGGGGCGTTCTGGGTCTCGCAGCGTTCAGACCGGCTTAGTCGATCGGGCTCCAGCGCTTGGCCGGTTCGGCGGCGGCGCGCTTGGGACCCTTGAACTGGGACTGGTCGATCGGCTTGGTCGAGGCGCTGGGACGGCCGGCCGCAGCCTGGCCGCCGCCGCCGCCGGCGCGGGCCGGGCGGTTGCGTTGCTTGCGCAGGCGCCCGGCAGGTCGGAGCGACCTTCCGGCTTGCGGTCCGAATGGCCGCCGCCGCCGCGACGTCCGCCGCCGCCGCCGCCGCGTTCGCCGCGCTCGGCGCGATCGGTCGCCTCAGCCGGCATGTGGGCGGTCATGACCGACAGGCCGCGGTCATTGCGACGGTCTTCGCTGGGGATGATCTGGCGGGTGACCTTCTGGATGTCCTTCAGGAGGTTGCGTTCCTCCTCGCCGCAGAAGGCGATGGCCGAGCCCTTGGCGCCGGCCCGGGCGGTGCGCCCGATCCGGTGGACATAGGATTCCGGCACATTGGGCAGCTCGTACTGGACGACGTGGCTGACCGCGTCGACGTCGATGCCGCGGGCGGCGATGTCGGTGGCGACCAGCGCCTTGACCTCACCGGCCTTGAACGCGGCAAGCGCGCGTTCCCGCTGGCCCTGGCTCTTGTCGCCATGGATGGCGGCGGCTTCGACGCCGGCCTGCTCCAGGGACTTGGCGACCCGGTCGGCGCCGCGCTTGGTGCGGGTGAAGACGATGACCCGCTTGAAGTCGCGTTCGGCGAACAGCTCGTTGAGCAGGGCGCGCTTGCGGGCGCTCTCGACGAAGATGACCTTCTGGCTGACCTTCTCGACGGTGGTCGCCTGGGGGGTCACCGACACCTTGTGCGGGTTGGGGTTCAAGAGCTCGGAGGCCAGCTTGCCGATCTCGGTCGGCATGGTGGCCGAGAAGAACAGGTTCTGACGTTCCTTGGGCAGGAACTTCACGATCCGGCGGATCGGCAGGATGAAGCCCATGTCGAGCATCTGGTCGGCCTCGTCGAGGACGAAGATCTCCACGCCCTGGAGCGTGATGGACTTTTCCTGCAGGTGGTCGATCAGACGGCCGGGCGTGGCGACGAGGACGTCGACGCCGGGGGCCATGGCGCGCATCTGGCCGCCATACTTCACGCCGCCGAACACGACCGCGACGGAGACGCCGAGGTGCTTGCCATATGTCTTGAAGCTCTCGCCGATCTGGGTGGCGAGCTCACGGGTGGGCGACAGCACCAGGACGCGGGCGCTGCGGCGGGTGGCCGGGCGACGGTCGGCGGCCAGGCGATGCAGGATGGGAAGGGCGAAGGCGGCGGTCTTGCCGGTGCCGGTCTGGGCGATGCCCAGGAGGTCGCGGCCGGACATCACGCCGGGAATGGCCTGCGCCTGGATCGGCGTGGGCGTGGTGTAGCCTTCGTCGGCCAGCGCCTTGAGCAGCGGCGGGGCGAGGCCGAGGTCGGTGAATTGAGTCAAAGTGTCAGATCTCTCACATGTGCGCCGAGACCGGCCCATCGCTGGATGCGAGGGTCGCGGGGACGCGGGTCATTTGTGGAAAGCCCCCGCGTGGCGGGGCGATCTATGCGATCTCTTCAGGGCGCTCGACAGGCTGGTTCCGAACCCGGAACCATCACGCGACTGGAACGCCGATAGCGCGGCTTATGCTGCAGCGCAGCGTGGCAATGCGGGAGTTTGGGCGGAAAGTCAAGGAAAGCCTGGGATTCGCCTTTGCCGAAGAGACGAGGGCGTTGCAATTTTTCCCCGGCCTCGCGATGGACAACCCATGACCGATCCCAAACCCATGCTCCTCGTCGCCGCCGCGGCGCTCATCGACGCCGACGGCCGGGTGCTGATCTGCCAGCGGCCGCCGGGCAAGCAGCTGGCGGGGCTGTGGGAGTTTCCGGGCGGCAAGCTGGAGGCGGGCGAGACGCCGGAGGCCTGCCTGATCCGCGAGCTCAGCGAGGAGCTGGGGATCACGGTGTCGAACGCCTGCCTCGCGCCCTTCGTGTTCGCCAGCCACAGTTACGAGTCCTTTCACCTGATGATGCCACTCTATCTGTGCCGTCGGTGGGACGGCCTGGTGACCGCCAAGGAACATTCGGCTCTGGCATGGGTGAAGCCTTCCAAACTCGGCGACTATCCCATGCCGCCGGCCGACGCGCCTCTGGTCGCCTGGCTGCGCGATTTGATCTGAGGGCCTTCTGGGCCTGCGAGCGCGGCGCGACCATGGTCGAGTACGCGCTGCTGATCGGGGTCTTGTCCTTCGGGGTGGTGGCGATCTTCAGCGCCTTCGAGACCAAGCTGTTTGCGGTGATGAACAAGGCCGCCGCGACCATCGAGGCCGCGATCAGCTAGGCCCGATCCGCTAGACTGTCCGCATGGACGACTGGCTTTCCCGATTCATCGAAACCGAGCGCCTGCCCCCCGAATTTGCGCGGACGGCGCGCGAGGTCTGCGCGCCCCTGGTCGACAGGGTGCTGGCGGAACGCCGGGGGCCGGGATTCCTGGTCGGGATCTGCGGACCCCAGGCCAGCGGCAAGTCGACGCTCGCCGCCGGGCTGGCGGCGATGCTGCAGGCCCGAGGCCTGACCACGGCGGTGCTGTCGCTCGACGACCTCTATCTGACCCGCGCTGAGCGCCAGGTCCTGGCCCGCGAGGTCCATCCGCTGCTGGCGACGCGCGGGGTTCCGGGCACCCATGACGTGGATCTGGGCCTGGCGGTGCTGGCGGCCCTGAAGGGGACGGGCGAGGTCGCCCTGCCGCGCTTCGACAAGGCGGCCGACGATCGGGCGCCGCGCGCCGACTGGCCGGTGGTCCTGGCGCCGGTCGATGTGGTGCTGTTCGAGGGCTGGTGCGTAGGCGCGCGAGCCCAGCCGCAGGAGGCGCTGGCGGAACCGGTCAACGCCCTGGAGCGCGACGAGGACCCGGACGGCGCCTGGCGGGCCCATGTCAACGCCGCCCTGGCCGGGCCCTATCGGCGGCTGTTCGACCCCATTGACCTCTTCGTCCTCTTGCGGCCGCCGGCCTTCGAGGTGGTGCTGGCCTGGCGGATCGAGCAGGAGCGCAAGCTGCGCGCGCGGCTGGCGCGGGAGGGCGCGGGGCCGGGCCGGGCGATGTCGGACGCCGAGGTCGGCCGCTTCATCGCCCACTATGAGCGGATCACCCGCCACATCCTGGCCGAGGCGCCGGCGCGGGCGGATGTGACCGTGCGCCTGGACGCCCAGCGCCGCCGGATCGCGGCTAATTGACATTGTAGGTGTCAATATATGTGATGCGCCCGACGCGCCGATAAAGGCGTTCGGGAGGACCGCCCATGACCACGCTGCGCGACCGGCTGACGCCGCCGATCTCGGCCCTGATCACCAGCCGGTTCCGGCGCGACCTGAGCCGCAATGTCGAGGGGCTGCGCCGCCGCCTGAGCGGCCGTGCGCCGACCGTTCGCTATTTCCACCAGGTCGATGATCCCTACAGCCACCTGGCGGTCCAGCTGCTGGCGCCCCTGGCGGCGCGCTACCGGATCGCCCTTAAGGTCCATCTGGTTCCGGCCCCGGACGATGGGGCGGCGCCCGAGCGCGAGCGCCTGCGCGCCTATGGCCTGCGCGACGCCGCCCGGCTGGCCGAGGTCTATGGCCTGAGCTTTCCGGATCACGCCCGGCTGCCGGACGCGGAGACCACGATGCTGGCGGCGCGCAAGCTGGCGGCCCATCGCGAGCCGGAGGCCTTCGCCGCGCTCGCCCCGCAGATTGGCGCCGCCCTGTGGGCCGGCGCCAATCTGGATCCCCAGGACGCGACGCCGGAAGTGGTGGCCCGCGCCGTGCTGGCCGAGGGCGAGGCCGAGCGCCGCCGGCTGGGGCACTATCTGGGCGGCATGTTCCAGTTTGAGGGGGAGTGGTACTGGGGCGTCGACCGGCTGAACCACCTGGAGGAGCGGCTAGCGGGGCTGGGCCTGGACCGGTCGCCGGGCGCGGCCATGCTGGCGCCCTACAGCCCCATGCGGCTGGACCGGACGGCGGCGCCGGGGACCAAGCCGGTCATCGAGTTCTGGTTCTCGTTCCGCAGTCCCTATGTCGCCATTGCTTTCCCGCGGGTGCGGATCCTGGCGCGGCACTACGGCGCCGAGCTCATCCTGCGGCCGATCCTGCCGATGATCATGCGCGGCCTGCCGGTGCCGCCGGCCAAGAGCCGCTACATCATGCTCGACACCAAGCGCGAGGCGGAGCGCTCGGCCATGCCCTATGGCCGGATGATCGAGCCGGTGGGCGCCCCGACCGAGCGGGCCATGGCGGTGCTCTGGCGGGCCATGGCGTTGGGCAAGGGGGAGGCGTTCGGCGAGCTGGCCCTGCAGTCGATCTTCGCCCATGGCCGCAACCCGGCCGAGGATGGGGTGCTGTTCGACCTCGCCCGCCGCGCCGGCCTGACCGAGGATGACGTGCGCGCCGGCCTGGCCGATGAGAGCTGGCGGGCGGCGGCGGAGGAGAACCGCCAGGCCCTGTTCGAGGCCGGCCTCTGGGGCGCGCCCTCCTACCGCGTCAACGGCAAGCCGGCCCACTGGGGCCAGGATCGCCTGCGCATGCTGGAGGATGATATTCCGTAGGCGGAGGAGCGCCAGTAACCCTCGCCCCCCCTGGGGGAGAGGGGAGGGTGAGGGGGTGAGCCGGCGTCTGCGGAAGGCCCCTCACCCCAGCCCTCTCCCCGCGAACGGGGAGAGGGAGCAGGCGGTGCGAACGGCTAGGCCATCTGAGCGCCGGCGAGGAAGTCCATCTTGCCGATCGGGGCGCCTTGGGCGCGCAGGATCGCGTAGGCGGTGACCACGTGGAACATGAAGTTCGGCAGGGAGAAGCTGGTCAGGAAGCTGGTCCCGGTGAAGGTCATGGTGCGACCGGGGAAGCTCAGCTCGATGGTGGCGTCCTCGCGGCCGTTGACCTGTTCGGGCTTGATCGACTCCACGAAGGCGATCGTCTTGGCGAGCCGTTCCTTGAGTTCCGGCAGGGTCACCTCGGTGTCGGCCATGCTGGGGGGCTCGATCCCGGCCAGGCGCGCCGCGCCGCCCTTGGCGCCGTCGCTGACCATCTGGATCTGGCGGGACAGGGGATGCATGTCGGGCGCGAGCTTGGCGTCCAGCAGGGTCTGGATGTCGACGCCCTTGGCGGTCGCGTCGGCGGCGGCCTTGTCGAGAATGGCCGACAGGTTGCGCATCATCTGCAGATAGACGGGGATCGAGGTGTCGTAGAGGGACAAGGGCGGCTCCGAACTCAAAAAGGTTGAGCCGCGCACATAGGTCTTATGAGCCGAGCTTGCCATGGGTCCGGCTCAATCCGTCCCCAGTCCGCTATTCGATCGGCCAGCGGGGGCGGCGCATCTCGAACATCGTGTCGGGCGTGATCTCGAAATAGTCGCCCATGCGGCCGGCCCGCAGGATCGGCTGGGCGGCGGCGGTGTCATAGACCCCGTCCTTGATCAGGGCCTTGTCGATGCGCACCGCGACGACCTCGCCCAGGATCAGCCAAGTGTCGAGCTCGCGGCCGTCGGCGGCCTTGAGCTGGATCAGCTGGGTCAGGCGGCATTCGAAATTGACCGGGCTCTGCAGGACGGTGGGCGGGGCGATCAGCTTGGAGGCCGCCTTGGTCAGGCCGGCGACCTCGAACTCGTCGATCTCCGGCGGGGCCGGGGCGCAGGTGAGATTCATCTGCTGGGCCAGGGGGCGGGTGGCCAGGCTCCAGCCGAACTCACCGGTCGCCTGGATGTTGGCGACGCTGTCCTTCCAGCCGATGGTCGAGAAGCCGATGATCGGCGGGACATAGTTGAAGGCGTTGAAGAAGCTGTAGGGGGCGAGGTTCACCACGCCCTCCACGCTCTGGGAGGAGATCCAGCCGATGGGGCGCGGGCCCACGATGGCGTTGAACGGATCATGCCTCAGGCCATGGCCCTGGGCGGGTTCGTATGCGTGCGCGGTGTGGTCGGCCATGAGGGGGATTTAGGGCCGGACGCGGCGGGGCGATAGGGCCTGGCCTTATCGAAGGTCGTGGCCGGCGACCCATTCCCGGCGAACCTTGGTCGCGGAGGGCAGCTCCCCGAACCGGTCGCGGTAGCGGCGGGCGAAGTGGCCGAAGCTGGCGAAGCCGCAGGCCATGGCCACGTCGATCACCGACAGGCTGTTGTCCGGGGACAGCAGCATGCGCCGGGCCTGGTCGAGCCGGAGGTTTCGCTGATAGGCCAGCGGCGTCAGGCCCCGGTGCTTGCGAAACTGGGCGAAGACGCTGCGGGCGCTCACCCCGCAGGCGGCCGCGACGTCCTCGACACTGATCGCCTGGTTCCAGTTCTGCTGGATGTAGTCTTCCAGCTGGCGGGTCTTGGCGGGGGAGGCCTCCCGGGCCGGCGCGGCGATCCGCTCGGCGAAGGCGGGGACGTTCTCGAGGAGAAAGGCGCCGGCCAGGGCGTTGGCCAGTTCTGTCGCCGTGATCCCGGTCGCCGCGCCCTCCAGGGAGAGGACCTGAGCCAAGGCCCGCGCAATGGCGACGGACTGCAGGCGCGCGCGCTGGCTCTCGCCCTGCATGAAGGTCACCCCCAGTTCGGCCGGCAAGGGCGAGCCGGTGATCGCCTCGGCCCGTCGATGCAGGGCCGACTCGTCGAACTGCAGGACCAGTTGCTGATAGTCCTCGTCATAGTGGGCCTCGAAGTCCGAGCCCGGGGGAAGGACTCCGGTCGTCGCCGGATCCACGCTCAGCCGCCGTCCGCCCCGGACGAAGACCCCGGCGCCCGCGAGGCAGATCATCTGCCTCAGGCCCGCCATGCTCGAAAAGGCGATCTCGACCGCGGGCTTGTAGTGGCAATAGTGGAGATGGACCCCGCCCACCTCGGCGCGGTTCGCCATGCCGGCCACTGCGCCGTCTCGGACCCGGGCGGCGTTCAGGGCCGCGCCATAGTTCCGGTCGAGCTCCAGGGCCAGGCCATCACGGTCGCCGGACCGGAAGATCGGGTGCGCGGCGAGCGGCGCGGATGACGCCGGGAAGCGAGCGTCGAAATGTCCGACCTCGGCCAGGCTCCAGGTCGCCATTAGGCTGCAAATTCCCTAGCGAACTGTCGGAAGAAGAGAATTGTTCCGTGCCTGCATTCGGAGGTTCCGTTTCTGCATAGTGACTCAATATTAGACATAACTTCCCGAAAGCAACTCATTTTGGTGGGAATGTCCCGGGTCATCTTGTCGCAAAATATTCTGAGTATTCCGTGGCGACTGGATTCGTAACCAATCATCAACATGTTCCAGCAGATCACGGTGTTCGACGAAAATCTCGTCGCATCGCAAGGAGCACGACGTGTTTGGCGCCAAAATTGGGTCTGGAGGCGAAGCCAGGGCGACGCTGCAGGCGCTCGACCGCTCCCTCGCCATCATCGAGTTCGATCCGACGGGGAAGATCCTCACCGCCAATGCGAACTTCTGCAGCGCGCTGGGCTACAGCCTGAAAGAGATCCAGGGCCAGCACCACCGGATGTTTGTCGAGCCGGACTATGCCCGCAGCCCCGACTACGCCGCCTTCTGGACCAAGCTCGGGCGCGGCGAGTTCGATGCGCGGGAATATTTGCGGATCGGCAAGGGCGGGCGCGAGGTCTGGATCCAGGCCTCCTATAATCCGATCGTCAACGCCAAGGGCGTGGTCACGCGAGTGGTGAAGGTCGCCACCGACATTACGGCGGAGAAGCTGCGCACCGCCGAGTTCGAGGGCAAGATCGACGCCATCTCGCGGGTGCAGGCGGTCATCGAGTTCACGCCGGGCGGCGAGGTGCTGACCGCCAATGAGAACTTCCTGAAGACGCTCGGCTACAGCCTGGCGGAGATCAAAGGCCAGCATCACCGGATGTTCGTCGAGCCGACCTATGCCCGGTCGGCCGAGTATGACGCCTTCTGGGGCAAGCTGAACGCCGGCGAATTCGTCGCCGCCGAGTTCAAGCGCATCGGCAAGGGCGGCAAGGAGGTCTGGATCCAGGCCTCCTACAACCCGATCTTCGACGCCCGGGGCCGGGTCGCCAAGGTGGTGAAGTTCGCGACGGACGTCACCGGCCGGGTCGCGGCGACGGCTGAGATCGCCAACGGCCTGGACCAGCTGGCGCGGAACAATCTGGCCTATCGGGTCACCAAGCCGGTGGATCCCGCCTTTGAGAAGATCCGCACGGACTTTAACCAGGCCATCGGCATGCTCGACCAGACGATGAGCGCGGTGCTGGAGGCGACCGGCGCCGTGGGCGGCGGGGCCGACGAGATCGCCGCGGCCTCAGACGACCTGTCGCGGCGGACGGAGCAGCAGGCCGCCAGCCTGGAAGAGACCGCCGCCGCCCTGGACGAGATCACCGCCACGGTGAAGCGCAGCGCCGAGGGGGCCCGCCAGGCCTCGACCGCCGCCTCGACCGCGCGAGCGGACGCCCAGCACTCGGGCGACGTGGTGCGCGACGCCGTCGCCGCCATGGGCGAGATCGAGGCCTCGTCCAACCAGATCACCCAGATCATCGGGGTGATCGACGAGATCGCCTTCCAGACCAATCTGCTGGCGCTGAACGCCGGGGTCGAGGCGGCCCGGGCCGGGGACGCCGGCAAGGGCTTCGCGGTGGTCGCCTCCGAGGTGCGGGCTCTGGCCCAGCGCTCGGCCGAGGCCGCCAAGGAGATCAAGACCCTGATCGCCACCTCCAGCTCGCAGGTGGATCGCGGCGTGAAGCTGGTCGATCAGACCGGCACGGCCCTGGTGGGCATTGTCGCCAAGGTCGCCGAGATCGACGGCCTTATCTCCGAGATCGCCCTGTCGTCCCAGGAGCAGGCGACGGGCCTGGCCGAGGTCAATACGGCGGTCAACCAGATGGACCAGGTGACCCAGCAGAACGCCGCCATGGTCGAGCAGGCGACCGCAGCCTCCGCCAGCCTGAAGGCCGAGGCCCGCGAGTTGGCCCAGCTGGTGGCCCGGTTCCAGACCGGCGTGAACGCCAGCCGCGACGGCCGGCCGAGCCTGGCCCAGCCGGGCCGGCACGCCCCCGCCCCCAATCCCGTGGCCCAGCAACGCGCCAAGATCGCCGCGGCGGTCGGCGGCGGCCGCGCGCCTGCCCCGGCCCCGACCCAGGGCGGCTGGGAAGAGTTCTAGGGCGCGCGCGGGGCTGCTAGCGGCTGGGAGCGGCCCCCGCCGCACCCCGTTTGGCCATCCACTGCTGGCGCAGGGCCTCGGTGGTGCGTCGCCACTTGGCGCGCAGCACGGCGGGGCGTTCCGGATAGCGATCCTCCAGGAACTCGGCGTCAGCGACCCGGTCGGTGCGGAAGCTGCGGAAATCGGCGCGCAGCTCGCACCAGGCGACCAGCATGCGGGTGGTGTCGCGATAGCCGATGGTCACCGGCCAGATCACCCGCTCGGTCGCCTGGCCGGTCTCGTCGCGATAGCTGAGCCGGATCTTGCGGCCGGCGTGGATGTGGGCGCGGACCCGGGCCATGTCGATGGCGTCCGGCACGGCGTTCCAGGCCGGCGGCGTGCCCGAGGCGGGCTCCAGAACATAGGGGCGCAGGCGCTCCGGCACGGCGGCGCCGATCTTGGCGATCAGGTCCTTGGCGGCGCGGGCCAGAGCCGGATCCCCGCGGCTCGCCACCCACTGGGCGCCCAGGACCGCGGCCTCGATCTCGTCCGGCGTCAGCATCAGGGGCGGCAGGTCGTAGCCGCCGTCCAGGACGTAGCCGATGCCCGCCTCGCCGCGGATCGGCACCCGTTGCGCCATCAGGTCGGCGATGTCGCGATAGACCGTCCGCTTGGAGGTCTCGAGCTCCAGCGCCAGGGCGTCGGCGGTGATCGGCCGGCGCGAGCGGCGGAAGATCTGGATGATCTGGAACAGTCTGTCGGCGCGTCTCATGGCGCTCATCTGAACCTCCGCTGTTGCCACCACGATGTCAGCAGGATGGCAATAGGCAGGGGGCGTCAACAAGGAGACGCCGCCATGACCGCCCAAGCCGCCCCCCGGACCCTGTCCCAGGACCCCATCACCGTGTACGGCGTCGGCCCGGGTTTCGGCCTGCCGGAGACCAGCCCCTATGTGATGAAGACCATGGTCCAGTTCGCCATGGCCGGCATTCCCTACCGCTTCGCCCAGGGCGCCCGCGAGGACTCGCCCAAGGGCCAGCTGCCCTTCATCGAGGACGCGGGCGAGCGGATCGCCGATTCCACCTTCATCCGCGGCCATATCGAGGCGCGCTATGGCGTGGACCTGGACGCCGGTCTGACGGCGGCCGAACGGGCCCAGGCCTGGGCCTATGAGCGGATGATCGAGAACCAGCTCGGCTGGGCCTCGGCCTGGTTCCGGTTCATGGATCCGGCCAATTTCGACAAGGGCCCGGCCCATTGGTTCGACCAGGCGCCGGAGGCGATGCGCGACGAGCTGCGCGCCGGGCTGAAGGCGGCCGTCGAGGTCAATCTGAAGGCGGTGGGGATCGGCCGTCATGCCCCCGACGAGATCGTGCTGCTGGGGACCCGTTCGCTGTGGGCGCTGTCGACCCAGCTGGGGGACAAGCCGTTCCTGATGGGCGAGCGGCCGACCAGCGTCGATGCGGTGGCCTTCGGGATCCTGGCGACCGTGCTGACGCCCTATTTCGACAGTCCCCTGCGCCGCCGGGCCGAGGGTTTCGCCAATCTGGTCGCCTATGTGGAGCGGATGATGGGCTGCTACTTCCCGGGCTTCGCCTGGGCGGGCGCGGCGCGGGAAGCGGTGGCGGCCTGAGACCCTCGCCCCGCTTTGCGGGGAGAGGGCAGGGTGAGGGGCTGCGGCCCCTCGGTGCACTCTGCGTCGATGTCAGACGCACCGCTTCGCGGCGCGCCCCTCACCCAACCCTCTCCCCACGGGTGGGGAGAGGACTTTGAGCGGCTATTGCTTGGGCGCGCGGTCGCGGGGTTTGTAGTCTTCCTCGACGTGGCCTTTCAGCTGGTCGGCGGTGAACCAGACCGGCTTCAGCTTCATGGCCACGAACATCTTGGTCTGGTCGGCGTAGTGGGGCGAGTCCGGCACGCTGGTGGCCGAGCCGAACTGGTGGATCGACTGGGACGACAGCTGGCCCTTGGCGTCCCAGGTCACGAACATGATGAAGGTGTCGCCGGCCGTGGCGGTGAGCGTGCCGTTCTTCTCGGGCTTGCCATAGACGGCGCGATAGGTGTCGGGCCCGCCGTCGATGGCCAGGTCCACGTCGCCGCGACGGATGCGGTTCAGCTCGCCCCATTCCGGATCGATCCGCTTGAAGTGGGTCTTGAGCGTCTTGATCGAGGCGGTGAGGGCCGCGCGCAGATCGACCGGCTCGCCCTTTTCCCGCGCGGTCAGCACCGGCTGGGCGGTGAGGATGGCGAGCGCCGTCCCCCGATTATGCACGTCGGTCTTGAGGTCCCAGGCCTTGAGGATCTGCTGGGCATGGGCGAAGTCGGCATAGCCCTGGGGATCGAGCGCCACGAGCTCGGCGATGACGCCGGCGACCTTGGAGCGCTTGGAATAGGCGAGGTCGAACTTGTAGGCGGCGAACGTGTCGGCGGTGATCTTCGGGTCGGCGCCGAAGGTCTCCTCGACCCGATAGGCCCGGTTGGTCATGTCGGTCTGGATGCCCATGGTCGCCGGGAAGTCGGCGGGCTTCAGATTGTCGGCCGGGGCGGTGGCGTCGAAGGGCGTGTTGTTGGAGTTGAACACATAGCCCGACTTCGGATTCCAGATCTGCGGGGTCTGGCTGAAGGGCAGGTAGCCGTTCCAGATCAGGTCCGAGCGGTCGCCGGGCAGGACGCCGGACCAGTCGACGCCGGCTTTCCGGTTGGGGAACTGGGCGTTGTAGACATAGCCGATGTTCCCCTTCTCATCGGCGTAGATGTAGTTGATCGAGGGCAGGGCCTGGAGCCCCATGGCGGCGCGCCATTCGGCCAGGTCCCTGGCCTTGTCGAGGCGGTAGTACTGCTCGACCTGACGCACCTCGCCCATGCCGGCGTAGCGGATGGCGAAGGCGCCCTGGGCGGTCTTCATGACGGGTCCGAAGGCCGAGCGCAGCACCGGCTTGTGGACGGTGATGGTGATCGGGCCGAACACCTTCACCTTGAGCGCCGCGTCGGTGACCTCGAAGGCCTTCCACTGGCCGTCCAGCTTGTACTGGTTGTCGTTGGCCGGGTTGAGGGTCAGGCGGTAGACGTCGATCAGGTCGGGCTTGTTGACCGTATTGGCCCAGCCCAGGTGGGCGTTGTGGCCGTGCAGCATGAAGGGCGAGCCGGGGAAGAATCCGCCGGCCACATGCCAGCCCTCGCCGCTGTCCAGCACCGCCTCGTACCAGGCGACGACGCCGGTATAGGGCTGGTGCGAATTGACCAGGAGCCGGGTCGCCCCGTCGGCCGAACGCGAGGGGGCGATGGCGATGCCGTTGGAGCCCACGGGCAGCTTCTTGTTGGGGCCGTCGGCGGGGGCGTTGAGCTTGGCGAGCGTCGAATCCAGGCCATAGAAGAACGGGGTCTTGAAGACGAAGCCGGCCACCACGTCCTTACCGGTGAGCGGCAGCATGCCCGGCGCGGCCTGGGCGGTGTGCAGGGCGGCGTAATAGTTCACCCCGTCGGCATAGGCCTCGACCACCTGGCGCACGTCGGCCGGCAGCTTGTCGTAACCCGCGTCGACGGTCTCGCGCACCTGCAGCAGGCGGGCGATGTAGTCGGTGACCGCGCCGTGCTTGCCGGTGACGGCGGCGAGCTGGCCGCGGGAGGTGAGCGCCGTCTCCTGGATGGTGGCGAAGTCGTCCTCCGAATGGGCAAAGCCCAGGCCGAAGGCGACGTCGGCGTCGCGGGGGCCGGAGATGTGCGGCACCCCATAGGTGTCGCGCTGGATGCGGACATTGTACTTGGCCTCGGCCGCCAGCATGGCGCTGACCTGGGCGGCGCTGGGGCCGCTGGCGCGGGTCAGCAGGGACATGCCGACCGAGACCAGGACGAAGACGCCCATCAGGACGATGATCCCGCGGACCAGATAGAGGGTGACCTTGCCCGTCGGCTTCGGCGCGTCAGGCGCTTGGGGGTCGCTCATGGTCAGGTCCTCCGGTCTTTGGGGTGAGACCTAGAGGGTTTTGCGCCCGGCGGGGAGTCTCAGTCCTCATCCCGCGGCAGCGGGTGCTCCACGGTTTTCAGCGCGTCGGCGAGGCGCATCTTGGCGGAGCCGGGTTTCAGCGGCTGTTGCTGGATGGAGGAGGGGGTCCAGCCGGTGAGGGTGAGGATCTCGAAGGTGGCGGGGATGCGGCCGTCCGGTTCGGCGAAGCGCTCGGCGTAGATCTCGAAGGCCCGGGCCAGGACCGCGCGGGTGAGCGGCCGGGGGTGGCGTTCGGCGAGCACGCTGGTCTCGCCCATGGCCCGCAGATCGGCCATCAGCTTGAGCGGGTGGGCGTAGCGCACCGTCACCCGATCGACATCGGCCACCGGCAGGGCGAATCCGGCCCGCTGCAACAGGCTGGCGGCGTCATTGGGGTCGGCGAAGGGTGAAACGCGGGGGCCGGCGCCGCCGGTCAGCTCCACCTCGGCGGCCATCAGGGATTGGCGGAGTTCCGTGAGCGTCGCCCCGCCGAACAGGGCGCCGATGAACAGGCCGTCGGGCTTCAGGGCGCGGCGGATCTGGATCAGGGTCCCGACCACGTCATTGGTCCAGTGTAGGGCGAGGCTGGAGACCACCAGGTCGAGGCTGGCGAAGGCGAAGGGCAATTGCTCCTCGTCGACCAGCAGGCGCGCGCCTCGCGGCCGGCGAGGATTCCCTCGGCGATCTCGGTCTCGACCAGGAATTGGACGCGGGGGTGGGCGTCGCTGCTCGCCAGGGCGTTGCGGAACGCCCCGTTGCGCGCGCCGATATCGACAGCCCTGGGGAAGTCCCGCATGATCACCTCCAGCCGGGCCACGATGTCCTCGGCGGCGCGGCGCTTGAGGAAATCGGCCTGGCCATAGGCCTTGGCGGCGCGGTCGAGGCGGCGGCGCAGTAGGGCGCGGTCGAAGATGCGGGGCGTGAGAGGCTGGGGGGCGCGTGACATGAGCCTGCAAGATGGCGTGTCGCGGGGCCGGTGGAAACCGGGGCCCGGGTGGATTTCCGCCCTGCGGGCCGGTCTGGACCTGATCTTCCCGCCCCAGGCGCTGGATGACGGGCCGCGTCCGCAGTCGGTGGGGCTGAGCCCCGAGGCCTGGAGCCGGATCACCTTTCTCGACGATCCGGTCTGTGACGGCTGCGGGGTTCCCTTCGAATTTCACCAGGGCCCCGGCGTGCGGTGTGCGGCCTGCATGGCGCGGCCGCGGGCGTTTGATCGGGCCCGCGCCGCCTGTCTCTATGACGACGCCTCGCGCGGGCCGATCCTGCAGTTGAAGCACGCCGACCGCACGGATCTGTCGCCGCTGTTCGCCCGCTGGATCAGCCGGGCGGCTCGGGAGTTGATCGCGGAGGCGGACGTCATTGTGCCCGTGCCCCTGCACCCGACCCGGCTGCTGCGGCGCAGGTTCAACCAGTCGGCGGAGATCGCCCGGCCGCT
The DNA here is from genome assembly GCF_022695515.1 of Phenylobacterium aquaticum. Lineage (GTDB taxonomy): Bacteria > Pseudomonadota > Alphaproteobacteria > Caulobacterales > Caulobacteraceae > Phenylobacterium > Phenylobacterium aquaticum. The sequence continues at coordinate 155,949 of NZ_JALDPT010000004.1, forward strand.
CGCCCGGCTGACGGGGCTGGCCTATCTGCCCGATGCGCTCCGGCGCGTGCGGGCGACGGAGACCCAAGGCGGCAAGTCGGGCGGCGGGCGGCGGCGCAATGTGGCCGCCGCCTTCGCCGTGCCCGCCTCTCAGGCGAGGCGGCTTGCGGGCCGCCGCGTGCTGCTGATTGATGACGTTCTGACCACCGGGGCGACGGCGGAGGGCTGTGCGCGGGCGCTGAAGGGCGCCGGCGCCCAATGCGTCAATCTGGCCGTGATCGCGAGGGTTCAAGAGGCCGCGAACAGGCCCATATAAGATCAATCAAGGATTTCGTGCGTTTAAAGACCCATGCCCAACGTCACCATCTACACCAAGCCGTTCTGCCCCTACTGCGTCCGCGCGGTCTCTCTCCTGGAGAAGAAGGGCGTGCAGTTCGAGGAGATCTCGGCGGCCTTCGACGCCGAGAAGAAGCAGGAGATGCTGCAGCGCTCCGGCGGGCGGGCCACCTTCCCGCAGATCTTCATCGGCGAGACCCATGTCGGCGGTTGCGACGACATGATGGCCCTGGAACAGACCGGCAAGCTGGACGCCCTGCTTGCGGCCTAACGGCTGCGAAAGAGGCTGACGAGCGGCGGGACGAAGCCGAGCGCGCCGGCGAACAGGATCCAGGCCGCGCCCTGGGCCAGGCCTTCGCCGGGCCCGCCATAGAGGCCGGGCGCAAAGGCGATCAAGAGACCGTCCCAGACGATGGCCGCCGCGGTGCCGAGCGCGACGCCGGTGACATATTGCGCCCCGTCCGCGAGACCCGCGATCCGCTTGACCAGCATGATCGAGGCGGGGATGAGCAGGACCGAAGCGAGATAGAGGATCGCCAGGTGCGGGCCGAACAGGCCGATCGGCCGTCCGAACTGGACCACGAGCGCGCCGATGAACCAGAGCGAGAGACCGCAGGCCACGGCTTTCAGGGACTGGGCGAGGGTGAGTTTGGCGTCCATGATGCTTTTTCCATTTTGTAGCGACCGCTACACACTGCATCAATGTAGCGAGTGCTACAAGAGCCTATGACCATTCGAGACGATCGCCGCGCCGCCGCCCTGGACCGCATGGCCGACCACCTTCTGGCGGAAGGTCTGGCGGGGGCGAGCCTGCGTCCGCTCGCCAAGGCGGCGGGGATCAGCGACCGCATGCTGCTCTATTATTTCGACGACAAGGAGGAGGTGCTGAGCCTCACCCTGATGACCATCGCCGGCCGGCTGCAGGGCGATCTGGCGGCGGTGTCGGCCGAGCCGGTCCCGCCGCGGGCGCTGGCCCCGGTGCTGTGGGGCGTGCTTCAGAGCCCGGCCATGCAGCCGGTCATGGCGCTGTGGCTGGAGGTGGCCGCCGCCGCGGCCCGCGGCCAGGAGCCCTATGTGCGGATCGGCACCCAGATCGGCGAGGGCTTCCTCGACTGGGTGGAGGCGAGGCTCGCCGTGGCGCCGGGCGTCGACCGCCGGGCGACCGCCGCCCTGATCCTCGGCGTCATCGACGGCCTGGTGATGATGGGCGGAGTGGGGCAGGCGGCTCTGGCCGAGCGGGCGCTGGCGGTCTGGGACTTGCCAAGCGGCGTCTGAAGCGCATCTAGGGGGCCATGACCTATCGCGTCGCCCTGATCCAGACCCGGACGCCCGCCAGTCAAGCCGCGGCGCTCGACCATATCGCCCCCCTGGTGCGCGAGGCCGCCGCCCAGGGCGCGCAGCTGATCGCCACGCCGGAAGGCAGCAACATTCTGCAGAAGGACAAGGCGAAGCTCCTGCCGCAGCTGACCCTGCTGGCGCAGGATCCGGTCGTCGTAGGGCTGCAGGCCCTGGCCGCCGAACTGGGCGTCTGGCTGCTGATCGGCTCGGCCCTGGTCAAGCGCGAGGACGGCAAGGCCGCCAACCGCGCCGCCCTGGTCTCGCCGAAGGGCGAGATCGTTTCGACTTACGACAAGCTGCACATGTTCGACGTCGACCTGCCGACCGGCGAGACGGCGCGGGAGAGCGAGACCTATGAGCCCGGCGACCGGGCGGTGACGGCCGATATCGGCGCGGCCAGGCTCGGCCTCACCATCTGCTACGACGTCCGCTTCCCGGCCCTGCATCGCGCCCTGGCTCTGGCCGGCGCCCAGGTGATCACCGTGCCCGCCGCCTTCACCCGCCCAACCGGCGCGGCCCACTGGGAGATCCTGCTCCGCGCCCGGGCCATCGAGACCGGCAGCTTCGTGCTGGCCCCGGCCCAGGGCGGCTTCCACGAGGACGGCCGCGGCACCTATGGCCATACGATCGCCATCGCCCCCTGGGGCGAGGTGCTGGGCGAGCTGGCCCATGACGAGCCCGGCGTGCTGGTGGTCGACCTGGACCTGGCCGCCGTCGACAAGGCCCGCGCCGCCATTCCGGCTCTGGCCAATGCCCGGGCCTTCAGCCCGCCGGAGCCGCTGGCGTGATCCGCTACGCGCTCGCCTGCGACCAGGCCCATGAGTTCGAAGGCTGGTTCGGATCGTCGGACGATTTCGACGACCAGCAGGCCCGGGGGCTGGTCGCCTGCCCGGTCTGTGACTCCAAGTCCGTCGCCAAGCAGATCATGGCCCCGGCCGTGGCCGGCACGAAGCGCAAGGGCCAGGTCGACCTGCCGCCCCAGGCCCGCCAGATGATGATGGAGGCCCTGGGCCAGGTCCGCCGCCACGTGGAAGAGAACTTCGACTATGTCGGCGACAGCTTCGCCGCCGAGGCCCGCGCCATCCATGAGGGCAAGTCCGAGGACCGCGGCATCTATGGCGAGGCCTCGCCCAAGGAGATCCGCGAGCTCGCCGCCGACGGCGTGCCCGTCGCGCCCCTGCCGCCCGAGGCGCCGAAGAAGACGGAAGTGAACTAGGTCCCTTCTCCCCTTGCGGGAGAAGGTGGCCTGGCGGAGCCAGGTCGGATGAGGGGTCGGCAGGCCTCTCCACCGGTTGGCGCCGATGAGCGCGGAGGGTTCTGAAAGACCCCTCATCCGTCGGCTTCGCCGACACCTTCTCCCGCAAGGGGAGAAGGAAGGATCAGCGGAGCCCAGCGGGGGAGCAACCTAAATCACAGAACGTCACTCTGTGACACTTCGGTTGCCCGGCCGCCTCGGCGATCCTAGGGTCCCGCCCGTTGTTCATCTCCGGGGCCGTTCCATGATCCGCACCTTCGCCGCCGCCGCCGTCCTGTCGGCCGCCGCCCTCGCCAGCAGCGCCGCCCAGGCCCAGACGGCGCCGCCGCGTCCCGACCAGCTGGCGTTCCGCGACCTCTACAAGGAGCTGATCGAGACCAATACGACCCTGTCGGTCGGCAGCTGCACCACCGCCGCCGAGAAGATGGGCGCACGCCTGAAGGCCGCCGGCTTCCCCGACGCGGACGTGCAGGTCGTGGTCCCGCCGGAGCATCCGCAATGGGGCGCCCTGATCGCCAACCTGCCCGGATCCGACCCCAAGCTGAAGCCGATCATGCTGCTGGCCCACATCGACGTGGTCGAGGCCAAGCGCGCCGACTGGGTGCGCGATCCCTTCACCCTGGTCGAGGAGAACGGCTACTTCTACGCCCGCGGCGCCAGCGACGATAAGGCCATGGCGGCGATCTTCACCGACAACATGGTCCGCTACAAAAAGGAGGGCTTCAAGGCCAAGCGCGGCCTGAAGCTGGCGCTGACCTGCGGGGAAGAGACCTCCGACACCTTCGACGGCGTCGAATGGCTGCTGAAGAACAAGCCCGAGCTGATGAAGGCCGAGTTCGCTCTCAATGAAGGCGGCGGCGGGCGGCTGACCGCCAAGGGCGATCGCCAGTTCCTGTCCATCCAGGCAGGCGAGAAGGTCTATCAGGACTACACCCTGGTGGTGACCAATCCGGGCGGCCACTCCTCGCGGCCGGTCAAGGACAACGCCATCTATCACTTGTCCGGCGCTCTGGCCCGGCTGGGCGCGTTCGACTTCCCCGTCGCCATCAATGAGGCGACGAAGAACCACTTCGAGAAGATGGCGACGATCGAGGGCGGCGAGAGCGGCGCGGCCATGGCCGCCGTCGCCAAGGACCCGACCAATGCGGCGGCCGTGGCCATCGTGGCCCAAGACCCCAGCCGCAACTCGATGATGCGCACCACCTGCGTGGCGACCATGGTCAATGCCGGCCACGCCCCCAACGCCCTGCCGCAGCGGGCCGAGGCCAACGTCAATTGCCGCATCCTGCCCGGCGAGGACATCCTGAAGGTCCGCGACACCCTGGTCGGCGTCTTCGCCGATCCGGCCATCAAGGTGACCCTGGTGGGCGTGCCCAGCCCGGTGACCCCGCCCCCGCCGTTGACCAAGACCATCGTCGGGCCGATCGAGCAGGTGTCCAAGAAGATGTGGCCCGGCGTGCCCTTCGTGCCGGCCATGTCGACCGGCGCCACGGACGGGCGCTTCACCAACGCCGCGGGCATTCCGACCTATGGCCTGTCGGGCATCTTCGGCGACCCGGACGGCGGCGGCGTGCACGGCCTGAACGAGCGCCTGCGGGTGCGCTCGCTCTATGAGGGCCGCGATTTCCTGTTCGACGTGGTCAAGCTCTACGCGAACCAGAAGTAGGGATTTCGAGCGCCCGGGGCTGACTTCGGGTTGATCTCGCAAGGGTTGCGCGGCAGTCTCCCTATCGGGTTGGGGGACTGCCGTCTTGCGTTTCAGGGTGTTGTTGGCCGCCGTCGTGGCGACCCTGGGCGTCGGCCGGGCGCAGGCCGCTCCGCTTGAGGCCTATGGCAAGCTCGCCAATATCGAGCAGGTGGCCATCTCGCCCGACGGCCAGAAGCTCGGCGTCATCTGGTCGGATGGGGTCCAGCGGCGCGTCGTGGTCCGCGACATGGCCAGCGGCAAGCTCAGCCAGTTGGCCGCGGGAACCGTGAAGGTCCGCAGCCTGGACTGGGCCGGCCCCGACCACCTGCTGATCACCACCACCACCACGTCCTACATCAACGGGGTGGAGGCGCCGCGCGGCGAGTACGCCGTCCTGCTCGACTACAACCTCGACAAGGGTCGGGTCAAAAACGTGATGTCGGGCGCCACCGAGAGCCTGAACATCATCATCGGCACGCCGATCGTCCGGCAGGTGAAGGGCAAGACCGTCGTCATCGTCGAGGGCATCAGCTTCGTCGACGGCCGGGGCGTGGACTCCCTGTTCCAGATCGATCTGGAGAACGACGCTTCCCGGATCTTCCGCACCGGCTCCCGCTACACCCGCGACTGGGTGGTCGGCGGGGATGGCGAAGCCCTGGCCGAGGCCCAGTACAACCAGGAGACCGGCGACTGGAGCCTTCGGGTCCGCCAGGCCGGAGGCGGGTGGAGCACGCTGGTCTCCCGCGTCGCGCCCCTTGACCGCCCGGCCCTGATGGGCCTGGGGCGCACGCCGGACTCCTTCCTGGTCGCGGATCCCGTGAAGGACGCCACGGTCCTGCGCGAGGTGTCTTCGGCCAATCCGACCTGGGGCGAGCCCCTGCGCAAGGATGTGCCCGGGTCCCTGGTCCACGGGGTGGGCGGGGGCGTGCTCTTGGGGTTCGCCGACCTGAAGGGCGACGAGGACGTCTATGAGTTCCTGGCGCCCGCCGACGCCGAGGCCTGGGGCAAGATCAAGCGGGCCTATAAGGGCTCCCGCGTGCAGCTGGTCAGCTGGTCGGCCGATCGCAGCCGGATCGTGGCGCGGGTCGATCCGCCGAACGACAGTCCCAACTACGCCCTGGTGGACCTCAAGGCGGGCCGGGCTGATCCGATCGGGTTCCTCTATGAGGACATCAAGCCCCAGGACGTCGCCCCGGTCCGCCCCGTGTCCTTCAAGGCCGCCGACGGTCTGGAGATCAGCGGCTATCTGACCCTTCCGACCGGCCGCCCGGAGCACAATCTGCCGCTGATCGTCCTGCCGCACGGCGGGCCGGCGGCGCGCGACGAGCCGGGATTCGACTGGTGGTCCCAGGCGCTGGCGTCGCGGGGCTATGCCGTGCTGCGGGTCAACTTCCGCGGCTCCGACGGCTTCGGGGCGAGCTTCCTCACCGCCGGCTATGGCGAGTGGGGCCGCAAGATGCAGACCGACCTGTCCGACGGGGTCCGCTATCTGGCCGCCGCCGGGACCATCGATCCGGCTCGGGTCTGCATCGCCGGCGCCAGCTATGGCGGCTATGCGGCCCTGGCCGGGGCGGTGTTCGATCCCAAGGTCTATCGCTGCGCGGCCTCGGTGTCCGGCCCCGCCGACCTGCCGGCCATGCTGGCCACCCTGAAGGGCGCGGGGCGTCTCGAGGCGACCCGCTACTGGAGCCGCTTCATGGGCGCCGAGGACAGCAAGGACCCGGTGCTGAAGGCCATCTCTCCGGCCCTGCACGCCGACAAGGCGCAGATCCCGATCCTGCTGATCCACGGCAAGGACGACACTGTGGTGCCCTATTACCAGAGCCTCGCCATGCAGCGGGCGCTGAACGCCGCGCACAAGCCGGTCGAACTCGTCACCCTGCCCGGCGAGGACCACTGGCTCTCCCGCGGCGAGACCCGCCAACAGATGCTGACCTCGCTGGTCGCCTTCCTCGAAAAGAACAATCCGCCGCAATGACCCCTTCGATCCGCAGGCGCGCGATGGCGCCCGTTCGCCTCGCCGCCCTCTTCGCGACGGCGCTCCTCGCCGCGACCTCGGCGCGCGCCGCGCCGCTGGAGGCCTATGGCAAGCTGCCGGACATCGAGGATGTCGCGATCTCGCCGGACGGGCAGAAGCTCGCGGTGATCTGGACGGCGAGCGGGGGGCGCCGGATCATCGTGAAGTCCCTCGCCGACGGGTCGATGTTCGGCCTCGACGCCGGGCCGGCCAAGGTGCGGAGCCTGGACTGGGCGGGTCTGGACCACCTGCTCATCACCACCTCCACGACCAGCATCATCCCGTGGGTCACCTCGCCGCGCAGCGAATTCTTCGGCATCTACGACTTCGACCTGCGCAAGCATCGGATCCGGCCGCTGCTGGCCGACGTCAAGGACGGGCTCAACATCCTCGTCGGATCGCCGATGGTCCGCGAGGTGAATGGCGAGACGAAGCTGTTCCTGGAAGGGATCAATTTCGTGGAACACCAGGGGCGCGTCTCGCTGTTCTCGATCAATCTGGAGAGCGACCTCTCGACCCTGGTGCAGCAGGGCTTCGACGATACGGACGAGTGGCTGGTCGGGGCGGACGGGCAGGCCGTGGCCGAGACGGAATACACCCAGAAGACCGGGGCCTGGGTGCTCAAGATGCGGGAAGGCCGGGGATGGCGGGTGGTGAAGTCTCTGACCGCGCCCCTGGAGACACCCAGCCTGGAAGGCCTCGGCCGCGACGGGCGCTCGGCGCTGGTCGCCGCCCCGGATGGCTACAACGCCGCCCTGCGCGAGATCTCGCCCGAGACCCTGGCCTGGGGCGAGCCGTTTCGCGACGAGGCTTATGAAAGGCCGATCCATGATCCGAAGTCGCATCGTCTGATCGGCTTCACCGCGCTCCAGGGCGAGCAGCAGGTCTATGAGTTCCTCGACCCGGCCGACGCCGCGACCTGGGCCAAGATCACGCGGGCCTACAAGGGCGCTCTGGTTAGCATGGTGGCATGGTCGTCCGACCGGACCCGGATCGTGGTCCGGGTCGATCCCGCCGACGACGGTCCGCGGTATGACCTGGTCGACCTGAAGGCCAAGCGGGCCGATCCCGTCGGCCAACTCTATGAGGCCCTGCTGCCCAAGGACATCGCGGCGGTTCGTCCGATCCGCTTCAAGGCCCGCGACGGGCTGGACCTGTCCGGCTACCTCACCGTGCCCAATGGCCGGCCGGACAAGATGCTGCCGCTGGTGGTCCTGCCGCATGGCGGCCCGGCGGTGCGTGACGAACCCGGCTTCGACTGGTGGGCCCAGGCGCTGGCCTCCCGCGGCTATGCGGTGCTGCAGGTCAATTATCGCGGGTCGAACGGCTTCGGCGGCGCCTTCCTCGAGGCCGGGTTCGGCCAGTGGGGCCGCAAGATGCAGACCGATCTCTCCGATGGGGTGCGCTATCTGGCGAGCCAGGGCGTGATCGATCCGGCCCGCGTCTGCATCGCCGGCGGCAGCTATGGCGGCTACGCCGCCCTGGCGGGCGCGGTCTTCGACCCCGGCGTCTATCGCTGCGCCGCCTCGGTGGCGGGGCTTTCAGACCTCTCGGTGTTCGTCGGTACGGCCCGCGAGCGGCGCAACTACAGCGCCATGCGCTATTGGAACCGGTTCATGGGCGCCGAGAAGGCCACCGATCCGGTGCTGAAGGACATCTCGCCGGCCCAGCACGCCGACAAGGTCCAGGTCCCCATCCTCCTGATCCACGGCAAGGACGACACGGTTGTGCCCATCTGGCAGAGCCAGGCCATGGAGCGGGCCCTGCGCGCCGCCGGCAAGGACGTCCAGATGGTCACCCTGCCCGGCGAGGACCACTGGCTCTCCCGCGGCGAGACCCGCCAACAGATGCTGACCTCGCTGGTCGCCTTCCTCGAAAAGAACAATCCGCCGAACTAGGCGGGCGTGGCGGCTTGTCTGGGCTAGGCCGTGGCAGTAAGCGTGCCAATAGGGCGACCGGTATGGGCCCGGAGGACGCGAGATGACGGAAGCCCGGATTGGCCGCACCCTGGCGGACTCCACCCCCCATTGGCCGGCGCCGCCAAAGCCGCCCAAGGGCGCGCCCAATATCCTGGTGGTGCTGTTCGACGACGTCGGGTTCTCGGACTTCGGCTGCTACGGCTCGCCGATCCGCACGCCGACCATCGACGCCCTGGCGGCGGACGGCCTGCGCTATACCGGCTTTCACACCACGGCCATGTGCTCGACCACGCGGGCGGCGCTCTTGACCGGGCGAAACCACCACTCGGTGGGCATGGGCTGCCTGGCGAACTTTGACTCAGGCTATCCGGGCTATCGCGGCAAGATCGCGCGCGAGGCCGGCACGCTTCCGGAGATGCTGAAGCCCCACGGCTATCGCAGCTACATGGTCGGCAAGTGGCACGCGACGCCGCTGACTGAGACCGGCCCGACCGGGCCCTTCGACGGCTGGCCCCTGGGGCGCGGCTTCGACCGGTTCTATGGCTTCATGGACGCCGAGACCGACCAGTACGCGCCGGAGCTGGTGCGCGACAACACCCCGATCGACCCGCCGGACGGGGGCTATGAGGCCGGCTATCACCTGACCGCCGACCTGGTCGACCAGTCGATCCGCTATATCGCCGATCACACCGCCGACGCGCCGGAGACGCCGTGGCTGCTCTGGCTGGCCTTCGGCGCCTGCCACGCCCCGCACCAGGCGCCGCAGGAGATCATCCGCAGCTATGATCCCGTCTTCGAACACGGCTGGGACGTGGAGCGCGAGCAGCGGCTGGCCCGGCAGAAGGCCATGGGGATCACGCCCGCCGAGACCCGCATGCCGACCCGCAATGACGGGGTGAAGGGCTGGGAGGAGCATTCGGACGACGAGCGCCGGGTGTTCACCCGCCTGCAGAGCGCCTTTGCCGGCATGCTCGACCACGCCGACCAGCATCTGGCGCGGCTGATCGGCTTCCTGGAGACGGCGGGGATCAAGGACGACACCCTGATCCTGGTCTTGTCCGACAATGGCGCGAGCCAGGAGGGCGGGCCGCTGGGCATGGTCAACGCCATGGGCCCCTACAACATGAAGGGCGAGCCGATGGGCGAGAAGCTGGCCCGGATCGACGACATCGGCGGGCCGGACACCCATTCCAATTTCCCGCACGGCTGGGCCATGGCGTCCAACACCCCGCTGCGCCGCTACAAGCAGAACACCCATGGGGGCGGCATCCGCGATCCGCTGGTGATCTCCTGGAAGAACGGCCTGCCGGCCCGCGGCGAGCTGCGCCACCAGTTCGCCCACGCCAGCGATTTCGCACCGACGGTGCTGGACCTGCTGGGCCTGGAGCCGCCGGCCCAGGTCTGGGGCGTGCCGCAGATGTCGATGGAAGGGGTGAGCTTCGCGGCTTCGCTGAAGGACCCGGCGGCCCCGGCCCGCGGGCGGCCGCAATATTTCGAGATGTTCGGCCATCGCGGCCTGTGGAAGGACGGATGGAAGGCCGTCGCCTTCCATCCCCCCGGCCGGCCCTTCGACGCCGACCAGTGGGAGCTCTATCACCTCGACCGGGACTTCTCGGAGGTCGAGGATTTGGCTCAGGCCGAGCCCGAGCGGCTGAAGGCCCTGATCGACCTGTGGTGGGCGGAGGCCGAGCGCTGCAAGGTGCTGCCGCTCGACGACCGCTTCGGCCCGCGCTTCGCTGAGAACGCCATCCGCTATCACGGGCCGCGCAAGCGCTTCGTCTTCCATCGCGGCATGGGCCACCTGCCCACCGACATGGCCCCGGACGTCCGCAGCCGCTCCTACCGCATCGAGGCCGACGCCCTGATCCCGCCGGAAGGGGCGGAAGGCGTGCTGATCGCCCACGGCGACGCCACCTGTGGCTACAGCCTCTATCTGCAGGGCGGCCATCTGCACCACACGATCAATGTCGGCGGCGCCAAGGCGACGGTGACCTCGGAGGCGAAGATCCCGCCGGGCCGTCGCAAGCTGGGCGTCGGCGTGCGCCAGGGGGACGGGCGGACCTTCACCCTGACGGTGGACGGCAAGCCGGCGGGCCAGGTCCACACCCATCTGGGCTTCGCCACCTTCGTCTCCTGGTCGGGCCTGGACATCGGCCGCGACCGCGGCAGCCCGGTCGCCGACTACGCAGCCCCGTTCAGCTTCACCGGGGCCTTGAAGACGGTGGTGGTGACCATGGACGAGGACCAGGCCCTGGACGCCGAGGCGGTGGGCGAGGCGGAGATGGCCCGCCAGTAGGCGCCGGTCAGGCGGTCAGCTGGGAGGGGGTGACGCCCAGCATGCGGCGCATGCAGCGGGCGAGGTGGCTCTGGTGGGCGAAGCCGGCCTCGCCGGCGGCCTGGGCGATCGTGCGACCGCCGCGGACCAGCAGGTCCTGGGCCCGCAGGACGCGGCGCTCGATCAGATAGCGGTGGGCCGACTGGCCGACGGCGCGGCGGAACATCACCGTGAAGTGCGAGACGCTGACCCCGGCCGTGGCGGCCAGGTCGGCCAAACTGAGATCCTCGTCCAGATGGGCCTCGATGCGGTCGGTCACGGCGCGCAGCTGGCGGGGCGTGAGCGCGGTCAGCCGCGGGGCGGGGCGGTGGCGGGCGCGGACGGCCAGGCGCACCGCGAGCGCCAGGCCCAGGCTTTCGCCATAGAGCCGGGGCGAGGGCAGGGGGGACTCCAGCTCGGCGCGCAGGGCCTGGCCGATCAGCTCGACCTGGGGGTCGCGGGCCCGCATCTGGGGGCGGAGATCCTCAAGCCGCCCGTCCAGCCCCTCGGCGGCCCGGGTCATCAGCTCGGGGCTGAAGCGGAAGCTCATGACCAGGGCCGGGGTCGCATCTTCCCACTGGCCCTGTACGCCGGGCGGGACCAGATCGTAGTCGCCGGGGCTCTGCCAGCCGCTGCGGCGGACGTCGTCGACCTGGCAGTCGGCGCGTACGGCGGGGCCCACATGCAGGGCCATCCGCACCAGGGGGCTGATGGTCGCCTCATGCTTGCCGGCGTCGGTGCGGTTCAGCGACGCCTCGAACCCGTCCCAGGCGCGATAGGCCAGGCGATGGGCCATTGGCTGGTCGGGTTTCGGAAATGAGCCGTCGGCCACTGGGGAGGTCCGCTGAGATAGGTCCGCAGGCTGAAGGGGGCGCGCAAGCCGTCCGCCTGTCAATTCCGCGACGCCCGGCCCCAGGGTTCGACCGTCGGATCGTGCGCGACGGGCCGGAAATCCGCCGCCTAGGCTCAAGGTCCCGATCGGAGCCCGCCCATGTCCCTCGCCTCAAGCCTCCCCGCCGCCGGACCCGGACTGGGCCGCGCCATACTGGTCGCCACCCTGCTGGCCGGAACCCTGGACATCCTGGACGCGGTGATCACCTCGCTGATCACGGGACGGGGGCCGGTCCGCATGCTGCAGACCATCGCCAGCGCGATCCTCGGCAAGCCGGCCCTGCAGGGCGGGGCCTCGACCGCCCTGTTGGGCCTCGCCATCCATTTCGCGATCATGGCGGTGATGGTCACGGTCTTCGTGCTCGCCGCCGAGCGCCTGGAGCCCCTGCGCCGCCAGCCGATCCTGTGGGGCGCGATCTATGGCCTGGCGCTCTATGGGGTGATGACCTGGGGGGTGGTGCCCCTGCGCTGGCCGGAGGCGTTCGGGCGGCTCAGCCTGATCCAGACGGCGAATCAGGTCTTCGCCCACAGCCTGCTGGTCGGCGTGCCGATCGCCCTGGTGACCGCGCGCCTGCTGAAGCCCCCGGCATCCTGATCGCGGCGCGGCGGGATACCCAACCTTGGCTAGATTCTAGGCGCTGAATGCAATCGCCCCGGGCGCCTCCCTTTACTCCGGCCGCCACATCGGATTCAGTCACGCCGAGAGTGGTTTTCGCGCTGGGGGCGAGACTGCATGCCGGCGTCAGAGGTCGAAGACGATCTCACCATCCTTCGCGGAGACCCGCGGGAGGACGCGGACCACTATCGCACCATCTTTGACACCGCCGTCGAGGCCATCGTGGTGATCAACGAGGCCGGCGAGATCTGCACCTTCAATCCCGCCGCCGAGCGCCTGTTCGGCTATTACGGCGAGGAGATGGTCGGCCGCGACCTGCGCGACCTGATGGCCCCGCCCTATCGCGACGCCCGCCAGCGGGGACCGGAGGAGGATCGCGCGGCCGGCGTGCGGCGCATCCTGGGTTCGGGCCGGGCTGTGGCCGGCCTGCGCAAGAACGGCCAGACCTTCACCCTGGAACTGTCCATGGCCGAGTGGTGGCGGGACGGGGAGCGGTTCTTCACCGGGGTGATGCGCGACGTCACCGAGGATGTGCGGGCCCGCGATCTGCAGCGGCTGATGGTCAATGAGCTGAACCATCGGGTGAAGAACACCCTGGCGACGGTCCAGGCCATCGTGCTCCAGACCCTGCGCAACGCCGAGTCCACCCAGGCCGCCCAGCGGGACCTGCTGAAGCGGCTGGTGGCGCTCGCCGCCGCCCACGACATCCTGACCCGCGAGAGCTGGGAGGGCGCCCAGGTGGCCGAACTGGTCGCCGCGGCGCTGGAGACCCATGCGCTCGGCCCGTCGGCCCAGGTCTCGGGGCCGGAAGTGCGGCTGTCGCCCAAGGCGGCGGTGGCGCTGGCGCTCGCCCTGCACGAACTGCTGACCAATGCGGCCAAGTTCGGGGCGCTCAGCCAAGGCGGCCAGGTGGACATCTCCTGGATCACGCCTGCGCCCCAGGTCCTGGAGCTGGTCTGGCGCGAACGGGGCGGCCCGGCGGTCGAGCCGCCGGCCCATCGCGGCTTCGGCCTGAGGATGATCGAGGCCCTGGCGAGCGACCTGGGCGGAACGGTGGAGATGGGGTTCGAGCCGGAGGGCCTGGTCTGCGTGATCCGCGCCGCCATCGAGACCGGAGACCCGGCGCCATGAGCGAGCAGCCGGTCCGACGGGTCCTGGTGGTCGAGGACGAGGCCATGGTGGCCATGCTGATCCAGGACCTGCTGGCCGAGCTCGGCTGCCAGGTGGCCATGGTCGCCAGCACGGCCAGCGAGGCGGCCGACATGGCCATGACCTGCGACGTGGATTTCGCCCTGCTCGACGTCAATCTCGGTCGCGGCCAGACCTCGTTCCAGGCGGCGACCATACTGGGCCAGAGGCGCACGCCCTTCATCTGGGTGACCGGCTATGGCCGCGACGGCGTGCCGGAGCGGTTCAGCGCCGCGCCGGTGATCAGCAAGCCCATCGATCCGAACCTGCTGGCCGACGCGGTCCGTAACCTCGGCTGACGACTTTTCGCACCGAAGAGGCCCATCCGACTTGTGTGGCTGATCTGCCACACTACATCCGGTCTGCCGGGAGTTGTGCTTGATCAAGGCGACCCCCGTCCATCCGCCTGATGAGGGGAACCCATGAATATCGATCTCTATTCCGACCGCGCCAAACAGGCGGTTCAATCGGCCCAGAGCCTCGCGCTCGCCCGCCGCCACCAGCAACTCGCGCCCGAACATCTGCTGAAGGTCCTGCTCGAGGAGAAGGACGGGCTGTCGCGCGCCCTGATCCAGAGCGCCGGCGGACGGCCCGACGCCGCCGACCAAGCGGCCGACGCCCTGCTGGCCAAGCGGCCGAAGGTCGAGGGCGGCTCCGGCCAGCTCTATATGGCGCCCGAGACCGCACGGGTCTTCGCCGAGGCCGAGGCCGGGGCCAAGACCGCCGGCGACGCCTTCGTCACCACTGAGCGCCTGCTGATCGCGCTCGCCAAGGAAGGCGGCGACGCCGCCAAGGCCCTGAAGGACGCCGGCGCCAACGCCGCGGCCCTGGAAGAGGCCGCCAAGGCCCTTCGCAAGGGCAAGACCGCCGACTCGGCCTCGGCCGAGGAGGGCTATGACGCCCTGAAGCGCTACGCCCGCGACCTGACCCAGGCCGCCCGGGACGGCAAGCTCGACCCCGTGATCGGCCGCGACGAGGAGATCCGCCGCACCATCCAGGTCCTGAGCCGCCGCACCAAGAACAACCCTGTCCTGATCGGCGAGCCCGGCGTCGGCAAGACCGCCATCGTCGAGGGCTTGGCCCTGCGCATCGTCAATGGCGATGTGCCGGAGAGCCTGAAGGACAAGCAGCTGCACTCGCTCGACATGGGCTCCCTGATCGCCGGCGCGAAATATCGCGGCGAGTTCGAGGAGCGCCTGAAGGCGGTGCTGAACGAGGTGACCCAGGCCGAGGGCTCGATCATCCTGTTCATCGACGAGATGCACACCCTGGTCGGCGCCGGCAAGTCGGACGGGGCGATGGACGCCTCGAACCTGCTCAAACCCGCTCTGGCCCGGGGCGAGCTGCACTGTGTCGGCGCGACCACGCTGGATGAGTACCGCAAGCACGTCGAGAAGGACGCGGCCCTGGCCCGCCGGTTCCAGCCGGTGTTCGTCAGCGAGCCCACCGTCGAGGACACGGTCTCGATCCTGCGCGGCCTGAAGGAGAAGTACGAGGTCCACCACGGGGTTCGCATCTCCGACAGCGCCATCGTGGCCGCCGCGACCCTGTCGAACCGCTACATCGCCGACCGCTTCCTGCCGGACAAAGCCATCGACCTGGTGGACGAGGCGGCCAGCCGCGTGCGCATGGCCGTGGACTCCAAGCCCGAGGAACTGGACGAGATCGACCGCCGCATCGTGCAGCTGAAGATCGAGCGCGAGGCCCTGACCAAGGAAAGCGACGCCGCCTCCAAGCAGCGGCTGGAAAAGCTTGAGGACGAGCTGATCGACCTCGAGGCCCAGTCCGAGGACATGACCACCCGCTGGAAGACCGAGAAGGAGAAGGTCTCCTCCGCGGCCCAGACCCGCGAGGCCCTGGACCGGCTGCGCGCCGAGCTGGTGACGGCCCAGCGGCAGGGCGACCTGCAGCGGGCGTCCGAGATCGCCTATGGCCAGATCCCGCAGCTGGAGCGCCGCCTGGCCGACGAGGAGGCCAAGGCCAGCCAGGATTCGGTGAGCCCCGAGGTGGTCGACGCCGAGCAGATCGCCCAGGTCGTCTCCCGCTGGACCGGGATCCCGGTCGACAAGATGCTGGAGGGCGAGCGCGAGAAGCTGCTGGCCATGGAGACCGCCCTGCGCGGTCGGGTGGTGGGCCAGGAAGAGGCCCTGGTGGCGGTCGCCGACGCGGTGCGCCGCGCCCGGGCCGGCCTGCAGGACCCCAACCGGCCGATCGGCTCGTTCCTGTTCCTGGGCCCCACCGGGGTCGGCAAGACCGAGCTGACCAAGGCGCTGGCCGAATTCATGTTCGACGACGAGGCGGCGATCACCCGCCTCGACATGAGCGAGTACATGGAGAAGCACTCGGTCAGCCGCATGATCGGGGCGCCTCCCGGCTATGTCGGCTATGACGAGGGCGGGGCCCTGACCGAGGCGGTGCGCCGCCGGCCCTATCAGGTCGTGCTGTTCGACGAGGTCGAGAAGGCCCACCCGGACGTGTTCAACGTCCTGCTGCAGGTGCTGGACGACGGTCGCCTGACCGACGGCCAGGGCCGCACGGTCGACTTCCGCAACACGCTGCTGATCATGACCTCGAACCTCGGCTCCGAGTACCTGGCCAGCCAGGGCGAGGGCGACGATGTCGAGGAGGTCCGGCCCCAGGTCATGGACGTGGTCCGGCGCCACTTCCGGCCCGAGTTCCTGAACCGGGTGGACGAGATCATCCTGTTCAAGCGGCTGGGCCGCTCGGAGATGGACAATATCGTCACCATCCAGCTGAAGCGGGTGGAGAAGCTCTTGGCCGACCGGCGCATGTCGATCGCCCTGGACGCCGCCGCCCTGCATTGGCTGGCCGAGCGCGGCTACGATCCTGTGTACGGGGCGCGGCCGCTGAAGCGGGTGATCCAGAAGGAGCTGGTCGATCCCATCGCCCGCAAGCTGCTGAGCGGCGACCTGGCGGACGGCTCGGTCATCGAGGTCGGCGCCGACGCCGAGGGCCTGCAGATCGGCAAGGCCCAGGTGCACTGAGCCCCTCGCCGACCCAGACCGGCCGAGGCTGAAAGACGAAGGGCCGGACGGGGGATTTCCCTGTCCGGCCCTTTTCAGTCTGGATGGCGTACGGTCGTCGCGGCGAGGTCAGAGCTCGACGGTGATCGCCTTGCCGCCGCGGATCTCGACGCGGCGCATGATCGCCATGTCCGGGCCGCCGCCGCCGACCGGCTTGGCGACGGTGATCACGAACCAGGCGCCGTTGGCCAGGCCCTGGAAGGCGAAGCGGTTGGCGCTGTCGCAGGTGGTGCGGCGCACGAAGGCCGAATAGTCGCCGGTCGGCGCCTGGGGCGTTCGGGCCCTGACCTCGTCGGCCGGCAGGGCCGAGCGTTCCGGCGAATTGTAGAGGATGGTCATGCGCCGCCGGGTCCACAGGGTCTCCGGCGTGAGGATCACACCCGCGCCCGCGCAGCTATAGGCCGTCGGTCCGTTGCGGAACGACAGGTGGCCGGTGATGGCGCCCTTGCCGGGAATGGCCGACCAGGAGAAGTCGCCCGGTCGGAAGATCGCCGCGGACGGCGGTCCGCCCGCCGATTCCGGCGGCTCGGGCGGCGGCGGCGGGGTGGCCGTCTCACAGGCCGCCAGGGTGAGCGCGGCGGCCGAGGCGAGGAGGATGCGGGCGGCGGAGGTCATGCCTTACCATAGGGCGAGGGACGCCCGCCCGCCAAGGTCTTCGTTGCGCGCGCCCGGCAGGCCTGCCCAGCCTGGGGTTGCGGCGGTCAGTCGTCGCCGCGCACGCGGCCGCGGGCGGCCTTGATCCCGCCCCGGCGGACCTTGGTCTCGATGCGGCGGGTCTTGGAGGCGAGGGTCGGCTTGGTCTTCTTGCGCGGCGGGGGCGGGGGTTCGGCGGCCTTGCGGACCAGCTCGACCAGCCGCTCCAGGGCGTCGGCCCGGTTCCGCTTCTGGGTGCGATGGGTCATGGCGACCAGGACCAGCACCCCGTCCTGGGTCAGGCGGCGGCCGGCCAGCTTCATCAGCCGCACAGCCACGTCATTGGGCAGGGAGCGCGAACGGCGCACGTCGAAGCGCAGCTCCACGGCGGTCGAGACCTTGTTGACGTTCTGCCCGCCCGGCCCGGCCGCGCGGATGAACCGCTCGACGATCTCGCTCTCGTCGAGCGCTATGGCGGGGGTGATCTCGATCATGCCTTCACATATGCGCGGGTGGCGTTAGTGTCATCCCATGCGCAACCACGACACCCTGCAGCTTATTGGCGCCGCTCCGCCGGAGCGGATGGGACCTGTTGCGCGCTAGACCGAACTGAAGCAACGCCCCATCAGCCCCGCCGGACACCGGACGGGGCTTTTTCATGCCTCCTCCGACCGGCCCGTCAGGAGAGACCCATGAACGACATACTGATCCGAGCCCAGGAGCCGGAGGATGTTCCCGATCTGCACGAGGCCTTCAACCAGCCCCGGGTGATCGCCGGCACGCTCGGCATGCCCTTCGTCAGCCTCGACGCCCGCCGCAAGCGTCTGGAGGCGTCGCCGCCGGGACACACCCGCCTGGTCGCCGTCATCGACGGCAAGGCGATCGGGGCGGCGGGACTGCACCCGGCCGATCAGCCGCGCCGGGCGCATGTCGCCTCGATCGGCATGGCGGTGCATGACGCCTATGCCGGGCGCGGCGCAGGTTCGGCCTTGATGGCTGCCCTGGTGGATCACGCCGACCGCTGGCTGAACTACCGGCGGCTGGAGCTGACCGTCTATGTCGACAACGCCCGCGCCATCGCGCTCTACGAGCGGTTCGGCTTCCAGCGGGAAGGGGTGATGCCCGCCTATGCCTGGCGGGACGGCGACTATATCGACGCCGTCGCCATGGGCCGGCTCAGGCTCTGAGCCTCAGGCCTGGCAGGCGGGGCAGAGGCCGCGGGCTTCCAGGGTGACGGTGCGCACCGCATAGCCGGAGGGCGCCGCGGCGGCGAGCTGGGTGGCGAAGTCCGGCTCGAACTCCTCGGCCGCGCCGCAGCACTCGCAGATCACGAAGGCCGCGCGGTGGCCCTGGCCGTCCATGCGGCAGGGGACATAGGCGTTCAGGCTCTCGATCCGATGGGCGAAGCCCAGGCGCTCGAGGAATTCCAGGGCGCGATAGACGGTCGGCGGCTTGGCCGGCTCGCCATGCGCCCCGAAGGCGGCGATCAGGTCATAGGCCTTCATGGGACCGTCGGCCTCGAGCAGCAGCTCCAGCACCCGGCGGCGCGGCGTGGTCAGCCGTTCCTGGGTCGCGGCGCAGCGCCGCTCGGCCAACACCAGGGCGTCGGCCAGGACGGGCCCGGTCAGACCCGGATGCGCGCCTTCGGCGTGATGGCAATCGGCTCCCATGTGCATTGGCTACTCGTCTCCGCGATTTCCCGCAACCTGGGACATTTCCGGCCTTGACGATCCGTTATGTTATCTCATAACGCATCATTAGTGTTATTTCATAACAGGGGGCGGCGCTTTCAAGCCCTCTGCAGGGGATTGTCATGGCCCGTTCGAGCCTTTTCGCCGCCGCCGCCACCGCGGCTCTGCTGAGTGCGACCCTGGTCGCCGGTTCCGCCCGCGCCGAGGCCGCGCCGGGACCTGAGGTGTCGGAGGTGGTGGTCACCGCCCAGCGGCTCGACGCCGCCCTTCAGACCATCGAGCCCTCGCTCGGCGCGACCTCCTTCGCCATGAGCCAGAGCTTCGTCACCAACCTGCCGGGCGGGGCCAACACCCAGCTGAACCAGGTGATCCTCCAGGCGCCCGGCGTCACCCAGGACGGCTTCGGCCAGCTGCATGTGCGCGGCGACCACGCCAATCTGCAGTACCGGCTCAACAATGTGATTCTGCCCGAGGGCCTTGCGGTGTTCGGCCAGACGCTGAGCCCGAGGCTCGCCTCCAATATCGAGCTGGTGACCGGCGCCCTGCCGGCCCAGTACGGCCTGCGCACCGCCGGCATTATCAACATCACCACCAAGAGCGGCTTCAAGACCGGTGGCGAGGTCGGGATCTATGGCGGCGGCCACGGGGTGGTCACGCCCAGCCTGGAATATGGCACCACGGTCGGCGCGAACTCGGCCTTCGTCTCGGCCAGCTACACCGACACCTATGTCGGCGTCGAAAGCCCGGACGGCCGGCCCGGCCGGTCCATGACCACAGCCAGCAGGGCCAGGTCTTCGGCTTCTTCGACCACATCATCGACGATACGAGCCGCGTCTCCCTGATCCTCGGGACCTCGCAGCAGACCTTCGAGATCCCCAACACCCCCGGCCTGCACCCCGATCTCGGCCTGACCGTCAACGGCCAGAGCGACTACCTGTCCGACCGGCTGAACGAGCGCCAGCGGGAGGGGACGAGCTACGCCATCGGCACCTATCTGAAGACCACGGACCAGCTCACCGCCCAGGTCTCGCTGTTCGCCCGCTATTCGACCCTCAGTTTCCGCCCGGATACGCTGGGCGACTTGCTGTTCGCCGGCATCGCCCAGGACGCCCGCAAGCAGGACACGGCCGCGGGCCTGCAGGCCGAGGGGGTCTATAATCTGAACGACGCCCACACCCTGCGCGGCGGCGTGATCGTCCAGGGCGACCGGGCGACCAGCAAGACGGCGTCGCGGGTCCTGGCGCTCGACGCCAATGGCGACCAGATCGGGGACACGCCGATCCTCATCACCGACAACGCCAGCCGCACCTCCTGGACCTATTCGGTGTTCCTGCAGGACGAGTGGAAACTGGCCGACAGCCTCACCCTCAATTACGGCCTGCGCTATGACGCCCTGTCCTCGTTCCGCAAGGAGGACCAGCTGAGCCCGCGGGTGAACCTGGTGTGGCAGCCGGCCGAGGGCGCGACGGTCCACTTCGGCTACGCCCGTTATTTCACCCCGCCGCCCTATGAGCTGGTGGCGTCGGAGACGGTGGCCAAGTTCGTGGGCACGACGGCGGAGGCGCCGGGGACGGCGAACACCACCCCCTATTCGGAGCGCACCCACTATTTCGACCTGGGCGCCCAGCAGAAGATCGGCGGGGTCACCCTGGGGGTCGACGCCTATTACAAGAAGATCCGGCACATGCTGGACGAGGGCCAGTTCGGCGCCCCGATCATCCTGACCCCGTTCAACTACGACCAGGGCTATGTGAAGGGGATCGAGTTCACGGCGGCCTATGAGCACGGGGCCTTCTCGACCTATGCGAACCTCGCCCTCTCCAAGGCCCAGGGCAAGAACATCATCTCGTCCCAGTTCAACTTCGACCCGGCCGACCTCGCCTATATCGCCGACCACTACATCTATGTGGACCACGACCAGACCTATACGGCCTCGGCCGGGGCCTCCTATCGCTGGGGCGGGACCGCCTGTCGGGGGACGTGCTCTATGGGTCGGGCCTGCGCAAGGACGGCGCGGTTCCCAATGGGGGCAAGCTCTCGCCCTACACCCAGGTCAATCTGTCGGTGAGCCACGGCTTCGAGGACGGCGCCCTGCAAGGCGTCACCGTGCGGGCCGACCTGATCAACGCCTTCGACGAGAAATATCTGATCCGCGACGGCTCAGGCGTCGGCGTCGGCGCCCCGCAATACGGTCCGCGGCGCGGGCTGTATGTGGGGGTGACCAAGGCGTTTTAGGAACCAGGATCCCTCTCCCGCAAGGGGAGAGGGATTTTCTGCATTATGCGTCTTCGGACTCGGTCGGCGCGGCGCCGCCTTCGAAGCTGCGCGGGGCGCGGCGGCGGCGGGGACGCTTGGCGGCCTCCTCGTCACCGGCCGGTTCGGCGGCCGGAGCCGCGGCCGGAGCCGCGGCGGACGTCGGCATGACGCGCGGGGCCTTGGGCTTCAGGAAGGCCGGGGCGTGGCTTTCGCCGCCGTCGTCGTCGCGCAGCACCGGAGAGCTGCGGTCCTCGGTGACCACCAGAGGCGCGGCCTGGGGTTCGACCACGGCGAGCGGATCACGCTCGGGGCGGTCCTCCCGCGGCCGGTCGTCCCGGTCGCGCCAGCGGTCGCGGCGGCCGCCTTCGAAGTTGCGGGGGCGATCCTCGCGCGGCTGACGCTCTTCCCGCGGACGATCGTCGCGCGGGCGGTCGTCACGGGCGGCGCGGTCCTCGCGGGGACGGTCATCCCCGCGCGGACGGTCGTCTCGATCGCGATTGCGGTCGTTGCGGGGGCGGTCGTCGCCCTGGCCCTGATTGTCGCGGTTCTGGTCGCGGGGGCGATCATCGCGGTCGCGATAGCGCCCCTGACCCTGCTGGTTCTGGCCGTCGCGGTTGCGGTCGCGGTCGTCGCGGTCCCGCCAGCCGCCCCGGTCGCCATTGCCGTTGTTATTACGGTCGCGGCTCTCGGTCTCGCCCTCGGCGGCCTCGGCCTCCGCATGGGCGTCAGCGTCGGCCTGAGCCGCCGCCTGGGCGCCGCTTTCGTCCTCGAAGTCCAGGTCGAAGCCGGACACGAACTGATCGCGACCCAGGATCTCGCTGGCCGACTTGGTCGGCTGCATGGCCCGGATCGTGCGGAAATAGTGTTCCGCGTGCTGCAGGTAGTTCTCGGCCAGAACCCGGTCCCCGGCCCCGCCGGCGTCACGCGCCAGCTGCTGGTACTTTTCGAAGACGTGCTGAGCGTTGCCGCGGACCTTGACGCCCTCCGGACCGTTCGAATCGAAGGCCCGGTTCGCGTTCTGCTGCTGAGGCTTACCCCCGCCGCTGCCGCCGCCGCCGCCGCGATTGCGGCCGCGCTGACGCTTCATACCCTTGAAATCTCTCATTCTTTGCTAACCATCTTGCCGCCGCTGAGCCTAAAGCCTGAGCGCGCGGCCTGCCCTTTCGCCTTGCCCGGGCGAAAGGCCCGAGAAATCGTGTTGAAGACGTAAGTGTTCCCCGTCGTCCGCCCTGAGGTGAGGCGCGCGTCACGAGGAGTCGTGCGCCTGCTGGAGCGGCTCTCGAGCCCTGAATCCAGGAGTCCGAAACCTGTAGCACCAGCGAATTGGGTGGAGACAGGTACCTGACTTAGCGAGTCAGGGCCGGGTTTCCAAGGGGTTTTTCACGCCGGTCACCACCCGGTCGTGGTTGGCGAGGTCGAGAAGGGTGGTGACGCCGCTGGCCCCGGCCGCCCGGAACAGGGCCTCGACCGCCGTCTTCTGGTCGTAGCCGATCTCCACCGCGAAGGTTCCGCCGGGCTTCAGGACCCGCAGGATCTCCGGCGCCAGGATGCGATAGGCGTCCAGGCCGTCGAGGCCGCCGTCCAGGGCCAGGCGCGGCTCGTGCACTCCCACCTCCGGCTCCAGGGTCTCGATCACGTCGGTGGCGATATAGGGGGGATTGGAGACCACCAGGTCGAAGCTGTCGTCGGACAGCCCCGCCGTCCAGTCGCCGCGCAGCAGGGCCACGCGCCCGCCCAGGCCCAGATTGGCGGCGTTCTCGCGGGCGACGGCGAGCGCCTCCTCGGAGACGTCGACGCCGAGGCCCTTGGCGGCCGGCCGCTCGGCCAGGATCGCCAGCAGGATCGCGCCCGACCCGACGCCCAGGTCCAGGACGTTGAAGGCCATGGCCTCGGGGAAGGCCTTGAGCACGTGGTCGACGATCACCTCGGTGTCCGGGCGCGGGGTCAGCACGTCCTTGGTCACCGACAGCATGATCTTCCAGAAGCCCTTGCGGCCCAGGATGTGGCTGACCGGCTCGCGGCGGATGCGGCGGGCGACATAGTCGGCCAGGCGGGCCTCCTGCTCCGGCGTCAGCGCTCGGTAGGGATCGCCGACGATATCGGCGCGGGTGGCCTCGGCGGCGGCCTCGACCAGCAGGCGGGCGTCGATCACCGGCCCGACCAGGCCGGCGGCCTCCAGGGCGGCCTTGGCGCCCTGCCAGGCCTTGAGAAGCGTCTGGCTCATGCGGCCTCCGGGTGCGGGGTGGTGCAGGCGTCGCCCAGGCTGACGGTCCCGCCGTCAGTCACGTGGACATAGATCCCGCAGTGCATGTGCCCGTAGTTGTCGAACAGGGCCTTCACCAGGTCCATGTCCGGCTCGGCCGTCGTCGGATCGACGTGGGTGGCGACACAGCGGACGATGGGCTTGAACACCTTGGCGCGGGCGAAGCCGACCATCAGCGTCCGACCTTCCCAGTCGTTCTCGACCCAGGCGGGCCAGCCCTCGACATAGACGTTGCCGCGGAACCGCAGGGGGTCGATCGGGCGTCCGACCTTGGCCTCCAGGTCGCGGACGCTATTCATGTTGATGATCGAGACATGGCCCAGGGGGTGGTCCATGAACCGGTGGCCGGGCGCCTGGACAAGCTTCAGCGGGCCGGTCGCGGCCTCGCCCAGCAGGCCGGCCAGCCAGGCGCAGAAGGCCTCGGCGCCCGCAGGATCGCTCAGCTTGGCGGATAGGTCGGGCTGGCCCGCGGCCTTGGCGGTCAGCACGCCCGTGGCCTCGTCATAGGCGGTGCGCGCCTTGGCGACCTCGGCCATGGCGGCGAGCACGGTGAACTTCTGCTTGCGGACGAAGGCCGGGGCGGCGGGATCGAAGCCCGACGGGCCGTTCTCGACCGCGAACAGGCGGTCGCAGGGGAAGGGGCCACCGGCGGTCAGGCCGGCGGCGGTCAGGGGCTCCGGCGTGAAGCCCTTGACGGGGTGGCGGAAGAGGCCGGCGACGTGTGCGTCCATCGGGGCTTGTTGCCGCAAGCGGGCGGCTTCCACAAGCGCCACGGAACGGCGGCGCCGTCCGGGTGTTCCAGCCTCGATCAGGCGCGGGAGACCAGGGTGGCGGAGCGGCGGAGGATCGGACGGCGGATCGCCGGCGCGGCCCTGATCGCGGTCCCCTGGGTGGGGCTGGCCGTCCTGCTGGCGCATCGCCACGCCGCGCCGGCCGTGGTCGACCTCGGACCGCCAGAGGCCCCGCCCGAGCCGGCCTATGAGATCCTCGAGCCCGGACGCGGCCGGATGGCGGCCACGCCGCTGGACATCCCGCCCGCCGGCTGGGCGGACATCCTGTGGCGCACCTGGCGGGAGATCGCCGCCGATCGCCTGACCGCGGTGGCCGGCGGGGTGACCTTCTATGTGCTGCTGGCCGTGTTCCCGGCGCTTGGGGTCTTCGCCGCCCTCTATGGCCTGTTCGGGGATGTGGCCGACGCCCCGCGGCTGCTGGCCGGTTTCGCCGCGGTGGTGCCCCGCGCCGCCCTGGAGCTCTTGGAGCTGCAGATGGCCCGGCTGGCCAGCGGACCGCCCGCGACCCTCAGCCTGGCCTTCGTGGTCAGCCTGCTGCTGTCGGTATGGAGCGCCAAGGCCGGCATGCGCTCGCTGTTCGAGGGGCTGAACGTCGCCTATGGCGAGACCGAGCGGCGTGGCTGGGCGGCGCGCACGGCCCTGACCTATGGCTTCACCCTGGCCGCCCTGGTGCTGACGACTCTGCTGACGGTGGTGCTGGTGACCACGCCGCTGCTGTTGCGCAGGTCGGGCCTGGGCGTGCTCGCGCCCTTCTGGGATCCCTTGAGCTGGATCGGCCTGTTCGTCGTCGCCTCGGGGGCCTTCGCCGCCCTCTATCGCTACGGGCCCAGCCGGGCCCACGCCCGGTGGCGCTGGGTGCGGATCGGCGGGGCCGCGGCCGCCCTGGGCTGGCTGATCGGATCGCTCGGGTTGTCTTGGTACCTCGACAACATCGCCCACTTCGACGCCACCTACGGCTCCCTGGGCGCGGCGGTCGGCTGCATGCTGTGGATCTGGTTCTCGGTGCTGGCGATCCTGGCCGGGGCGGAGCTGAACGCAGAGACGGAGCATCAGACCACGGTCGACACCACGACGGGTCCGCCCCAGCCCATGGGCCAGCGCGGCGCGGTGATGGCCGATACGGTGGGGGTGGCCTTCAAGACCGACGCCGAGGCCCTGCTGATCAAGGGATGGCGGCAGGGGGAGGCGGGCGCCCGGCGGCTGCGGGCGGCCCTGCGCCGGCGTCAGTTGAACTCGTCTTCCAGGGCCGAGAGCCGGGCCGCCTGATCCTCGGCGATCAGCGGATTGATCACGTCGTCCAGGGCCTCGCCCTCGAGGATCTTGGGCAGGTTGTAGAGGGTCAGGTTGATCCGGTGGTCGGTCACCCGGCCTTGCGGGAAGTTGTAGGTGCGGATGCGCTCGGAACGGTCGCCGGAGCCGACCTGGCTCTTGCGGTCCTCGGAGCGGGCGTTGTCCAGCGCCTCGCGCTGCATGTCGTAGAGCTTGACCTTGAGCGCCTTCATGGCCCGGGCGCGGTTCTGGTGCTGCGACTTCTCGGAGCTGGTCACCACGATGCCGGTGGGCACGTGGGTGATGCGCACGGCCGAGTCGGTCTTGTTGACGTGCTGGCCGCCGGCCCCGGACGAACGATAGGTGTCGATGCGGATGTCCTGGTCGCGGATCTCGATCTCGACATCCTCGGGCTCGGGCAGGACGGCCACGGTGGCGGCGGAGGTGTGGATCCGCCCCCCGGCCTCGGTCTCCGGCACACGCTGCACCCGGTGGACGCCGCTTTCGAACTTCAGCCGGCCGAACACCCCGTCGCCGGTGATGGCGGCGATGATTTCCTTGTAGCCGCCGACCTCGCCCTCGGAGACCGAATCGATCTCGACCTTCCAGCCGTGCAGGGCGGCGTAGCGCTGGTACATGCGGAACAGGTCGCCGGCGAACAGGGCGGCCTCGTCGCCGCCGGTGCCGGCCCGGACCTCGAGAATCGCCGAGGCGTTCTCGTCCTTGTCCTTGGGCGCCAGGAGGAGGGCGACGTCGTGCTCCAGCTTGGGCAGGCGCTCATTGAGGGCGTCGAGCTCGTCGCGGGCCAGCTCGGCCATCTCGGCGTCGCCGGACTTGAGCATTTCCTCCAGCTCGGGCGCCTCTTCGCGGGCGCGCGCCAGGGTCTGGACCGCGTCGGCCACCGGCTTCAGCTCAGCGTGCTCCTTGGACAGGCGCACGATCTCGGCGCCGTCGGCGGCCGCGCCCATGCGCGCCTCGATCTCGCGGAAACGGTCGAGCACCTGATCGAGTCGGGCCTGGGGAAGACGCACGTGTTTGGAGACCTGTGAACGGAAGCGCGCCTTCTAGCGCCGGTGGCCCGCGCCGTCACGCCCTGGTCGCGCATGGAGGTCCTGACCAGGGATCGGGCGTCGGGGGTCAAGCCGTTCGCCTGTTGGTCGAGCTTACTTGCCAAACTCCGGCTTTGGTGGTCGTTAACCATGTTTCGCGCCGCGTTATTCTGAACGCGAGACGGTTTCGGGGGACGAGGGGGACGATGAGCGAGGACGCGCATCACGACAGCGGCGGGGCGGCCAAGGCCGCCGGCGCGCCGGTCGCGACGCCCGTCGCGGTCAGTCCGCCGCCGGCGCCAGCCTATTCGGTGGTGGTCCCCGCGCCCGGTCCGGCCGCCCCGGCCTCCTATCCGATCATCATCCAGGCGCCCGCGCCGGCGCCCTATCCGCCCGCGCCGCCGTCTGGCCTGCAGGGATTCTGCCGCTGCGGCCTGACCCCCTGGCCCCAGGCCTTCCTCTGCGCCTGCATGGCGCCGCCCAAGGCCGAGGAGAAGAAGAAGGACGAGCACAAGGCGCCCGCCGGGCCGCCGCCGCCCGCCTTCAGCGCCGCCGTCCCGGCCGACTTCCCCAAGCGGTTCGAATATGTCTGGGCCTCGCTCGGCAAGGTGATGGAGGGCAAGGCCCCGCCGCACGGGGTGATCGCCGACGCCCGCGCCCTGCTCGACCTCTTGCTGGACGACCTCGATCCGGAGGGCCGCGGCCGCTTCGTCACCGAGGGCGCCTGGATCTGGAAGAAGACCACCTATCGCGCCCACAAGGCCAAGCCGCGCCTGCACCGGCTGATCGAGAAGGGGGTGCTGTTGAAGCCCCTGAAGGACGTGGTCGACCGGCTGGCCTGGACGCCCGAGGAGGAGGCCGCGCGCGGGGTGCGGGGCGATCCCGACCTCGCCAAGCGCCTGGTGCATCTGGTCTGGCAGGTGGCCGACCAGGGCTTCGAACAGCGCACCTGGAGCGAGCTCGCCGAGGCCCCGCCGAGGGTCGCGCCGCCAGCCGCGGCGCACGGCGGCGACGCCCATGGCGCGGGCGGCGGGCATGGCGATGGCCATGGCGGCGACGGCCACCATTAACCTCGCCTGCGAGGAGAAGCCCGACGCCGCTCCCGTGTGTTCGGTTTTCCGATGTCCTCAAGCCGGGTAGCTTCGACTCATGTCGATGCTCGCTCCACCCCCCAGACGCCGCCCGGTCCGGTCCGCGCCGGGGATGGATCCGTTGGTCGGTGAGATCGCCGAGGTCCTGCTGACCCTGGGCGGCGCGGCGCATCGCGATCAGGTGATCGACCGCCTGGGCGCCCATAGGAGCCGCGACGGCGTACGCGATCTCGACCTGCGGGCCCGGGCCGTGGCGGTGTTCGACGCCCATAGCCGGACCGATGCGGGCTATGGCGGGGTGCGGCCCCTGTTCCGCCGTCCCTTCGGGCCCGGCGCCTATCGCTGGGCGCTGACCGCCGAGGCCGAGGCCTTCCTGCGCGCCGGCGCGGAGGCCAAGAAGACCGGCTAGGTCTCCAGCGCCGCCTCGGGGCGCAGGCTCGTGGCGCCGAGATCGACGCCGACCCTCTGCAGCTGGCGGAACAGCCGGCGCAGATTGACATAGTTGGCCCGCACCAGACGCGAGATCTCCGGCCGCGCCAGCACCTCGGCGGGCACGGTCAGGCCGCCGTGGACGCGCACCAGATAGCCTTCCTCGATCAGGGTCTTGACCTTGCGCCGCACGGTCTCGGCGGGGATGCCCAGCATGGCGGCGAGCGCGCCGCCTGACACGGGACGCAGGCAGGGCGGACCGAAGTGCTCCGGGCCGCCCGGCGCCGTCGGCCGGATATTGGCCTGGATCACCCCCATGATCACCGCCCCGCGGGTCAGGTCGCCGCCCAGGTGCCGGTTGGCCGCTCCGACCGCCCGCAGCAGATAGTCGCTCGCCAGCTGGATCGCCGCCCGCTGATGGCTTTCATCATACTCAATCACGATCCCGCCCGATTCCTGCGCGATCCCCGACCCTCGCCGGGGATTTTCCCCCGCACGACTAAGACTCGGATTCACCAGAATGAGTACCCGATTTTGAGTATTGGCGGCCGAAAACGCAAAAGGGCGGAGCGATCAGGCGACCGCTCCGCCCCTTCAGGCGCCTTGGTCCCTTGCGGGAAGCTTAGGCGCGCACGCCGGTCAGCGAGGCCGACCCGAAGGCGCCCAGCTTCACATTGCCGCTCAGGCTGTCGCCGGCGACCGTGACGTCGAATTCCAGCGTCATGGGCATGGGCGAGGTGATGGCGGTGGACCAGGTCAGCTTGTCGCCGGAAACCTTGCCCTCGATGGCTTGCTCGCCCATCGCGCCCTTGGTGATGCCGGTGAACGAGTCACCGCTCGTCGTGATCGTCGCGTCGACCGTCTGCGCGCCCATGGGCGAGTTGATGGTGATCTTCCAGTTGCCGTCAGCGGACATGGTGTCCCTCCCTTTTGGAGGCGGCACCTAATCAAGGCCTGAGGGCCGACGCAAGGGTGACGCAGGCGTCAGTTTTGAGAAATATGTGATCGTGTTCGCCGAGCACGGGTCGCGGGTGCGGGCGGCGTCCGCTCCACCCTGGGGCGTGCCGCCGTCCGGGGAGCTTATTCGGCCGCCAGCCCCTGGACGCGGGCCTGTTCCAGTTCCCTGGCCTTGGCCTCGACCAGCTCGACGATGTGGTCGACCATGTGGCCGTTGTCCATCTTGTGGTCCGGCTTGCCGGCCAGATAGACCATGCCCGAGCCCTTGCCGCCGCCGGTGAAGCCGACATCGGTCATGAGCGCCTCGCCGGGCCCGTTCACCACGCAGCCGATGATCGACAGGCTCATGGGGGTGGAGATGTGCGCTAGCCGCGCCTCCAGCGCCTCCACCGTCTGGATGACGTTGAAGCCCTGACGGGCGCAGGAGGGGCAGGCGATGATGTTCACGCCGCGGTGGCGCAGGCCCAGCGACTTCAGCATGTCGAAGCCGACCTTGATCTCCTCGACCGGATCGGCGGCCAGGCTGACCCGGATGGTGTCGCCGATCCCGGCCCAGAGCAGGGAGCCCATGCCGATCGAGGACTTGATGGTGCCCGAGCGCAGGCCGCCGGCCTCGGTGACGCCCACATGCAGCGGGCAGTCGATGGCCTCGGCCAGCTGCTGATAGGCGGCCACGGTCATGAAGATGTCCGAGGCCTTCACGCTGATCTTGAACTCGTGGAAGTCGTGGTCCTGGAGGATGCGGGCGTGGTCCAGCGCGCTCTCGACCATGGCGGCGGGGCAGGGCTCGCCATACTTTTCCAGCAGGTGGGGCTCGAGGCTGCCGGCGTTGACCCCGATGCGCATGGAGCAGCCGTGGTCGCGGGCCGCCTGGATCACCTCGCGCACCCGGTCGGGCGAGCCGATATTGCCCGGATTGATCCGCAGGCAGGCCGCGCCGGCCTTGGCCGCCTCGATGCCGCGCTTGTAGTGGAAGTGGATGTCCGCCACGAGCGGGACCTTGGAGGCCTTTACGATCGTGGAGAACGCCTTGGTGGAGTCCTCGTCGGGGCAGGAGACGCGGACGATGTCGGCCCCGGCTTCCTCCAGCTGACGGATCTGGTCGATGGTCGCGGCCGCGTCGGCGGTCAGCGTATTGGTCATCGACTGGACAGAGATCGGCGCGTCGCCGCCCACTTCCACATTGCCGACACGGATCTTGCGCGAGGGGCGCCGGTCGATGGCGCGCCAGGGGCGGACGTGGGTGTGATCTTGGACGGTCATGATGGCCGCAAAATAGGGCCTCGCGCGCGAAAACCCAAGGACTGCGTCAGACCGATCGAGCGGCCGATCAGCCCTGCGGCGTCGCCGCCAGCTTGGCCACGGAGTTCAGACCCACCGGCAGCAGGCCCTTGCTCTGGCCGCCCACGAAGACCTGGACGGCGCCGGCCTCGACCACATCGGCGGTGACGCCCTTGAGCATCGGGGCGCGATAGGCCTCGCCGGCCGCGAGCTGGCGGGCGAAATAGACCGAGCCGTCGGGACCGCGGACGATCAGCGAGGTCGGCTTGCGGGCCTGCAGGGTGACCTGGGAGGCGTTGGCGGCGGCGCCGTAGACCGTGCCCTGGGCCGCGAAGGTCTGGGGCAGGGGCTGGGCCTGGGGATCGGGCGCCTTGGGCGTGTTCGACTGGGCGGCGGCCTTGCGGGCCGCATCGACCCCGTCGGCCGAGCCGGACGAGGCGATCGAGGCCTCGAGGCCCGGCGTCTCATAGGGCGTGGGGGTGGTCGACTCGACCGGCGCCGGCAGCGGCGCGCCGAGCGACACGGGTCCCTGGGCGGTGGCCAGCGGCGCGGCGGCCGTGGGCGGCGCGGTGGGCGGCGGCGGCGCCTGCTCGTTCATGGCGCGCTGGGCGACGTTCCACAGCACGATCGCGCCGATGATCAGCACACCGCCGACAATGATGGTCATCAGGCGCGGGTCGCCGTCCCGGCGCACCCCGACCGGCTCGCGCAGGGGTTCGTCGGCCGCCGGCTCGTCGGTCTTGAACCGCTCGACGGCGGCCTCGCCGTCCAGGCCGAGCGCATTGGCGTAGGCCCGCACATAGCCGATGGTGAAGGGGCGCGACGGCAACTCGTCCAGCCGCATCTCCTCGATGGCGGCGAGATAGGCGCGGCGGATCCGGGTCTGGTCGGCGACATCCTGCAGGGACAGGCCGCGGAACTCCCGGGCGGTCTTCAGCGCTACGCCAATATCGGGACCAGCATCCAAGTTGGGCATATAGGACTCGGCGACCCCGGGATCGCGATCCCAGTCGGTCGGCAAATGAAGATTCGTAACCCCGCCAGTATCGAGCGGCATGGCTACCCGCACCCCTAATCTTCCGTCCGGCGAATAATACCGAGACGCCCCCAAACTCCGACTGCGCCGGAGCATTAACTATTGTCCAGAATTATCACGCTAAAGTTCGGAAATCAATACGCTATTTCGAAACGCATGGTTAATTCCCGCGCGAGGCGAACCCACCAAATCGGGCAGTGGAGGCGCAAAACGGCGTTATCCCAAGGCCCAGCTTCGGTTGCGAACCGAGGCCGCCTCCCTCAGATGGCGAGGTAGAGTTTGCGCGCCAAGGTTTCTATCTCGTTGCGGATCGAGCCCGCCGAGCTCTTGATCAGGGTCGAGACCCCGCGCCGCGCGGCCTCCCGATCGCAGGACAGCACCATCTGCTTGACCGGTCCGATGCCGGCCGGGGGCATGGACAGCCGCTCGAAGCCGAGCGCCGTCAGGACGAAGGCCTCCAGGGGCCGGCCCGCCATCTCGCCGCAGACCGACACCGGCGTGCCGGTCTCGGCGCAGGCGCGCTGGATCGTCTCCAGCGCCCGGAGCGCCGGGGGCGACAGGAAGTCGTAGCGGTCCGACACCCGCGGGTTCCCCCGGTCGGCGGCGAACAGGTACTGCATCAGGTCGTTGGTCCCGACACTGACGAAGTCGGTCATCGGCAGCAGGGCGTCCAGGTGCCAGATCACCGCCGGCGCCTCGATCATGGCCCCCACGTCCAGCCGCGACGGCGCGGGCCGACCGCGGCGCTGGGCCCAGGCCACCTCGTGGTCCACCAGGGCGCGGGCGGCGCGGAACTCGTCGACGCTGGCCACCAGGGGGAACATGATGCGCAGGGGCCGGCCGCGGGCCGCGGCGATCAGGGCCCGCAGCTGCAGGCGCAGCAGGGCCGGGCGGTCCAGCCCCATGCGGATGGCGCGCCAGCCGAGCGCCGGATTGTCCTCCCGCTCGGCCTCCATATAGGGCAGCACCTTGTCGCCCCCGAGGTCGAGGGTGCGGAAGGTCACCGGCATGTCGCCGGCGGCGTCCATCACCCGGCCATAGAGGGCGGCCTGGGCGGAGAAGCGCGGCATCTCCTCGGCGACCATGAACTGGAACTCGGTGCGGAACAGGCCGATGCCCTCGGCGCCCGTCTCGGCCAGGATGTCGAGATCGACGTCGAGGCCGGCGTTCATCAGAAGCGTGATCTTGGCGCCGTCGCGGGTGTAGGCCGGGGTGTCGCGCAGCTTGGCGAACTCGGCCCGGCGTTGCAGACGCACCTCCAGGCGGGCCTGGAGCGACTTGATGACGTCCGGGCGGGGCCGCAGATAGGCCTCGCCGGTCTCGGCGTCGACGATGACCGGGTCGCCCTCGGAGACCTTGTCGCGCAGGCCGGTGAGCCGCCCGACGCAGGGGATTTCCAGGGCGCGGGCGACGATGGCGGCGTGGCTGGCGGAGGAGCCTTCCTCCAGCAACAGGCCCTTCAGCTTGGTGCGGTCATATTCCAGCAGGTCGGCGGGGCCGAGGTTGCGCGCGACCAGGATGGCGTTCTCGGGCAGCTCGCGCGCCGCAGCGCCGTCGCCGGACAGGTGGCGCAGCAGCCGGTCGGCCAGGTCCTCGAAATCGTGCAGCCGCTCGCGCAGATAGGGATCGCGGGCCTGGCCCAGACGGGCCCGGTGCTCGGACCGCACCCGCTCCACCGCCGCCTCGGCGGTCAGGCCGTTGCGCACCGCATCCTCCAGCGACCGGCTCCAGCCCCGGTCGTGGGCGAACATCTTGTAGGTCTCGAGCACCTCGTAGGAGGCCTCGACCAGGCCGTGCTGGCCCTCCAGCATGAAGTCGATCTGGGCCTGCAGCTCGGAGATGGCGGTCTTCAGCCGCGCGTCCTCGGCCCCGACGTCCTCGGCCAGCAGCTGGGAGGGGGCGACGGGCGGTTCGTGCAGAACCACCACGCCGAGCGCCAGGCCGTCGGCGAACTTGGCGCCCTTCAGCCGCTCCGGCTTGGTGGGGGCGATGTCGATGCCCTTGAGGTGGCCCTCGGCGGCCAGCTCGCCGCCGGCGACCATCTCGGCCAGCACCATGGCGACGATCTGCAGGTCCTCGACCTCGTCGTCGGAATAGACCCGCTCGGTGCGGTTCTGGACCACCAGCACCCCGATCGCCCGGCCGCCGCGCAGCAGGGGCACGCCCATGAAGGCGTGGAAGGGGTCTTCGCCGGTTTCCGGGCGGTAGGAGAAGGCCGGGTGGTTGGGGGCGTCGGACAGGTTCAGCGGCCGGCCCAGCCGCATGATCTCGCCAACCAGACCTTCGCCCGGCTTCATGCGGGTGACGTGGACGGCGTTGGGATCCAGGCCCTCGGTGGCGAACAGCTCCATGTCGGAGCTGGCGCGGCGCATATAGAGCGAGCAGACCTCGGCGACCATGGAGCGGGCGATGATCCGCACGACCATGTCGAGGCGCGCCTGGGCGGGGCCGCCGCCGGCGAGCGCTTCACGGATCTGCCGCAGAAGGCTGCGTTGTCCGCGTGTCGCCACGTTCGGTGAGGGCATCAAGGCCCGGTCTCCTCTCCCAGGAAGCCTTCGTCTAGCAGCTTTGAACGTCGGAACGGAGACGGAAATGCGGCCCCTGCGTCAAGCTGCGCCTCAGCGCGCCGTCCGCCCCAGCAATTCGATGAGTTCGCCGGCCTTCCTGCGCTGTTCCTGCGCATCCCCGGAGACGATCGCGCTTTCGATGCAGTGATCGAGATGGTTCTTCAACAACTCGGTCTCCACCCGCCCGAGCGCGGCGCGCACGGCCTGCAGCTGGGTCAGGACATCAATGCAATAGCGATCCTCCTCGACCATGCGGGCGATGCCGCGCACCTGGCCTTCGATGCGGCTCAGGCGGTTCAAGAGCTTGGGTTTTCCGGCGGCGTCCATGGGCGGACCATATACCCATGGGGGGTAATTGCAATATGCCCCTGGGGGGTATAAGGCGAGGGCATGTCCCATGATCATCACGCCCACGCTCACCCCATGGCCGACGCCGCCGACGGGTTCGACATCGACCCGGTCTGCGGCATGAAGGTCGATCCGAAGGCGGACAAACCCTCCGCCGAGCACGAGGGGCGCCTGTACCGGTTCTGCTGCAACGGCTGCCGGACCAAGTTCCTGGCGGACCCGGACAAATATCTGAGCCCCCGTGAGCCCGATCCGCCGGCCCCGGCCGGGACGATCTACACCTGCCCGATGCACCCGGAGATCCGCCAGGAGTGGCCGGGGTCCTGCCCCCTCTGCGGCATGGCGCTGGAGCCGGACCTGGTCACGGCGGAGGCGCCGCCCAATCATGAGCTGATCGACTTCACCCGCCGGATCTGGCTGGGCGGGGCCCTGACGGTTCCGCTGTTCGTGCTGGAGATGGGGCCGCACCTCACGAGCAAGCACTGGCCGATCGCGCCGGGCCTGCTGGCCTGGATCGAGTTCGCCCTGGCGAGCCCGGTGGTCCTGTGGGCCGGAGCGCCGTTCTTCGCCCGGGGCTGGGCCTCGCTGAAGACGCGCCACTTCAACATGTTCACCCTGATCGCCTTGGGGACCGGGGTCGCCTGGCTGTTCAGCGTCGTCGCTACGGTTGCGCCGGGCCTGATCCCGGAGGCCTTCCGGGGCATGCAGGGCGAGGCGCCGCTCTATTTCGAGGCCGCAGCCGTCATCGTGGTCCTGGTGCTGCTGGGCCAGATCCTGGAGCTGAACGCCCGCGAGCGGACCTCCGGCGCCATCCGCGCGCTACTGAACCTTGCGCCCAAGACCGCGCTCAGGATCCGCGCCGACGGGACCGACGAGGAGGTCGGCGTCGAGGTCCTCCATCCCGGCGACCATCTGCGGGTCCGCCCCGGCGAGAAGATCCCGGTCGACGGCAAGCTGATCGAGGGCCGCGCGGCGGTCGATGAGAGCCTGGTGACGGGCGAGTCCATGCCGGTGACCAAGCAGCCGGGCGATGCGGTCACCGCCGGCGCGCTCAACACCACCGGCGGCTTCGTCATGGTCGCCGAGAAGGTCGGGGCCGAGACCCTGCTGGCCCAGATCGTCCAGATGGTCGCCCAGGCCCAGCGCAGCCGCGCCCCGATCCAGCGCCTGGCCGACAGGGTCTCCGGCTGGTTCGTCCCCGCCGTGGTCGCCGCCGCCCTGATGTCAGTCGCCGCCTGGAGCCTGTGGGGGCCCGAGCCCCGCCTGGCCTATGCCCTGGTCTGCGGCGTCAGTGTGCTGATCATCGCCTGCCCCTGCGCGCTCGGGCTCGCCACCCCGATCTCGATCATGGTGGGCGTGGGACGCGGCGCCCAGGCCGGCGTGCTGATCCGCGACGCCGAGGCCCTGGAGCGCTTCGAAAAGGTCGACACGATCGTGGTCGACAAGACCGGCACGCTCACCGAGGGCAAGCCGGCGGTGACGGTTGTCGAGGCCCTGGATATGGACGAGGCGGACCTGCTGCGCCTCGCCGCCGGCCTGGAGCGGTCCAGCGAGCATCCCCTGGGCGCGGCCATCGTGCGCGCCGCGACCGCGCGGGGCCTGGCCCTGTCCGCCACCACGGCCTTCGACTCTCCGGTCGGCCAGGGCGTGCTGGGCGAGGTGGAGGGCCGGGCTGTCATCATAGGCGGCGCGAGCCTGCTGGCCGCTCGGGGGATCGACGCCCAGTCCCTGGCGGCGCGGGCCGACGCCCTGCGCGCCGAGGGGGCTACGGTGGTCTTCGCCGCCGTGGACGGGCGCCTCGCCGGCCTGTTCGCCATCGCCGATCCGGTGAAGCCCACCACGCGCGCCGCCATCGCCGGCCTGCACGCCCAGGGCATGCGGATCGTCATGCTGACCGGCGACAACGCCGTCACTGCAAAGGCCGTGGCCGCCAGCCTCGGCATCGACGAGGTCCAGGCCGAGGTCTCGCCCGCCGACAAGGCCGCGGTTGTCTCGCGCCTGCGGGCCGAGGGCCGGGTGGTGGCCATGGCCGGCGACGGGGTCAATGACGCCCCGGCCCTGGCCGCCGCTGATGTGGGCGTGGCCATGGGGGCCGGCGCCGACGTCGCCATCGAGAGCGCCGGCGTCACCCTGCTGGGCGGCGACCTCGCCGGCCTGCTGCGGGCGGCCAGGCTGTCCCGGGCGGTGATGGCCAACATCCGCCAGAACCTGGCCTTCGCCTTCCTCTACAATGTCGCGGGCGTGCCGCTGGCGGCCGGGATCCTGTTCCCGGCCTTCGGTCTCCTGCTCTCGCCGCCCATCGCCGCGGCGGCCATGTCGCTGTCCTCGGTCAGCGTCATCGGCAATGCGCTCAGATTGCGGGGCTTGAAGCTCTAAGCGTCCAGCTCGTCGGCGTCGGGTCGTTCGAACAACGGGATCCAGTCGTCGATGTGTTTGGGATCGACGTGGTAACTGCCAGGCGGCAGGTCGGCGTTGCGGGCGATCAGCCGGCGGACCAGTTCGTCGCGGGGGACGTCGAGAAAATGAAGCTGGGCGCACGCGCCCAGCTCGGTCGCGCGCCTGCGAAACCGGTCGCGCTCCTCGCGTGTCCAGAAGCCGGGCTCCAGGATCACGCTCAGTCCGCGTTGCAGCAGTTGCTGGGCGAGCTCCCATTGCAGGTCGTCCACCGCCGCGCGGGTGGTCTCGTCATAGGCGTCTGCGCCAAGGCGAAGCAGCCATTCGTCGGAGGTCAGCCGCACGGCGCCGGTCTCCGCCTCCAGCCTGCGCGAGAGCGTGCTTTTGCCGGCGCCCGGCAGGCCGCAGATCAGATGTAGAACAGGCGACATAGGGGCTCCGCGTTCTGGCTGGGCGACCCATTTTGTCGGTTCCCGCCCGGCCGCGCTACGCCCATAGTTCCGCTCAACGACAGGGGAGGCGGGATCATGGGCGGCAAGTGGCGGCTGTTTGTCTTGGGCTGGGCGGTGATCCTGGCCGGGGCCTTTCTGGCCCATGCGGTGCAGACCACCGGCGGGGTCAAGGTCACAGACGTCCGCTTCCCGGGCGACAAGGGCGTGGTGATGAGCGGTCTGCTCTATCTCCCGCCGACCGCGACGGCCGCCCATCCGGCCCCGGCGGTGCTGGTCAGCCACGGCTATATCAACACCCGCGAGATGCAGAGCCCCTTCGCCATCGAACTGGCGCGCCGGGGCTTCGTGGTGCTGGCCATGGACATGACCGGGCACGGCTATTCCGGCGGCACGGTCGGCGCCCAAGGCTTCGGCGGTCCGGCGGCCCTGCGCTATCTCCAGTCCCGGCCCGAGGTGGACCGCAGCAATATCGGCCTGGAGGGCCACAGCCTGGGCGCCGGCCCGGTGCTGTCGGCCGCCGCCGATCAGCCCGACGGCTATCGCGCGATCGTGCTGGAAGGCACAACGCCCGGCCTGCTCGGCGCGCCGGCCACCGCCACCCCCGCGGCGCCCCGCAATGTCGCCCTGGTGTTCGGCAAGTTCGACGAATTCGCCGTCCTGATGTGGCAGGTCCCCAAGGGCTCGATGGTCGCCACCTCCAAGCGGTTGCGCGGCCTGTTCGGATCGGCGGGCCCTGTCGTGGAGGGCAAGCTCTATGGCGACCTCGCCGCCGGGACCGGGCGCATCCTGTGGAATCCGCCGGTCACCCACCCCTGGGAGCACTTCTCCCGCGCCGGGATCGGCCATGCGGTCGACTGGTTCCAGACCACGCTGAAGGGCGAGGCCCGGCCAATGGACCCGAACAATCAGATCTGGATCTGGAAGGAGGTCGGGACGCTCGCCGCCTTCCTGGGCTTCGTCATCCTGCTGCTCGGGACCTTCGAGCTCCTGCTGAGCACGCCGGTCTTCGCGGGCCTGAAGGCCGAGCCCCAGCCCACGACGCTGAAGCGCGACGGCAAGTGGCTGCTCAGCCTCGTCCTGACCATCGCCATCCCGGCGCTCACCTATTTCCCGTTCATGAAGCTCGGGAACCTGTTCTTCCCCATGAAGGCCTTCCCCCAGTGGATCACCAACCAGCTGCTGGTCTGGGCGATCCTCAACGGCCTGATCACCCTGGTCCTGGGTCTCATCCTGCGCCGGGGCAAGTCGAACTTGGCCAAGGAGGGCGGCCCGGCCATCCTGCTGGCCGTCGCGGTCATGGCGGTGGGTAATGGATCGCTCGTGCTCGTCGACGCCCTGTTCAAGGTCGACTACCGCTTCTGGGTTCTGGGGCTGAAGCCGCTCGACGCCGTCCACGCGCGCTATGCCTTGAGCTATCTGCCGCTCTGGACCGCCTATTTCCTGGTGGCCATGCGGCCGCTGAGCGCCAATCTGGCGGTGAAGGGGGAGGGGCCGCTCTCCGCCTATCTGACCGCCGCAGGCGCCATGGCCGGCGGCTTCGCGATCCTGGTCGGTCTCCAGTATGCGAGCCTGTTCTCCACGGGCCTGCTGCTCACCCCGGCCGAGCCCCTGAACATCATCATCGCCATCCAGTTCGTGCCCCTGATGGCGGTGGTCGGGATCATCGGCGCCTTCACCTATCGGCGGACCAACGCCTATGTGCCCGGCGCCCTGATCTGCGCCTTGCTGATCTGCTGGTACGTGACGGCGGGCACGGCGACCCACTGGTCGCCGGACTTCAAGCTGCCGGTTCCCGCGGCGTCGAAATAGATCGGTTGCTCCCCCGCTGGGGGAGCTGGCCCGGAGGGCCAGAGGGGGCCGGCCTGCAAGGTCGGATCGGGCCGAACGACCAGGACCGCTCCTGTCGGAGCGGCCCCCTCCACCCCTTCAGGGTCCCCCTCCCCCAGCGGGGGAGGAGCCTCGTTTAGGCCGCGTCGAGCGCGCGGCTGACGTCGCGGATCAGGTCGCCGGAGCCTTCGAGGCCGACGCTCATCCGCACCCAGCCCTCGGTCAGGCCGATCTCCAGCCGCTCGGCCTCGGGCATGGAGCGGTGGGTGGTGGTGCAGGGGTGGGTGGCCATCGACTTGGCGTCGCCCAGATTGTTCGAGATGTCGACGATGGCCAGCGCGTCCAGGAACCGCCAGGCCGCCGCCCGGTCGCCCAGGTCGAAGGCCACCACATTG
Organism: Phenylobacterium aquaticum; assembly: GCF_022695515.1. Classification (GTDB taxonomy): domain Bacteria; phylum Pseudomonadota; class Alphaproteobacteria; order Caulobacterales; family Caulobacteraceae; genus Phenylobacterium; species Phenylobacterium aquaticum. Next base: position 195,262 of record NZ_JALDPT010000004.1, read on the forward strand.
CCGCCGCCGCTCATCTGGTTGGCGATGATCGCCGCCTGGGGGTGGTCGGGCCGGCCCGGATAGAGCACGCGCTTTGTCTTGGCGTGCGCCCCGATCACGTCGGCGATCTTGGCGGCGTTCTCCGACTGGCGGGTGACGCGCAGCTCCAGCGTCTCCAGACCCTTCAGCAGGACCCAGGCGTTGAACGGCGACAGGGCCGGGCCGGTGTGGCGCAGGATGTCCTTGTAGCTCTCGGTCATCAGGGCCTCGGCGCCCAGGATCGCCCCGCCCAGCACCCGGCCCTGGCCGTCGATATGCTTGGTGGCCGAATAGACGACGATGTCGGCGCCCAGGGCGAGCGGCTTCTGGAACACCGGGGTGGCGAACACATTGTCGACCACCAGCTTGGCCCCGGCGGCGTGGGCGATCTCGGCCACGGCGCCGATGGCGGTCACCTCCAGCAGCGGATTGGCCGGGCTCTCCACCAGGAAGCACTTGGTGTTGGGGCGGACGGCGTTCTTCCAGGCCTCCAGGTCGGTGGCGTCCACATAGGTCACCTCGACGCCGAAGCGCGGCATCCAGTCCGACAGGATCCAGCGGCAGGAGCCGAACAGGGCCCGGCCCGCCACGATGTGATCGCCGGCCCGCACCAGGCCCTGCAGGGCCACATGCACGGCGGCCATGCCGGACGCGGTGGCGCGGCAGACCTCGGCGCCCTCCAGCAGGGCCAGCCGGTCCTCGAACATCTGGGTCGTGGGGTTGCCGAAGCGCTGATAGATGAAACCCGGCTCCTCGCCGGAGAACCGGCGGTCGGCGGCGCCGGCGCTCTCATAGGCGAAGCTCTGGGTCAGATAGAGCGCCTCGGAGATCTCGCCATAGGGGGAGCGGACCATGCCGCCGCGCACCAGCTTGGTCTCGGTTTGCCAGTCTTGCGGGTTCTCGGCCATGGGAGGCTCCTTGCAGAAGGTGTGACGCGCTGATGGCCGACACGCCGGAAAAGCGAAACCCAGTTTTCCTGCGGGGGCCTTACAGCTGGCGCGCTTGAACGCCGCCAAGGGCGCCGGGTCAAGCTTAACGGTTCGCCATAGGGCTGAATCGCCTACCCAATTCGCAGAACGCGGGTCTAGCGTTTCTCCCGAACCTGGGAGGGAACCAAAACATGCCGCTCGTGATGCTGTTTCAATTGCTGGGGATCGTCCTGGCCCTGGTGGGCCTGGCCGATGTCGGCGTCGCCTTCTTGCCGGCCGCCATGGTCGCCAAGGTGCCGGCCAAGCTGATCCTGGCCCAGGGCGTCGGCCCGTCGGTCAGCCTGCTGGGCATGGGCGCCATGATCTATCTGCTGGCGGTGATCGCCGCCAAGCGGCCGGCCAAGAGCTACTAGGGGGAGCGGGGTGTCGGCCGCGCGCGCCGGTCCTCGCGGCAGGCGGACTCCGACCCGCTTGCAATCGTGAGGTGGGACGGCGAGTGTCCGGCCGATGACCCAAGCTTCTTCCGGCGGGATTCTCCCCTGCCAGTCCATCGATGACCTGATCGCCCAGGGCGCCGTCACCTCGGCCACGCCCTTCGATCTGGATCAGGTCCAGCCCGCCAGCCTCGACCTGCGCCTGGGCGCGCGCGCCTGGCGGGTGCGGGCCTCGTTCCTGCCGCGCACCAACCGCACGGTCGCCAGCCGCATCCTCGACGTCTCGATGCACGAGCTCGACCTCACCCGCGGCGCGGTGCTGGAAAAGGGCTGCGTCTATATCGCCGAGCTGCAGGAGCGCCTGTCCCTGCCGCCGGGGATCAGCGCGCGGGCCAACCCGAAGAGCTCCACGGGCCGGGTCGACTGCTTCGTGCGCCTGCTCTCCGACCACCAGCCGGCTTTTGACGACGTGAAGCCCGGCTATCACGGCCCGACCTATATCGAGATCGCGCCCCAGACCTTCTCGATCCTGGTGCGCACCGGCACCCGGCTGAACCAGCTGCGGCTGAAGACCGGCGAGCCGAAGAAGCTCGAGTCGGTCAGCGTCGGCGTCGACCTGACCGCCGAGGTCGCCGGCTTCCGCGCCCGCCGCCACGCCGGGGTCATCGACATGGACCATGTCGACGGCCACGACCCGCGCAACTACTGGGAGCCGCTGATCCCCCGCAACGGCGAGCTGCTGCTGGACCCGGGCGAGTTCTACATCCTGGCCTCCAAGGAGGCGATCGTGATCCCGGTGCTGCAGGCCGCCGAGATGACGCCTATCGACCCCTCGGTCGGCGAGTTCCGCGTCCACTATGCGGGCTTCTTCGATCCCGGTTTCGGCACGGAGGAGGCCGGCGGCGTCGGCTCCAAGGGCGTGCTCGAGGTGCGCAGCCACGAGACCCCCTTCCTGCTGGAGGACGGCCAGACCGTCGCCCGCATGGTCTATGAGCCGCTGACCGCCAAGCCGTCCCGGCTCTATGGCGAGGGCGGCAGCCACTATCTCCGCCAGGGTCTGAAGCTCTCCAAGCACTTCCGCGTCTGGGAGTAGACCCCTCGCCCCGCAACGCGGGGAGAGGGCAGGGTGAGGGGTGAGGCGCGTCAGCGCCGAACGCTGGCCTCACCGTGGTCGCTGAACCTCCGAAAGAGCCCCTCACCTAACCTCTCCCCGCGACGCGGGGCGAGGAACAGACGGCGCTAGTCAAGGTCGCTTGACACCACAAGAAATGTCGCGTTTCCTTTACATATGGACAAGGAGGCGCGTCATGGTGGCATCGCGTGGATCAAGGCTTCGGACCTATATGATCGTCGGCGTCGTGGGGTTCTTCGCCCTGATGCTGGCGCCCCTTCTGATCCCTCGCGGATCAGGACCGCCCGGGTCGGCGCGGATTCTGCTGGTCACGGGACTGGTCGCCCTCGCGGTCGCCTGGTGGGCGGTGTTCGCAGTCCGGATCTATCGGACCCAGGATGAATTCTGGCGGACCGGCCAGCGTCTGGCCTGGCATTGGGGCGGACTTTTGGGGCTGCTGATTTCGGTCCCGGTGTTCGTCTTCATCGGCCTGGGCGGCCTGCATATGCTGTATCCCGCGACCGACGCCGGACCCGTCGCGGCGCGCGCCTTCACCAGCGGCTACATGTTGCCGCTCATGCTGCAGGTGATCGGCTCGACCCTGTTCGGCCTCTGGTGGCGGTTCGCCAAACGATGAAGAACCGCCTCAAGGTCCTGAGGGCCGAACGCGACTGGAGCCAGGCGGACCTCGCCGCCCGCCTGGATGTCTCGCGCCAGAGCGTCAACGCCATCGAGACCGGCAAGTACGATCCCAGCCTGCCGCTGGCCTTCAGGATCGCCCGGCTGTTCGGCCTGACGATCGAAGAGGTGTTTTCGGAGGTCTAAGGTCGCTCGAATTTTGCCTGGACAACTATCGATATCAATGTTCCCTTTTTGTTTCGACTGATGAAGGGGAGCCTGATGACGAGCCGGGTGAAATGATGGCGCGCGCCTCCGTCGAATTCCCGCGCTGGTCGCCTTGGCGCCCATGGGCCTGGGTCTCGCCGCTCTGCCGGCGCTGATCGGACCGGATCCCTGTGGATTTCAGCCCACCTGCGAGGCGGTGTGGAACATCTGGTCCATGGTCGGATCGCTGTTCCCGCACATCCTGTACATGCCGATCATCTTCTTCCTGCAGAGGCCGCTCGCCACCCTGCTGCTCACCCTGCTGTTGGACGTCGGGCTCCTGGCCGCCCTCTGGCGCGCCTTGCCGCCCCGGATTGGACTGAGGACATTGCTTGGGGTGATGGCCGCATGGGCGGCGGTGACCTTCGTGACCGACTATTACTTCCCCTATTTGACCGACGGCGCTCTGCGCCTGCGCGCGCTGCTGGGCTGGCCGACCTCGTAGCCCCCGCGGCCGATCTATGCGACCGGACAGTCGATCTATTGAGCTGGGCCTCGATGCTGTTCCCCCAGATCCAGGCGGTCTGGATGGCGCCCGTTCTGCCAGGTCCGACGGTCGTCGCCCTGGCCGCCGTCTTGGATGTGGCGGTCGCTACCGCGATCTGGCGCTTGGCTGGCGGGCCGATATCGATCGCGCGATGGGTGGCGATCTGGGGCGCATGGCTCGCGGTCACGGGGCCTTGGTCTGGGTCATGCCGGACGTGTTCTTCGGCCTGCTTGGACACAGTCACTGAACGAAGGCGGGCGGGCGGTTCAGTCAAAGGTTCAGGCTCGCTCGACGCCAACCCTCTAGGCGACAAAAAAGGGCGGCGTCCGCGCTGGACGCCGCCCCTTTGAGATCCGTCCGTGAGGACCTGCGCGCCTAGAACTCTTCCCAGTCGCTGCTGGGCGCGGGCGCGGCCGCGCCGCCGCCGGCATAGGCGGCGACCTTGGCCTGGGCCGCGCGGACCGGGTTGCGGGCCGGGGCGTGACGGCGGGGATCGGCGGCGACCGGGGCGGCCGGCGGCCGCCGCGCCGGTGCGAGAA
>NZ_JALDPT010000050.1 GCF_022695515.1 Phenylobacterium aquaticum
CGGCCCCCGCGCCCCAGGCGCCCCAGGCCCAGCCCGGCGGCTGGAACGGCGGACGCGGCCAACCCAACGGCGATCGCAATGGCGACCGCGGCGGCGGCGGCTGGAACCGTGGCGGCGGCCAGGGCGGGGGTCAGAACTTCGGCCAGCCGGGCGGTCAGCCCCAGAACGGCGGGGATCGCGGCGGCGGCCAGAACGGCGGCGGGCGGACCTGGACCCCGCCGGCCGGCGGTCAGCCCGGCGCCCAGCCCAATGGCCAGCCGAACGGCCAGCCGGGCGGACCCGGCGGCTGGAACCGTGGCGGCCAGGGCGACAACCGCTGGAATCCTCAGTCTGGCCACGACGACCACAATCGCGGCAATGACGGTCGCGACAACCGCGGGAACAATGGCGGCGACCGCGACAACCGCTGGACCAACGGCGGCTATGGCGGCGGCTATAATGGCGGCGATCGCGACTGGAATCGCGGGGCCCCCAGGGCGGCCGGCCCACCTATGACCGCCACCGCTATCCGCCCCGCTACAACAGCCCGCAGCGCTATCGCGGCTGGGACTATCGCCCGCCGTCCGGCTTCTACATGCGCAGCTGGGGCTTCGGCGACATCCTGCCGCGCGGCTGGTGGACGCCCGACTACCGGCTGAACAACTGGTGGGACTATGGCCTGCCCATCCCGCCCGCCGGCTATGACTGGGTCCGGGTCGGCGACGACGCCCTGTTGGTCGACATGTGGTCCGGACGGGTGGTCGAGGTGGTCTACGACGTCTTCTGGTGACGATAAGGGGCGCGGCGTTTGGGCCAATGGGCTCGTAAGACGCCGCGCCGCCTTGACCTGCGCGCAATTTTCCTCTCCATAGCCCGGCCTTTGCTGCGGCGCCGTTGCGTGGCGTCCCAGCGACCCTTGTCCTCAGGAGAACAATCATGCGCGTCTACTATGATCGCGACGCCGACCTCGCCCGGATCCTGGACAAGAAGATCGCCATCGTAGGCTACGGCTCCCAGGGCCGCGCCCATGCGCTCAACCTGAAGGATTCCGGCGTCAAGAACGTGGTCGTGGCGCTGCGTCCCGGCTCGGCCACCGCCAAGAAGGTGGAAGCCGACGGCCTGACCGTCATGACCGTGGCGGAGGCCGCCGCCTGGGCCGACGCCCTGATGGTGCTGGCGCCCGACGAACTGCAACGCGGCATCTACGCCAACGAGATCGCGCCGAACATCAAGGACGGCGCCGCCCTGCTGTTCGCCCACGGCCTGAACGTGCACTTCAACCTGATCGAGCCCAAGGACACCATCGACGTGCTGATGGTCGCGCCCAAGGGTCCCGGCCACACCGTGCGCGGCGAGTACCAGAAGGGCGGCGGCGTGCCCTGCCTGATCGCCATCCATCAGAACCCGACCGGCAATGCGCTGGACTTCGGCCTGGCCTATGCCTCGGCCATCGGCGGCGGCCGCTCGGGCGTGATCGAGACCACCTTCCGCGAAGAGTGCGAGACCGACCTGTTCGGCGAACAGGCCGTTCTGTGCGGCGGCCTGGTGGAGCTGATCCGCGCCGGCTTCGAAACCCTGACCGAGGCGGGCTACGCCCCGGAAATGGCCTATTTCGAATGCCTCCACGAGGTGAAGCTGATCGTCGACCTGATCTATGAAGGCGGCATCGCCAACATGAACTACTCGATCTCCAACACCGCGGAGTACGGCGAGTACGTGACCGGCCCGCGCATCGTGACGCCGGACACCAAGGCCGAGATGAAGCGCGTGCTGGAAGACATCCAGTCGGGCCGTTTCGTCCGCGACTTCATGCTGGAGAACCAGGCCGGTCAGCCGAGCTTCAAGGCCACCCGCCGTCGCGCCGCCGAACATCCCATCGAGGATGTCGGCGCCCGCCTGCGCGCCATGATGCCCTGGATCACCAAGAACAAGCTGGTCGACCAGACCCGGAACTGACCGAAAGGCCAGCCCAGACACGCCAAGGCCCGGACGCAAGTCCGGGCCTTTTCGTTTGGGCGGAGGCGCGGCGGGCGGCGGCAAGAAACACGGCGCCTCCCCGGAACGGGGGAAGACCCGCAAGATGCTCCGCCCGATGCTTTTGAACGTGCCGGCCCAGTTGGGGGGCGGCCTTCATGAGGCATTGAAATTATGGCGAACACCCAAGGGCTCTCGGGCCTCGTGCGCAAAGCCGCGATCTGGTCGGTGGTGGTGGGTTTGACGGTCTCGGGCGGCTCCGCCGCGGCCCAGGGCAGTTGCGGACGGTATCAGCAGATCCTCCGGACGCCTTCGAGCGCCCAGGGCGCTCTGGAGGCCATGGTCGAAGTGATCAACAAGCTTGAGGCCAACATCGCCGCGATCGATGAGGATTGCGCCTTCGCGACGGAAAACCTCAGCGAGTCGCAACAGGCTCAAATGCGCCGGGACCTGGTCAACAGCCTGAACGTCGCCAAGCAGAATTGCCGGCAGCTCTCCGCTGGCGGCGGCGGGGAATGCTGATCGGGACAGGGTGATCACGGGACCGGCGCGCCGCCGGGCGCGGGTGCGTCGGTCCTCAGGCCAGTCGCGAGATGATCCGCACCAATTCGGCCTGGCGCGACACCCCCACCTTGCCGAACACCGCTTTCAGGTGCTGGCGGACGGTGTGTTCGCTGATCTCCAGTCGGCGCGCGGCGTCGTCAAGACTGGCGCCCTCGCCCAGCAAGGCGGCGACGTCCGCCTCGCGATCCGTCAGTCCAAAGAGGGCGATCAGCTCGCTGCGGCGAACGCGATGCGGCTGGTCCAGATCGGCGAGCGTCAACAGAGCCGCGGGACGGAAGACATCGAACACGTCGCGGTTGGGCGCGAGCGGAACCGCGCGCAGCAGAAGCCCCCAGCGGCTGTCGGGCCCCAGGAGCCGAAGAGGTGACGGGGGTTCGCTGTGGCGGCCTGGGCCCAGGCGCCCGCCAGGAACCGATCGACCCCGGCGCGGTCGCCCGGGCGGGAGGCGGTCAGCCTTCGCCGCCGAAGCCTCAGCATGGTCTGGCGCTGCAGCAGGGCTTCGAAACCCGCCGAGCACTCGATCAGGCGGCCGCTGGCGTCGATGAGGGCGAAGGCGCGGTCGGAATTCAGGGCCTGGGTGGTGATGAGTTCGCCCTTGAGCGACGCCGTGGAGACCGCGCGGGACGCCGCGATCACATTGACCAGGTGCGGCGTGAGCGCACCGAACACCGCGTGATGTTCGGCCGTCGCCATGCCGTGGCGTCTGGAGAAATTCGCGGTCAGAAATCCGACCTTTCCATCGTCGTTCAGCACCTTCGCGCCGATCAGATAGTAGTAGGGCGTCGTCTTCAGCCACTCGAGAAACTCGCGGCTGGACGGACTGGCGTGGTCGATCAGCGTGTGGTCGTCGGCGATCGCGCCCAGGCGCAGCGAAAGGGCCCGGCGCACGCGCGGATTGATATGGAAGATGCGCTCCTCGTAGCGCCGGAGCTGGTCGTCGTCCAACTGGACGGTGTTCTCCATGCTGGCGGCACCGGTCTCCAGGTCGGTCAGTTCAAGCGCGACGCCGACCGCGCCCACGGCGTCCTGCAGCTGGGCCATCGCGGTGATCCAGTGGGCCGGGTCCACGGCGGCGAGGGAGAAGGACTTGACGATGTCCGCCAGGCCCTCGTCATCAAGGCGCATGGTCTGGGTCCTCATGCCTGTTCATCCCACCCGCCTCTTATCCAATAGGTCGCCGCCAAAAGTTGTCGCCTTCACATTCGCGGTGCGCCCTTCCGCCTTCAACCTGCATCACGGCTTGGCGCCTGGCGCGGACAGGGCGCCCGCCGCGGAGGCCGATTTCAGCCCTCGCGCCAGGGGCGCGGGAAGGTGGCCAGCAGCTTCACCAGACTGGATTGCCGGTTGACGCCGGTCTTGATGAACAGCGACTTCAGCTGCGTCTTGATCGTCTCGCGCCCCACCGCGCGGGCGGCCGCGATCTCCTCGAGGGACTGCTCGGCGACCAGCCCCTCGGCCAGGGCGGCTTCCATGGCCGAGAGGCCATAGGCGCTCTGCAGCGCGGCGGTCGCCCCGGGCGGCGGCGTCATTTCCGGATCATGGATCTTGAGGATGGCGCCGGCCTCGCTCGCGAAACCGGCGGGCAGCACGGCGATCCGATAGGGGCGCAAGCCTGAGGGGCGATGACATAGAAAGCCGGTGCGCACCTCCGCCGCCTTGTCGATCACACCGGCGACGGCCCCGCGCAGAGCGCCTTCGAGGGCTGGCGCGGCGACGATGCGGTTTTGATGGAGCGTCAGGCCGTCCCGCTGGTCCAGGATCGCCTTGGCGCTGGCCGAAACGCTGAGGACCCGAAGGTCCCGGTCGACGCGCACCAGCCCCTGCTCCGACTGGTCGGCCAGGTCCTGCAGCCTGCCGACCTTCTCACGCTCACGCTCAAACATCCTGTGCAGATGGATGGTGCGCTTCAGATGGCCGTAGACCTCATCGAGCCGCGCCTCCTCCTCGGCCCCGAACGCGATGTCCCGTTCGGCCTTGTGCGTGGCGACCATCAGTCCGGGCCGCCCCAGGGCCGGCATGACGCCCAGGCATCGGCCCGTGTCGTCGCCAAACCGGCGGAAGCAGTCGTTGCGCATCGCCGTCCGTGCGAAGTCCTGCGGGCTCATGACGGCGTCAAGGGCTGCGGCGCGGCCGAAGTGGCCGACGTCGATCGCCAGCTGGGTCCAGGGATCGATATGGGCGAAATGCTCGGCGTAATAGGCGGTGAACTCGTCGCTCCAGTAGCAGAGCTGCATGTAGTCCGCCGTGCCGGCGGCGTTGAGTTCGACAAAAATGGCGGAGCGTGTGCCGACCGCCTCGGCGATGCGGTTGGACAGTTTCCCGAAAGCCTCATCGTCCCCGATGGCGCCATAGATGCCATCCAACTCCAACCGCACTGGTGAACCCCCGGTCCAGAATGGTCGTCACTCAGGCGCCCCCAACCGCCGAGGTCGGCCTTGAGCGCCTGTTCTAGGGGCGCCCGCCAAGCCAGGCTTCCCCCGTTTGGGGGAGGGGGTTTCTGATTGATATCGCCGTTATCCTTATAGGCTTGCGACGCCGACGTCAGCGCTTGGTGGTCCCGACCGCCCGCGCAAGGCCGCCACCGCCTAAAGCTTAGTCCGCGACATCCCCCGGTTGAGGGAAGTCGACCCATGCGCCAGTAGCTTAAGACTGGACGGGGGCGGATAGGGGGAGGCGCCAACTAGCGCTCCCGGTCCAGGCCCTGCGGCTTCCGTGACGCTCTGCCCCCGGCGCGCGCACGGTGTCGCGCACCCAAATCTCGCATCGCTTCGAAGGGGCGGCGAAGGCCCCGGGAGTTTCCACATGAAGATCAAAGCCTCAGCCCTTGGCGTCCTGTTCAGGGCCCTTGCCGCGATCAGCGCCCTGGGCCTGGTCAGCGCCACGGCGACCGCCGCCTACGGCGCATTCGCCGCGTCCAAGGACACCCCCGGCTACGCCGTCGAGCTTGCGAGCAAGATCAAGCAGGCCATCGACGACATCTCGCTGCAGCGGAACGAGGATGGCTCGCCCAAGTACAATCTCGGCAGCGATGCGACGGTCGCGGACTACAAGGCGGCGATCCTCGCCGCCGTGCAGCAGGCGACGATGAACTCCGCCGATGACGACCCGGAATTGGTCAGCGCAGCGCTCGGTATGGTGGCCGCCCAGTACGACGTCCTGACGCCCGGCAGCACCCTGGTGGCGGCGAACTTCGTCACCGCGTTCCAGGCGGTCCAACAGGAGAAGCTGCAAGACGCCATCGTGGACGCGGTCCAGGATGCGGTCCGTGGCGGCGGCCAGGCGGCGTCTGACAAGGCGATCGCCGCCGACATCGCCAAGACGATCAACATGGCCAACTTGCCGGCGGCCTCGGTCAAGGCGGCGTTCTCCTCGGCGAGTTCGCAACTGGCGCAATCGGGGATTGGCGGCGCCGCGGTCACAACGGCGATGGCCTCCGTTGACACCGCCATCCAGTCGGCGACGGGAAACATCGTCGCCTTGCCGTCGACCTCGTCCAACGGAGACGACCAGAGCAACACCGCCCTCAACGGCAGCCTGGTCGATCAGCCCAACAGCGGCGGCCTCGGGACCGACACGGCGGGCGGCCAGGTGACCACGGTCTATGTGGGCTAGCGCCTAGAGACGCAGGGGACGGGCCTGCCCTCACGCCGGCGCCCGCCTTTACACGGGCGCTCGGCTGGGCCTCCATGCACGCCGGAGGTCCCGCCCATGCCCAAGACCCGTCGCGACATCGTCCAGCTTTCCGCCGCCCTGGCCCTCGCCGGCGCGCCGGCCCTGGCCGCGCCGCCGCCGCGCAGGCTGAAGATCCTGATCCTGGGCGGCACCGGCTTCATCGGACCGCACCAGGTGCGCTATGCGCTGTCGCGCGGTCACCAGGTGACCCTGTTCAACCGCGGCAAGCAGCCCAAGGACTGGCCGGGCGAGGTCGAGGAGCTGATCGGCGACCGCAACACCGGCGACCTGAAGGCCCTGGAGGGCCGGAGCTGGGACGTCTGCATCGACAATCCCACCACCCTGCCGTTCTGGGTGCGCGACGCCGGCCGCGTGCTGAAGGGCAAGGTCGGCCAATATGTCTTCGTCTCGACCATCTCGGTCTATGCCGCCGACGACAGGCCGGCGGACGAGACCGCCGCGCTGGCGGTCTACAAGGGCGCCGATCCCATGGCCGAGACGGCCGAGACCCTGAAGGCTCATATGGGCCAGCTCTACGGGCCGCTGAAGGCGCTGAGCGAGGCCGAGGCGGCGCGGTGGTTCGGCTCAGACGTCACCGTGGTGCGGCCTGGGCTGATCGCCGGGCCGGGGGACGAGACCGACCGCTTCACCTACTGGCCCGTGCGGCTGGCCCGCGGCGGCGAGGTGCTGGCGCCCGGCGACGGCAAGGACCCGGTGCAGTTCATCGACGCCCGCGACCTGGCCGAATGGATCATCCGCGTCGCGGAACAGAAGAACCGGGGCGTATTCAACGCCACGGGGCCGGCGCGGCCCCTGACCGTCGCCCAGATGCTGGCCGGGGTGGCCAAGGGCGTGAAGGCCGATCCGAAGCTCACTTGGGTCGCTGCCGACTTCCTCGACGCCCAGAACGTCTCCGGCTGGACCGACCTGCCGGTCTGGGTGCCAGGGCAGGGCGAGACCGCGGGCTTCGCCAAGCGCGACATCGGCCGGGCGCTCGCCGCCGGCCTGACCTTCCGCCCCCTGCCAACCACCGCCGCCGACACCCTGGCCTGGTTCCGCAGCCTGCCGCCCGAACGCCAGGCCAAGCCGCGCAACGGGCTGTCTCCGGAGCGGGAGGCCCAGGTGCTGGCGGCCTGGAAGGCGCGGGGTTAGGCGATGTCGAATGGCGCCACCTAGGCGCGGGCGGGAAGCCATCTAGTCGAGCCGCCTCGTCCGCGACTTCATGCGGGAAAGCCAGGCCGGTCGGCCGAGCATCCCAACGAGGATGTCGGCGCCCGTCTGCGCCCGGGTGATCGCCTTACCACTTATTCATTTGCCACCCCCGGTCAGCCAACCGAGCGTCGGGGCATGCGTGTTCCTGCGATCCTCGTCGCCATGGCGGCGGCCTTCATCTCACTGCCCGCCTGGGGCGCAACGCCCTGCGCGGTCGGCGCCTATCGTCTGCCCGACGGCGAGGTGATCGATATCGGGGCGACCGATGGCGCCGATCTCCGTTGGCGGCGTTTTGACGGCGCGAGCGGCGGCCTTCACCAGGCGGCTGACGGTCATTGGACCAGCCTGTTCGGCTGGACCGACAGGCCCGATGGCAAGATCGTCGACCTGTCCCGCTGCGCTGCGGGCGACATCCTGTTTGACGGCCGGCCGGGGCGCCGGATCGCCTTCGACGTCACCGAGACCACCTTCTCCGGCAAAGGCGTCAGTCTGGCCGGGCGGCTGGTGTTGCCCAAGGGCAAGGGGCGCGTCCCGATCGTGGTGCTGGTCCACGGCGCCGAGTTCAGCTCCGCCCGCGACATGTATGCGCTTCAACGCCTGCTGCCGGCGGAGGGCGTTGGCGTGTTCGTCTATGACAAGCGCGGGACGGGGCAATCCGGCGGCAAGTACAGCCAGGATTTCCAGCTGCTGGCGGATGACGCCGCGGCGGCGATGGGTGAGGCGAGGCGGCTGGCGGGCGGCCGGGCGGGCAGGGTCGGCTGCCAGGGCGGAAGCCAGGGCGGCTGGGTCGTGCCCCTGGCCACCCTCCGCGCGCCGGCCGACTTCGCCATCGTCAGTTTCGGACTGGCGGTGTCGGTGATCGACGAGGACCAGCAGGAAATCGCCCTGGAAATGAAACTCAAGGGGCATGGTCCCGAGGAGATCGCCAAGGCCCTGGAGGTGGGGCAGGCGGCGGAGGCGGTGGCGGAGAGCGGGTTCACCTCCGGCTTCGCGGCCTTCGACGCCGTGCGCGCCAAGTATCGCGATCAGCCCTGGTACAAGGACGTCCACGGCAATTTCACCCATATGCTGCTGCCCCGTAACGAGGCGGAGCTGCGCGACCTGGGCAAGGTGCTGAACTGGGGCACGCCCTGGCGATATGACCCGATGCCGACATTGAGTGCGGTGCGGACGCCGGAGCTCTGGATCCTGGGCTCAGACGACCTGGAAGCCCCCAGCGCCGAGACCAGCCAGCGCATCGCCGGACTGATCGCCGCGGGCCGACCCTTCACCCTGGCCATGTTTCCGGGGGCCGAGCACGGCATGACCGAGTACGAGATCGACAGCCGGGGCGAGCGGGTCTCGACCCGGTTCGCGCCAGGATACTTCGCCATGATGCGGGATTTCGCCAGGACCGGGACCCTGGCGGCGGCCTATGGCCAGGCCGCCATCACCCGGGCGCCCGCCTCTGCACCGGCGGTTCGCTAGCGCTAGGCCTCGGGGTTAGGATGCCCGTGGTCCTTCTCATCGTGGTTTCTATTTTCCACCCCCGCCTGTTTGAGCGGCATGGTCGGCGCGGGGCTGGGTGATATCGGATTGTACGACCTAAGCGCGTGGCCTAGCTTGGCTGGATGAAGCCCTTCGCCGCCTCCCGGTTCATTGCGCGTTCGACGGCGGTGGTCATGGCGATCTTCGCAGGCGCGATGTCGGTCAGCTGCGAAGCGGTCGCCGCGCCACTTCCCGAACAACCCGACTCCGACATCGGCTACCACTCGGTGGCGATGGCCTATGTGGATCTCAGCACCAAACCCGGGATCGAGATCTCCAATCAGAATGGCTGGACGATCGCCACGGACGTAGCCGCCAAGACCATCTGGTCCTTCGCCCCCCAGGGCGATCCATCCTATCCGACGGTCGTCCGGCGCCAGGTGGTGCAGGAGGCGGGCGCCGTGGTGATCAAGACCCGGGTGCTATGCGAGGCGACCAAAGCGACCTGCGACGCCGTCGTGCAGCAGTTCGAGGGGTTGAACGCGCAAGCGAGCGCCCAGCTGAAGGGGCGGAACTGATTGAGCGGCGGCGCCGGATCGAGGGGCCGGAAGCGAGGCGCATTCCGAACGCCCCGTCAATCCCACGCGGCCTCAGGGGCGGGGGGATTCACACCTGTTGTGGCCCCTATTCCGCTCATCCCGGCGAATGCCGGGACCCAGATCCTATGGCTGGAGGGTTGATTGGAAGTCCTCGGCGGACCTGGAGCACGCATTGGAGCCATTCCATCTGGGTCCCGGCATTCGCCGGGATGAGCGGATGGGTGCGCTTACCTCAGTCAGAGCTCCAGCAGGTTATTCCTCCGACGAAAAAGCTAGATTAGATTCTTCCAAATTGCATTTCCCCCTCGAAGGAGAAGAACATAATCCAATCAAATTTGTCCGAGACAAAATAATGATGCTGTGGGTATTGAAAAATAATAGATTTCGAATTCTTAAATGCGGATATTGGTCCAGATATTGCTGAATCTGTCAGCGCGTCACCTACGTAGAATGCGCTCCCTGTGAGATTTTGAATATTTGCCGTGCGATCGAAGAAATTTGCAAATGAATGTGCCGTGCATTCAATTCGACCTTCAAAAACGGTCGCTCGGTCATGCAACAGGCTCCAATCAATTCGAGATCCGTTCAATGGAAATCTCGCCATAATTCTATCAAATATGGGTTGAGATGGGCCGATGAACTCCAACTGCCCATTTTCCAGGTAGGGACGAAGCTCGCGTCTCAGCTCGTTCTCATGCCAGCTGTGCAAAATCTCGTCTCCCCCTAGAATTCGGTGGCAGGGTCAATCTTCCCCATTTGCCTGGGTGAAGGTGCGAGCGCTGCCCGTCTCTCCGCTCCTCTCGGCGAAAGCCGGGGCGTAGATCCTGTGACTTCGCGACTTAACTCACCCATCGAGAAGTATATATATCAATAAAATCAATCAACTGAATAACCCGCCGCCCCCCCAAGCCCCCTCGTCCATGTTGACGTCAAACCGGCCGTGTCGAAACAGGTCGGCGTTTTCGGGGCCTCGGGGTTAGGATGTCCGTGGTCCTTCTCATCGTGGTTTCTAGTCACCACGCCCGGCTATTCGATCGGCCTCGGCGCGCGCCAGCGTGGTCATCACCAACTCGCGGCGGAAGGCGAACCCAAGCGTCTCGTAGAGCGCGATCGCGCCGGTGTTGCTCGCGTAGACGTGCAGGATCGGCGTCTCGCCACGGGCGCGGACCCGGGTGGCGATGCGGCGCATGAGGGCGGCGGCGTAGCCGTGGCCGCGGTGGTCGGGATGGGTGCAGACGCCGCTGAGTTCGGCGTGGCCCTCGGGCTTCATGCGCTCGCCGGCCATGGCGACCAGGCGGCCCTCGATCTTCACCCCGATGAAGGGCGAGAGCCCGTGGGTGCGCTCATAGAAGGGGCCGGGCTTGGTCAGCGTCGCCAGGGCCAGCATCTCCGGGGCGTCGGCCGGCGTGAGCGCCAGGATCTCGAACTCGACCTCGGGGACGGCGATCTCGCCCTCGGCGACCATCTGCCAGCACAGGGCTTCGGAGACCACGCGGGTTCCGGGGACCGGCGGCGGGGCGGCGGGTTCGACCAGGGCGACCTCGCCGTGGGCGGCGACCAGGGCGCCGAGGTCCGCCAGGCTGGCCTCCGACACATTGGGGATCGCCGCGAACAGGCCGATGGCCGGGTCATAGCGCAGGGCGGCGCCTTGCGCGACGGCGAGGGGCGCCTGGCGCCCGGTGAGGGCGGACCAGACCGGGCGGGCCAGGGGATCGGACATGTCGCGAAACCTAGCGCGCGCCTCGCCCGCGGCCAAGGTCGCCGCAGGATGATCGACAGCGCGGCGAGGCGCCCCGATGATGCAGGCCTGACTGTTTCGGAGCGTCCATGAATTCCCATCCCCTCGACCTCGCCACGACCCTGGAGCCGCTCGGCGAGGGCCGATTCCGGGGGGCGACCCACCCGGCCTATTGGAACATGGCGGGGCCGTTCGGCGGGGCGACGGCGGCCCTGATGATGCGCGCGGTGCTGGCCCATCCGGAGCGGCGCGGACGGCCGGTGGCCCAGACGGTGAACTTCTGCGCCGCCGTCGCCGAGGGCGAATTCGAGATTGCGGTGACCCTGGTCCGCGACGGCCGCTCGACCCAGCACTGGAACGCCGAGATGCGCCAGGGCGAGGCGGTGGTTACCACGGCGAGCTTTGTGACCGGGGCCGAGCGCGACACCTGGGCCCATGCGCCGGCCAGGCCGCCGGAGGTCCCGCCGCCCGGCGAGGTCGAGGCGATCCCGACGGCCGGCCGCATGCCCTGGTTCGATCGCTACGAATTCCGGGTGATGAACGGGCGCACCGTGTTCGACCTGGCCCCGCCCGGCGAGCTGGCCCCGGCCGACACCAAGGTCTGGGTGCGGGACCTGCCTGAGCGGCCCTTGGACTATGTGTCGCTGTCGGCGCTCGCCGACACCTTCCTGGTCCGCATCCTGCTGGTGCGGGGCTATATGGCGCCGGTCGCCACCGTGTCGCTGACGACCTATTTCCTGGCCGATGAGGCGACGCTGGCGGCGCAGGGGGCGCGGCCCCTGCTTGGGATCGCCGACGCCCACGCCTTCCGCAACGGCTTCGCCGACCAGTCCGCCGCGCTGTGGAGCGACGACGGGACTCTGTTGGCGGTCAGCCACCAGGTGACCTGGTTCAAGGCCTAGGACGGAGCGGAAAAGGCGGGCGGCGGGGACGCACCGCCCGCCCCGCCGATCTAGAAGCGAGCGGGGGCGAGGCCCGCTTCCCGCACGGCGATCTGATCCCTAAGCGCCATCTTGCGACGCTTCAGGGTCTGAAGACGGAGACTGTCGGGGGCGAGCCCGCGGGTCTCGCGCCGGATCTCGTCGTCCAGCGCCCGGTGCTTCCGGCGAAGGTTGTAGATGACGATATGGTCCATCGTGCTCCTCCTGTTCGAGGGCGACCGTTCGATGGTGCGGTTGGTCCGCGTCCGGGCGCCCTGATCATGCGGTCCGACATCACGATCACCTTGATCGCCAGAGGGGCCCGGCCCGCCCTCAAGAGATTGGCGAGCCGTTCGGGCGACGCAAGACCGTCGATGACGAAAATTCTCTGAGCGGTCCCTCTTGAGCCCTAGGACCGGGGCCCCAATGTCAAAGCTCGCGGGCCGGGCCCCTCTGGCGATCAAGGTGATCGCGATGTCGGACCGCATCGGGTGCGCTCGATGCTGGCTCAGGCGGTTCCAGTCCCCAGCCATGCCCTGCCGGCGACGAGCGCACCCCTCCAACAGAGGAGGGTGACGTGCATCCCAATTTCACCAATCGGCTGCGGGCCGAGTTACGCCGCATCAGCTGCGCGCTCGCCGCGGAACGGGCGCAGGAGCGGCCGGACGCCCGCCGCATCCGCGATCTCAAGGTGCGCCGCGAGTGGCTGACCGACGCCCTGTGGGCGGCCGAGATGCAGCAGTCCTGCGCGTCCGTGGCCTTGCCGCCCCCGGGCGTCAATGACGACCGGGAGCTGGAGCGATGAGCCTGCAGGAACTTGCCCTGGGCGAGGTCCTGGGCGCGCCGGCCTGGATGTGGGCGAGCTTCATGGCCCTGGTCGCCGGCCTGCTGGCCCTGGACCTTGGTGTGCTGCATCGACGCAGCCGCGAGATCGGCGTGGCCGAAAGCCTCGTCAATTCGGCGCTCTACATCGCCCTGGGGCTCGCCTTCGGCGGCTTCGTCTGGTGGCGGATGGGGGAGACCTCCGGCCTGGAATATCTGACCGGCTTCGTGGTCGAGAAGAGCCTGGCCATCGACAATGTCTTCGTGATCGCCCTGATCTTCTCGGCCTTCGCCATTCCGCAGCGGCTGCAGCACCGGGTGCTGTTCTGGGGCGTGCTGGGCGTGCTGGTCCTGAGGGGCGTGATGATCGGCGCCGGCGCGGTGCTGGTCACCCGGTTCGAGTGGGTGCTCTATCTGTTCGCGGGCTTCCTGGTGCTGACCGGGGCCAAGATGCTGGCCAGCCGGGGCGAGACCCACGACCCCGCCCAGGGCCGGATGTTCCGCCTGCTGCGGCGGGTCGTCCCCATGACCGACGGCCTACGCGGCGAGCGGTTCTTCGTGCGGGAGGCGGGGCCGGACGGCCGGATGCGGCGGCTGGCGACCCCCCTGTTCCTGGCCCTGGTGATGGTCGAGTTCGCCGATGTGCTGTTCGCGGTCGACTCGGTGCCGGCGATCTTCGCGATCTCGACCGAGCCCTTCATCGTCTACACCTCGAACATCTTCGCCATACTGGGGCTCAGGGCGCTCTATTTCGCCCTGGCGGCCGTGCTGCACCGCTTCGCCTATCTGAAGCCGGCGCTGGCGGTGCTGCTGATCTTCATCGGCGCCAAGGTGTTCGCCGCCCCCCTGCTGGGGATCGAGAAGGTCCCGCCCGCCGTGTCCCTGGGGGTGACCTTCGCGATCCTGACGACCGGGATCCTGTGGTCGGTGTGGAAGACGGGCCGCGCGCCCCGGCCTCAGGGTTTGGGGGCGTAGGGGCTGGCCGGCGTCCAGCTCGGCCGGGCTTCGGCGTTCGCGACCGCGGCGGTCAGCTTGTAGAAGAAGCTGTTGAACTTGGTCGCGGCGTCGAAGTCCATCGGCTGGGTCAGGTCGTCCTGCGGCCGGTGATAGCGGACCCGGTACCATTCCCGGTACCGGGCTTCCGCCTCGGTCCCCGGATCGAAGCCGAAGATGAAGCCGATGGCCGGGACGCCGATGTCCATGAACGGCCGGTGGTCGGCGCGGCTCAAGAGGCCGCGTTCCGGCTCCAGGTCCGGGCGGATCTGGATGTCCATGGTCGCCGCCACCTGGCGGGCGGTGGCGCCCAGGCTGGTGTCGTCGACGGCGAGCGCCGTGAGGATCTTGAGCGGGAAGAGGGGCCGCAGCTGGTCGAGATTGATGTCGGCGACCAAACTGCCCTTCGGAACCGTCGGATGCTTCACGTACCAGTTGGCGCCCAGCAGGCCCTTCTCCTCGCCGGTGAAGGCGGCGAACACCACGCCGCGCTTGTAGCCGTGCCCCTTCTGGCGCTCAGCCAGGCGGACCAGCAGGGCGACATAGGCCGCGTCGTCCAGGGCGCCGTTATAGAGCTTGTCGCCCCCCACCGGCTCGCCGAAGCCGTAGCCGTCGAGGTGGGCGCTGAGCACCAGGTGCTCGCGGGCCAGGGCCGGGTCGGTTCCCGGCAGGACGCCCAGCACGTTCTTGGAGGTGTAGTCGCGTCGGGCGAGGCTGAGGCTGAGCTTCAGCCGCGAGGGTATGTCGAAGGCGGCAAGGGGCTGCTTGTCGCCGCCGGCCTTGAGGATCGCGGCGGCCGACTGGCCGGACCCGGCGATCATGGCCTCGAAGCCGTCGGGGCTCAGGGTCATGGCCGGGATGCCGGTCGCGGGCTTGGCGTCGGCGAAGGTGATGGTGCGGGCGTAAGCCGCCGGCCAGCGATAAGGCTCGATGGTGAAGCCCGGATCGTCGACCTGGATGATCCCGGCGGCGCCGGCCGCCTGGGCGGCGGCGATGCGCTGGGCCGCCGTCGTCAGGCCCTTGCGCTTGGTGTTGAAGCAGACGGCGATCTTGCCGGCGATGTCGGTGAGGTCCGCCGGGGCGCAATAACCGCGGAAGGCCAGCGGGGCCTCCAGGCCGGCCGGGCTGTCCTCGGTCGGGCGGATGGAGATCTGGTGCAGGAAGCTGAGCGGCGCCTGGGCGCCGTCGGGACGGACCAGGGTGAAGCTGGCCTCCGTGACCGCGACCTCTTGCAGCGGGACCTCCTGGAACCAGGTCCCGTGCTCGCCGGCGGGTTTCAGTCCGGCCTTGGCGAAGCGGTCGGCGACCAGGCGGGCGGCGCGGTCATAGGCCGGGGAGGCGACGTCGCGGCCCTCCATGTCGTCGCCGGACAGGGCCTCGGTCATTTGCCACCAGGCCTTGGTGTCGGGGTCCTTGATCTCGGCGTCGCGCGGATGCGGCGCGGCGAGGGCGGAACTGGCGAGGAAGCTGGCGGCGAGGACGAGGGCGATACGCATGGGAACTCCGGTCGAGACGCCGGAAACCTTAGCCGATTGCGGGCCTATGCCCAGGGCAGGGCCGCCCGCCCCCGCAGGATCGCCTCGGTTTCGGGCGTGTGCTTGGCGCCTTCGGCAGGATGCAGCACCAGGGCGGGCAGAATGCGCAAAGGCGCCTTGCCGGTCTTGATGGCGCGGACCAGGACCCGCTTGGCGGGGGCGTCGGCGCGGGGGTGGATCGGCCGGATCTGCAGCGAGCCGCATTTCGCCGCCAGCAGGGCCAGGATGTCGCCCAGGCGGTCGGCGCGATGGATGAGGGTGATCGTCCCGCCCTCCCGCACCGCCTTGACCATGAAGCCGATCCAGGCGGCCAGGCCGCCCTCGGCCATCCAGGCCTCGGTCTTGGCCGGATGCGGCGCACGCAGGGCGCCGGGATCGTCGAAGAAGGGCGGATTGGCCATCACCGCGTCGAAGGGCTTCAGTCCCAGGCGGGAGAAGGGCTGGCCGATGTCGGCCTCCACGATCTCGACGCGGGCCGACAGGCCGTTGGCGGCGACATTGGCGCGGGCCAGGGTGATGGCGGCTGGATCACGTTCGACGCCGGCGAAGACTGCGTCCACGCGCCGCACCGCCGCCGCCAGCAGGGCGGCGCCCGGGCCGCAGCCGGCCTCCAGCACCCGGGCAGCGGCGCCGGCGTCACAGGCGGCCGCCAACAGGGCCGCGTCGAGCCCGGCGCGATAGCCCCGGGCGGACTGGCGCAGTAGGATCGCGCCGTCCAGCAGCCAATCTTCCGTCGTTTCGGGAGACGGGTCGGACAGGGCGGAAACGGGCGGAATGTCGGCCATGGAAACGGTCTGGAACCCGATAGGGGGCGGCGCGCTGCTTGTGCTCGCCTTGACCGTGCCTTATCGCGTTCCCATTGTCCTTTCGCAAACGGGACTCCCCCAGGTCCCATGCCCATGACTGGAGATTTCGTGGACGCAGCCAGCGCCGCGGTCGTCGCCAAGCCTGCTTCGGTGGATAGGCTCCTTGAGCTTGCGCGCCCGGACATGGCCGCGTCGACGCCCTGATCCGCGACCGCATGCAAAGCCCGGTGGCGGTGATCCCCGCGCTCGCCGAGCATCTGATCGGCGGCTCCGCCAAACGCCTGCGCCCGCTGCTGACCATCGCCGCGGCGCGGCTGGCCGGCGCGCGGGACGACGCCTGCCTGAAGCTCGCCGCCTCGGTCGAGTTCATCCACACCGCGACCCTACTGCACGACGACGTGGTCGATTCCTCGGAGCTGCGCCGCGGCAAGGTCGCCGCGCACCTGATCTGGGGCGCGCCGGCCAGCGTGCTGGTGGGCGACTTCCTGTTCGCCCGCTCGTTCGAGCTGATGGTCGAGGCCGGCTCCATGCAGGCGCTTGAGATCCTGGCGCGCGCATCCCGCGTGATCGCCGAGGGCGAGGTGCTGCAGCTGACCCGCAGCCACGACCTCAATCTGCCGCAGGACACCTATCTGGAGATCATCCGGGCCAAGACCGCCGAGCTGTTCGCGGCGGCGGCGGAGGCCGGGGCGGTGGCGGCGGGCGCGAGCCCCGAGCAGTGCCGCAACCTGCGCCGGTTCGGCCAGAACCTGGGCCTGGCTTTCCAGCTGGTCGATGACGCGCTGGACTATTCCGGCGACGCCGGGACGCTCGGCAAGAATTCCGGCGACGACTTCCGGGAGGGCAAGGCGACCCTGCCGCTGCTGCTGGCCATCGCCCGCACCGGCCCGGCCGAAAAGGCCTTCTGGGACCGCGCGGTGGCGCGGCGCGAGCAGGAGGACGGCGACTTCGAACGCGCGCGTCGGCTGATCGTGGAGACCGGCGCCGAGGCCGCGACCCTGGAGCTGGCCGCCCACTACGCCGACGACGCCAAGGCCGCGCTCGGCGACTTCGCCGCCTCCAACAGCTGGCGCCCCGCCATGGAAGACCTGGCCGACTTCGCCGTCCAGCGGAAGATGTAGGCGGCGGGCCTTAGGGCTTGGCGCTGGGCGGATCGGCGAGCGGCAGGGCGTAGGTCAGGAGCGCGGCCAGGGCATGGCCGGGCTCCTCGATCATCGGCAGGTGCGCCGAGTTCTCGAACCAGACCATCTGCTTCTTCGGCGCATGGAGCCGGCCGAGCCAGGCGTCGGCGATGGGCGCGGGCGTCGTGTAGTCGTGTCGACCCATGAACAGGATCACGGGCGTGTCGACGCGGTCGAGGTCCTTCAGGGAGATGTCGGCCAGCTGGGGCCAAAGCTGGGCCATGGTGAATTCGCTGCCGTCGTCCCAGGCCTTGCGGTCGGCGGTCGTATATTCCGGCGAGAGCCGACCGGCGTGGAAATAGAAGTCCCCGTCCGGCCGACCGGCCGCCAGGGCCCCGTAGTGCACGTTCCACTTCCGCTGGATCATGGTCTTGGCGAGGTCGAGGGCGCCGGGGCCGGGATAGGGCCGGATCGCCTCCAGCTCGCCGACGGCCGTCGCATTGCCGTCCCGGCGGGCCTGGTCGATCGTCCAGTCGAGGCCGAGCCGCTCGTTCTCGCGGAAGTCAATCACCTGGCCCATGCCGATATAGGCGTAGAGCAGGTCCGGCCGCTTGGCAGCGACGGACAGTCCGACCACAGAGCCCCAGCTGTGGCCCATCAGGAACACCTTCCGCTGGCCATAGCGCTTGCGCAGGTACTCGATGAGCTCGATGGCGTCGTCGCGATAGCGGTCGAGCTTCAGGGTCGGGGCCAGAGCCTTGGGATCGTTGAGCAAATAGGAGCGTCCCGCGCCGCGCTGGTCCCACTGGACCACGGTGAAGAAGTCCTCCCAGGGCCGCTGGAAGCTCCAGGCGATGGGCATTTCGACCGAGGCCGGGCCGCCGTGGACGAAGACCAGGATCGGGTTGTCGCGGTCGGCGCCGCGAACATTGATCACCTGCTTGGCCCCGCCCAGATCGACCTCCAGGGTCTCCTGGACGCCCTTGGGCGTCACGATCCGGTTGATGTCCGCGACGATGGCGCGGCCGGGCGCATAGATGTCGGTCGGCGCGGCGGCGGGGGCGGGCGGTGCGGTCTGGGCCAGGGCGTTCGAGGCCAGGCCCAGGGCGATCAGGACGGTTGCGAGGCGGATCATGGGGGCTCCCTTCGGTCCTTTGCCTAGGCGGTCGGAAGCGCGAAGGCAGCTTAATTCGCGGCAAGGTGGCGGCCGAAACGTGAACCGTCGCCCTAGGAACCCTCCGCCCGCTCGGACGCTCCACCCAGCCAGACAAGGTGAGGTGCGTGATGTTCGGTGGTCTAAGATTGTCCCGGCTGGGCGCCTTCAGTCCCCAGTTCCCGGACGCCGAAGCCCTCCACCGGGGGCTCGCCCACTGGAACCATCGCCGGCTTGAGCCGGCCCTGCCGGGGCCCGACTGGGAGGGCAAGATCACCGAGGACGCCCGCATGCTGCGGGTGGAGGGCGCCTTCATCGAGGCGTTCCGCGCCGAGATCGCGCCCCTGGTCGCGGGCGTTCCGAGCGAGCCCGAGGCCTTTCTCGCCTGGTTCGACGCCCTGAAGGACAGCGGCCCGGGGCAGTGGGATCCGCTGTTCAGCTGGCTGGAGACGACCGCGGGCATCGAGGACCTCAAGTGGTTCCTGACCCAGGAGGCGGCGGGGGAGGCCGGGTTCGACGACCTGGTGGCCCTGACCCAGGTCAAGCTGCCGGCGCAGCCCAAGCTGGAGCTGGCGCGCAACTACTGGGACGAGATGGGGCGCGGGAACGCGGCCGGCATGCACGGGCCGATGTTGGACGTCGCGACCCGGACCCTGGGCCTCACCCCGGCCATCGACCACACGCTGTGGCAGTCGCTGGCCCTGGCCAACACCATGACCGCATTCGCCACCACCCGACGCTACGTCTACCAGTCGGTCGGCGCCCTGGGCGCCGTGGAGCTGACGGCGCCGACCCGGGTGGTGTGTGTCGAGGCCGGCCTGAAGCGGGTCGGCGCGCCGATCGAGACGCGGAAGTATTTCGCCCTGCACGCCCAGCTGGACATCGAGCACTCCAAGGCCTGGAACGCCGAGGCCATCGCGCCCCTGGTCCGCGAACGGCCCGACTGCGCCCGGCACATCGCCGAGGGCGCGATCATGCGGCTGATCTGCGGAGAGCAGTGCTTCGAGACCTATCGCGCCCACCTCTGGGCCCACGCCCATCCGCTGGTCTATGCGGCCGAGTGAAGACGGCCCCTAGCGCCGGAGTTCGTGCGACCAGGGCCGATCAACGACGGGCAGGAATCCCTGGGCTTCCCAGAACCGCGCCGCCTTCTCGTCGCCGGCGTGGACGGTGACCAGCGTCGCCTGATCGAAGGCTTCCTGGATCAGGGCGCTGGCCAGGGTGCGACCGACCCCTTCGCGGCGCGAGGCCGGGCGGACATAGAGCCGGCGCATCCGCAGGGCGGGTTCGGCCGCCGGGGCCGGTTCCGCGGTCAGCCCGCCGACACCCGCAAGCTCGCCGCCCGCATAGGCGGCCAGCAGGGCGATGAAAAAAGGCTCGCCGGCCGAGCGTTCGGCGGCGAGCCTTCTCATGTTGTTGTGACCCTCCTGGTCGGCTTCCAGGCGCAGGGCCTCGAAGCCGTCGGGAAGTCCGTCCTCGATGCGGACCGGCTGGATCATCAGCCCGGGCTGATCATGTTCTCCGGACGGACATACTGGTCGAACTCCTCGTTCGTCAGGTAGCCGCCGCCGACCGCCTCTTCGCGCAGGGTGGTCCCGTTCTTGTGGGCCGCCTTGGCGATCTTGGCGCAGTTGTCATAGCCGAGCTTGGTGTTGAGCGCGGTGACCAGCATCAGGGAGCGCTCGAGCGCGGCCTTGATGTTGTCCTCGCGGGCCTCGATGCCGACCACGCAGTTGTCGGTGAAGGAGACCGCCGCGTCGGCGATCAGGCGGCAGGACTGCAGGAAGTTGTAGGCCATCACCGGATTGAAGACGTTCAGCTCGAAGTGGCCGCTGGCGCCCGCGAAGGTCATGGTGGCGTTGTTGCCGAACACCTGGGCGCAGACCATGGTCAGGGCCTCGCACTGGGTCGGATTGACCTTGCCGGGCATGATCGACGAGCCCGGCTCGTTTTCCGGCAGGCTGAGTTCGCCCAGGCCCGAGCGCGGGCCGCTTCCCAGGAAGCGGATGTCGTTGGCGATCTTGAACAGCGAGCCGGCGACGGTGTTGAGCGCCCCGTGGCTGAACACCATGGCGTCGTGGGCGGCCAGAGCCTCGAACTTGTTGGGGGCGGTCACGAAGGGCAGGCCGGTGATGGCGGCGATCTTCTCGGCCACCTTCTCGGCGAAGCCGATGGGGGCGTTCAGGCCGGTGCCGACGGCCGTGCCGCCCTGGGCGAGCTCCAGCACGCCGGTCAGGCTGTCGCGGACGCGCTTGATGCCGTTCTCGACCTGCTGGGCGTAGCCGGAGAATTCCTGGCCCAGGGTCAGGGGCGTGGCGTCCTGGGTGTGGGTGCGGCCGATCTTGATGATGTGGGCGAAGGCGTCGCGCTTGGCGGCCAACGCCTTGTGCAGGTGCTCCAGGCCCGGGATCACGTCGTGGGCCACCTGTTCGGCGCAGGCGATGTGCATGGCCGTCGGATAGGTGTCGTTGGACGACTGGCTCATATTGACGTGGTCGTTGGGGTGGACCGGCTTCTTGGAGCCCATCACCCCGCCCATCATCTCGATGGCGCGGTTCGAGATCACCTCATTGGCGTTCATGTTGGACTGGGTGCCGGACCCGGTCTGCCAGACGACCAGGGGGAAATGGTCGTCGAGCTTGCCGTCGATGACCTCCTGGGCCGCGGCGATGATGTACTTGGCGATCTCGGGGTCGAGGCGGCCGAGCTCCATATTGGCTTCCGCGGCCGCGCGCTTGACGATGCCCAGGGCCCGGATCACCGGCTTGGGCTGCTTCTCCCAGCCGATCTTGAAATTGCCGAGGCTGCGCTGGGACTGGGCGCCCCAATAGACGTCGGAGGCGACCTCGATGGGGCCGAAGGTGTCGGTTTCTGTGCGGGTCGCGGTCATGTCTCTAAAGCCTCCAGCCAGTTCGCCCGGTCGGTTTAGCGATCCGAGACGAGACTGCAAGAACGAGAGGCCTTATGGACGCGCATGGACGAAGCTTGGACACAGCACGGCAAGGTGCGGGCGCGGTCGATCCCGGCGGGGATCGAGATCGTCGTCGACGGGGTGACGACCCAGGCGCGCTATTACAAGCCGCTGATCTATGAGTTCTTCCGCAAGGCCTGGCGCGGCGCGCGGCCGGCCTGGGGCGAGTACGCCGTCGAGATCGCGATGGAATATGTCGGCGATCCGCCCTGGATGGATCTCGACAACCTGGCCAAGGCCCTGCTGGACGCCATCAAGGGCTACGCCTTTCACGACGACGCCCAGGTGGCGCGCCTGCTGGTCGAGCGCCGCGCCGGCGAGCGCGAGCGGATGACGATCGTGGTGACCCGGCTGACCGAGGGCGAGGACTGGCGGATCAGGCCCGCTTAGGCGCGGGCTTTTCCAGGGCCTGGGCGATCAGCAGGGCGTAGGCGACGATGACCAGGGTCGCGTAGCGGCCGACGCTCTGCGGCGGCAGGGCCGGCAGCAGGTGCGCGAAGTTCACCGCCAGGGCGCAGGCGCCCAGTATGCCCGGGGCCGCATAGATCAGGGCCGCGATCACCCGCCTCCGCCGCGGCAGATGGCGCAGGCGCGCGGTGAGCTGAAAGAACATGGCCGTGGCGGCCGCTACTAGGACCGCATTCAGCGCATAGAACCAGAAGGCCTGCTCGATCACCCCTCGGGCGAAGGCCACGTAGAACAGGGTCGCGGCGCCCCAAACCAGCGCGCCCACAGCCCCAAACCAAAGTCCGTCCTGTTTCGACACGGTTTCCCCCTCCGTTCGCCTGATGCAAGCACAGGCGTGCGACAGGCGTGCCAAGGAACGCCTGTTGGGAGAACCGGGATTTGCGAGGGGTCGCGCGACGGGCGAGCGCGCCGTCGGCCGTGGCGGCGTCCAGACACAGTAGCGCCCGCATCTGGGGGGATGCGGGCGCGGGTCGCCGTCCTAGACTTGGGGGGAGCTAGGGGCTCAGCGATACTGTTGCAGACGCGTGGTCCGCAGGCCGGCCAGGCCGTGCCGGTCGATCGATTTCTGCCAGGCGAGGAATTCCTCGTTGGTCAGAGAATAGCGCTCACAGGCTTCATCGAGCGTGAGCAGTCCGCCTCGGACCGCGGCCACGACTTCCGCCTTGCGCCGGATGACCCAGCGGCCCGTGTCCGGCGGCGGCAGGTCGCCGATCGTCAGAGGGGCGCCCGTCGGGCCGATCACGTAAGGTTCGCCACGGCTGTTCGTCCGGGTCTGCTGTTGTTGCAACATGGCTTTACGCCTTTCCCACCATCATTCTTCAGTGGGAATATAACCGGCAGGACATAACAGCCGGTGAATCGCAATAGTAAAGAAAGGTCTAACCATTCGCTCCCCCGTGTACTAATTCGACACAATCAAAGATGTCGAGGCGAGTTAAAGCCGATTAACATCAAGATTTATCGAATAATGCTGATCAACTCGGTCAACATCTGATCGGCGGTGGTGATGATCTTCGAGGACGCTGAGTAAGCTTTCTGGGTCGAGATGAGGCCAGTGAACTCAGCGGAGAGGTCGACGGTGGACGCTTCCAGCGTGGAGGAGGCGATCTGGCCGGCGCCGGCCACCTTCGGCTGCTTCACGGAAAATCCCCGGACGGAATCGTCGGCTCATAGGCGTTGCCGCTGACCGGCTTCAAACCATCGGGGTTCGGGAAGGTCGCCAGACCGATCTGGGCGATCTTGCGGATTTCCGAGTTGTCGAAGATCGCCGAGACGACGCCGCTCTCGTCGACCTCCACGCCGACCACGTTGCCGACCTGGGCGCCGTCGGGGTTCACCGACTTCACGCTGGAGACCGAGGCGTACTGGCTGAGCTTGGAGAGGTCGAGGGCGATGGTCGAGGCGCTGAGGCCCTTGCTGGCCGCCCAGGCCGGCGCCACGCCGCCCGTCGAGGAGTCGATGGACAGCGACGGCGTATTGCCCGCGGCGCCGAACAGGGTGGTGTTGGTCTGGTCGAAGGTGCCGTCCGAGTTGAACACCACCTTGCCGGTGGCGATCTGGCCGGCGTTGCCGGTCGAGACCACGTCGCCCTTGGGGACCGCGTACATTTCCGCGTGCCAGGTGTTGGGCGCGCTGGAGTCCTTCAGGAAGGACATGGCCAGCTTGTGGGTGTCGCCGACGGAGTCGATGACGTTCATCTCGATGGTGAAGTCGGGCTTCACGCCGGTGGTGTTGTCGTCGGCGTAGCCGGCCATCGAGGTGGCGGCGGCCGAGGCATTGTAGGTGGAGTCACCGACCGAGCCGGTGATGCCGCGCTGGTCGACGTTGGCGTTGATCACGACATTGGAGGTCGCCCGGACGGCCGAGCCCAGGTTCTTGACGTTGATCGACTGCATCTTGGTCAGGTCCGACGGGCTGGTGTCGACCGTCCCGTCGGTCTTCACCGGCCAGCCCTGCAGATAGAGTTTGGCGTCGTTCACCAGGTAGCCGTCGGCGTCGACGCTGAACGAGCCCGAGCGGGTGAACTTGCGCGAGTCCGACGCCGTCAGGCCGCTGCTCTTGTCGGTCACGACGAAGAAGCCGTCGCCCGAGATGCCGAGGTCGGTGGGCGAGGAGGCGCTCTGGATCAGGCCCTGCTGGGACACGAAGGAGCGGGTCACCGCCTGCACGCCGCCGGCCGAGTACTTGCCCTTGACCGCCTGCGCCGTCACCACGTTGGCGAAGTCGACCGCATTGCGCTTGTAGGCCGTCGTATTGACGTTGGCGATGTTGTCCGAGATCGCCGCGAGGGCGGAGGAGTTGGCGACCAGCCCGGAAACGCCGGCGGCCATTGCGCTGTTGATACTCATGCGGGCTTGCCTTCTTTGACTGTCGAGGTCGTCTCAGGGGTCATGGAAATCCGGCGGGCCATCAGGCGGCCGCGTCGGCTGTGTTCGTGGTGGTCGTGTTGTCGTTGGTCGTGGCGCTCGACGTGCTGGTCGAGGTCGTGTCGACCTGGGTGATCGCCGTGACGGTCTCCCAGGGGATCTGAGCGCCGCCAAGCGTGATCAGGGTCTTGCCGTTGGTCTGCTCGACGCCGGTGACCACGCCCTTCACGAACACCGTGGGCGATACGTCAGCGCCGGCCGAGTCCTTGGCGGTCACCTTCATGGTGTAGGGGCCGCCATCGCCCAGCTGCTTGCCGGACAGGTCCTTACCGTTCCAGCTGTAGCTGTGATCGCCGGCCGACATGTCCGTCGGGGCCGCGACCTGGACGACCTTGCCGCTGGCGTCGAGGATCTCGAGCTGCACGCTGCTGGCCGCGCGGGGCAGGTTGTAGTTCCAGGTGGCCTTGCCCTTGACCAGGCCCTGGTCGGCCGAGGAGGCATTGACCTCCTTGCCGATCAGGGCGACCGCCGTGGAGATCCCGCTGCCGGTGTTGGTCACCAGCTGCTTCAGGAGGTCGTTGGAATAGATCTGCTGCTCGACGCCGGTCATCTGGGTCAGCTGCTGGGTGAACTGGTTCGAATCCAGCGGCGACAGCGGATCCTGGTTCTTCAGCTGCGTGGTGAGCAGGGTGAGGAAGGTGTTGAAGTTGGTCGCGAGCCGCGCCTTGCCGAGCGCGCCGCTGTCGGTGGCGGCGGTGGTCGTGACGCCCGTGGTCGAGTCGACAGCCATGATCTAGATCCTGATGTCCACGCCCGAGGCCGGGCGAGCGCGATAGGCGAGAGCACTGGTGAGGGCGGCGTCGGCGCTGCCGCTGGCGGTGTCGAGGGCGGCCTGGAAGGCGCGACCCCGCGCCTGGCCACCGCCGTCGGAGGTCGACTGGCCGGTCTGGTTCTGGCTGGCCTGACCCTGGTTCGGATCACCCGCCCAGTCGAAGGTCATGCCGCCGGACATGTCGAAGCCGGCCTGTTCAAGGGCGTTCTGCAGTTCGCCGGCCCGGCCGCGCAGCTCGGCGGCGGCCTGGGGGTTCTCGAAGGACATGGAGGCGGTCAGCCGGCCCTGGGCGCCGATCTCGATGCGCACGTCGACGCGGCCCAGGTCGGCCGGGCTGAGCGCCAGGTCGAAGCGGGTGGTGCGGCCCTCCAGCTTCTTGACGATCTGGGCGGCGAGGGTGGCGACGGTCTCCGGCGAACCGCGCACGGGGACGGCGGCCTTGCTGGTCCCGGTTGCCTGGTCGGCGGCGAGCGGGGCCGCGGCGGCAGGCTGTGCGGCGGCGTCCTTAGCGTCGGCCTCGATCTTGGCGTCCTCGTGCGCCGCGCCCGAATCCACCGCTTCGACGGTCGCGCCGTCGGCGGCCAGGCTCGAGGCGACCGTGGCCGCGCTGGAGGCGGAGGCCGCCGTGGGGGGCGCCACCGGCGGCGGCGGCGGGGTTGGCGGCCTGGGCGGCGCTGGCGGGTGCGGCGTCCTTGCGGG
>NZ_JALDPT010000051.1 GCF_022695515.1 Phenylobacterium aquaticum
CGTGATGGTGATCGCAGCCGTCAGCGTCGTCTTCCCATGGTCAACGTGACCAATCGTGCCGATGTTGCAGTGCGGCTTAGTGCGTTCAAACTTCTCTTTAG
Source organism: Phenylobacterium aquaticum (assembly GCF_022695515.1). Lineage (GTDB taxonomy): Bacteria > Pseudomonadota > Alphaproteobacteria > Caulobacterales > Caulobacteraceae > Phenylobacterium > Phenylobacterium aquaticum. Next base: position 102 of record NZ_JALDPT010000051.1, read on the forward strand.
CCATTTCAAGCTCCAGCCCTGTCCGGGCTTGTCCTCTAAACTAGGGTTGGGGTTAGGCGTACTTCTTGATCACTTCGTCGGCGACGTGTTGCGGCACCGGATCGTAGTGGTCGTATTGCATCGTGAATTGCGCCCGGCCCTGAGACATGCCCCGCAGGGTGTTCACATAGCCGAACATGTTCGCCAGCGGCACGAAGGCGTTGACGACGGTCGCGTTGCCGCGGACGTCCTGGCCTTGGATCATGCCGCGACGGCCGTTCAGGTCGCCGATGACGGAGCCCAGATACTCTTCCGGGGTCACGACCTCGACGGCCATGATCGGCTCGAGCAGCTTCGGGGCGCCCTTTTCACGAGCTCCTTGAAGGCCGCGCGCGAGGCGATTTCGAAGGCCAGAACCGAGGAGTCGACGTCGTGGTAGGCGCCGTCGATCAGGGTCGCCTTGAAGTCGATCAGCGGGAAGCCGGCGAGCAGGCCGTTGTCCTTGACCGACAGCAGGCCCTTTTCCACGCCGGGGACGTATTCCTTGGGAACCGCGCCGCCCACGATGGAGCTTTCGAACACGAAGCCCGAACCCGGCTCGCCCGGTTCGAACACCAGCTTGACGCGGGCGAACTGGCCCGTACCGCCGGTCTGCTTCTTGTGGGTGTAGTCGATCTCGGCCTTGCGGCCCAGGCTCTCACGATAGGCCACCTGCGGCGCGCCGATATTGGCTTCGACCTTGTAGGTCCGCTTCAGGATGTCGATCTTGATGTCCAGGTGCAGCTCGCCCATGCCCTTCAGGATCGTCTGGCCCGACTCATGGTCGGTGGAGACGGTGAAGGACGGATCCTCGGCGGCCAGCTTCTGCAGGGCGACGCCCAGCTTTTCCTGGTCAGCCTTGGACTTGGGCTCGACGGCGATCTCGATGACCGGGGCCGGGAACTCCATCTTTTCCAGGATCACCGGCGACTTGTTGGGGTCGCACAGGGTGTCGCCGGTCCGGGTGTCCTTCAGGCCCGCCAGGGCGACGATGTCGCCGGCGAAGGCTTCCTTGATGTCTTCCCGGTTGTTGGAGTGCATCAGCAGCATGCGGCCGACCCGCTCGCGCTTGTCGCGCGTCGAGTTCATCAGGCCCATGCCGGTTTCGAGCTTGCCCGAATAGATGCGGCAGAAGGTCAGCGAGCCCACGAAGGGGTCGTCCATGATCTTGAACGCCAGGACCGACAGCGGTTCGTCGTCGGAGGCATGACGGACGATCGGCTCTTCCGTCTTGAAGTCGATGCCGACGGTCGGCGGAATGTCCACCGGCGAGGGCAGATAGTCGACGACGGCGTCGAGCAGGGGCTGCACGCCCTTGTTCTTGAAGGCCGAGCCGCAGAGGATCGGATAGAAGGCGCCGGTCAGCACGGCCTTGCGGATGCACTTCTTGATGGTGGCTTCCGAGGGCTCTTCGCCGCCGAGATAGGCTTCCATCGCCTCGTCGTCGAGTTCGACGGCGTTCTCGATCAGGTAGTGGCGAGCTTCCTCGGCCTTGGCCTGCAGGTCGGCCGGAATCTCTTCGTCGTGGAAGTTCGCGCCCAGGCCGTCATTGTCCCAGATCACGGCCTTCATGCGGACCAGGTCGACCAGGCCCTTCAGGTTCGTTTCCGAACCGATCGGGAACTGGATCGGAACCGCCTTCGCGCCCAGACGGTCGCGGATGGATTCCACCGACTTGTCGAAGTCGGCGCCGATCTTGTCCATCTTGTTGACGAACACGATCCGCGGAACCTTGTACTTGTCGGCCTGACGCCAGACGGTCTCGGTCTGCGGTTCGACACCGGCGTTGCCGTCCAGCACCGTCACGGCGCCGTCGAGCACGCGCAGCGAACGTTCGACTTCAATGGTGAAGTCCACGTGGCCGGGGGTGTCGATGATGTTCAGGCGCTTTTCGTTCCAGAACGCAGTCGTCGCGGCCGACGTGATCGTGATGCCGCGTTCCTGTTCCTGGTCCATCCAGTCCATGGTGGCCGCGCCATCATGGACTTCGCCGATCTTGTGGCTCTTGCCGGTGTAATAGAGAATCCGCTCCGTCGTCGTCGTCTTGCCCGCGTCGATGTGGGCCATGATGCCGAAGTTGCGGTAGTCTTCGATTTTGTGCGCGCGGGGCATAGCGGAAGCTCTGCTGGTAATAGCGTTCGGGGATGTCAGAACGGACAGCGCGGGCGGTTTAGCCTAAACCGCCCGCGCCGTGAAGCGATGGATGTGCTGGTGTTACCAGCGGTAGTGCGAGAAGGCCCGGTTGGCTTCGGCCATCTTGTGCGTGTCTTCACGCTTCTTGACGGCCGAACCGCGGTTGGACGCCGCGTCGAGCAGTTCGCCGGCCAGCTTGTCGGTCATGGTGTTCTCGCCGCGCTTGCGCGCCGCGGTCACGAGCCAACGGATGGCGAGCGCCTTGCGGCGATCGGGACGAACTTCGACGGGCACCTGATAGGTGGCGCCGCCGACCCGGCGGGAGCGGACCTCGATCGCAGGCGCGACGTTTTCCAGGGCCGAGTGGAAGGTTTCCAGGGGACCCTGGTCCTTGCGCTTGGCTTCGAGGATGTCGAAGGCGCCATAGATGATGTTTTCGGCGACGGCCTTTTTGCCCTCGTACATCACATAGTTCATGAACTTCGTGACGGTCAGATCCCCGAACTTGGGATCCGGCAGGACTTCACGTTTCTCAGCGCGGCGGCGGCGGGACATTCTTCTTCTTCCTTACTTAGGACGCTTGGCGCCGTAGAGCGAACGGCGCTGCTTGCGGTCCTTGACCCCTTGGGTGTCGAGCACGCCGCGCAGGATGTGATAGCGGACACCCGGAAGGTCCTTAACCCGGCCGCCGCGGATGAGCACGACGGAGTGCTCCTGCAGATTGTGGCCTTCGCCCGGGATGTAGCACACCGCTTCGATGCCGGTGGTCAGACGCACCTTGGCGACCTTACGAAGCGCGGAGTTCGGCTTCTTCGGGGTCGTCGTATAGACGCGGGTGCAAACACCACGGCGCTGGGGGCAGCCCTTAAGGGCCGGCACCTTGTTGCGCACCGGCTTGTTCTGCCGGGGCTTGCGGATGAGCTGGTTGACTGTTGGCATCTAATCTCTGCTCTGGAGGCGTGTGCCGTTTGGCCGTGGCGCCTCGATGGGGTCGGTGTTGACTTAGGTTTCGAAGCCCCCCGATGAACGCAAAAACTCGCCGGCGCGCGATGGTTTGCGTTCCGGCGGGTCAGGACGTCCTGGAAGGGACGAACCATTCATCGGGACCAGGGACGACTCCCCGGCCTCGAAAGGAGCGCGGTTCATACTCGGGAAGGCCTGTGACGTCAACGGCGCGGTAACAACCGCGCCCGCGCCCGGTTTCCGCCATGAAATGGCCCCGCCCGCCCGAAAGGGTCAAGCTCGGGTTTGGGGGTCGGAGGGGACACGCCATGGGGAGTTCCGACCGTCGTCGGATCACCGCCGTCGTGGCGGTGTCCGCGGCCCTGCACCTGGGGCTGCTGGGCCTCTTGGCGCTGCAGCGTCCGACGCTCAGGGGCCCTGCCCTGCCCCCGCCGATCCTCGACGTCACCCTGGCCCCGTTCTATCTCTTCGAGCCGGACGCCAAGGGGCGTCGCGCCCGCGCGCCGCTGCGGGCCCGGATCAGCCGCCCGCTGGAGGGCGCCTCTCCCGTGGCGCCGATCTACGCTGCGCCCGTTGTGTCGCCCCACGGCGCGCCGGGCCTGATGACCGGCGTGGGCGCCGCCGATCACCCCGCCCCCCTGCCCGGCGCCGGCCAGGCCTCGCTGGGTATGGTCCTGCGCAAGGGGGGCGTCGGCTGCGCCACCCCCGACCTGCCCGGCATGACCCAGGCCGACCGCGATCGCTGTCTGGAGCAGCTGGGCGCCGGTGCGCGCCAGGCCGCCTACAAGGGCCTGGGCCTCAGCAAGGAGAAGCAGGCCCAGTTGGACGCCGCGGCCGCCGCCAAGGATCGCTACATCAAGTACCGCGACGCCCCCCTCGCCCCGGGCCTGGCCCCCTCCGACGCCCCCGGAGGCCTGACCGGCCTGGGCGGCTTCCCGCACGAGGGCAAGATCCCGTTCTAGGGAGTGACCGGCAGGTTCTTGGCCAGGAACGCCCCAAGCGTCTCGAGCATCTGAGTGCGGGTCGCAGACTGCATGAGATAGTGGTCGGCCCCCGGCAGCACGATGTACTCCGCCGGCCGGCCTGACGCCTTCAAGGCCTCCGCCATCGCCTTGGATTGAGCCGGAGGCGCCACGGTGTCGTGTTCGCCATGCATCAGCAGGATTGGCGCCCGGATGTTCGCCGCCTGATCCACGGGCGACGTCGCCTTGACCTGGGCCAGGCTGGCCTCGCCAATCGCCCGGAGCCAGGCGCCCAGCCCGACGCTGTCGGCGCCGTAGCCATGAACCGCCTGGTTGTTGAGCTGGCCAATGTCGACCAGACCGCCGATGGAGACGGCGCATCGATAGGCTTCCGGATGCAGCGCCGCCCCCGCCAAGGCCTCATACCCCCCGAAGCTCCGCCCAACGATGCACACCCTTGCCGGATCTATCTCGCCGGTGGCGGCGGCCGCGGCGATGGCGTCCAGCAGATCGGTCTGAACCTTGCCGCCCCATTCGCCATGACCGGCCTTTTCGAAGGCCGAACCAAAGCCCGCCGCCCCCCGGAACTGCGGCCTCAGGACCGCATATCCCCGCGTCGCAATGTATTGGGTCAGCCAATCGAAGTCGTCGGCGTCCTGGCCGCCTGGGGCACCGCGCGGAAGCACGACGAGAGGCAGATGGGCCCCGACGTCCTTGGCGCCTGGCGGCAGCGTCAGATAGGCCAGCATGTCGAGCCCGTCGCGGGCCTTGTAGTTCAGGACCTTTGTCAGACCAAAGGTGACGCCCTTCAGCTCGGGGTAGCTCTCTCCTAGCGGCGAGATTTCCTTTTTCGTCCGGTCGAAGAGATACCACTGCGGCGGGGTCGCCCCGCCGCTGACTCTGACCAGCAACCTGCTGCGATCCACGGACCAGCTGACTGGATCGGCGTTCAAGCCCTTGAAGACCTTCGACAGCGTGGCAGCGGCTGCGCCCAGGTCGGGATCGAGCCACTCCGTGGCCCCGCCCTGTCCGCCAGGGACGAGCCCGACCGCCGTCGCCTTTGCGCGGTCCCAGACCAGGGCCACTGATCCACGCACCGGAGCGCCGACCGGCCGCACCTCGCCATCGGAAAGCCGGCGGCGCGTCATCTGGGCCACGCCCCCCTCGTCGTGGAGCAGATACACCGCATCGTCAGGCGCGGAGTAACCTCGAAAGCTTGCGCGCGCGGAGAGGTCCTGGCTCGGAAGGATTGGCGTCCATTGGCTCCCGCCCTTGGCGCGACCGTAAAGCGCGTATTTGTGCGTCAGCTCATCGACATCCTCGCGGACGCGGACCTCGCCGGACAGATCGACGTCCCAGCCGGCTGTGTCGAAATCGCCAAGTTCGACCAGGGCGCCCTTACCCGTGAGAGGATCGACCCGAATGAGGGCTGGCACGAATATGCGTTCCTCGCCCTTGCGTTTCAGGTGGGTATTGTTGGATCCCTCCGGCCCGGATGACACGCGAACCCCGATCATCATCGCCTGCGGGGCCGGCCCTTCGGTGATCTGGAAGACGCGCTGCCGCACCAGCGCCTGGGACGCCATGTCCCCCTGGAGCAGCTGCGTCACGACGTGGGCCTTGGTGTCGACGGTAAGGTTTCGCTCGAAGCGGTACGACGCCTTAGACCCCACCTGATCCCATTTGGCGATCCTGACGATGGCGTGGTCGTTCCCCGCCCAGATCACGTCCTCCGGTTCCACGTCCCCCAATCCCAGGAGGGGCAGATCGGGCTGATCGATCTTGGCGAAGCTCAGGGTTCGCACCTCTGGCGTGCCGCCTAAAATGGCGATGGTCTGGCCATTCGGCGAGATGGCCGCGTCATATACGCTGGGCTGTCGCCCGAAGGCGGAGGCCGGCGGCGGAGTCTGTGCCAATGAGACGCCATTGAGCGCGACGGCTAGAGCCGCCCCCATGAAAAGCAGCTTCAAGATGTCCCCCGCACAACGCTAGCTGGCGGACGCTATCGAGACCTCAGCCCGGACACAAGCTTCGAGAGTGAGGGAAATTTCTGCAACTCCGCGCAAAAAAAAGACCCGCGTCCTGGAGAAGACGCGGGGTTCAGTGGGGGTCGGATCTGATTGTCCGGCGGCGTCGCCGGAACACGAGTCACACTCTAAAGGTGACGCCTCCGTCACCTTTGACTCAGATCAAACGTCCCGCCCCGGACGCCGAATTTCCACCGCCCGCCGCATAAGAAAACGGCCCGAGATCGCTCCCGGGCCGTTCGCAGGTCTGGACGTCACGTCGAAGGCGATCAGCCCTCGACGGTCTCGGCCGCCGCCTCGATGGCGATGGCTTCCGGCAGGGGCTCCATCGCCTCTTCGCGGCTGGCGCTGAGCGCCTCGTCCCGCTTGGCGGCGATCCGCTGGAGGTTGCGCAGATACGAGCCCGTGCCCGCCGGGATCAGGCGGCCCACGATCACGTTCTCCTTCAGCCCTTCCAGGGTGTCGGTCTTGCCCTGCACCGAAGCTTCGGTCAGCACGCGGGTCGTTTCCTGGAAGGACGCCGCGGAGATGAAGCTGCGGGTCTGCAGGGACGCCTTGGTGATGCCGAGCAGCACGGGCTGGGTGAGCGCCGGGCGGCCGCCACGGGCCTCCGCCTTGGCGTTCTCGTCGTCCACTTCGATCTTATCGAGGTGATCGCCCTTGAGCAGGCCGGTGTCGCCCGGCTCGAGGATCTCGACCTTCTGCAGCATCTGACGAACGATCGTCTCGATGTGCTTGTCGTTAATCGGCACGCCCTGGAGGCGATAGACCTCCTGGATCTCGTCCACCAGGAACTCGGCCAGCGCCTCGATGCCCTGAATGCGCAGGATATCGTGCGGGTCCGGGTTGCCGTCGATCAGGTACTCGCCCTTGCGGATGATGTCCCCGTCGTGGACGGCGATGTGCTTGCCCTTCGGGATCAGGAACTCGACCGCCTCGCCACCGTCTTCCGGGGTGATCTTGATGCGGCGCTTGTTCTTGTAGTCGCGACCGAATTCGACGCGGCCGTCCATCTCGGCGATGACCGCGCAATCCTTCGGACGGCGGGCTTCGAAGAGTTCGGCGACGCGCGGCAGACCACCGGTGATGTCCCGGGTCTTGGCGCTTTCGGTCGACATACGGGCCAGCACTTCGCCCGGCTTGATCTCGTCGCCGTCGCCGACGGAGAGAATGGCCCCCACCGGCAGCAGGTAGCGGGCTTCACCGCCGTTGGAGATGCGCTTGTAGGCGCCGTCGGCGTCGAGCACGGCCATGGACGGACGCAGGTCCGTGCCCTTGGTCGAGGCGCGCCAGTCGATAACCACGCGATTGGAGATGCCAGTGGCTTCGTCGGCTTCCTCGCGGACGGAGACGTTTTCCACCAGGTCTTCGAACCGGATGCGGCCGCCGACTTCGGTGATGATCGGGGTCGAATAGGGGTCCCACTCGGCCAGACGCTGGCCGCGCTTGACCTTGTCGCCGTCCCGAACCTTCAGGCGCGCGCCGTAGGGCGGCTTGTAGGCTTCGCGATCCTTGCCATCGACCTGAACGACGAGCTGCAGGTTGCGGCTCATGCAGATCAGTTCGCCGTCCGGCGCCACCACGGTGTTGCCGCCCGAGATCTTCACCACACCATTGTTGGTGCTTTCGAAGAAGGACTGCTCGGCCACCTGGGCGGTGCCGCCGATGTGGAAGGTCCGCATGGTCAGCTGGGTGCCCGGCTCGCCGATCGATTGGGCGGCGATGACGCCGACCGCTTCGCCGATGTTCACCGGGGTGCCGCGGGCCAGGTCGCGGCCGTAGCAGGTCGCGCAGACGCCGTTCTTGGCTTCGCAGGTCAGGATCGAGCGCACCTTCACCGACTGGACGCCGGCGTTCTCGATGACTTCGCACATGTCTTCATCGAGATAGGTGTCGGCGGGGATGATGATCTCGCCGGTGTTCGGATCCTTGATGTCCTCGCCGGCCGAACGGCCCAGGACGCGCAGGCCCAGCGAGACGAGGACGTCGCCGCCCTCGACCACGGCCCGCAGGGTGATGCCCCGGGTGGTGCCGCAGTCTTCCTCGTTGATGATGCAGTCCTGCGCCACGTCCACCAGACGACGGGTCAGGTAACCCGAGTTGGCGGTCTTCAGCGCGGTGTCGGCCAGGCCCTTACGGGCGCCGTGGGTGGAGTTGAAGTACTCCTGAACGGTCAGGCCTTCCTTGAAGTTCGAGATGATCGGGGTCTCGATGATCTCGCCGGACGGCTTGGCCATCAGGCCGCGCATCCCGCCGAGCTGCTTCATCTGGGCCTGCGAACCGCGGGCGCCGGAGTTGGCCATCATGAAGATCGAGTTGATCTCGTTCTCACGGCCCGTGACGGCGTCACGCTCCGCGGTGGAGATCTCGAGCATCATCTCGTCGGCGACGCGGTCGGTGGCCTTGGCCCAGGCGTCAACGACCTTGTTGTACTTCTCGCCCTTGGTGATCAGGCCGTCGGCGTACTGCTGCTCGTATTCCTCGACCAGCGCACGGGTCTCGGCCACGATCGGCTTCTTGCGTTCCGGAATGACGATGTCGTCCTTGCCGAAGGAGATGCCGGCCTTGGCCGCTTCCTTGAAGCCCAGGCCCATCATCTGGTCGGCGAAGATCACCGTCGCCTTCTGACCGCAGTGCCGATAGACGGTGTCGATCAGATTGCCGATTTCCTTCTTGGTCAGGTTCTTCTCGAGAAGCCGGTGACCAACCGCAGGGTGATGCGGGAACAGGGCGACGATCTTCATCCGGCCAGGCGTCGTGTCGATCACCTTGCGGACCAGAACGCCGTCGGCGTTCATCTCGGTGTGGCGCGCCTTGATCTTGGAGTGCAGCGAGACCACGCCGGCGTCGAGCGCCGCGTCGATTTCACCGAGATCAGCGAAGGCCTTGCCCTCGCCCGGCTCGCCGTCCTTGGCCAGGGACAGATAATAGAGGCCCAGAACGATATCCTGCGACGGCACGATGATCGGGCGACCATTGGCGGGCGACAGGATGTTGTTGGTGCTCATCATCAGCACGCGCGCTTCCAGCTGGGCTTCCAGCGAGAGCGGCACGTGGACGGCCATCTGGTCGCCGTCGAAGTCGGCGTTGAAGGCGGCGCAGACCAGCGGGTGAAGCTGGATGGCCTTGCCCTCGATCAGCTTGGGCTCGAACGCCTGGATGCCCAGACGGTGCAGGGTCGGCGCGCGGTTGAGCAGGATCGGGTGCTCGCGGATCACCTCGTCCAGGATGTCCCAGACGGCCGGTTGTTCGCGTTCCACCATCCGCTTGGACTGCTTGACGGTGCCCGACAGGCCCTTGGCGTCCAGGCGCGCATAGATGAACGGCTTGAACAGTTCGAGCGCCATCTTCTTCGGCAGGCCGCACTCATGCAGCTTCAGCTCGGGACCAACGACGATAACGGAGCGGCCCGAATAGTCGACGCGCTTGCCGAGCAGGTTCTGACGGAAGCGGCCCTGCTTGCCCTTCAGCATGTCGGCCAGGGACTTCAGCGGGCGCTTGTTGGCGCCGGTGATGACCCGGCCGCGACGGCCGTTGTCGAACAGGGCGTCGACGGATTCCTGCAGCATCCGCTTTTCGTTGCGGATGATGATGTCCGGCGCGCGCAGCTCGATCAGGCGCTTCAGGCGGTTGTTCCGGTTGATGACCCGGCGATAGAGGTCGTTCAGGTCGGAGGTCGCGAAACGACCGCCGTCCAGCGGCACCAGCGGGCGCAGTTCAGGCGGGATCACCGGGACCACCGTCAGGACCATCCACTCGGGCTTGTTGCCGGACTCGATGAAGCTCTCGATCAGCTTCAGGCGCTTGGACGCCTTCTTCAGCTTCATTTCCGACGTGGTGGTGAGGAGCTCCTCACGCAGCTTGTCGGCTTCCTTCGGCAGGTCCAGCGCCTTGAGCAGGCCCTGGACGGCTTCGGCGCCGATCTCGGCCGTGAAGCTGTCGTCGCCGAACTCGTCCTGGAAGCGCATGTACTCGTCTTCCGACAGCAGCTGGTGCTGCTTCAGCGGGGTCAGGCCCGGCTCGGTGACGATGTAGTACTCAAAGTACAGGACGCGCTCGATGTCCTTCAGCGCCATGTCCAGCATCATCGAGATGCGGCTGGGCAGCGACTTCAGGAACCAGATGTGGGCGACCGGCGAAGCCAGTTCGATGTGGCCCATCCGCTCGCGCCGGACGCGGGCCAGGGTCACCTCAACGCCGCACTTTTCGCAGATGATGCCCTTGTACTTCATGCGCTTGTACTTGCCGCACAGGCACTCGTAGTCCTTCGTCGGACCGAAGATCCGCGCGCAGAACAGGCCGTCACGTTCGGGCTTGAACGTCCGGTAATTGATGGTCTCGGGCTTCTTGATCTCGCCGAACGACCACGAACGGATCTTTTCAGGCGAGGCCAGAGCGATGCGGATGCGGTCAAAGGTCGGAGCGGCCTGGACCGGATTGAAGATATTCAGGACTTCCTGGTTCATTGGATATCCAGTTCGTCAGTATTTTCAGGAGCGAAGCGGGAGGAGCTGACGGGCCCCTCCCCTCGCGTGACGACGGCGGCGGGTAGGAACCGCGCCTAGCTGTTTTCCAACTCCACGTTCAGGCCCAGGGAACGCATTTCCTTGACCAGAACGTTGAAGCTTTCCGGGATACCGGCCTCGAAGGTGTCGTCCCCGCGGACGATGCTCTCGTAGACCTTGGTCCGGCCAGCCACGTCGTCGGACTTCACCGTCAGCATTTCCTGCAGGGTGTAGGCGGCGCCGTAGGCTTCCAGAGCCCAGACTTCCATTTCCCCGAAGCGCTGACCGCCGAACTGGGCCTTACCGCCCAGCGGCTGCTGGGTGACCAGGCTGTACGGACCGATGGACCGGGCGTGGATCTTGTCGTCGACCAGGTGGTGCAGCTTCAGCATGTAGATGTAGCCGACCGTGACCGGACGCTTGAACTGCTCGCCGGTCTGACCATCGTACAGGATCGACTGACCGGAGCGGGCCAGGCCCGCCTTTTCCAGCAGGTTCTCGATGTCGTCGATGTGGGCGCCGTCGAAGACCGGGGTCGCGAAGGGCACGCCCTTGGACAGGTTCTTCGCCAGCTCGATCAGTTCTTCCTCGGTGTCCGGCAGTTCCTGGTCAGGGCCATAGATGCCCCGCAGGTGATCGATCAGGGCCTGCTTCTGGCCGCCGTTCTGCCAGGCTTCCAGCAGGTCGGAGATCTGCTTGCCGAGGCCCGCGGACGCCCAACCCAGGTGGGTTTCGAAGATCTGACCGACGTTCATGCGCGACGGCACGCCCAGCGGGTTCAGCACGATGTCCACATTGGTGCCGTTGGCGAGGTAAGGCATGTCCTCGATCGGCAGGATCTTGGAGATGACCCCCTTGTTCCCGTGACGGCCGGCCATCTTGTCGCCCGGCTGCAGCTTGCGCTTCACCGCCACGAACACCTTGACCATCTTCATCACGCCAGGCGGAAGTTCGTCGCCGCGCTGCAGCTTGTCGACCTTGTCCTCGAAGCGGCGGTCCAGACGCTTGCGGGCCTCGTCGAACTGGCGGCGCATGGCCTCCAGCTCGCCCATGGCCTTCTCGTCGTCCAGCGCGATCTGCCACCACAGGCCGGGCGCGATCTCTTCCAGCTTCTCCAGCGTGACTTCGCCACGGCCCAGGCCCTTGGGGCCCGAGACGGCGGTCTTGCCGACGATCAGCTGACGCAGACGCGAGGTCATGTTGCGGTTCAGGATGCCGAACTCGTCGTCGCGGTCCTTGCCCAGACGGTCGATTTCAGCCCGTTCGATGGCGAGCGCGCGTTCGTCTTTGTCGACGCCGTGCCGGTTGAACACCCGGACCTCGACGATCGTCCCGGCGACGCCCGGGGGCAGACGCAGGGAGGTGTCGCGGACGTCGGAGGCCTTTTCACCGAAGATGGCGCGCAGGAGCTTTTCTTCCGGCGTCATCGGGCTCTCGCCCTTCGGGGTCACCTTGCCGACCAGGATGTCGCCCGGCAGGACCTCGGCGCCGATCGCCACGATGCCGGCTTCGTCGAGGTTGCGCAGGGCTTCCTCGCCGACGTTCGGGATGTCGCGGGTGATCTCTTCCGGGCCCAGCTTGGTGTCGCGGGCCATGACTTCGAATTCCTCGAGGTGGATCGAGGTGAAGACGTCGTCGCGCACGATCCGCTCGGAGATCAGGATCGAGTCTTCGAAGTTGTAGCCGTTCCAGGGCATGAAGGCGACGAGGGTGTTCCGGCCAAGGGCCAGTTCACCGAGCTCCGTCGACGGGCCGTCGGCGATGACGTCGCCGGCCTGGATCTTATCGCCCACGCGGACCAGCGGACGCTGGTTGATGCAGGTCGAGGTGTTGGAGCGCTGGAACTTCTGCAGGCGGTAGATGTCGACGCCGGCCTTGGTCGGATCGGTCTCTTCCGTCGCGTGGACGACGATACGCGTGCCGTCGATCTGCTCGACCACGCCGGAGCGGCGGGCGACGACCACGGCGCCGGAGTCGCGGGCCACGATGGCTTCCATGCCGGTGCCGACCAGGGGCGCATCCGACTGGATGAGCGGCACGGCCTGCTTCTGCATGTTCGAGCCCATGAGGGCGCGGTTGGCGTCATCGTTTTCCAGGAACGGGATCAGTGACGCGGCCACGGAGACGACCTGCTTCGGCGACACGTCCATCAGGTCGACGTCGGCCTTGGGCAGCAGCGAGGGTTCGCCGTTGATCCGGCCGGGGACCAGGTCCTCGACGATCTCGCCGTTCTCCAGCTTGATGTTGGCCTGGGCGATGACGTGCTTGGCCTCTTCCATCGCGGACATGTAGACGACCTCTTCGGTCGTCTTGCCGTCCTTGATCCGGCGGTAGGGGCTCTCGATGAAGCCGTACTTGTTCACCACCGCGTGGGTGGCGAGCGAGTTGATCAGGCCGATGTTCGGGCCTTCCGGCGTCTCAATGGGGCAGATCCGGCCGTAGTGGGTCGGGTGCACGTCGCGGACTTCGAAGCCGGCGCGCTCGCGGGTCAGACCGCCCGGGCCAAGCGCCGAGAGGCGGCGCTTGTGGGTGATTTCCGACAGCGGGTTGGTCTGGTCCATGAACTGCGAGAGCTGCGAGGAGCCGAAGAACTCCCGCACCGCCGCAGCCGCCGGCTTGGCGTTGATCAGGTCGTGCGGCATGACCGTGTCGATATCGACCGAGCTCATGCGCTCCTTGATCGCGCGTTCCATGCGCAGCAGGCCGACGCGGTACTGGTTTTCCAGGAGTTCGCCGACCGAACGGACCCGGCGGTTGCCGAGGTTGTCGATGTCGTCGATTTCGCCGCGGCCGTCGCGCAGACCCACCAGGGTCTTCAGCACCGCCAGCACGTCGTCCTTGCGGACCACGCGGACGTCGTCGGGGCAGTCGAGTTCCAGACGCATGTTCATCTTCACGCGGCCGACCGACGAAAGGTCGTAGCGCTCGCCGTCGAAGAACAGCGACTTGAACATGGCCTCGGCCGCTTCCACGGTCGGCGGCTCGCCAGGACGCATGACGCGATAGATGTCGAACAAGGCGTCTTCACGGGCCGAGTTCTTGTCGATGCGCAGGGTGTTGCGCATGTAGGCGCCCATGGTCACCTCGTCGACGTCGAGGACGTCGAGGGTGGTGAAGCCCTGCTCTTCCAGCGAGGCCAGCAGCGCCACGTCGAGCTCGTCGCCGGCTTCGGCGTAGATCTCACCGGTGGTGAAGTTGACCAGGTCGCGGGCCAGGTAGCGGCCCATCAGGGCTTCCGGCGCCAGCAGCAGGGTCTTGAGGCCCGCGTCGGCGAACTTCTTGGCGTTACGGGCGGAGATCTTCTGGCCGGCCGGGGCGACTTCCTCGCCGGTGTCGGCGTCGATCAGGGCGAAGTCCGGCTTCACGCCGCGCCAGCGTTCCGGCTTGTAGGGGGTGGCCCAGCCGCCCTGCTTCTTCTCGTAGGGCACGGTGTCATAAAAGGTGCCGAGGATTTCCTCGCCGTCCATGCCGAGCGCCATCAGGAAGGTGGTGGCGGGCAGCTTGCGGCGGCGGTCGATGCGGACATAGACGATGTCCTTGGCGTCGAACTCGAAGTCGAGCCAGGAGCCGCGATAGGGAATGACGCGGGCGGCGAACAGGAGCTTGCCCGACGAGTGGGTCTTGCCCTTGTCGTGGTCGAAGAACACGCCCGGCGAACGGTGCATCTGCGAGACGATGACCCGCTGGGTGCCGTTGACGATGAAGGTGCCCTTGTCGGTCATGAGCGGGATGTCGCCCATATAGACGTCCTGCTCCTTGATATCCTTCACGGAGCGGGCGCCGGTCTCTTCGTCGGTCTCGAACACGATCAGGCGCAGCTTGACCTTCAGCGGCGCGGCGAAGGTCATGTCACGCTGGACGCATTCCTCGACGTCGTACTTCGGCTCCTCGAACTCGTAGGAGACGTATTCGAGGACGGCGCGTTCGTTGAAATCCTTGATCGGGAAGACGGACTTGAAGACCGCCTCGATCCCCTCGTCACGACGTTCGCCGGCGCGCACTTCGCGCTGCAGGAACTGTTCGTAGGAAGAGCGCTGAACCTCGATCAGGTTCGGCATCTGCACGGCTTCGGGGATGCGGCCGAAAGAGTAACGGATCCGCTTCTTTCCGGTGAAGGATTGTGCCATTTTATTCCCTTGATCGACGTGCGGAACGGTTTCCACGCGTCAGGTCTTTAGATCCCGCGTCCACCCTCGAACGTCCCTTGCGGGACGCCGGACGCTGGAGGCCCCTGTACGCCAGGGGCGTTCCCTCGCATGGCCGGAGGGTAGCGGGCCATGCCTCGGAACTTAGGCGCGCGAAAGACTCGCGTCTGAGACGAATCGTAATTTCGCGAAGGACGGCAAATAGGCGTTCTGGTTCGAGATGGGAAGCCCCCTTTTCACAGAAACCTCACGGGCGCCCGGGGATTTGGCGCCCATCACCGGCAGCAGCCACCCCGACCGAGCGCTAACACACGGAAACTATTGATCCTTTCCGCCAGCCCGCGACAAGATCGGGGCATGGGGCGCGAGTCGATCCCGCTGGCGCGCCCCCGGCCAAGGAAAGGTGCGCGCATGAAGGTGTCTCCAGAGTTCGAACTGCAGATCCAGGGCTATGGCCTGACCACGGCCGAGATCCTCTATCGGATGCCCGATCACCCTGCCCTGCTGCAGAGCTATATCTGGCAGGAGTATGATCTGTTCCCTCAGTTTCCGAACCTGAGGAAGTTCCTCGACTTCTGGAGCCACAAGCTGGACGGCGTGCTGCACACCATCACCGTCGCCCACAACCGCCTGATCAAGCCCGCCGAGTTCAAGGCCGTCGACGGGCTCTTCAAGCTCAACTGATCAGATCGGCTGACGGCGCATCATGGTCGCCACCAGGAACGGGTGAAACCGCCCGACCGGGATCATGTAGATGCGCCCCAGCAGGTTGTGGGTCTGGACCAGGGCCGAGACCACATAGGTCGGAGGGTTCGCACCCGTTCGCCGCAGATAGGAAATCCGGACGTCCAGGTGGCTGTCCTCGATGACCAGCACCAGTTCGTCGGCCTCGATCGCCTCGATGGTGAAGATGCTGAAGCGGTCGCCGACCTGGTATCCTTCCGCGCCCGCCGGGTGGCGGGCCTTGATCCGGCCGACGGTCTTGAGCCCGAGCGGTCCGACGATCCGGTCGCGCAGCCGCAGCAACCCCTCGGCCCAGGCCGGCGTCGTGCCCTGCGCCCGCTCGGCGATCTGGACGGCCGTCAGGCTGGCGTCGGACAGGCCGGCCTCCCAGGCGTCGAGATAGGTCGCCGTGGCGACCCTGGCCTGCAGTCGGCTCTCGGGCGGGAAAGGGATCTTCCGGACAGACGGCATGGCGGGACCTCCTTGGCCGAGGCCCCACCTTACGCCATCCAGGCGGACCGCCTCAGGCCGATTGGCCGAGAGGAGCCTCGGATGCGACGGCCGGCTTGCCTGCCACCGCGGCGAAGCGGGCGTGATACTGGGGATGCTCCGTCCCCATCCACCGGTCCCACCAGGTGAACCAGGGCGCGTAGTTCCACCCCGCCTGGCCATGGTGCAGGTCGTGATGCACGCTGGTGGTCAGCCAGTCGAACATCGGCCGGCCGTCCGCGCGGGCCGGCATCAGCTCATAGCCGGCGTGCAGCAGAGTGTTGCGGAAGATTTGGTGCAGCATGAACAGGCCGGTCACCGGCCAGGGGGTCGGCACGATCATCGGCCAGAGCAGGACGAACAGCACCATCAGGAAGGCCTCGCCCAGGTCGAAGCTGTAGGCCGTGAACGGGGACGGATTATTGCTGCGGTGATGGCGCCGGTGGGTGTGGCGGAACAGGCGCGGGCGATGCATGGCCCGGTGCACCCAGTAGATATAGGCGTCCTGGCCGACGATCATCAGGCCGAGGCTCACCCAGAACCAGACCGGCCCCCAGGACCGCGCGAGGTCGGCCAGGGGATAGAGGCCGGCGCGGGACATGAGGGTGATCCCGATCCCCACCGTCGAAAACACCACGATCGAGCGGATCGAATAGAGGAACTCTGAGGCCAGCTGGCGGTTCGGCGGCGTGTCGCTGCGGATCTTGCGGCCGGCCATCACCCCGCGCAGCGCCACCCAGAGCACCAGCCAGACAGCGACGGCGAAGATCACATAGCGACGGACATCCACCGTCATATTGCCCAGCCACAGATGGCCGATGTCACGGATCAAGGCGTCCATGGAACCTCCCTTTCGGTTGTTCCGTCAGGAGGTCGGAGGCAGGTCGCGGCGTCTCGCCGATTTCCGCGAGCCCCTCGCCGATTCCGAAATCAGCCGGGGTCTTCCAGATCCGGCGAGCCGCCCAGGGCCTGGCGGCGCCAGGCGGTGGGGGTCGCGCCGGTCGCGGCGCGGAAGGCGCGATTGAAGGGCCCGAGCGACCCGTATCCGAGGTCGAAGGCGATCGCCGCCACCGTCTCGCCGGCCTGGGCCGGATCAGCCAGCCGCGCCTTGGCGGCGTCGATCCTGTGGCTGTTCACGAAGTCGGCGAAGTTGCGATGCCCGAGCCGCTGGTTGATCAGCCGGCGCAGGCGGTGTTCGGGAACTTCGATCTGGCTCGCGACCGCCCCGATGGTCAGCCCCTCGCGCCGCCATCCGCCCGCGGCCATCAACTCGTTCAGCCGCTGCAGGGTCTGGCGCTCGAGCGCGTCGGCGCGGGGATCGACGGTGAGCGCCGGGCGCGGGACGGCGCCGAACACAGAGGGGCGCGGCTGCAGGAAGAGGACCGCGGTCGCCACCATCAGGACGGCCAGTATGGCCGCGCCCAGGGGCTGGCCGGCGGAGATCAAAATCCACGGTCCCTTGGGATCGAGCTTGTAGATCAGGGCCGCGGCGACATCGACGACCGCGAACATGGCGCCGAATCCCAGGGTCAGGGCCCGCAGCCGCCGCCGCGTCTCCAGGAGGTCCCCGCTCCACCCCCGCGCGATGATCAAGACGGCGTGCAGGCTTAGCAGCCCCCCGGCCACATTGCGGGCCGCCCACATCCAGTCCCTTAGCGGCAGGGGCGCCAGTTCTGTCAGCGCCCCTGTGATCAGCAGCAGGGCGGCCGGCGCCAGATTGCCCCGGGTCAACGGCCGATCCTCGAACACCACCAGCACGAACAGCCAGAACAGCCCGGCGACCGGATGGGCGGGCAGCAACAGCAGGTCGGACCGCCCGAACGCGGCCCAGAGGCTGTGGGATTCGGTGATAAGCCAGGCAATCAGGCTCAGGCTGACCAGGGCCGTGGCGATCCGCGCATGGCGGGCCAGAGGGCTGCGCGCGAAGCTGATCCCGGCGACGGCCATGGCGCCCGCCGCGATCCCGCGGACAAAGATATCGAGGGTTGCGAGCCGCGCGTCCACACCGCGAGCCTAGCACGGCGCCTGGACCAGGAAAGCCCGGATCGCGCGCACGAAAAAGGGGCCGGGATTGCGCCCGGCCCCTCGATCTACTCAACCGCGCGAACGCGCGGCGACCATCTTACTTGATGGTGACGGTCGCGCCGGCTTCGGTCAGCTTCTTGGCGACTTCGTCGGCGACTTGCTTGGAGACGTTCTCGACGACGTTCTGCGGAGCGCCTTCGACCAGGTCCTTGGCTTCCTTCAGGCCGAGGTCCGGACGGACGCCGCGGACTTCCTTGATCACGTTGATCTTCTTGTCGCCGCCGGCGGTCAGAACAACGGTGAACTCGGTTTGCTCTTCGGCGGCTTCGGCCGGAGCAGCGGCGCCACCGCCAACGGCGGCCACGGCGACCGGAGCGGCGGCGGAGACGCCCCACTTTTCTTCCAGCAGCTTGGACAGCTCAGCGGCTTCCAGGACGGTCAGGGCGGAGAGGTCTTCGACCAGCTTTTCAAGCTTCGACATTTGGGTTCAGTCCTTTGATAGGGTGTGTTCGGAAGATGACGATCAGGCGGCGTCTTTGGCGGCGTAAGCCGACATGACGCGCGCGAGCTGTGCCGCCGGCGCCTGCAGAACGCCCGCGACCTTGGTCGCCGGAGCTTGCACGAGGCCGATGATCTTGGCGCGGAGCTGGTCGAGGGACGGCAGAGTCGCCAGAGCGCTCACACCGGACTTGTCCAGAACCTGTTGACCCATGAAGCCGCCGATGATGGCGAGCTTCTCGTTCTCCTTGGCGAACTGGGTCGCGACCTTGGCGGCGGAGACAGGGTCCGGCGCATAGGCGATGGCGACAGGGCCGGTGAAGAGGGCGTCGCCCGCCTCGCCGATCGAACCGTCCAGAGCCTTTTGAGCCAGGGTGTTCTTCACCACCTTCAGCTGGGCGCCTTCCTTGCGGAGGCGGCCCCGAAGATCGGTCATTTCCGCAACGGTCAGACCCAGATTGTGGGTCACGACCACGGCGCCGGCGTTCTCGAAGACGCCCTTAAGCGTTCCGATGAACTCCTGCTTTTGAGCGCGGTCCATTGCGGTCTCCATACTCAGGTCCGGCCCCGGGACGATTCCCGAGACCGCAAAATGACCTCGCGCGCAGGCAAGCCCGCGCTTTGAGATCAGCCTGTCCTTGAGAAGCCGCAGTCTCCACGCCCGCGCCGCAGTGCGGCCGGACGGCGAAACCTCATCTTCCCGTCTCCCTGCGACCGGGGGAAGGCTCTCCCCCCGCGTTACGGCCCCCGGTGACCCCGGCGACCTCGTAGTTCATGGACAGGATCGGGGGGCTTGGCCCCCCAACCCGCTTCCCCTGGCGGAGAAGCGAAACTATAGAAGGCGCGGCTCTTACACGGGAACGCCGGGGAACTCAACCGCCCTTCCCCAGGTCTTCGAGATGGCGCGCCTTGGCCAGGTCCTTGGGACGCCCGAACCGGCGCAGGATTTGCGCCTGCTCGGCCAGGCCAGGCGCCGGCCACAGGCCGCCGGCCGCCTCGAAGCGCACCGGGCTGAGGACCGTGAGCCGTCGCCACGCGCCCGCTTCCCGGATCTCCAGGTCGCCCATGGTCTCCACCGCACCTTGCGGAAAGGCGAACCGGGCGAAACGCGACCGGAAGGGGCCGTTCGGCGGCGGCGGCTCACCCGGCCTGCGCCAGGCCGCCCAGAGGCCTTCCAGGCGCGCCGCGCCCGCGTCGGTCGTGACGATATCGAGGTCCGCGCAGTCGGGCCAATCCACCCCGGCCAGGATCATGGCGGCGCTGCCGATCACAGCCCAGGGCTCGCTCAGCGCCTCCAGGTCAGGCCACAGCCGGGCCAGCAGCGCGGTCAGCTCCGCCCCGGTCATGCCTCACCCCGTCCAGACCGCCTTGCGCTTCTCGGACCAGGCTTTCACGCCCTCGCGATAGTCCGGGGCCTTGATCATCTCCTCCAGCAGGCGCTCGGCCGCCTGGACGGAGGCTGCGGCGTCGCGGTGCAGGTCGCGATAGATCTGGCGTTTGGTCTCCCGCGCCGAGCCGGGTGCGACCCCGTCGGCCAGCATCCGCGCATAGGCCATGACCTCGCCCATCAGGGCGTCCGGCGCGACGAGGCGGTTGAGGAAGCCCATGGCCATCGCCTCCTCCGCCGTGAACACCCGGCTGGACAGGAGAATGTCATTGGCGTGGGTCAGGCCGACGATGCGGGGCAACACCCAGGACAGGCCGAACTCGGCCGGGAAGTTGAACCGGCCATGCGCCGCTGTGAACTTCGCCCCAGCTGCCGCGAACCTCAGATCGGCGAAGGCCGCCAGCACCAGGCCTACGCCCGCCGCCGGGCCGTTGATCGCCGCGAGGATCGGCTTCCCCACGCCGAAGTGGTAGGCGAAGCTGGCGTCAAAGGCCGGGTCCACACCGAACCCCGGATTGGCGATGTCCTCCGGGGTGCCGGCGTCATAGCGCCCCTTCTCGGCGTGACCGTCCAGCGCGCCGAGATCGGCTCCGGCGCAGAAGGCCTGCCCCTCCGGATCGCCGGTGACCACGATCACCCGCACCTTGGGATCGAGATCCGCCTCCCGCAGGATCCAGCGGTATTCGGTGTGCATCCGCCCGGTCCAGGCGTTGCGTCGCTTGGGCCGGGCCAGGGTGACGACGGCGATCCCATCCTCGACCTCATAGCGGGTGGCTTTGAGCTCCATGACCGCCTCCCCTGCCCGCTCGCCCGCTAGGCCCGCTCGAAGATCGCCGCGATGCCCTGGCCGCCGCCGATGCACATGGTCTCCAGGCCGTACTTGCCGTCCCGGCGCTGCAGCTCGCGCAGCAGATTGGCCAGGATGCGGCCGCCGGTGGCGCCGATCGGGTGGCCGAGGCTGATGCCCGAGCCGTTGACGTTCAGCCGGTCGCGTTCGTCCCAGCCCCAGCCCTTGAGCACGGCCAGCACCTGAGGCGCGAAGGCCTCGTTCAGTTCGACGAGGTCGATGTCGTCCCAGCCCATGCCGGTGCGGGCGAACAGGCGCTCGACCGCCGGCACCGGGCCGATGCCCATGCGCGACGGCTCGCAGCCGGCGGCCGCCCAGCTGACAAACCAGCCCATGGGATCGAGGTTCAGTTCGGCCAGCTTGTCCTCCGACACCACCAGGCAGGCGGCGGCGGCGTCGTTCTGCTGGCTGGCGTTGCCGGCGGTGACAACGCCGTTCTTCTCGATGGCGCGCAGTTGGCCCAGGCTCTCCGGCGTCGCGTCAGCCCGGACGCCCTCGTCCTTGGCGAAGATGATCGGGTCGCCCTTCTTCTGCTTCACCGCGACCGGCACCAGCTCGTCGTCGAACTTGCCGGCCGCCCAGGCGGCGGCGGCGCGCTGGTGGCTCATGGCGGCGTATTCGTCGCATTCCTCGCGGGAGATCTGATAGTCGCGCGCCAGATTGTCGGCGGTCTCGATCATGCCGGAGATCACCCCGAAGCGCTCGATCGGCTGGCTCATCACCCGGCCGCGCTGCAGGCGGTCATGCATGGTGACCGAGCCCATGCGCGCGCCGTTGCGCATGTCGGTGGTGTAGTACTCGACATTGCTCATGCTCTCGACGCCGCCGGCCACGACCACGTCGGCGACGCCGGTCTGGACCATCATCGCCGCGTCGATCACCGCCTGCAGGCCCGAGCCGCAGCGGCGGTCCAGCTGATAGCCCGGCACCGAGATCGGCAGGTCGGCGGCCAGCGCCGACCAGCGGGCGATGCAGGGCGCCTCGCCCGAGCCATAGCCCTGGGCGAAGATCACGTCGTCAATGCGGCTGGGGTCGATCTTGGTGCGCGCCACCAGCTCGCGCAGGATCACCGCGCCGAGCTCGCCCGCCGTCATGCTGGCCAGGCTGCCCTGGAACTTTCCCACCGCGGTGCGGATCGGGGAGACGATGGCGGCGCGTTTCATGGGAGTTCCTCCAGCGGGTTTTCACCGTCAGTGAAGTCCGCGAAGGCGCCGGTCAAGTGCGGCCAGACACGAAGAAGGGCGCGACGTCGCCGCCGCGCCCTTCCCGAAGTCTTCAGATCAGATCGATCAGGCGCCGACGGAGCCGGTGTCGATCTTGAAGCCCGGGCCCATGGTGGACGAGAGGCTGATCTTCTTGATGTAGGTGCCCTTGGCGCCGGTCGGCTTGGCCTTGTTCAGGGCGTCGACCAGAGCGCGGACGTTGGCCAGGATGGCTTCGTCCGAGAAGCTGGCCTTGCCGATGCCGGCGTGGATGATGCCGGTCTTCTCGGTGCGGAACTCGATGGCGCCGCCCTTGGCGTCCTTCACGGCCTGAGCCACGTTGGGCGTCACGGTGCCGACGCGCGGGTTCGGCATCAGGCCGCGCGGGCCCAGCACCTTACCCAGACGGCCGACCAGGGCCATCATGTCCGGCGTGGCGATCACGCGGTCGAAGTCCATGAAGCCGCCCTGGATGCGTTCCACCAGGTCCTCGGCGCCGACGACGTCGCGCCGGCGGCGGTGGCTTCGGCAGCCTTGGCGTCCTTGGCGATGACCGCGACGCGCACGTCACGACCGGTGCCCGAGGGCAGCGAGACCACGCCGCGGACCTGTTGGTCGGCGTGACGCGGGTCGACGCCCAGATTGACGGCGATCTCGATGGACTCGTCGAACTTGGCCTTGGCGTTGGCCTTGACCAGCTTCACGGCGTCGGTGGCGGAATGAGCGGCCAGACGGTCGCCGGTCCAGGCCTGAATGCGCTTGGCTTGCTTGCTCATGGCTTAGGCCTCCACGATCTGCAGGCCCATCGAACGGGCCGAGCCCTCGATGATCTTGGCCGCGGCGTCGATGTCGTTGGCGTTCAGGTCCTTCATCTTCTGCTCGGCGATCGCCACCAGCTGAGAGCGGGTGATGGTGCCGGCCGAGTCACGGCCCGGAGCCTTGGAGCCGGACTTCAGACCAAGGGCTTCCTTGATGAAGTGGGTCGCGGGCGGGGTCTTGGTGATGAAGGTGAAGGACTTGTCCTGATAGACGGTGATGACCGTCGGCAGGGGCGTGCCCTTCACTTCCTTCTCGGTGCGCGCGTTGAACTCCTTGCAGAAGCCCATGATGTTCACGCCGCGCTGACCGAGCGCCGGCCCGATGGGCGGCGAAGGCGTGGCGGAGCCCGCCTTAACCTGCAGCTTGATATAGCCCAGAATCTTCTTGGCCATGTTCTCCTCTTTGACCGGAATCCGGTCTGTTGAGCCGTGGTGCGGAGATTGGCGCTCCTCCCACGGATTTGAACCGCGACCGGATACCCCGGCGCGGCGAAGGGCGGGCTCTTAGCAGGGCCGGGCCCGCGAGACAACCTTGCAAGGTCGCGCGAGCTCCGCCTCCGCTCATCCCCGCGTAGGCGGGGACCCATTGGGACTAGGATGACCTCGAACGCCGCTTGGGTTCCCGCCTGCGCGGGAATGAGCGACGTATGGAATCAGGCGGTCTTTTCGACCTGGCCGTATTCCAGCTCGACCGGCGTGGCGCGGCCGAAGATGGAGACGGTGACCCGCAGGCGGGCACGCTCCTCGTCGACCTGTTCGACCGAGCCGTTGAAGCTCGCGAACGGACCGTCGGTGACGCGGACCTGCTCGCCGATCTCGAAGGAGATGGTGGGCTTCGGCCGCTCCACGCCCTCTTCGATGGCGCCGATGATGCGCGCGACTTCCTTTTCCGAAACCGGCATCGGCTTGTTCTGGCTACCCAGGAAGCCGGTGACCTTCGGGGTGTTCTTGATGAGGTGGTAGGCCTCGTCGGTGAGCTCCATCTTCACCAGGACATAGCCCGGGAAGAACTTGCGCTCGGCGTTGACCTTGCGGCCGCGGCGGATCTCGACGACGTCCTCGGTCGGCACCAGGATATCGGAGAAGGTGTCGTCAAGGCCCTGATTGTGGGCCTGCTCACGGATCGACTCCGCCACCTTCTTCTCGAAGTTCGAGTAGGCGTGGACGATGTACCACTTGTGGCGCGGGTTGGCGGCCACGGGGGACTGGGTCTCGGCGTTCATTGCTCTTATCCCGCCTTCGCGAATTTCAGGACCAGGCCGACGAGGAAGCCGATCAGGGCGTCCGCGCCGAACAGGAAGGCCGAGGCCATCACCACCATGATGGCGACCATCACCGAGGTGATCCAGGTCTCCTTGCGGCTCGTCCAGGTGATCTTGCGCGCCTCGGCGCGGACTTCCCGGAAGAACTGGGCGGGGCTGGTGCGCTTCTTGGGGGCCGCCGCCGGCTGGGCCAGGGCGGACGCCGGCGCCATGGCCGCGGCCGTCTTGGCGGCGCGATTTTTCATCGCTTGCGGCGTTGAACCCGGTTTCCTGGCCATCAAGGCGTCTCGACACTCTCTAGATAGGGGCGGCGGACCTCCGCGCCCCGGTCTTACATAGTTATAGATTGGCAGGAGTGGAGGGACTCGAACCCACGACCCTCGGTTTTGGAGACCGATGCTCTACCAGCTGAGCTACACTCCTACTGACCCTCCCCTTGCGGGGCCGGTCTCCGGAACAATGAACAGCGCGCCGGAAAGGTGTTGAGCCTTCCGGCGCGCTCGGCTCATCGCCGGAGCCGCGCGGTTTAGCAGCGCGCCTGCGTCGGAGCAAGAGCGGCTGCGCAGGATCGAATGTCGCTGGGCGGACGTTCCTGTCGCAGGAGGAAACCATGCCCCGATCGCCTGCCTCGGAAGACCTCGCCCGCAACCGCGACGACGCCCAGAAGCCCGGCGTCCCGCCCCGGCCCAGCACCGAGCCGGCGGGCGCGGAGGGCTCGAGCCGCTCGTCCAAGACCGCGACCGACCCCGCCACCGGCGCGCCGGCCCCTGCCCCGCCCCGGCCCGGCTGACTGCGCATAAGCAAAGGCCGCCGAGGTTTCCCTCGGCGGCCTGATCTTTGTGTCGTTCCGTCAGATGACGGAGCGGATTACTCGACGATCTTCGACACCACGCCGGCGCCGACGGTCCGGCCGCCTTCGCGAATGGCGAAGCGCAGGCCCTGGTCCATGGCGATCGGGGTGAT
>NZ_JALDPT010000052.1 GCF_022695515.1 Phenylobacterium aquaticum
GGCCTGCCGGCCAATCTCGCCGTGGATCTGGTCGCCGCCGGCCCGACCTGCGCGCCGCCCGTCTGCGGGCAGAGGCCGCCGGCAAGCGCATCGCCGTCGCCCGCGCCGGCTTCTATCCGAACATCAATCTCGCCGCCTATCTGGGCGTCCAGTCGCTCGGCCTCGACATGCTGACCAAGTCGGGCTCCGACATCGGCCAGGTCGGCGCGGCGTTCAGCCTGCCGATCTTCGAGGGCGGTCGCCTGCGGGCCGGCTATCGCGGCGCCCGCGCCGACTATGACGCCGCCGTCGCCGCCTATGACCAGACCCTGATCCAGGCGCTCAATGAGGTGGCCGACGCCGCCGCCGGCGAGCGCGCCCTGGAGACCCGGCTCACCGCCGCCCGCGAGGCTCTGGAGGCGGGGGAGGCGGCCTATCGCATCGCCCGCCAGCGCTATGAGGGCGGTCTCTCCACCTATCTCACCCTGCTGACCGCCGAGGACGCCGTGATCGCCCAGCGCCGCGCCGTCGCTCAGCTCGAGGCGCGAGCCCTGACCCTGGACGCCAGCCTCGTGCGCGCCCTGGGCGGCGGCTTCCGCGCCTGATCCCCGTTCCTCCCCGGAAAGATACGCCGATGACCCAAGACCACGTTCCGGCCTCCGCCAATACGCGCCGCCGCAATCTGTTCACGATCCTGGGCGGCGTCATCGCCGTCGTGGGGATCATCTATTTCGTCTTCTGGCTGCTGGTCGGCTCGAAGCATGTCGAGACCGACGACGCCTATGTCCAGGCCTCGACCGCCCAGGTCACCGCCCTGGTCGGCGGCGCCCTGGTCTCGGTGCCGGTCAATGAGACCCAGGCCGTGAAGAAGGGCGAGGTGCTCGCAGTCATCGAGCCCGCCGACTACCGCTATGCGCTCGCCCGCGCCCGCGCCGATCTCGACCAGGCCGAGCGCCGGGTCCGCCAGTACTTCGCCAACGACAAGGCGCTGGCCGCCCAGACCCAGGCCCGCGCCTCCGACATCGATCGCGCCCAGGCGGAACTCCGCCGCGCCGAGGTCGAATATAATCGCCGCAAGGCCCTCTCGGCCGGCGGCGCCGTCTCCGGCGACGAACTGACCGCCGCCGAGACCCAGCTGACCGCCGCCCGCTCCGCCCTCGTCCAGGCCAAGGCCACCGCCGCGGCGGCCGGCGCCCAGCAGGAGGCGGCCAATACCCTGATCGCCGGCAGCGACGTGGCCTCCAATCCGGAAGTGCTCGCCGCCAAGGCCAGGCTGGCCCAGGCCGAGCTCGACCTGGCCCGCACCACGGTCCGCGCGCCGGTCGACGGCGTCGTCACCCGCAACACCATCGAGATCGGCCAGAAGGTCGCCTCGGGCGCGCCCTGATGGTCATCGTGCCGGTGCAGAACGCCTATGTGGAGGCCAACTTCAAGGAAGTGCAGCTGCGCAACGTCCGCATCGGCCAGCCCGTCGAACTCACCGCCGACCTCTATGGCGGCAAGGTGAAGTATCACGGCAAGGTGGTCGGCCTGTCGGGCGGCACCGGCTCGGCCTTCGCGATCATCCCGGCCCAGAACGCCACCGGCAACTGGATCAAGGTGGTGCAGCGCGTCCCCGTCCGCATCGCGCTGGATCCCAAGGAACTGGCCGATCACCCCCTGCGGGTCGGCCTGTCCATGAAGGCCGAGATCGACACGTCCGCCCACTAGTTCCCGCGTCCGGAGCCCCGCCATGGCCACTATGGTCGATGAGGTCCAACCCCTGACCGGCGCGCGGCTGATGCTGGCCGCGCTGCTGCTGGGCTTGGCCAATTTCATGGTGGTGCTCGACACCACCATCGCCAATGTCTCGGTGCCCCACATCGCCGGCGCGCTCGCCGTCTCGCCCAGCCAGGGCACCTGGGTCATCACCTCCTACAGCGTGGCCGAGGCCATCACCGTGCCCCTGACCGGCTGGCTGGCCCAGAGGTTCGGGGCGACCCGGGTCTTCGCCTTCGGCATGGCCGGCTTCGGCCTGTTCTCCCTGGCCTGCGGCTTCGCGCCCAGCTTCGCCCTGCTCGTCGCCTTCCGCGTCGCCCAGGGCCTCTGCGGCGGCCCGATCATGCCGATGTCCCAGACCCTGCTGCTGCACATCTTCCCGAAGAACAAGGCCGGTCAGGCGCTTGGGCTCTGGAGCATGACGACCGTGGTCGCCCCCATCGCCGGGCCGATCCTCGGCGGGCTGATCAGCGACAACATGCACTGGAGCTGGATCTTCTTCATCAACATCCCGGTGGCGGCCTTCGTCGGCTTCTTCGCCTACCAGCTGTTGATCGACCACGACACGGCGACCCGGAAGGTGCCGGTCGACTATGTCGGCCTGGGTCTGCTGGTGGTCTGGGTCGGCTGCATGCAGATCATGCTCGACAAGGGCAAGGAGCTCGACTGGTTCTCCTCGCCGACCATCATCATCCTGGCCATCGTCACCGCCGTCGGCTTCTGCTCCTTCCTGATCTGGGAGCTGACCGCGCAGAATCCGGTGGTGAACCTGCGGGTCTTCCGCCACCGCGGCTTCTCGATCGGGGTGGCGACGCTCAGCCTGACCTTCGGGGCCTTCTTCGCCAGCGTCGTGCTGCTGCCGCTCTGGCTGCAGACCTCCATGGGCTACACCGCCACCTGGGCCGGCTATTCCGGCTGTCTGAACGGCATATTGGCGGTGATCATGTCGCCGATCGTGGCCCAGTTCGTCGGCAAGACCGACGGGCGGATCCTGACCTCCTTCGGGGTGTTCTGGATGGGCGCGATCTCGCTGTGGCGCGCCCATTTCAACACCGACGCGGCCTTCTGGGACATCGCCCTGCCGCAGTTCGTGCTGGGCTTCGCCATGCCCTTCTTCTTCATCTCCACCACCAACCTTGCCCTGTCCTCGGTGGATCCGGAGGAGACGGCCTCGGCCTCGGGGCTCGCCAACTTCCTGCGCACCACGGGCGCCGCCTTCGCCACCTCGATCATGACCACCGCCTGGGACAACACCGCCTCCAAGAAGCACGAGATCCTGGCCGGCTCCCTGCGCAACCCGGAGGCGACCATCGACAAGATGATGTCCGCCGGCCTCAGCCACGACCAGGCCATCGGCCAGCTCGACCGGCTGGTCCAGGTCCAGGCCGTGATGCTGTCGACCAACCAGATGTTCCTGGCCGCCGCCGGAGTCCTGGTCCTGGCGGCCTCAATCATCTGGCTCGCGCCGAAGCCGAAGAACGCCGCGCCGATGGGTGGGGGGCACTAGGCGGGGGGCGAGTCCAGTGTAGGTGAGGGGCTCGTCGGAGCAGAGCGCTTAGCCTCTGGCGCTGAAGGCGGACATGCTGATGGGCTGTTCACGGCCCGAAGGCGACAGTCGGAACGATCGCGTTGCGGAGTGTCTCGCTCAGAGGATTTCCGCCACGTCTTACTGGGCAAGTGGCGATATCTAGCGCGACAGAAGCTCGGACTTGCCGGCATCGGCGAGTGCGGATCGGACCCAGGTTTGGTACTCGGGGCTCGCGTCCTCGATCTCCTCGGCGATGCGGATTTCGGTAAGGCGGAAGTTGTCGGGGATGGAGAAGCGCAATTCCCGCACCAGCAAGGCTTTGACTACGTAGTCGTAACCGACGCTGTGATCCTCATGGTACTCGATCGCAAACAACCCAAAGCACTCGGCTATCAACGGGTCGATGATCGTGTAGATGAATTCCAAGGATAGGGCGCTGAGGTCACGGATATCGGGCGCGCAGAAATGTTGAATGGCGTTGCGCGCCCGCCGGAGCCGTTCGAAGCACTCGGGATTGGGTATCCGCAGGCCCGTGGTGGCCCAAAGTACCTGAGGCAGCTTCTCGAAGTCGTGGGTGCGGCCGCGGGAAAGAAGCGTCTCAAGCCCAAGCTCGTCGGTCCGATTGTCGTCGAGGCTGACCAGATCCTTGAAGATCAGGAGGGGATGCTCGCTGGCGATCATCGCCTTCAAGAACAGCTCACCGGCATGAGCCGTGTTCAGGATGGACATCTGCGGCCAGTGTTCGCTGCCAGGATCCATGAAGACCGCGTGCATGTTGGCCTGGGTCAGAGCCGCGGTTGCAAGGCCAAGGATTCGATCGGGAATGTCGCGCAACGCCTCGTTCATAGCGCTGGTTCAGCCCTCGTCATCGTCATCCTCATCGTTTTCGTCGTCAACGATCGGTGCCTCCGCCTTCGGCGCCATCGTCGTGGGTCGATTTCGGCTCAGCCCTGCGGCATTCAGCGTCGCCCGATTACGCATCCAGGCGTCATTAATCAGATCCTGCCACTGGATAACCTCGATCTGCCCGCGATAGGCATTGTTCAGCGGCCGCACCCGCCCTTGGCCGTTTGCGGTTGTCGGCCAGCTCGAAAGTTGCTGCTCAAGATCACCCCGGATATCGGCCACAACATAGCAATGGAAAATGCAGTCGTCCGCGACCCGGACCTTCGCCCGGTCGAACGTCTCGATCTCGCCGCCCTTCAGCTGCGCCAGATATTTCGTGATCTGCTGTTCGACGTTGTCCTCGGCCTTGGCGTAGACCGTCCGGCCGGGCTTCTTGAACTCGACAACCATCATCGACCTGAGTGGCTCCGATAGGTCGACGGTGTCGGGGTTGTCGGCGTCGGTGACGCCGAGGCCATAGGCCAAGTTCCAGACGAGGAGGTCGGGGCGGTCCGATGAGCCGCCCTCTGCGAGAACTGCATCAAGGCGCTTGTCCGACGAGAACGCGCGCGTGAATGCCAACCGCTCATCGACCACCCAAAGGTCGTGCGCGCGGCTTTTCAGTTCGGATGCGTCGTCGCCCATGACCCTCATCGGGCAGATGAAGGCGTGTAACGTCCGTTCGAGGTGGTTGTCGTCTTCCTTGTCCTCGCGGGCGCGGATGCGCCTGATCAACTTGTCCAGCAGTTCCAGCGCCAACTTTCGTCGCACGACGTGCTGGGCAAGCGCGAGTTGTTCGGAGGTTTGTATCTCCTTGACGGCGCTGGCGACCGTGGCTTCCAGATTGATCGGAATTTCTTCCAGATCGAGAGAGTCGATGAGTTCCTGAAGGGAGTTCTGGCGGCCCTCTTCGCGGCGGATCTGGTATTTGATTAGGCCTGAAGCGAAGTCTTCTGGGGCCTTGGCGTGGAACGGTACCCGCTTTAACTGGGTTTCGTCGGTGTCGAAGCCGAAAGTCGGATAGCGTTCGACGAAGTCCACGTAGTTGTCGTGACGCTCCTTGGCGAATTTGGCAATCTGATCCGGCAGAAGCCGCTCTTTGACGATCTCCATACAGGCGCGGCTGATGTCCTTGAGCGTGCGCTCCGGAAGATTGAAGGCCGTTCGGCCTTCGTTCACGCGTAGGTCGAGATATTCGCCAGAGACACAGCCATGGAAGACTAACTCCTTCTTCCCGTCGCGCTCTAGGTCCGTCACCCCCAAGAGGTTGTCGACCTTTCGAGTCTCGACCGTCCGTCCGTTCGCCAGCAGGTGCAACTGGTGCCGACCCTCGAGCCCGGTACTGGCTTCTGCTTGGCAGGTGAAGCCCAAGATCGTGAGCGTTCCAAATTCCTTGTGCTGGAATGTGGTTTCCTGCGGCATGCCGACAGTCAGATCGACCACGGCCTTCGGGTATTCGGTCAAATCGCCGTCGAGGTCGACGACGAGGCGGGGGCCGCCTCCGACCAGGAAGTCGGCGATGAAATGGGCGCTGAAGTATCGAAGGAAGGTGTCGGACCGCCGAGGAAAGTGGTCCGCGTAGTCCTTCGTCCTTAGGCCTTTGAAGGTAATGGTCGTGCCTAGGTCGGTGCCATTGGCCGGCACGCCCTCTTGGTGTGGAACGACCTGCTCCATATTATTTAAGACAAAGTCGAACGCACGACGTTGGATTGTATCGGCTGCCGCGTAGGTGCTCTCAACCTTGATGCTGGAAAAGGCGTCAAGCCAGAAGAGCCGGCCCACGCCTTTGCCGCCGCGCGCGTGCTTGAAGTCGGTGTCGACCTGGCAGAATGCGCCATAGCGCTTCTCATCGAGGCCAATGCCGGCGTCCGCCACAACGATTTCAATCTTGTCTGGGCGGGCCAGGTTCGTAACGCGGATGTCGATCCGACCTTTGGCGACATCCTTCTCCAGGCGGTCTTCCAAGGCGAACATGGCGTTGCTCACCGCCTCGAACAGCGGCTGCAGGCCCTGCGTCGCGTTAGACGGTTTGGGCAACTTACGGACGCGATTTTCGATATTATTGCTGAGTGCGGGCAACTGCGTATTCCTGGTCCGTGAGGACCCTGAGGGGCGCGGCATTCCTTGTAAAGCCGGGCTCCCAATCTAACTGGAGTCGGAGCGGACGATCGGATTTCGCTCCGGCCCAAGGCACCGATTCAACCGGCCCATTTCAACACCATAGGCGTATTGCAAATGTCCGGACCCCCACCTACGGCCATGCCCACCCCGCCCACGATCGTGATCGAGTCCCTGACCGCCTCGGCGGGCCGGGCCCGCGGCGCGGTGGTGATCATCGACGTGTTCCGCGCCTTTACGACCGCGGCGGTCGCCCTGGCCAATGGGGCTGAGGCGATCGTGATGGTCGACGACCTGGATACGGCGCTGGCGCTGCGTGACCGCGGCGTCGGGCGGATCTGCATCGGGGAACGGCGCGGGGTGAAGCCGGAGGGGTTCGATTTCGGCAACTCCCCGCATGAGATCCGCGACCTGTCCTTCGCGGGCGATGTCCTGATCCAGACCACCTCCAACGGCACCAAGGGCGTCCTCGCCGCGCGCGCCGCGACGCGCGTCTACGCCGCCTCGCTCGCCAACGCCGCCGCGACGGTCCGTGCGATCCTCGACGACGGGGAGGCCGAGGTCTGGCTGATCGCCGCCGGCGACGACGCGGCGCGCACCGAGGAGGATGAGATCTGCGCCCTCTATATGCGGGCCCTGCTCCAGGGGCGTTCGCCGATCGGGACGTCATTCGCCAGGCGGTGGCCGCGCTCAGTCCGCGGCTGGACGGACAGACCCTGTCGGCGGAGGACCTAGCCGCCTGTCTCGACATCGACGCCATCCCCTTGGCGGTGCGCGTCGATCACTCCGACGGCCTGTGCGTCGCCCGCGCCGTGCGCGCCTGAAGGCTCGGCCCGATCGGCCGGTGAGGGACAGCTGCGCCTTGCGGTCCCGCGGCGACCACCTAGCTATGGCCTTGGGCGCTCTGTGGTGGTAGAGCGCGCGCTTCATTTCGGCGCGGTCCGTCCGCCCGAACGCATCGGACCAAGACATGCTGCTCGGAATACTGCTCACGTTCCATATCATCGTCTGCGTCGCCCTGATCTGCGTGGTGCTGCTGCAGCGCTCCGAGGGTGGCGCTCTGGGCATGGGCGGCGGTCCGACCGGCCTGATGACCGCGCGCGGGGCAGGGGACCTTCTGACCCGCACGACCTGGATCCTGGCGACCCTGTTCTTCGTGCTCAGCCTGACGCTGACCTTCCTCACCGGCCGTGAGAAGAGCGCGTCCTCCGTCGTCGACCGCATCAAGATCGACAACCTGGCGCCGTCCAGCCTGAACCGCCCGCCGGTCCAGCCCGCCCAGAGCGCCCCGGCCCAGCCGACCACGGGCCCGCAGCCCCTGCAGGCGCCGACGCCCACCGTGCGCAATCCCTTCACCGGTCAGGCCGAACCGGCCGCCCCGGCCCAGCCGAAGCCCTGATCTAAGTCATGCGTAACAAGACCTCTTCGGAGCCGCTTCGGCGGCTCCCTTCGCATTTGCGTGTGCGTGTCGCCGCGCGCTGCGCCCTTTCGTCCACAGCTCGCTGCGAATCGCCACAGCGCGGCGCGGCCGAATCACGGCTACTCTGATCGCCCATGACCCGGTACATCTTCATCACCGGCGGCGTGGTCTCCTCCCTGGGAAAAGGTCTCGCGTCCGCCGCCCTTGGCGCGCTCCTTCAGGCGCGTGGCTACAAGGTCCGCCTCCGTAAGCTCGACCCCTATCTCAACGTCGACCCCGGCACGATGAGCCCCTATCAGCACGGCGAGGTCTTCGTGACCGACGACGGCGCGGAGACGGATCTCGACCTCGGCCACTACGAGCGGTTCACCGGCGTCAACGCCACCCGGGCGGACAACATCACCACCGGCCAGATCTATAAGACCATCATCGAGAAGGAGCGCCGCGGCGACTATCTGGGCGCGACCGTCCAGGTGATCCCCCACGTCACCGACGAGATCAAACAGTTCGTCCTGTCCGATCCGGGCGAGGGCGTCGACTTCGTGCTGGTCGAGATCGGCGGCACGGTGGGCGACATCGAGGGCCTGCCGTTCTTCGAGGCCATCCGCCAGCTGGGCCAGGAGCTGCCCCGCGGCCACGCCTGCTACATCCACCTGACCTTGCTGCCCTACATCAAGACGGCCGGCGAGATGAAGACCAAGCCGACCCAGCACTCGGTCAAGGAGCTGCGCTCCATCGGCATCCAGCCGGACATCCTGCTCTGCCGCTGCGAGCAGGAGATCCCCGAGAGCGAACGGCGCAAGATCGCCCAGTTCTGCAATGTGCGCCCCAGCGCCGTCATCCAGGCGATGGACAGCGCCAACATCTACGCCGTGCCGCTCGACTACCACATCCAGGGCTTCGACCGCGAAGTGCTGGACGTGTTCGGCATCAAGGACGCGCCCGCCCCGGACCTCAGCCGCTGGGAGAACATCTCCGAGCGCCTGGCCAATCCGGACGGCGAGGTGAACATCGCCATCGTCGGCAAGTACACCGGCCTGACCGACGCCTACAAATCCCTGGTCGAGGCCCTGATCCACGGGGGCGTCGCCACCAATGTCCGGGTCCGGTTCGACTGGATCGAGGGCGAGGCCTTCGAGCGGGAGGAGGGGCTGATCTCCGAGCGCCTGACGGATGTCCATGGCGTCCTGGTCCCCGGCGCCTTCGGCGAGCGCGGCTCGGCCGGCATGATCCGCGCCGTCCAGTTCGCCCGCGAGCACGAGATCCCCTATTTCGGCATCTGCTTCGGCATGCAGATGGCGATGATCGAGGCGGCCCGGAACCTGGCCGGCATTCCCCAGGCCTCCTCCACCGAGTTCGGCCCGACGCCGGAACCCGTCGTCGGCCTGATGACCGAGTGGGTCCGCGGCAATGAGCGCGAGGTCCGCAAGGAAGGCGACGACCTGGGCGGCTCCATGCGCCTGGGGGCCTATGAGGCCATCCTCACCCCCGGCTCCAAGGTCGAGGAGATCTATGGCGGCCCGGTGATCCACGAGCGCCACCGCCACCGCTACGAGGTCAATATCGGCTACCGCCAGGCGATCGAGAACACCGGCCTGATCTTCTCCGGCCTGTCGCCCGACGGCGTCCTGCCCGAGATCTGCGAGCGCGAGGACCATCCCTGGTTCGTCGGCGTCCAGTTCCACCCGGAACTGAAGAGCCGCCCCTTCCAGCCCCACCCCCTGTTCGCCAGCTTCATCGGCGCCGCCAAGGAACGCAGCCGCCTGGTGTAGGTCCCAAAGTTCCTCCCCCGCTGGGGGAGCAACCCGCAACCTTGACCATTGTTCACTAACGGCGGGCCTCAAACGGGCCCATACGGGTCGCGCCCCTGCCGCCCGGAAAACCAGACATGCCCGCGACGAAGCCCAAGCCCCCCGTCGCCCGCGCGCTCGCGCCCGGTCAGAGGCGGGCCGAGATCGCCATCGCCGCCCTGTTCCTGATCACCGCGGCGACCTCGATCTATGGCGTGACCGTTCTCGACCCGATCCTGAAGGCGCCGGACTATCTGGCCCGCGTCTATCCCGCCAAGGGGGCCATCGCCTGGGGCGCCTTGCTCTGGTCGATCAACAATATCGGCGTCGTGTTCATCGCGGTCTTCGCCTATCCGCTGCTGCGCCGCCTCGATGAGACCGCCGCGATCGGCTATCTGACCGCCCGCATCCTGGAGGGCGCGATCATGATGGTCGGCATCGCCGCCACCCTGATGCTCATCCCGCTCAGCCAAAGCTACATCGCCCGTCCGGCCCCCGAGCTCGCCGCCGTCGGCGACCTGCTCCAGCATCTCAAGCTCCAGGGGCTGACGACGCTCTCCCTGCCGCTGCTGGGCCTGGGCGGCCTGATCTTCGTGGGCCAGCTGCACCGCTTCCGGCTCGTGCCCCGCGCCATCTCCGCGATCGGCCTGCTCGGCTACGCCCTGGTGCTCACAGGCGGCGTCGCCAGCTGGTTCGACCTGCTCGACGCCTCGCCGCTCGGCCCCTCGACCTTCATGGCCATCCCCGTGGCTCTGTTCGAGATCATCCTGTTGCCGACCTGGCTGCTCGCCAAGGGCCTCAACATCCCCAAGGCCGCCTGAAGCCAGGGCCGCGCGGGCGGGCGCGAAGCGGCGATCCGACCTGGCAAGGCCTCGCCGCCTCCACGGCCCGTTCGTGCTTTTCGTGGTCGAATTCTTCGCGGCGCGCCGCAAGCCCCAACCCCCAAGGCTGGTGTTCACCGCGCCCCCGCGCTAGCAGACCGCCCCATGATCCGCCTCGACAACATCTCCAAGCAGAACGGCCACCAGATCCTGTTCATCGAGGCCTCGATGGGCGTGCTCAAGGGGGAGAAGGTGGGGCTGGTCGGGCCCAACGGCGCCGGCAAGACCACCCTGTTCCGGATGATCACCGGCCAGGAGGCGCCCGACGACGGCCTGGTGGCGATCGATGCGGGCAGGACCATCGGCTATTTCAGCCAGGACGTCGGCGAGATGTCGGGCCAGAGCGCGGTCGCCGCGGTGATGGACGGCGTCGGCCCGGTGAGCGCGCTCGCTGCCGAGATGGCCAGCCTGGAGGCCGCCATGATCGATCCGGACCAGGCCGCGGAGATGGACGCCATCATTGAGCGCTATGGCGAGGTGCAGGAGCGGTTCCAGGCGCTCGACGGCTACGCGCTCGAGGCCCGCGCCCGCGAGGTGCTGGCCGGCCTGAGCTTCAGCCAGGAACGCATGGACGGCGATGTCGGCCTGCTCTCCGGCGGCTGGAAGATGCGCGTGGCGCTGGCCCGCATCCTGCTCATGCGCCCCGACGCCATGCTGCTGGACGAACCCAGCAACCACCTCGACCTGGAAAGCCTGATCTGGCTTGAGGCCTTCCTGAAGAACTACGACGGCGCGCTCCTGATGACCTCGCACGACCGCGCCTTCATGAACCGCATCATCAACAAGGTGGTGGAGATCGACGCCGGCTCGCTGATCACCTATTCCGGCGACCTCGACTTCTACGACCAGCAGCGCGCGCTCACCGAGCAGCAGCGCCAGGCGCAGTACGAGCGCCAGCAGGCCATGCTGGCCAAGGAGATCAAGTTCATCGAGCGGTTCAAGGCCCGCGCCAGCCACGCCGCCCAGGTCCAGAGCCGGGTCAAGAAGCTCGACAAGATCGAGCGGGTCGAGGCGCCCCGCCGCCGCCAGACCATCCAGTTCGAGTTCCAGAGCCCGCCGCGCTCCGGCGAGGACGTGGTCAGCCTGCGCGCCGTCCACAAGGGCTATGGCGCCCAGCCGATCTATCAGGGCCTCGACTTCCTGGTGCGCCGCAAGGAGCGCTGGTGCGTGCTGGGCGCCAATGGCGCCGGCAAGTCGACCCTGCTCAAGCTGGTGGCCGGCGACGCCGCCCCCGACCAGGGCGTGGTCAGCATCGGGGCCAGCGTCAAGATGGGCTATTTCGCCCAGCACGCCATGGACCTGCTGGAGGGCGAGGAGACCATCTTCGAATCCCTGGAGCGCTCCTTCCCGCAGGCCGGCCAGGGCGTGCTGCGCAACCTGGCGGGCTGCTTCGGCTTCTCCGGCGACGACGTGGAGAAGCCCTGTCGCGTGCTGTCCGGCGGAGAGAAGGCCCGGCTGGTCATGGCCAAGATGCTGTTCGACCCGCCGAACCTGCTGGTCCTCGACGAGCCCACCAACCACCTCGACATGGCCACCAAGGAGATGCTGGTCACGGCGCTGGCGGACTTCGAGGGGACCATGCTCTTCGTCTCCCACGACCGCCACTTCCTGGCCGCCCTGTCCAACCGCGTCCTGGAGCTGACCCCCGAAGGCGTCCACCAGTACGGCGGCGGCTACACCGAATACGTCGCCCGCACCGGCCAGGAAGCGCCCGGCCTGCACCCGGCGGGGTAGGGGGCCGCTGGGCGCGAAGCGCCAATCCAAACCAGCAAGCCTCGGCCACACGAACGGGTCCAAACCTCACCGCTGAAGCTTGGCGCGAAGCGCCGATCCCACGTGGTAAGGCCGCGCCGCCGCCTCGACCCGTTCGTGCTTTTCGTGTTTTTCGTGGTCAAATTCTTCGCGACGCGGCGGCTGAGCCATCCTCAAGGCCTGACCACGAGAAACACGAAAAACACGAACCCCAGCGGCCCACGGAGCGCCCGTCCCGCCAAAGCCAGATCGCCAAAGTGGTCTTGGCGTTCGTGAGGTTCGTGGTCGATCCGCTCGCGGCGTCGCCGCCCTCCCGCTTGCCCAGGATCATATCCGCGCCCGCCCGGGTCCGCTAAGCGCCGTACGTCCGCCTACGCCCAGGAGCCCCCATGACCGTCCCCATCGACTGCTTCTCCGACGTGCTCTGCGTCTGGGCCTATCTGGCCGAGCTGCGGCTGGCCGCCGTGCGCGAGGCCTTCGGCGACCAGGTCCAGGTGCGCTACCGTTTCTGCTCGGTGTTCGGCGACACGGCCCGCAAGATCCCCGCCGCCTGGGCCGACCGGGGCGGCTATGAGGGCTTCAACGCCCACCTGCGCCACACCGCCGAGACCTATCCCGAGATCGCCGTCCACCCGGACCTCTGGCTCACCGTGCGCCCGGCCTCGTCCTGGGGCGCGCACCTGATGCTCAAGGCGATCCAGCTGGACGAAGCCGCCGGCGGCTGCGCCCCCGGAACCGCCGACACCGCAGTCCGTGCCATGCGCGAGGCCTTCTTCAAGCACGGCCGGGACATCGCCGCCCAAGCGGTCCAGGCCGTGGTCGCCGAACAGGCCGGCGCCGACCCGGCCCGCCTCAAACCCCTGATCGACACCGGCGCCGCCTTCGCCGCGCTCGCCTCAGACCACCAGGACGCCGAGACCCTGCGCCTGCAGGGCAGTCCCACCCTGGTCCTCAATGACGGCCGCCAGAAGCTCTACGGCAATGTCGGCTTCCGCATCATCGAGGCGAACATCCAGGAGCTCCTGCGCGAGCCGAAGGCGGGGCAGGCGAGCTGGTGTTGAGGGGGGAGATGCTCGAAATACTCCTGGGTCCGCATTGGGCTCATTGGGGAAGTTCAGGACGTCCGCTGTAGGGCGGCAAGCTTAGCGACCCCGTCGGCTCCTTAGTCTTGGGAATCAAGGAAGGTCCACCCGCTAGCGGTACATAGATGGGCTTGTCACGCGTACCAGGCGCTATGCTCATCGCAGTGAAGCCGTACGCGGTCGAGCCAGTTCTCGTACCACCACCAGTCATTGTCCTTGAGGTAGACGCCGAATGCCTTCGCGGGATTGCGGGCGTCCAAATCGTTCCAGAGCTTAGCGTGATGGTGCTGTTTGAACTTCGGATAGCCCTCGTCCTGCATCTTCTTGACGATTTGCGCTGGCTTGTACTTCGGCTTTTCCGCCTCCTTCAGCAGGAAGCGGGCGGCTTTTTCGCCTTCGGCGCTCGTCGCCTTCACGAACTCCACGACCTCGTCAGCCCTTCCCTTGGAATTGACCACCTTCTCGAGAAAAAACACTCGATAGGAGTACCGGGGATCCTTCACCATCTCTTCGGTGAGCGCGTCCTCGAACTCCGTGTGCGCCGCGATGACGTGCGCAGGTAGGTCAGTCTCGGTGAGTAGGAGGTCGCGCTGCTCACGCTCGATCGCTGAGAACTGAAGTGCGACGGATAATTCAGCATCCAAGCCGTTCTTGGTCCCCGCCAGGGCCTTGATGGACGTGTTGAAGTTCAAGCAGCACGCTTGAAGCTTCGCGCTGATCGTGTCGTCGATTCGGCGCGTCATCTGGTGCTCGATTTCGTGTCGAATGGCGATCAGGAACCGGAGGTTGGCCTTGGTCGCGTCATCGATTGGGCAGTCGGCACAGTCGAGGCAGGCCTCCAGCTCCCAGTGTTTGTCGGCACCGTGTTTGGTCTTCAGAGGCGCGCCGTCCTTGTAGTATCGGTAATCAATCTCATTCGCGCGGTAGTACCAGTGGAGCAGATAGGTCCACGCGATCACAGCTAGCACGATGAACAGTTCCGACTTGAAGTAGGCTCGCGGGCTGTTGAACCCATGAACGGCCTGCAGCATCGCTTCGCGAGCTTTGACGAGGAGTTCGTCACCGATATGGTGCAGACCGGTCGCCGGCTCCACTTCGGGCCAGATGGCGAGGAAGTCCTGCATTTGGTCGGGCGTGGCGGCCGGGACCTGTCTATGCTTAGTTCCGTCTCGGATTTCTTTGATGCGCCCGTGGTTGATGGTGCGCGTTGGGCGGGTGAAATAAGCGAGGATTTCCTGGTCTCGCTTACCTTGAGTGATCATCGCCTTCACCATGGCGACTTCCCAACGTTGCAGCTTATTTTGTGTCTTCGCCAAGCCCGAACCTCCGGGGAATGCTACCCTACGCTGGGCATAGCACCACTTCTTTCCAGGCGCTGGCTCGCATGCCAGGCGGACGTTACGCCCGCTCGCTGGGGGACTAGCCAGCCGCCGTGAGGCTAAGCTGGTCGTAGCAGGGCTTATCAACGCGAAACCCACTGATGGCGCTCGAAACAGATCGGACGAACCGGCTGGCGAGGCCGCCGAGCACATCGACGTCACGATGCCCTGCTACACAGTCGACTACTACATGGCCGTCGCCTTCCCGTGGCTCGACTGAGAGCTGGAAGAGTACATTCGCGAGTCGGAAGGCGGCGCTGCGCTTGGAGGCGGTCTATGCCTCAGACCTCCCTCCCTCCCTTCCGACCGGACGGACCGGAGCTCGACGAGATCATCAATGATGAACGCTATGAGGACGATCTGTGACGTCATTACTTGAGAGTCGCGCGAGTCTCGCCAAGTGTTCGCTTCACTGACGGAAGCCAATGTCAACTCGTGGCGCCACTCTGTTAGTCTTCCGGCGGCTCGATCGGCGCGAGACGCGTAGCGCCGTGAGGCGTAATACGCAATATGTGCGCTCCCTTTCGCAGCCACACCTCGGGAAAGTGACCGAGATATTGGGTCGCGATCCTTGCCAGCCGTTGTTCTACTGAGAAGTCCGTCCACGGGAATAGCTCGTGGTGAATGTCGGCGACGAGGATCGGTGGAGGATTGTAAGCCTTCGACGCCTTGGCCTGGAGTTGGCTCTCAAGATCATTTGGCAGAGCATTGTGCTCGGCTTCACCTCCCACCCGCTCCAGTGTGATCGAGGCATGGTTGTTCCACCGTTCGGCGTAGTGATCGTACGTTTGGCCGAGCTTTCGACCGGCCGGCATAACATCGACAATTTCGAATTGGCGCTGATGGTCGCCGTAGTCGAGCTCGAAATCGGGTGGATCGTTGCCGAGCTTAACGCGGAGCGCGTGGCTAAGCTGACCACACGAAATAGCCACCCAAGCTTCCCGCCAGATCTTCAGCCCTCCTTGCGACACCGCATAAAATCCTGCCGCGGCGCGGACCTCCTCGATCATCTGAGCGAAGTCTTGTAGCGTCGTCCATGCACGCATCCGGCCATTGAGCTCGGCTAGCTGTGCCTTGGTGAACCGCCTCATGATCAGCTCATCACTCACCGTCGAAGTCTCCGCCCCACAGAAACCTCATATTTCTACGTCGCTGGCGACTCGGTTCGCCATGACATCTGCAAAGTGCTTCGCAAAGATCCCGTGAGCTCTCGAAAGTCTGGTTTCAGGAGCTAGTCCGACGTCCGGAAGTGGCGCAGAGGCGACGGCCGCGGCTGATCGGGAGAGGGCGCAAACCCGGCGGCGTTCGATAGGACCCGCTACATGCAGGTGTGCCGGACCAACGCCTCAAGGCTGGCGGATAAATAGCGACGCGGCAGTGCCGATCACGGCGCCCTGACACCAACTCCCGTGGCCATCTCTGCTGGCGGAGAAACAGCTGGAGCACTACTGCAGTCGATATGATCGAAGCACACCCCTCCGGGGGCTACATCCTGGAAGAGCTAGTCGTCGGAATGACCGCCGAAAAGCGCGTGACTGTCACCGAGGCTCGGATCTCCCAGTTCGCGCAAGCCTCGGACGACTTCAACCCGGTGCACATGGACGAAACATTCGCGTCCAAGACGGCCTACCGAGGTCGGATCGCACACGGTCTTCTATCGGCCTCGTTCGGCTCGGCGGTCGTCGGCACGATCCTGCCCGGAGCGGGCGCCATCTATCTTAGCCAGACCCTGACCTTCCATAAGCCCGTCCGGATTGGTGACGTGGCCGTATCCCGCGTCACCGTCACGACGGTCGACGAGGCGACCGCGCGGATCGTCCTGCGCTGTGAGGTTCACGTCGGAGATGAGCTGGTGATGGACGGCGAAGCGACCGTTCGCGTGCCGCGCCGCCGAAGGCCGGCGAAGTAGCCCGGGCCCTCCGCTGTCGCCTTTGCGGCGGGCGGTCCCTGGCGACGAACGTCCGAGCGCACGTAACCGGCCGCTTCCGGCGCCGGCGCGAATGTCCGCCCATGGCGCACAGCCGCCGCGAGCAAACCTGCTTTCCAGCAAGCCCATCCCCCGCCATCCTCACCCCATGCCCACCCCCACCGACCTCCACCGCCTCGCCCTGTCCCTCCCGGAAGCCGTCGAAGGCGACGACCACGGCAAGCCGGCCTATCTGGTCGGCAAGAAGATCTTCTGCACGGTGGGCGAGGGGGGCCGGGCCACGCTGCGGCTGGATCCTGAGGACCAGCACAATCTGGCGGCGCCTGGCGCGGTCGAGCCTGTGCCCGGCTTCTGGGGCCGCAAGGGCTGGACCTTCGTGTGGCTGGACCGGGTGAGCGAAGACCAACTGGCCCTCCTGTTGCGCCTGGCCTGGACCGGCGTCGCGCCCAAGCGCCTGCGGGGCTGAGCCCAGCGCGTGCCCGGCCCGCGTTCGTGTCGTTCGTGGGGTTCGTGGACAATCTCTTCGCGGCTTCGCCGCCTAGGGCGCGGGCGCCGGGCGGCAGCCCTCGTCGCCGCTAAACTGGTCCAGGCATTCGAAGCTGCGGGTGGGGTCGCGCAGCCAGCCCTCCGCGCCGTTCGCGCGGCGCACCCGCACCCACCAGACGTCGGGCGGGGCGGACTTCGGAAGCCTGTCCCAGGCGACGGCCTTGGCCTCGTCTGAGTCGATCCAGTCGAGCTCACCGCGCCGCCAGAGGGTGGCGACGCCCTCGCCCTGGGGCTCCAGGCGCCAGACGGTCTCGCCCTTGCGGAATCGGCCGGTCGCGGCGCGCACGACCCCGCGCACGGGCGTCAGCCAGTATT
Organism: Phenylobacterium aquaticum; assembly: GCF_022695515.1. Lineage (GTDB taxonomy): Bacteria > Pseudomonadota > Alphaproteobacteria > Caulobacterales > Caulobacteraceae > Phenylobacterium > Phenylobacterium aquaticum. Next base: position 17,361 of record NZ_JALDPT010000052.1, read on the forward strand.
CGCTGGAGAGCGCGCGGACCTCCTCGCCTGGCGCGATCCAGGCGCGGGCGCTCGCCGTGCCCGGAGCGGCATAGAGCGCCGCCCGCGCCGTCGCCCGCCAATAGGTCGCGAAGCTGCAGCCCTCGAAGGGGCAGGCGTCCTGGGCGACATAGATCCCGTGGGCGGTCGGAGGCCCGGCGGGCGGCGCGGCGTGGGGCCTAGCGGCCTGGGCGGGCGCGGCGAGCGCCAGGAGGAGGGCGCCGGCGAGGGCTGGGCTTCGGGGCAAGGCTTAAGGCTCCGCGGCGGTCGAAGGCGACAGCCTAGCGGCGGATCGACCTTGCCGAAACAGTTGCCCGCGAGGCTCCCAGGGTCCAGGAAGCGGCCAAGCTTTACGGAGACCTGCCCCATGACCACGCCCGAGGACGAGTTCGTCTATGACGAGGCGACCGGAGAGTGGGTCTCGGCGGCCGAGCTGGCGGCGCGCGGGGCGCCCGCGGCGGCCGGCGGCGAGGTGGTGGAGGTGCGCGACTCGGTCGGCAACCTGCTCGCCGACGGCGACAGCGTCACCCTGATCAAGGACCTGAAGGTCAAGGGCGCCGGCCAGACGCTGAAGCGCGGCACGGTGATCCGCTCGATCAGCCTGACCGGCGACGCCCAGGAGATCGACTGCCGGTTCGAGGGCATCAAGGGCCTGGTGCTGCGCGCGGAGTTCGTGCGCAAGACCTAGCCGGCGATTGGGCGGATTTCGATCTCGCTGGGGACCGGCATGGGGTTGGGGCAGCGCTTCACCCAGGCGATCGCCTCGTCCAGGTCCTTCACCTCCCAGATCCAGAAGCCCGCGATCACCTCCTTGGTCTCGGCGAAGGGGCCGTCGATGACCAGGCGGCTGGCGCCGTCGAAGGCGACGCGCTTGCCCTGGGATGACGGGGTGAGGCCGCCGACGTCCCGGAGCAGGCCGGCGGCGCGCAGCTCGGCGTTGAAGCGGCCCATGGCGGCCATCATCTCGCTGGTGAAGGGCTCGGGCGCGTCGCCCCGCTCGCTGCCCTCGGTCGCCTTCACAAACACCATCACGCGCATTGGCCGCCTCCTTTAAGGGGCCGGCCCCCTCGGCCGGACTGTGGGACGACGGGCGAGGGGGCCTCGCGCCGACATTTGGCCTTCGCGGTTATGGTCCCAAAACTAGACCATCCAGGCGAGAGATCCGCCCCTCAAGACCCACTCGTCCATGTTGACGTCAATCGCACCGGCGCGAAACAGGTCGGCGATTTCCGGGGTGCTGGGTTAGGATGCGTGGGCTCCTTCTCATCGTGGTTGTCGGCATGTCCCGCGCGCCCTTGAAACGGCGCAGCGTTTCATGCATACACGCGCGCTCACGTCGGCGGCCCTGGCTTCGGGCCGCTGCTTCCGCATTTCCGCCTGAGAGATTCTCCCGTGGCCGTTCCTAAGCGCAAAGTATCCCCCTCGCGTCGCAACATGCGCCGCTCGCACCACGCCCTGGGCGCCAACTCCTTCGTCGAAGACAAGGAAACGGGCGAACTGAAGCGTCCGCACCACGTCGACCTGAAGACCGGCATGTACAAGGGCCGCCAGGTCTTGACGCCGAAGGAAGACTAGTTCCGGTTCGGCCGGGCGCGTCGCGCCGGCCGGTTCGCTGCAAGTCCGAAGTTCTGAAGCCACCCGCTCCGGGCCGGAGCGGGTGGTTTTCGTCTGTCTGGACTACTGGCTGCGGCCGCGGGCCTGGATGCCGGCGCGGCGGGCCTCGACGGCCTCGGGCGTCACGTGGCGGTTGTGGGCGCGGGAGACCGACTGCTCGAGCTCCAGCCCGTCGTGCAGGGCGAGCGCATAGCCGTCGTCGATCATGGCCTTGTAGGTGTTGAGCATCTCGCCATCGATCTGGGCCATGTCGGCGGCGAGCTTCAGGGCGGCGGGCATCAGCTCTTCCGGCGCGACCACCCGGTTGGCCAGGCCCCAGGCATAGGCGGTCTCGGCGTCGAGGAAGTTGCCGGTGAGCGACAGCTCCTTGGCCCGATAGGGGCCGATAGTCCGCGACAGTTTCTGAGACAGACCCCAGCCCGGCGTGATGCCGACCCGGGCGTGGGTGTCGGCGAAGCGGGCCTTGGTCGAGCAGATCAGGACGTCGCAGGCGAGCGCCAGCTCGAAGCCGCCGGTGATGGCCACACCGTTGATGGCGCCGATCACCGGCTTCTTGCAGGCGATCACCGCCCAGGCCGGGTTCTCGTTGGGCTCGGTGGCGTTGGCGGCCTTCAGGCCGTCGGGGTCGCTGCCCAGCTCCTTGAGGTCCAGACCGGCGGTGAAGGCCCGTTCGCCGGCGCCGGTCAGGACGATGACCTTGACTGCGGGGTCGGCGTCGAGCGCGGTGAGCGCCTTGTGCAGCTCGGCGCGCAGGGCCCGGGACAGGGCGTTCATGGCGTCCGGGCGGTTGAGGGTGACGACGGCCACCTGATCCTTGATCTCCACCAGCAACATCGTCGCAATTCTCCTCTTAAGCTGGCGAGATCAGCCGTGAAGATCGCCGGGGAAGTCAAGTGAAGCCCTGTGACGTCGCGGCGATGATTGCTCAACCGGCCGAAGCTGGCTAAGGCTCCGCGGGCTTTTTTCACGGCCCGCGCCATACCGAAACCCTGGGAGTTCCCATGACCGAGATCGTCGACATCACCGCCCGTGAGATCCTGGACAGCCGGGGCAACCCGACGGTCGAGGTGGACGTGGTGCTGGAAGACGGCTCCATGGGCCGCGCCGCGGTGCCGTCGGGCGCCTCGACCGGCGCCCACGAGGCGGTCGAGAAGCGCGACGGGGATAAGGCCCGCTATCTCGGCAAGGGCGTCCTGCAGGCGGTCGAGGCCGTCAATGGCGAGATCTATGACGCGCTGTCGGGCTTCGAGGCCGAGGACCAGCGCCGGCTGGACAATGCTCTGATCGAGCTGGACGGCACGCCGAACAAGTCGCGCCTGGGCGCCAATGCGATCCTGGGCGTTAGCCTGGCCGCCGCCAAGGCCGCGGCGGGCTCGGCCAACCTGCCGCTCTACAAGTACGTCGGCGGCGTCGGCGCCCGCGTCCTGCCGGTGCCGATGATGAACATCATCAACGGCGGCGCCCACGCCGACAACCCGATCGACATCCAGGAGTTCATGATCCTGCCGACCGGGGCGGCCACCTTCGCCGAAGGCCTGCGCATGGGCGCGGAGATCTTCCACGGCCTGAAGAGCGCGCTGAAGGCGGCGGGCCATAACACCAATGTCGGCGACGAGGGCGGCTTCGCCCCCAACATCGCCACCGCCGAAGACGCCCTGGCCTTCATCGTGAAGGCCGGCGAAGCGGCGGGCTACAAGGCCGGCACGGATTTCCTCCTGGGCCTGGACGTCGCCTCGACCGAGTTCTTCAAGGGCGGCAAGTACGTGATGGAAGGCGAGGGCAAGACCCTGGAGCCGGGCGCCATGGTCGAGTACCTGGCCGGCCTGGTCGCCAAGTTCCCGATCGCCACCATCGAGGACGGCTGCGCCGAGGACGACTTCGAGGGCTGGAAGCTGCTCACCGACAAGCTGGGCGGCAAGGTCCAGCTGGTGGGCGACGACCTGTTCGTGACCAATCCTGCCCGCCTGTCGGTCGGCATCGACAAGGGCCTGGCCAACTCCATCCTGGTGAAGGTCAACCAGATCGGCACCCTGTCGGAGACGCTCGACGCCGTCGATATGGCCCACCGCGCCGGCTACACCTCGGTGATGAGCCACCGCTCGGGCGAGACGGAAGACTCGACCATTGCCGACCTGGCCGTCGCCCTGAACTGCGGTCAGATCAAGACCGGCTCCCTGGCCCGCTCCGACCGGGTGGCCAAGTACAACCAGCTGCTGCGCATTGAGGAAGAACTGGGCGACCAGGCCATCTATCTCGGCCGCAAGGCCCTGAAGCGCGCGTAAACCAAAGTTAAGCATATCGGGCGAGACTGGCCGTATCGAAATCTGAGTGATTCCAGGCCAGTGCTCGCACGACTTCGCCCCTATCTGCCGACCACGGCCCTGGCGTTCCTGATCTTCTATTTTGCGTTCCACGCGCTGACAGGGGACCGGGGGCTGCTCACCTCGAACCAGCGCGACGCGACCCTGGTCGCCAAGATGCAGGAACTCGACAAGGTGCGCGCCGAGCGGCAGGACCTGGAAGCCCGCGCCAAGCTGCTGCGCGATTCCAGCCTTTCGGCGGACCTTCTGGAGGAACGTGCGCGTTCCCTGCTAGGTTTCGCTGATCCGAGGGACTATGTGATCCGAACGAAGCCCTGATCAGGGCGGATTCGGACCCTACGGATCTGGTTTAACGCGGAGACATGCCGCGGTGGCGCATTCCACGGAGAGACGCATGGCGCGAGGGCAGACGGGCTCGACTGCGAAGCGGAAAAGTAATGACACCGGTGTCAAAGATGCTACTGAAAGTGGCGTGACCCAGGACGAACTTCTCTCCTACTACCGCGACATGCTGCTGATCCGCCGCTTCGAGGAGCGGGCCGGGCAGCTCTACGGCATGGGCCTGATCGGCGGCTTCTGCCATCTCTATATCGGTCAGGAAGCCATCGCCGTCGGCGTGCAGTCGATCAAGGTCGCCGGCGACCAGGTGATCACCGGCTATCGCGACCACGGCCACATGCTGGCCTGCGGCATGGACCCGAAGGAGGTCATGGCCGAACTGACCGGCCGCGCCGGGGGCTCGTCCAAGGGCAAGGGCGGGTCGATGCACATGTTCTCGACCGAGGCCGACTTCTACGGCGGCCACGGCATTGTCGGCGCCCAGGTCAGCCTGGGGACGGGGCTGGCGCTCGCCAACAAGTACAAGGCCAATGGCAATGTCGCCTTCGCCTATTTCGGCGACGGCGCGGCCAACCAAGGCCAGGTCTATGAGAGCTTCAACATGGCCGAGCTCTGGAGCCTGCCGGTCGTCTATGTGATCGAGAACAACCAGTACGCCATGGGCACCTCCATCGAGCGCGCCTCGTCCGAGACCCACCTGCACAAGCGCGGCGCCTCGTTCAAAATTCCGGGCGAAGAGGTTGACGGCATGGATGTTCTGGCCGTGCGGGAGGCCGCCGGCCGCGCCGCCGAGCACGCCCGGTCCGGCAAGGGCCCCTATATTCTCGAGATGAAGACCTACCGCTATCGCGGCCACTCCATGAGCGACCCGGCTAAGTACCGGACGCGGGAGGAGGTCGACGAGGTGCGCAAGACCCGCGATCCCATCGACCACCTCCAGGAGCTGCTGGAGAAGAAGGGCTGGGCCGACGAGGCCGCGCTGAAGGCGATCGACGCCGAGGTGAAGAAAATCGTCGCCGACGCGGCCGAGTTCGCGCGCACCTCGCCCGAACCCGAACCGTCCGAACTCTATACCGACGTCTATCTGGAGGCCGCTCAGTGACCGACGTCCTGATGCCCGCCCTGTCGCCCACCATGGAAGAGGGCACGCTCGCCAAGTGGCACGTGAAAAAGGGCGACACCGTCAAGAGCGGCGATGTCATCGCCGAGATCGAGACCGACAAGGCGACCATGGAAGTGGAAGCCGTCGATGAAGGCGTGATCGAGGAGATCCTGGTTCCGGAAGGCACCGAGGAGGTCAAGGTCAACACCCCCATCGCGCGCCTGTCGGGAGACGCCTCGCCGGCGGCTCAGCCCAGCGCGCCCGCACCGGTGGCGGAGGCGCCGAAGGCCGCGGCTGAGAGTGCGCCGGCCGCGCCGGTCGCCACGGCGCCCGCGCCCGTCGCCCTGCGCGATCCGGAGCTTCCGGAGGGGGTGAAGCTGGTCAAGATCACCATTCGCGACGCCCTGCGCGACGCGATGGCCGAGGAGATGCGCCGGGACGACACGGTGTTCCTGATGGGCGAGGAAGTCGCCCAGTACCAGGGCGCCTACAAGGTCTCCCGTGACCTCTTGCAGGAGTTCGGCGACCGCCGGGTGATCGACACCCCGATCACCGAGCATGGGTTCGCAGGCCTGGGCGTCGGCTCGGCCATGGCCGGCCTGAAGCCCATCGTCGAGTTCATGACCTGGAACTTCGCCATGCAGGCGATCGACCAGATCATCAATTCCGCGGCCAAGACGCTCTACATGTCCGGCGGCCAGATCAAATGCTCGATCGTGTTCCGCGGTCCCAACGGCGCGGCCGCCCGCGTGGGCGCCCAGCACAGCCAGGATTATTCGGCCTGGTACGCCCAGGTGCCGGGCCTGAAGGTCGTGGCGCCCTATGACGCCGCCGACGCCAAGGGCCTGCTCAAGGCCGCGATCCGCGATCCCAACCCCGTGGTCTTCCTGGAGCACGAGATGCTCTACGGCCAGGAGTTCGAGATCCCCGAGGGGATCGACTGGGTCGTACCGATCGGCAAGGCCAAGGTGCGCCGGGCCGGGACCGACGTCACCATCACCGCCCACTCGCGCATGGTGGGCCTGGCCCTGCAGGCCGCCGAGGAGCTGGCCGGCGCCGCATCGAGGCCGAGGTCATCGACCTGCGCACCCTGCGCCCGCTGGACCACGAGACCATCGTCGAGAGCGTGAAGAAGACCAATCGTCTGGTGACGGTCGAGGAGGGCTGGGGCCCGATGGGCGTCGGCGCCGAGGTCATCGCCAGAGTGCTGGAGCACGCCTTCGACTATCTGGATGCGCCGCCCATGCGGGTCCACCAGGAGGACGTGCCGCTGCCCTATGCGGCCAATCTCGAACACCTGTCCCTGCCGTCCGTCGAGAAGATCGTGAAGGCGGCCAAGGCGGCGACCTACAAATGAGCCTGGAGGGCTTCACCTGGCGCGCCGGCGGCTGCCATTGCGGCGGCGTGCGCTTCGAGGTGGCCTTGCCCGAGGTCGTCGAGGCCCAGACCTGCAACTGCTCGATGTGCGCCAAGAGCGGCTTCATCCACATCATCGTGCCGGAGAGCCGGTTTCGGGTGACCAAGGGGATGGAGCGGCTGGCGGAGTACACGTTCAATACCCGGGTGGCCAAGCACCTGTTCTGCGCCGAGTGCGGGATCAAGAGCTTCTATCGGCCCAGGTCGAACCCCGACGGCTGGTCGGTGAACGCCCGTTGCTTGGACGAGGCCGCCAAGCTCGATCTGTCAGCGTTCGACGGCCAGAACTGGGAGGCCAACGCCGACCAGCTGGCCCATCTGTCCCTGGAGCCGTCATGAGCGCGGTCCTGACCGGACATTGCCACTGCGGCGCGATCCGGGTGGAGTTCGAGCCCGGCAAGCCGGTGGCCGAGCTGCCGTTGCGCGCCTGCCAATGCGGGTTCTGCCGGCGGCACGGGTCGCGGACCACCAGCGATCCTGCAAGCCGGCTGCACATAGAGGTCGCGCCCGGCGCGCTCACCCGATACCGGTTCGGCCGCCGGGCCACCGACGCCCTGATCTGCGCGGACTGCGGCGTCTATGTCGCCTCGCTGATCGAGGTGGAAGGCCGCGCCTTCGCCACCCTGAATGTCGCCGGCGTGGGCTTCGAGGCCTTCGCCGACCGCACGCCCGAACCCGCCGTCTATGACTATGAAACCGACGAGGCCAAGTTGGCCCGGCGCCTGTCGCGCTGGACGCCCACGGTCCTGGTCGAAACCAGCCCGAGCGCCTGAGAAGCTGACGCCATGTCCATTGATGTCCTGATGCCCGCCCTGTCGCCGACCATGGAGGAGGGGACGCTCGCCAAGTGGCACGTGAAGAAGGGCGATGTGGTGA
>NZ_JALDPT010000053.1 GCF_022695515.1 Phenylobacterium aquaticum
CAATCACGATCAACACCCTGACGCGGGGTGGAGCAGCCCGGTAGCTCGTCAGGCTCATAACCTGAAGGTCACAGGTTCAAATCCTGTCCCCGCACCCAACGATCTGATACGGCCGCCTTGCGAAAGCAGGGCGGCCATTTCCGTTTCTACGGTCACCTCAAACTGGCCGGCTGCGTCCAAGGGCGTGACCACCACTTGGCGGATCAAGGCGCGGAAGGCCTCTCGAGCCGCCGTGCGCTCCACGGTGTCGGCATCGGCCAAGACCATGTTGAGCCTGGCCACGAGATCTCTGAAGCGACCGGCGAGGCTGGGGTGGAAGACGATCTGATCGTCCTGCGTTACGGCCGCGAGCTCATCTGGAGGGGCAACCTGCTGGTCTACGGAGCCGATGATCCTGCCTACGCCGCTGACTATGCCGCGCTGGTCTTAAGTGACCCGACCTACGGCGCGACGCCATACTATTCGCAGACCCAGCGCGCATATTTGGAGGGCGGGGAGGTGCTTCCGACGTCCCATGCGCTTGCCTCCTTCGGGAAGCAGTCATGCCTCGCCAGGTGCGGCGGGCGGAACGGCTCCTGGCGCGCCGCAGGCGGAAAATTGGCTCAAGCCGCCACCCTGATCGACGCCGCCTCTCGGCTTGATGTTCAGCAATCCCTCGCGGCCGCGAACGCGCTACCGCACGCGGGACACGGTCGCAGGGGTCGTCCTGGCCGACCGACCCACGGAGGCCTCATGGCTGGCATCGACGAGACCCGTCCCTTCTACCCCTTGCACATCGCCGTCCTGACCATCTCCGACACCCGCAACGAGACGACCGACACCTCAGGCGGCCTGCTGATCGACCGTCTCAGCGCGGCGGGACATCAGCTCGCCGGACGCGCCATCGTTCCCGACGACGTGGAGGCGATCCGCGCCCAGGTGACCAGCTGGGTGGCCGACCCCAAGGTGGAAGTGATCCTGACCACGGGCGGCACGGGCTTCTCGCCCCGGGATGTGACGCCCGAGGCGATCCGGCCGCTGTTCCGGCGCGAGATGGATGGCTTCGCCGTGGTCTTCCACCAGGCCAGCTATGGCACGGTGGGGGTCTCGACCCTGCAGTCGCGGGCCCTCGCCGGTCAGGTGGAGGACACCTTCGTCTTCTGCGTGCCCGGCTCCACCGGCGCCTGCCGCGACGCCTGGGATCTGGTGCTGTCGCTGGAATTGGACAGCCGCTTCAAGCCCTGCTCCCTGGCCGGCCAGATTCCGCGCCTGGCAGGCGTGTGCTCATGATCGACTTCGAGGCCGCGGCGGCGAAGATCGTCGAGATCGCCCAGCCCCTGGGCGTCGAACAGGTCGCCCTGCCGGCGGCGAGGGGACGGGTCCTAGCCCAGGATGTCGTCGCCCGCTGCGCCGCGCCGCCGGTCCCGGTCTCGGCCATGGATGGCTATGCCGTCCGCGACATCGACCTCGCTCGACTGCCAGCCCGGCTGCCGATCCTGGGCGCCGCCTTCGCGGGCGGAGGCTTCGACGGCGTCATGCCCGCGGGCGCCTGTGTGCGGACCTTCACCGGGGCGCCGGTCCCGATGGGCGCCGATCGGATCGTCATTCAGGAGGATGTCGTCCGCGAGGGTGACCTGGCCTGTTTCGAAACCCCGCCGGTGGGGCGTCGCCATGTGCGCCCGGCCGGCAGCGACTTCCGCGCCGGCGACGTGCTGGTGGCGGCTGGAAGCCGACTCAATCCCCAACGGCTGATCGCCGCCGCCGCCGCCGACCTGGCGCAGCTGACGGTGTATCGGCGCCCCCGCGTGCTGCTGCTGGCCACCGGGGACGAGCTGGTCGATCCTGGCCAGCAGGCGGGACGGCCGCAGGCCATTCCCGAGAGCGTGTCCTTTGGCGTCGCCGCCCTGGCCGAGGACTGGGGCGCGGAGGTGGTGGGCCGGTGGCGCTGCGGCGACGATCTGGACGCCCTGCGCGCCATGGCGGCCCATGGGGTTGAGGCCGCTGACGTGGTGGTGGTCACCGGCGGCGCCTCGGTCGGCGAGAAGGACTTCGCCCAGGCGATGTTCGCGCCGCTGGGGTTGGAGCTGGTCTTCGCCAAGGTGGCGATGAAGCCCGGCAAGCCGATCTGGGTCGGCCGGGCGGGAGGCGCGATCATTGTCGGCCTGCCGGGCAATCCGACCTCGGCCCTGGTGACGGCGCGGCTGTTCCTGGCGCCCCTGCTGGCCGGTCTGGGGGGTGGAGATCCCAACGCGGCCTGGGTTTGGCTCAAGGCGCCGCTGAGCGCCGATCTGGCCTGCTGCGGCGACCGGGAAACCTTCTACCGGGCCCGCAGCGTCGGCGCCGGCGTCGAAGTCCTGGCGGACCAGGACGCGGCGTCGCAATGGGCCCTGGTGCAGGCCGACCTGTTGGTCCGCCGCCGCCCCGGGGCGATTGGGGCGGCGGCGGACGAGCCGGTCGAGTGTCTCTACCTCTAGCCGGCCAGGCCCCCCGAGCGCTCTCGCACGCTCAGAGGAATTGCGGGAACAGGATGTTGTTCTCCAGATGCATGTGCTCGCGCAGGTCGGCGTCCAGCTTGCGGCAGGCCTGATAGAGAGCCCGCCAGCTCGTGCAGGCGTCGTCCGGCGGCGCGAAGTCGTGGGTCAGGATCGCCAGGCGCAGCAGCTGCTCGGCGACGTCCTGATGCTCGGCCGCCATGCGCGCGATCGGATGGCCGATCATCGGATGGCCGCCGTTCAGCATCATCGGGAACAGGACGGCTTCCTTCTTGTGCTGGTGACCCTGCAGATCGTCGGCCATCAGGGCCAGGTGATCGGCCAGACCCCGCGGGCAGTTGGGATGGTCGGCATGGACGGCCTCGACCTTGCGCGCCAGACCGATGGCCTCGGGCAGTTCGGCCATGTGGACCTTGTGGTAGCGCACCAGGATATGGGCGATCAGGGCGGCCGGCTCGGAGGGGGCCTCCGCCGGACCCGGCTTCAGGGACGCGAGCGCGGCGCGCAGGGTCTCAAGCTCCACGCCCCGCGCCGCGGCGGCGACGTCCAGCGGCCGGTCGCCGTTGCAGCAATAGTCGATCCGGAAGGTGCGGAAGACCCGCGTCGCGCCGGGATGCTCCAGGGCGATGTCGCGGACCAGTTGGCTGGGATGGATCATGAGGGCTCCTGTGCGCCGCGCACCCTAGGCGCTTGCGCGCGTGGCCGCCTTGAAGGCCGTGCAGCCCAGGCTTGACCTTCGGCAAGCCTGGGCCCGGCGCCTGCGGAAGGGTGCGACAGGCCCTTACGGCTGTCGCGCGCCGCACCGACTCGGCGAGCCTTCCGGTCCCTGCACGCACCTTGAAAGCACGAGTGACCGCCATGGCGTTCGACAATCCCCTGGCCAGCGAGATCTGGTCCAGCAAGTACCGTCTCACCACCTCCGAGGCCGGGGCCGAGGACGGCGTGGAGGGGACCTGGCGGCGGGTCGCCATGGCCTTGGCCGAGGCCGAACCGCCCGAGCGTCGGGACGCCCAGGCCGCGCGCTTCTACGCCGCCCTGGAGGATCACAGGTTTCTGCCGGCCGGCCGCATTCTCGCCGGCGCGGGCAGCGGGCGCGCCGTGACCCTGTTCAACTGCTTCGTCATGGGGGTGATCCCCGACGATCTGGGCGGCATCTTCACCCACATCCGCGAGGCGGCCCTGACCCTGCAGCAGGGCGGCGGGGTCGGGATGGACTTCTCATCCATCCGCCCGGCCGGGGCGCCGGTCAGCGGCGTCGCTGCCGACGCCTCCGGGCCGCTCAGCTTCATGGACGTCTGGGACGCCATGTGCCGCACCATCATGTCGGCCGGTCAGAGGCGCGGGGCGATGATGGGGTGTCTGAGGATCGACCATCCCGATATCGAGGCCTTCATCGACGCCAAGCGGGACCCGGCGCGCTGCCGCAACTTCAACCTCTCGGTCCTGGTCACCGACGCCTTCATGGCCGCCCTGGAGGCCGGCGCCGACTGGCCGCTGGTCTTTGCGGGGCGGACCCATCGGGTGGTCCCGGCCGCGGCCCTGTGGGCGCGGCTGATGCGGGCGACCTACGACGCTGCCGAGCCAGGGGTGATCTTCATCGACCGGGTCAACGCCGCGAACAACCTGGCCTATTGCGAACAGATCCTGGCCAGCAATCCCTGTGGCGAGCAGATGCTGCCGCCCTATGGGGCCTGTCTGCTGGGCTCGCTGAACCTCGCCCGTCTGGTGATCGACCCGTTTGCGCCCGACGCCCGACTCGACGAGGCCCAGTTGGTCGAGCTCACCCACACCGCCGTGCGGATGCTCGACAACGTCATCGACATCTCCCGCTATCCCCTGGCCGCCCAGGAAGCCGAGGCCAAGGCCAAGCGGCGGATCGGCCTGGGCGTCACCGGCCTCGCCGACGCGCTGGTGTTCTGCGGCGCGGCCTATGGCGGGCCGCAGGCCCTGGCGCTGACCTCCCGGTGGCTGGGGATCATCAAGCGCGAGGCCTATCGCGCCTCGGCCGGGCTGGCGGCGGAGAAGGGCGTCTTTCCGCTCTATGACGCCGGCATTCTCGATCGTCCCAATCTGCTGAGCCTGGACGACGAGACCCGCGCCCTGATCGCCGCCCACGGCCTGCGCAACGGTTGCCTGACCTCCATCGCGCCCACCGGCACCACCTCGCTGCTGGCGGGCAATGTCTCCTCCGGGATCGAACCGGTCTTCGCCTATGCCTACAACCGCAAGGTCCGCCAGCCGGACGGGTCGAGCCGCGAGGAGGCGGTCGAAGATCACGCCCTGACCGCCTGGAAGCGCCTGAAGGGCGAAGCGCCGCCGCCGGCCGAGATCTTCGTCAGCGCCCAGACCCTGGCGCCGGAGGATCACCTGCGCATGCAGGCCGCCGCCCAGGCCCAGGTCGACAGCTCGATCTCCAAGACCGTCAACTGCCCCGAGGAGATCGCCTTCGAGGCCTTCGCCGACATCTACCGCCAGGCCTATGACGCCGGGTGCAAGGGCCTGACCACCTACCGGCCCAACGCCGTCACGGGCTCAGTGCTGAGCGTCGACCCGCCAGCGCCCATGCCCGAGGTCCGGGCCGCCCCCGCCGCCCAATTGCCGCCCCGGCCCGACGCCCTTGGGGGCGCGACCTACAAGATCCGTTGGCCCCAGAGCGCGCACGCCGTCTATGTCACCCTCAACGATGTCGAGGACGGGGAGGGGCGGCGGCCCTTCGAGATCTTCGTCAATTCCAAGAACATGGAGCACTACGCCTGGACGCTGGGCCTGACCCGGATGATCTCGGCGGTGTTCCGGCGCGGGGGTGACGTGAGTTTCGTCGCCGACGAGCTGCAGGCCGTGTTCGATCCCTGCGGCGGCGCCTGGGTGGACGGGCGCTACGTCCCGTCGCTGCCCGCCGCGATCGGCGGCGTGATCGCCCGTCACCTCGGTCGTGAACCCCTGCAAGCCGCGCCGGCCGGAGTTTCGACGGAAGGCGGGCCCGCTCCCGCGATCTGTCCGCAGTGCGGCGCGGCCGCCCTGGTGCACAAGGAGGGGTGCGACACGTGCCTGGCCTGCGGTCATTCCAAGTGCGGGTGAGGCCGGACGCGGGCATGGCTTGATCTGCGACAAGCCCGCCCCCGACCCCGCTCAAGGCGGCGGCGGGGCTGATGGGGTAGATTGTGGCTCGTCCCCGCCGGAGTCACATCATGCCCACCGCCGCCGACCGCCGCGCCTATCGGGGCCCGGCGCTGTTCAGCTTCGGCTTTCGGCCCTTCTTTCTGTTCGGCGCGACCTGGGCGGCGCTCGCCGTGCCGCTATGGCTTTGGGCCTATGCCGGTCCGGGCATGACGCTCGGCGTCGACCGCGACTGGCATGTGCATGAGATGCTGTTCGGCTATCTGGCGGCGGTGATCGCGGGCTTCCTGCTGACCGCCGTGCCCAACTGGACCGGCCGCATGCCGGTGATGGGCGCGCCGCTCGCCGGCCTGTTCAGCCTGTGGGCCCTGGGGCGGCTGGCGATGATCTCCCCCTGGCGGGCGACGCCCTGGGCCATGGCCGCCGACAGCCTGTTCCTGGCGGTCTTCGCCGTGGTGATCTGGCGCGAGAGCGTGGCCAGCCGCAACACGCGCAACCTGCCGGTCTGTCTGGTCGTCACCCTGTTCGCGCCCGACATCGCATTCCATCTGTCGCCTTACTTGCTGTCGGGCGCGCCGGAACGGGCGGCCCTGGGCGCCGCCGCGACCCTGATAAGCCTGATCGGCGGACGAGTGGTCCCGAGCTTCACCCGCAACTGGCTGGCGCCGCGAGGGCTGGGCGACCAGGTGGCGGTGTCGCCGCGCCTCGATCAGGTCAGCCTCTATGTGACCGCTCTGGCGGGGATCACCTGGGCCATCTGGCCGGGCGAGATCGTCGCCGGGGTGCTGCTGGTGGGCGCCGGCCTTGTCGCCGCGGCGCGCCTGGCGCGGTGGGGCGGGTGGCGCGCGCGGGCCGAACCGCTCGTCTGGATCCTGCACCTTGGCTATGGCTGGCTGGCGGCCGGCCTGATCCTTTTGGGTTTTACGGTCCTCGCCCCGCAGTTGGTTCCGCGGACGGCGGGCGTCCACGCCCTCACCGCCGGAGCGGTCGGGGTGATGACCCTGGCCATGATGACCCGCGCCAGCCTTGGCCACACCGGCCAGGCCCGCGTCGCCGGACCGGCGACCCTGGCGATCTATCTCCTGGTCAACGCCGCCGCGGCCCTTCGGGTGGCCACCGCCTTCGCCGGCGGCTGGCGGACATCGGGGCTGGAAATGTCTGGCGGCCTTTGGGCCCTGGCCTTTGGTCTGTTCGCGGTGGCCTACGGCCCCGCCCTTTTTAAGCCGACCCGCGCATCGGCTTGAAAAGGGTCAAGTCCATCGCCGCCCGACGTCATGGGAGTCCCGCTGGCCTGGGCCTAGGGTGGCTCTGTCCCAATCCCTGCGCCGTCTCCTTCCCGGATCGGCGTCTGCGGGACCCGCGTTGCGCGATCATGGCGCGGACCTTTCGGCGCCGGGGCGACCGGCGCCGGCCTTGTTTTCTGGAGCACCGTGGTGACAGGCCTGGTCGATGGGTTCGGACGTCATTTCCGCTATCTGAGACTGTCGGTCACCGAGGTCTGCAATTTCAGCTGCGCCTACTGCCTTCCGGACGGCTATCGGAAGACACGTCCTCACGACTTCCTGTCGGTGGACGAGATCGGCCGCCTGGCCGAGACCTTCCAGGCGCTTGGCGTCGGCAAGGTGCGATTGACCGGCGGCGAGCCCAGCGCGCGCCGCGACCTTGGCGAGATCATCGCCCGGATCCGGCGGGCCGGCGTGGCCAAGATCGCCATGACCACCAATGGCTGGAACCTGTCCGAAAAGATCGAGGGCTGGCGCGACGCCGGCCTGACCCATCTGAATGTCAGCATTGACGCCCTCGACCCCGCGGCGTTCCGGGCCATCACCGGCCACGACCGCCTGGGGGCGGTGATCGACGGCGTGGATCGGGCTCTGGCGCTCGGCCTGCCGACCGTGAAGGTCAATGCGGTGCTGCTGAAGAGCGGGCTCAGCGGCGGCTTCGAGACCTTCGCCGACTTCGTCCGTGATCGGCCCGTGGCCGTGCGGTTCATCGAGCTGATGCGAACCGGCGACAACGCCGACTATTTCGCGGCCGAGCATGTCTCCGGCGCGGTGCTGCGGGACTGGTTCGCCGCGCGGGGATGGACCCCGCGGCCCCGCGGTCCGGATGACGGGCCGGCTGTGGAGTATGTCCATCCCGACCATGCCGGGCGGCTGGGTCTGATCGCCCCCTATGCGCCGGGGTTCTGCGACGGCTGCAATCGCCTGCGCGTGACCGCGCGCGGACAACTGCGTCTGTGCCTGTTCGGGGAGGGGGGTGTCGATCTCCGCGACCTGCTGCAGGCCGGCCCGTCGGAGGCGCTTGCGGCGCGCATCCGCCGCGCCTTGGGCGAGAAGCCCGCCGGTCACCGGCTCGCCGAAGGGCGCAGCGGCGACATGCGCCATCTGGCCCAGGTCGGCGGTTGATCAGTTGTAGGCGTAACCTTGGGCCCTGCGGCGGGCCGAGGCCTGCTGCTCGCGCTCGGCGGCCCCGATCATCAGGGCGCCGGCCGGCGTGCCGCCATCGATCAGCGGATCGGGTTTGGCCAGCCGGTTCAGCACCACCGGCCGGGTGATCGACACTTCCGGACCGCTGACCAGCACGCCGTAGTCGGCCAGGCTGGCGAAGGCGCGGGAAAGGTTCTCCGGCGTCATGCCCAGCAACGAGGCCAGAACCCGCTTCTCGTGCGGCAGGACCAGGGTCTGCACGCCGCCTTGGCGGGCCTGCTCGGCGACCAGGTAATTGGCCAGGCGTTCGGCGCCGCCCCGCAGCTTCTGGTTCTTCACCGTGCGCACCAGACCGCGATAGCAGCCGGCGAGTTCCTGAGCGGCGGCCAGGCTGAAGGCGACGTCGTCCTGCATGGCGCGCCGCACGGCCTCGGCCGACAGCATCAGAATGTCGGAGCGTTCGATCGTGCGCGCGGTCATCAAGGCGTCGGCGTCGAGCACCACGGCGGCGAGAATGAAGGTGGAGACTGGCCTCAGGACCGCGAGCGTCGTCTCCTTGTCGTTCCAGGTGCCCTGGAGTTCCGCCTGGCCGTCGATCAGCACATAGAGGAAATCGACCGGATCGCCTTCGGTCAGCAGGGTCGTGCCGGCCGGAAATTTCTGCAGAACCCGCCCGATGTCAGGCTCTGGAAGGTCGTATCCGACGCCGTAGCGAACAGGGGCAGGGCCCGCATTCGGTCCACATCGACTCCACGCATGGTCATGTGAGCGTCTCCTCTGTCAACCACACTCGTCGCAGACTCGAGGCCATGGCGGCTTGATATGGATCAAGCGCCCCGCTCCAATCCGGAGCGGTTGACATTGGTCAAGCTCAAGACAAATAAGCATCAATTGGGCGTCAATATTTTGGCAAATACTCATATCAAATTCAGTATTGGCGCTAAAAATACAGAAAACGACTTGAGATGTTTGATTTCGGTCAATTGATCGAGACGTCGTGGCGGCCACAAGGATCGCGAAAGTGACGCAGGGGGCGTCGCTGCCGAGTCCGGATCCTGCCGATGCCCGTCGACACACCGAAGGCCGCGCCAGGCGCGGGCCCCGCCCTGGGGCTCAGCACCTTCGCCTTCACCGCCTGTTTCGCGGTGTGGACGATCTTCTCGATCATCGGCGTCCAGATCAAACAGCAGCTGGGCCTGACCGAGGCCCAGTTCGGGCTGCTGGCCGGCACGCCGATCCTGACCGGCTCGCTCATTCGCGTCGGGCTGGGGGTCTGGACCGATCAGTATGGCGGGCGGGTGGTCAATCTGATCGTCATGCTCAGCGCCGCGCTGGCGACCTTTCTACTCTCCCATGCCCACACCTATCCGCAGTTTCTGGCGGCCGCGCTCGGCGTCGGCGTGGCCGGCGGCTCGTTCGCGGTGGGCGTCGCCTATGTGTCGAAGTTCTTTCCCAAGGAGCGGCAGGGCACGGCGCTGGGGATCTTCGGGGCGGGCAATGTCGGCGCCGCGGTCACCAAGTTCGCGGCCCCGTTCGTCATGCTGGCCTATGGCTGGCAGACGGTCGCCCAGGTCTGGGCTGGGGCCCTGGCGGTCATCGCCCTGGTGTTCTTCCTGTTCACCCGCGACGATCCCCAGCTGGTCGAGCGGCGGCGGACGGGCGCCAAGCCCCAGGCGGCGGCGACCCAGTTCGCGCCCTTGATGAAGCTGCAGGTCTGGCGCTTCGCCCTCTACTATTTCTTCGTCTTCGGCGCCTTCGTGGCCCTGTCACTGTGGCTGCCGCACTATCTGGTGGCCGTCTACCACCTGGACATCCGCGCGGCGGGCATGCTGGCGGCGGCCTATTCGATCCCCGGCTCGCTGTTTCGGGTGTTCGGCGGCTGGCTGTCCGACCGCATCGGCGCGCGCCTGGTGATGTACCTGACCTTCTCGGTCAGCGTGCTGTGCACCTTCCTGCTGTCCTATCCGCCGACCAGCTATGTGGTTGACGGGGTCCACGGCCCCATCGCCTTCCGCATCGCCACCAGCCTGCCGGTCTTCGTGGTCATGCTCTTTGGGCTCGGCTTCGCGATGAGCCTCGGCAAGGCGGCGGTCTTCAAGCACATCCCCGTCTACTATCCCGCCCAGATCGGGTCGGTCGGCGGGCTCGTCGGCATGGTCGGCGGCCTTGGCGGTTTCGTCCTGCCGATCGCCTTTGGCGAATTGAACGACCTGACCGGCGTCTGGACCAGCTGCTTCATGCTGCTGTTCGTCCTGGTGGCCGGGGCGCTGACCTGGATGCACCTGGCGATCGGCCGCATGGAGCGCGCTGGCGCCCCCGGCCTCTCCGACCTGCCTGAACTTCCCGAAATGGCGTCCCTGCACGCCGACCTTCAACCACCGCCGGCTTCCGGCGGAGCCGCCCGTGTCCGGGCGGCGAGCCCCGCAAGAGGAGCGCTCTAATGGCTTCCCGCAATCCCGCCCGCCATGTCCTGACCGACTGGCGTCCCGAAGACCCGGCCTTCTGGTCGACCCAGGGCAAGCCGATCGCCCGCCGCAATCTGTGGATCTCGATCCCCAATCTGCTGCTGGCCTTCGCCGTCTGGATGGTCTGGTCGATGGTGGTCGCCAAGCTGAAGCTTGTCGGCTTCAAGTTCGGCACCGAGGAGCTGTTCTGGCTGACGGCGCTGCCGGCCCTGTCCGGCGCCACCTTGCGGATCTTCTACAGCTTCATGGTGCCGATCCTGGGCGGCCGGCTGTGGACGACGCTCACCACCCTGTCCCTGCTGGTCCCGGCGATCGGCATCGGCCTGGCGGTGCAAGATCCCCATACCCCCTACACGACCTTCGTGGTCCTGGCCCTGTTGTGCGGCCTGGGCGGCGGCAACTTCGCCTCGTCGATGTCCAATATCTCGTTCTTCTTCCCGAAGGCCGAGAAGGGCAACGCCCTGGCGCTCAACGCCGGCTTCGGCAACCTCGGCGTCAGCGTGATGCAGTTCCTGGTGCCGGTGGTGGTCGGGCTCAGCCTGTTCGCCCCCCTGGCCGGCGCGCCGCAGACGGCGGTGGACCATGGTGTGAAGACGGCGATCTCGCTGCAGAACGCCGGCTTCGTCTGGGTTCCCTTCATCCTGGTCGCCGGGGCCCTGGCCTGGTTCGGCATGAATGACATCGCGTCCGCCCGGGCCTCGTTCTCCGAACAGGCCGTGGTGTTCAAGCGCAAGCACAACTGGGTCATCTGCTGGCTCTATCTGGGCACCTTCGGCTCGTTCATCGGCTTCTCGGCCGCCTTTCCCCTGCTGATGAAGACCCTGTTCCCCAGCGCGCACGCGATGCAGCTGGTGTTCCTCGGCCCGCTGGTTGGCGCGGCGTCGCGGGCGCTCACCGGCTGGGTGTCGGACAAGTTCGGCGGTCAGAAGGTAACCCACTGGGTGTTCATCGCCCTGGCCGCGGGCGTGCTGGCGGTGCTGCACAGCGTCGGCGGGTTCGGCGCGGCCCCGTACTTCCCGCTCTTCTTCGCCAGCTTCATGTGGCTGTTCCTCTGCACCGGGGTCGGCAACGCCTCGACCTTCCAGATGATCCCGGCGATCGTGCGCGCCGACATGCCCCGGCTGATGCCGCTGGGCGAGCCGGCGGCCCGTCTCAAGGCCTCTGAAATGGAGTCGGCGGCCATCGTCGGCTTCAGTTCGGCGATCGGCGCCTTCGGCGGCTTCTTCATCCCCCTGGCCTTCGGCAACTCGATGAAGGCGACCGGCGGTCCGTCCACGGCGCTGTTCGTCTTCCTGGCCTTCTACCTCAGCTGCGTCGCGGTGAACTGGGCCTTCTACGCCCGCAAGTCCTCGCTGCTGCACGCCCCCCAACCCGCGTCCAATCTGGAAGTCGTGGCATGAGCCATACCCTTGATCGCCTGGCGTTCTTCACCCGCAAGACCGAGCTGTTCTCGGACGGGCACGGCGTCCTCAACGACGATGACCGCACCTGGGAAGAGGCCTATCGGCGTCGCTGGCAGCACGACAAGGTGGTGCGCTCCACCCACGGGGTGAACTGCACCGGCTCGTGTTCCTGGAAGATCTACGTCAAGGGCGGGATCGTCACCTGGGAGACCCAGCAGACCGACTATCCGCGCACCCGGCCGGAACTTCCGAACCATGAGCCGCGCGGCTGCGCCCGGGGCGCCAGCTACAGCTGGTACCTCTATTCCGCCAACCGGGTGAAGTACCCGCTGATCCGCTCGCGCCTGCTGAAGCTGTGGCGCGCAGCGCGCGCCACCCGCAGCCCGGTCGCGGCCTGGGCCTCGATCCAGAACGACCCCGCCCAGCGCGCCGCGTACACCTCCATGCGCGGGATGGGCGGGTTTCTGCGGGCGACCTGGGACGAGGTCACCGAGATCATCGCGGCGGCCAACGCCCACACCATCAAGGCCTGGGGACCGGACCGGATCTTCGGCTTCTCGCCGATTCCGGCCATGTCGATGGTCTCCTACGCCGCCGGCGCGCGCTATCTGCAGCTGATCGGCGGCGTCTGCGGGTCGTTCTACGACTGGTATTGCGACCTGCCGCCGGCCTCGCCCCAGACCTGGGGCGAGCAGACCGACGTGGCCGAGAGCGCGGACTGGTTCAATTCCGGATTCCTGCTGCTCTGGGGGTCGAACGTCCCGCAGACCCGCACGCCGGACGCCCACTTCTACACCGAGGCCCGCTACCGCGGCGCCAAGTCGGTGGTGATCTGCCCGGACTATTCCGAGGCCTCGAAGTTCTCCGACCTGTGGCTGCCGGTGAAGCAGGGGACGGACGCGGCGCTGGGCATGGCCTTTGGCCACGTCATCCTCAAGGAATTCCATATCGACCGCGAGGTGCCGTACTTCCGCGACTATCTGCGCAAGTACTCGGACCTGCCGATGCTGGTGCGCCTGGTCCCCCAGGACGGCGCCTATGTGCCCGAGCGCCTGCTGCGCGCGGCCGAGTTCGACCAGGCCCTGGGCGAGACCAACAATCCCGACTGGAAGACCGTCGCGGTCGACGAGGCCACCGGCGAGGTCACCGTCCCCAACGGGTCGATCGGCTTCCGCTGGGGCGACGACGGCAAGTGGAATCTTGAGGAGAAGGATGGGGCAGGGCGCGAGACCCGCCTGCGCCTGGGCCTCAAGGGCGTCCACGACGAGGTCGCCGCCGTGCGTTTCCCCTATTTCGGCGGCGCCGCCACCAACGGCTTCGCCATGACCGACCACCCGGAGGTCCTGGTCCGCAACGTGCCGGTCAAGCGCATGATGCTGCCGGAAGGCGAGACCCTGGTGGCCTGCGTCTACGACCTCTTCCTCGCCAATTACGGCGTCGACCAGGGCTTCGGCGGCGACCACATGCCGGCCAGCTATGACGAGGTCGAGCCCTATTCTCCGGCCTGGGCCGAGGCGATCACCTCGGTGCCGCGCGACCAGATCATCGCCGTGGCCCGCGGCTTCGCCACCAACGCCGAGAAGACCAACGGCAAGTCGATGGTGATCATCGGCGCGGCGATGAACCACTGGTTCCACATGGACATGAACTACCGCGCGGTCATCAACATGCTGGTGATGTGCGGTTGCGTCGGCCAGTCCGGCGGCGGCTGGGCGCACTATGTCGGCCAGGAAAAGCTGCGGCCCCAGACCGGCTGGGCGCCGCTCGCCTTCGCCACCGACTGGATCCGTCCGCCCCGGCAGCAGAACTCCACCTCCTTCTTCTACGCCCACTCCGACCAGTGGCGGTACGAGACGGTGGAGATGAGCGAGATCCTGTCGCCCACCGCCCCGGAAGGGGTGTGGGATGGCGCCATGATCGACTTCAACGCCAAGGCCGAGCGCCTGGGTTGGCTGCCGTCGGCGCCGGCCTTGCGGACCAATCCGCTGGAAGTGGCCAAGGCCGCCGCCGCCGCGGGACAGGACCCCAAGGCCTATGCGCTCGCCCAGCTGAAGAGCGGCGATCTGAAGATGTCCTGCATGGACCCTGACGATCCGGCCAACTGGCCGCGCAACATGTTCGTCTGGCGCTCGAACCTGCTGGGCTCATCCGGCAAGGGCCATGAGTATTTCCTCAAGCACCTGCTGGGCGCCTCCCATGGCGTCCAGGGCAAGGACCTGGGCGAGACCGGCGGCCAGAAGCCGTCCGAGGTGACGTGGCGCGACGAGGCGCCCGAGGGCAAGCTGGATCTCCTGGTCACCCTCGACTTCCGGATGTCCACGACGGCGGTCTATTCCGACATCGTGCTGCCGACGGCCACCTGGTACGAGAAGAACGACCTCAACACCTCCGACATGCACCCCTTCATCCACCCGCTCAGCGCGGCCGTGGATCCGGCCTGGGAGTCGAAGTCGGACTGGGAGATCTTCAAGGCGATCGCCAAGACCTTCTCCGAGGTCGCGCCCGAAGTGCTGGGCGTCGAGCAGGACGTGGTCCTGACGCCCATCCAGCACGACAGCGCCGCCGAGCTCGCCCAGGCTTTCGACGTCAGCGACTGGTCGAAGGGCGAATGCGAGGCGATCCCCGGCAAGACCATGCCGCAGATCACCGTGGTCGAGCGCGACTATCCCAACACCTTCAAGCGCTTCACCGCGCTTGGCCCGCTGATGAAGAAAGTGGGCAACGGCGGCAAGGGCATCGCCTGGAACACCACCCATGAAGTCGACCTGCTCACCGAGCTGAACGGCGCGGTGCTGGACGAAGGCCAGACCCAGGGCCTGGCCCGGATCGATACCGACATCGACGCCTGCGAGACCATCCTGATGCTGGCGCCGGAGACCAATGGCGAGGTCGCCGTCAAAGCCTGGGAGGCGCTTGAGAAGCAGACCGGGCGCGAACACGCCCATCTGGCCCTGCCCAAGGAAGACGAGAAGATCCGCTTCCGCGACCTGCTGGCTCAGCCGCGCAAGATCATCACGTCCCCGACCTGGTCAGGCATCGAGAGCGAGAAGGTCTGCTACACGGCCGGCTACACCAACGTGCATGAGCTGATCCCGTGGCGGACCCTGACCGGCCGCCAGCAGCTCTATCAGGATCACCTGTGGATGCGAGCCTTCGGCGAGGCGCTCTGCGTCTACCGTCCGCCGATCGATCTCAAGACCACCTACGTCAAGGGCCTCAAGCCCAATGGTGAGAAGGAGATCGTGCTCAACTTCATCACCCCGCACCAGAAGTGGGGCATCCACTCCACCTATAGCGACAACCTGATGATGCTGACCCTGAACCGGGGCGGACCGGTGATCTGGGTGTCGGAGACCGACGCGCGGAAGGTGGGGCTGGTCGACAACGACTGGGTCGAGGCCTTCAACGCCAACGGGGCGCTCACCGCCCGGGTGGTGGTCTCCCAGCGGATCCGTGAAGGCACCACCTTCATGTACCACGCCCAGGAAAAGATCGTGAACACGCCCGGGTCGCAGATCACGGGCAAGCGTGGCGGCATCCACAACTCGGTGACCCGCACGGTCCTCAAGCCGACCCACATGATCGGCGGCTACGCCCAGCTCGCCTACGGCTTCAACTACTACGGCACGGTCGGCTCGAACCGCGATGAGTTCGTGGTCCTGCGCAAGATGACCAAGGTCGACTGGTTGGAAGAACCCCTCAACGCCAAGGATTTCGCCCAATGAAGGTTCGCGCGCAAATCGGCATGGTGCTGAATCTCGACAAGTGCATCGGGTGCCACACCTGCTCGGTCACCTGCAAGAACGTGTGGACCAACCGGGAAGGCGTTGAATACGCCTGGTTCAACAACGTGGAGACCAAGCCGGGCGTCGGCTTCCCGCGCGACTGGGAGAACCAGAAGCGCTGGAACGGCGGCTGGACCCGCAAGGCCAACGGCAAGACCGAGCCGCGCATGGGGGCCAAGTGGCGGATTCTCGCCAAGATCTTCGCCAATCCCGACCTGCCGGAGATCGACGACTATTACGAGCCCTTCGACTTCGACTACGCGCACCTGCAGACCGCCCCGGAGATGAAGGCGTTCCCCACCGCGCGGCCGCGCTCGAAGATCACCGGCCAGCGGATGGAGAAGATCGAACGCGGTCCCAACTGGGAGGAGATTCTCGGCGGCGAGTTCGCCAAGCGCTCCGCCGACGTCAACTTCGAGGGCATCGAGAAGGAGATCTACGGCCAGTTCGAAAACACCTTCATGATGTACCTGCCCAGGCTCTGCGAGCATTGCCTGAACCCCACTTGCGTGGCGGCCTGTCCCTCGGGCGCGATCTATAAGCGCGAGGAGGACGGCATCGTCCTGATCGACCAGGACAAGTGCCGGGGCTGGCGGATGTGCGTCTCCGCCTGCCCGTACAAGAAGATCTATTATAACTGGGAATCCGGGAAGTCGGAGAAGTGCACCTTCTGCTATCCGCGCATCGAGGTCGGCCAGCCGACCGTGTGCTCGGAGACCTGCGTCGGGCGCATCCGCTATCTGGGCGTCCTGCTCTACGACGCCGACCGCATCGAGGCCGCGGCCTCGACGCCGGATGACCAGGACCTCTACCAGGCCCAGCTCGACGTCTTCCTGGACCCGAACGATCCGGCCGTGATCGCCCAGGCCCGCGCCGACGGCGTGCCGGAAGCCTGGCTCGACGCGGCCCGCAAGAGCCCCGTCTACAAGATGGCGATCGACTGGAAAATCGCCTTCCCGCTGCACCCGGAATACCGGACCCTGCCGATGGTCTGGTACGTGCCGCCGCTCTCGCCGATCCAGTCGGCCGCGGCGGCCGGCGCCCTCGAGATGGACGGGGAGATGCCCGACGTCCACGCCCTGCGGATCCCGGTCAAGTATCTCGCCAACCTGCTGACCGCCGGCAAGGAGGCGCCGATCGAACTGGCGCTCAAGCGGATGCTGGCCATGCGCGGCTTCATGCGCGCCAAGACCGTCGAGGGGGTGATCGATCACAAGCTCGCCGAGCGGGTCGGCCTGACCGCCGACCAGATCGACGCCATGTACCGCTACCTGGCCATCGCCAACTACGAGGACCGCTTCGTGATCCCGTCGGCGCACCGTGAGACCGCCGAGGACGCCTACGACATGCGCGGGTCCTGCGGCTTCTCCTTCGGCAATGGCTGCTCCGGCGGCCGCACCGAGCTTGGCCTGTTCGGTCCCAATCGGCGCAGCCGCGCCAAAACCCCCATGGAGGTCTGAGACATGGCCCGCACCTACAAGGCGCTCGCGCTGTTGCTGACCTATCCGACGCCTGACCTGCAGGTCCTGGCGCCCCAGGCCCTTCAGCTCATCGCGGAGGAGGGGCTGCTCTCCAAGTCCCTGGTGACCGCCCTGCGCAAGCTGACGGTCGAGATCGCCAACGATGATATCTATGACCTGCAGGAGCGCTACACCGAGCTCTTCGATCGCACCCGCTCGCTGTCGCTGAACCTCTATGAGCACGTGCACGGCGAAAGCCGTGACCGGGGCGAGGCGATGGTCGCCTTGCTCGAGCTCTATCGGGCGAACGGCCTGGATCTGGCGGCCAACGAGCTGCCCGACTTCCTGCCGGTATTCCTGGAGTTTCTCTCGACCCTGCCCGGGCCCCAGGCCGGCTCCCTGCTCGGCGAGGCGACCCACGTCCTGGAGGCGATGGGCGAGCGGCTCAAGACCCGCGGCAGCGCCTATCGCGCCGTCTTCGGGGCCCTGGCGCGACTGGCCTCGACCCAGGCCGATCCCAATGCGCTGGCGGCCCTGCTGAGCGAGCCTGACGACAACCCCAACGACCTGGAGGCGATCGACAAGGCCTGGGCCGAGACCGCCGTCACCTTCGGCCCGTCCGACGTCGGCTGCCCGAAGGCCGACGCCCTGGTCGAGGCGATGATGGCCGAACCCGGCCGCCAGCCGCGTCGCGCCGGCGCTTCGGCCTAGGACATCCGCAGATGCAACTGATCAATCAACTGCTGTTCGGCGTCTATCCCTACATCGCCCTGGCCGTGCTGGCCCTGGGCTCGGTCCTGCGGTTCGACCGCGAGCAGTACACCTGGCGTTCGGGCTCGTCCCAGCTGCTGCGCCGCAAGCAGCTGGTGCTGGGCTCGGTCCTGTTCCACGTCGGCGTGCTGACCATCTTCGGCGGCCACTTCGTGGGCCTGCTGACGCCGATCTGGGTGTTCGACGCCCTGGGCGTGCCGCACGGCGCCAAACAGATCCTGGCCATGGTCGCGGGCGGCGTCGCCGGAATCCTGTGCCTGACGGGCGGCCTCATCCTGCTGCATCGCCGGCTGTTCGATCCCCGGATCCGCCATAATTCCAGCTTCGGCGACACCGCGATCCTGGTGCTGCTGATGGCTCAGCTCAGCCTCGGCCTGGCGACCATTCCGGTCTCCGCCCACCACCTGGACGGCCACGAGATGGTCAAGTTCATGAACTGGGCGCAGGGGGTCTTCACCTTCCGCCCCAATGTGGCGGCCTATGTCGCCGACGTGCATCCGATCTTCAAGGCGCACCTGGTGCTGGGCATGACCATCCTGCTGGTCTTCCCGTTCACCCGCCTGGTCCACATGCTGTCTGCGCCCATCTGGTACCTCAATCGCCGCGGCTGGCAGCTGGTGCGGACCAAGCGCCCCTTGCCGCGCCGCCCGGAGACGGCGGCGCCGGCCTATCCGCGGTCGCCCGGGCGTCGCATCGGGCCCGCATGACAGCACCCAGGCCGTCCGGCCCGCCACCCTCAAGTCCGCGGAGTAGCCCCATGCCGGCCACCATCGTCGTCGAAGGCGTCGAGATCCCCGAGTTCCTGATCGCCGATGAAGTCCAGAACCACCCCAGCCTTTCGGCCGCGGAGGCCCGCACGGCGGCCGGCAAGGCGCTGGCCGTGAAGGCCCTGTTGCTGCACCGCGCCGACGAGCTGGGCCTTCGCGCCGAGCCGCTCATCGACGAGGCTGGGCGCGAGGAGACCGCCGAGGAGGCGCTGATCCGCGCCACCCTGGATGCGGAGGTCAAGATCGAGCCGCCGAGCACGGCGGAGTGCCGGCGGGTCTATGACGCCCAGCGCGCCCGCTTCACGACGCCGGCCCTGATCGAGGCCGCCCATATCCTCATCGAACCCAAGACCGACGATGCGGACGGCTGGGCCGCGGCCTTGCGAACCGCGCAGGACGCCCTGGCCCAGGTCACGGTGCAGCCGGCGGCCTTCGCGGCCCTGGCCAAGGCGCTGTCGGACTGTCCTTCGGGCCAGGTCGGCGGATCCCTGGGCCAGCTTGGTCCCGGCGACGTGGTGGGGGAGATCGAGACCGCGCTCGCGGGGCTGAGGCCCGGCGAGGTGCTGGCCCGACCGGTGCGCTCCCGCTTCGGCTGGCACCTGCTCAAGCTGGATCGCCGGATGGAGGGCCGCGAGCTGCCCTTCGATTATGTCGAGGACAAGATCCGCCTGCACCTGGAGAGCCGCGCCTGGACCGCGGCCGCCACTCGCTATGTCTCCGACCTGGCGGACCGGGCGCGAGCCCAGGGCGTCGCCTTCAGCCTGAGCCGGGACGGGCGGTTCGCCAGCGGGTCGCTGTCGCTCGGCGAGATGCTGGCCGACGGCGCTTCCGCCGAGGCCCTGGAGGGGTGGCTGGACGCCACCGATCCCGAGCTGGCCGGTCGTGTCCGCGCCGCGGCCCTCGCGGCCGAACAGGAGGTCGCCGCCTTCGTCCGGCGCGCCGTGGCGCACTTCGTCGACAACGCTGACGACGAAAGCTGGACCCAACTCATCTCGGCCTCCCAGGGCGCTACGGACCCGGCCATCGCCGCCATGGCCGCGCTTCTGAAGACCAAGCTGACCCCCAAGGCGCGCAGCTACACGCTCGTGAGCCGGAGATAGATGATGCGCATTCCCACCTCCCTGCTGTCGCTCGCCGCCGCCGTCGTGGCGGTCCCGTCCCTGGCCGTGGCCGCCGACACGCCTCCGGGCCATGTGATCCTCGACGCCCGCCTGCGCTATGAGACGGTCGACCAGGACGGCTTCGCCAAGGACGCCCAGGCGCTGACCCTGCGCACCCGGCTCGGCTATGAGACCTCGTCCTGGCGGGGGTTCAAGGCCCTGGTCGAGGGGGAGAACGTCACCGCCCTCGACGACGGCTACAACAGCACCATCAATCGCAAGACCGCCTATCCGACCGTGGCCGACCCCGAGGCCACCGAGCTCAACCGCGCCCAGGTCTCCTGGACGGGAACCCAGGCCAGCACGGTGGTGGGCCGCCAAAGGATCGTCCTCAACAACGCCCGCTTCGTCGGCAATGTGGGGTTCCGGCAGAACGAGCAGACCTTCGACGCGGTCCGTCTTGAGGCCCGGCCGGCCAAGGATGTGACCTTCACCTACATCTATGTGGACAAGGTGCATCGGGTGTTCGGGCCGGACAGCGGGCAGGGGGCCTGGAACAGCGATTCCCACATCATCCAGTTGGACGCCGCGACCCGGCTAGGCCAGGTCTCGGCCTACGGATATCTGCTCGATTTCGCCAATGCGCCGGGCCAGTCCAGCGCCACCTACGGCGTCCGGCTGAGCGGCGCGCGGAAGCTTGGCGGCGGACGGGCGGTCACCTACGAGGCCGAATACGCCCGCCAATCCGACTATGGACACAACCCGGCCCGCTTCGACCTCGACTATATCGCCCTGGGACTGGGCCTGAAGCAGGGGCCTGGCTTCGCCACCCTGGGGCTTGAACGTCTCGACGGCGACGGTCGCCAGGGGTTCCAGACGCCGCTGGCCACCCTTCATGCCTATCAGGGCTGGGCGGATGTCTTCCTGACCACGCCCAAGGCGGGGGTTCGCGATCTCAATCTCCGCGCCGGAACCGCGCTGAAGCTCGCCTCGACCGGAAAGCCGCTGAAGCTACAGCTGGCGGTCCATGATTTCGCCGACGCGGGCGGCGGCCAGGCCTATGGCCGCGAGCTCGACGCCCTGGTCTCCTATCCCCTGACCAAGCGGCTCTCGGCGGAACTCAAGGCGGCGAGGTTCGACGGATCGAGCCCGGCGTTCGCCGACCGCACCAAGGTCTGGGCGACCCTGGAATTCAAACTCTGAACCGCCCTCCGGAGGCCGCGCCATGGCCGATCCCATCATCGAACCGCTGCAAGCCGACCTGCTGAACGAACCGCTGAACTTCTTCTTCGCCGAGCACTTCCGTCACCGGCAGCTCTGCGCGGTGATCGACGCCCTGTCGGCGGCGGTGGTCTATGACGCCGACCGCGTGGATCAGGTGGTCGACTTCCTGCGGCTCGATGCGGCGGTGCACATCATCGACGAGGAGCAGGATCTCTTCCCGCTGCTGCGCCGGCGCTGCCTGCCGGAGGATGAGTTGGAGCGGGTTCTGGGCGTGCTGTCGGTGGAGCATCGGGCCGACGCGGCGCTGGGCGCGGTGGTGCGGACCCATCTGGAAGCCTGCCAGTCCACACGTTTGGCTCCGGGGCTGGACCCCGAAAAGCGCAAGGCCCTGAGCGCCTTCGCGACCCAGGAGCGGCGGCATCTGGCGTTGGAGAACGCGGTGGTCCTGCCCATCGCCCGTCTGCGCCTGACGGCCGAGGACCTGCAGAACCTGGGCCGACGCCTGGCCGCCCGTCGGGGCCGCGTCCTGACCGTTCCAAGCACATGACCGAGGCGCTGATCCGGCGCAATCTGGACGGGGTCGCGGCGCGCACCCGCGACGATCCCGACCACTTCCTCCGCCTTGCGGGCGGGCCGAAGCCCCAATGCCTGTGGATCGGGTGCCCGGACTGCGGGGCCGCGCCACATGAAATCCTGGGTCTGTCGGCGGGGGATGTGCTCGTCCATCACAGCCTGGGCCCGATCGTGGGGCCTCACGACATCGCCATTCTGGCCCTGCTGGAGGTCGCCATAGACCTGACGGCCGTGCGCCGGATCGTAGTGTGCGGTCACTATGGCTGCGCCAGCCTGCGGGGGGTGCTCCAGGGCGGCGGGCGGGGGCTGGTCGACCACTGGCTGCAGCCGGTCTCTGTCCTGAGCGAGCGCCACGCCGCAACCCTGGAGGCGATCAGCGACCTTGAGGCGCGGACCAACGCCCTGTGCGAACTCAACATCCGCGAACAGGTGGCCTGCCTTGCCCGCAACAGCCTGGTGCGCGACGCCTGGTGGCGCGGCCAGCCGCTCAGCCTCCATGGATTTGCCTATTCCGAGAAGGACGGGCTGCTGCGCGACCTTGAGATCAGCCGTGATGGCGGGCCTGCCAGTCATCGCGGTCAGCATGCGTCGCGAAAGCGGCCCACAAAGGCCTCGACGTGACAGGGACGGGGGTCGCGGTCGTCATCCTTGCGGGCGGGGAGGGGCGACGGATGGGCGGCGACAAGCCCCTGCGCCATCTGGCGGGGCGGCCGTTGATCGCCCATGCCCTGGGGCTGGCGCGCGCCTACAGCCCGACGGTGGCGATATCGGTTCGCGAGGCCGGGCAGGTCGCCGACATTGAGGATACGCCTTTGATAATCGATTCCGAGGGGCTCGCAGGGCCGCTGGCAGGCCTGGCCGCCGGACTGAAATTCGCGAGGACCTTGGGGTTTGAGCGCCTGCTCACCTTGCCGTGCGACATGCCCTGTTTGCCTGAGGATCTTGAGCGCCGCCTCGCTGTGGCGCTTGTTCCCCCGAGCCGTGTGGCGATGGCGCAGGCGGGCGATCGGCTCTACCCGGTATGCGGCCTATGGGTGGCCGGAGCGCTTGATTGCCTCCCAAGTTACACGGCGACCGGCCGCTCATCCTTGCGCGGCTTCGCGCAACATGTCGGGTTGTCCCTGGCGATCTGGTCCGATCCAACCGACGTGGCCTTCGCCAACGTCAATGAGGTGAGGGACTTGGCTCGGCTCGAAACGGTCGTCGGACCGAGGGGCGGCGGCGTTGGATCGGCCAGGTCTGCGCCCACCAGAGCCAGGGCGACGCCAATCTGAACGACGGAACTGCTTTGCAGCGTCCATGTTCGTGCAATCTATGCATCCAAAATCACTGCAGGCAGGGCTCGATCACCACGATGGCTGCGGGTCCCCGCACCCAGACATCAAGAACCCCCGAGGCTCGCGCTTCGGGGGTTTTTACGTTTGAGCAGTCCTGGCGGGCGTCAGCGGTCGTCCGGGAGGTGATTGCCGCTCTGGGCTCTTACTCACCGTTGGGAATGTCCGGATGCAAGCGCGAGGCTCGACGCTGGCTAACGGCACGTTCGCGGCGCGGACCCAACGGCGAATTTCGACCCATAGCAGATGGGGTGGATGGCTCCCGCTCCCGGCCTCAGAGGGCCAATGTGGTTGCCGTCATGCCAACCTGAGCATTGGGAGCCACCCACCATGGAGATTA